>NZ_MRCD01000133.1 GCF_001904745.1 Calothrix sp. HK-06
CTGGCGCCTTCTACCCACAAACTCAGCTTAGGTGACGGCACCTTCTCAAAAAGCTGTTGACTATGCCAAAAAGGAATAACATTATCCTCTTTACCATGCATAATTAGTACAGGTGCCTTAATATCATCAATTTTGTCAATATTAGAAAACCTGTCAAACGGTAAAATTGGAAAAGGAACTTTGACACGAAAAGTTGAAGTAAAAGTACTTTCTAAAATTAAACCAGCAACTTGCTTTCTTGCAGCTAAATCTACAGCAGAACCACCACCAACCGAACGCCCGTATACAAGAAGATTTTGTGGCGCCACTTTCAAAACTTGAGTTAAATAGTTATAAGCAGTATCTATATCTTTGTAGGCATTCTGTTCTGAGGGGGTTCCTTGGCTTGTGCCATAACCACGATAGTCATAGGCAAATACATTAAAACCTAACGCTTTTAGATTCTCTAGTACTTGCCTAATATCTCCCAAATCTTCAGCGTTGCCGTGAGCATAGAGTATAGTGTACTTTGCGGCAGGATTAATTAAATGCAGCGCTGAAAGCTTAATACCATCTGGACTTTTAAGCTTGATAATGTCTTGTGTGTCTTGATAACTAGATGGCTGAGGTAAGAAAATCATACTGTCAGCCCGAAAATAAACGAAAGCAGCAAAAAATAAATATATAAGAGCAGCAGACCTTGTTAGCCTTTTCCAGCTAAATTCCCCAACCAACAGCTTTCGCCAACTAACTGGTCGCATCCCCTCCCTAACTCCTAAGTCCTAACTCCTAACTCGTAAGGTGCGTGACGCTACTAGCTCATTTGTTTTCTTTTGCGATTGTTATGGTGTCACGCACCCTACCTCCTAACTTTTTACGTTTGCTGTGCTAGAAAAGCAGCAGTGACAGAAATAATTTCAGCAATTTCTGCGGGTTCGAGCAAGCGAATTTTCGCTAAAACCTCTTGCTTTATTTTCTCGTTCGAGGGTTTCGACGAGCGCTTTTTTACTTGAGTCATCATCCTACCAGCCACACCTTGACGATATACCGATAAAGTTATTTCACCATCTAGATACTTTTGCAGCGTTTGAGAAGTACCACCACTCAAGCGGGCTAACTTCTCAAAGTTCCTAGACTCCGGTTCGGGAACGGTCTTCCCCTTTACCCAGCGGTACACCGTTGTAAACTCTACGCCAATAAACTCAGCTATCCCAGTTTGAGTCCAGCCATCTTGCAACAGCTGTTCCATCAACTGAACTAGTCGATTTTGGCGCGCTTGTATGAGTGATGGTACAGATGTGGCAGTCACAATTTTTACCTTGGTAACTTCAATAACAGGCAAATTTAATGTAAAGCCGACCATACCCCCGCTTGAGTAGCAGTTGAGGTAAAGCGCTCACGTTCTTGGATTTATAAGGTTTGTATACCCTATTTAAAAGTATAACTCCTGTATTTACAAGGGTTTGAGCAAAATTTAAACGAAACTACAAACAAAAAAGGCTAATTACCTATATTCCTTGAACGGAAAATCAATACAAAACGTAAAAAGTTTGCATAAAGGACAGAACTTGTGCAATATTATTTATTGCATGTGCAATATAATCGGAATATGTATAGAGCGTTGATAAAGCGGTGACAGTAAGTGCTGGCGCCGTGGATAGTTCATGGATAAATAAACAATGTACAGTCGTTAACCCAGAGATAAAGGATATCGATGGAACATCTAGACTTTACTGCTAAAGGTGCAACTTTTCAACTATCTAGTGGCGGTGAGCAAGAATTAGCAGTTGCTTCAACTCCGAATAGTAATGTAGACCAAATAAATACCAACAACCCAAAAGCACTTTCAGAAGCTGAAGTTCTAGAGCTAGAAAGTTTAGAATCAACAGTTCAGCGAGGTTTACGGGCATTTTGGGAGATAGGACAAGCGTTGCGTATACTGCGCGATAAGCGACTATATCGGCAATGTTACGACACCTTTGAGGAGTATTGCATCAACCGTTGGGAAATGTCCCGACGTTCCGCTTACTACCTGATAGATGCTGCTGCGGTTTATGAAAATGTGAACCACGGTTCACAAATTCTTCCCGCTAACGAACGTCAAGCGCGTCCATTAACTGCATTAACACCATCCGAACAACAAAAAGTTTGGCAACAAGCAGTTTCTACGGCGCCGAACGGTAAGATTACAGCAACCCACATCATTCAAGTAGTAAAAGCATACCAAAAGCAAAACGACAACTCTAAATCGAATAGGAGTAAAGGCAAAAAGAAGCTAAAACCACGAACAGAGCATAAATCAAACACACCTCAAAGTGTAGACGCAGCAACATCACATGCAGGACATACACAGCCAAAATCATCATGTACACCAAGTGAACCAATACGAAGTTGTTGGAGCTGTTTGAATTGTAGTCCAGAGTTACTAGAAGAAAAAGAAAACTTTTACTGCTACCAACTGGGTAAGTTAAACTTTCTGGAAAAAGATGGCGAAACCCGCGCGCATGAATGTGAGTATTGGACTTACCGTAACAGTGAACAAGAGTTAAGACTCTCCCGAATACCTTCACTCGAAACAGTCGCATTAACCTTACACATTCCAGCGTACTTGCAGCGAGAAATGCAAGACATCGCTAAATCATCAGGACTTAACTTAACAGAGTGGGCAACCAGAATATTAACAGAAGCAGTTGCTAGCAGTAACGGCGCCGATGAATTGACAATCAACGGAGAAACATTTGAAATTCTTAGAGAACCAGCAACTCTTTGAAGAAAGTCCCTCGGAAGTCAACCGAGGTTATTTTATTTTTTACAACTAATCCTCACCACCCAAATATTAAATATAAAGGCGCTTTAAATACCCATATCGGTCTTCAGGGTCATATTTGGCACCTTAAATATTTTATACTGTCATGAGTCACGTATATTTTCTAGATGGTGCGTGAAAACTGTTTAATTTTCGTTACATTGAGTAACTGTAATGTCTTTCACGCACCCTACAAATGTGAACCGTGGTTCACAAATTCTTCGTGAGCGAGCGAATTAACGACTCCAGACGCTACCACCAAAATTCTCTCCACCAGAGATTTTTTGAATACGACCACCTGAGATTCTAAGTGTCATTTCACCATAACCTCTTATACTACCTTTGGGAACATCAGCCCAACTACCAATTATTCTGCTACCTGTAATCGTTCCTTGAAACACATTCGACCAAGTTTGTCCACCATCACTGCTTTGACCGTACCACCATATTTGATTTCCTACTTGGCGAATAAAATACACTCCACCATCATTACAATTCCAGGCGCCAGTCATGTTACTAGCCTGTGCAATAATAATTCCAGGGTTCGCAACTTTTGCAGAAATGTTAGAATTTTGCTGTACGTTGGGCTGAGATATTGATTTTGCATGTGTAGCTGCGTTACCGAATAATGTTAACGCCATTACAGAACCGAGAAAAGCTAGCTTTTTCATAATAATTATCACTTAATTTAAGTTTATAGAGTAGTAAGTTTTTTAACCTCACACTACTCTCTAAACCTAGATATGTTTGCTAAGGCTCGTTTATGCAGTCAAGTTGAAAAGTATAAATAAAATTCCTCAAACTCAGTCTATGTAAGGATATCCCCTCAATGTGAACCGTGGTTCACATTTTCGCACCATAAGCCAAATTTCCTTACACAGGCGCCTGATTCTCTATATACTGCTATAATACCCATGTACACTGTATTCAAAACTTATATAGCATAGTACACAATAAAGGTTATGCATACTACAAGCAAAACAAATCCTTTATTAAAAAAATGTTTAGAGCAGCTAACAAGGCTTCCTAACATTCAAGTAAATTTTAAAGAAGCACCAAAGATTTGGAGTGATGAGAGTATTGCAGGACTTCTGACAATTACCAGCAATACAAACTCTATAGATTATATTTGTATAATTTTAGAGAGTTTTACCGAAGAGGATTTATTTCTTACAACTTATCAGTCTATCTCTGAGCAAAATAAAGAATATAAACAGATTATTATCACTAGTTATTTAACAAACTCAATGGTTGAGTTTCTGCTTAAGGAAAATATAGAATTTATAGATGCTACTGGTAATATATATTTAAACAGCCAAGCTGCTTATGTTTTCATTCGTGCAGGTCTTGACTCAAAAAATAATGCATCTCTTTTTCAGATAACTTCTACAACTCTCCAAATAATTTACATTTTGCTCAAGTTACCTAACATTCTGGAAGCTTCACTAGAAGAACTAGAAAAAGCTTCTAGTGTACCGCTAGAGGTAATTCAAAATAATTTAGAAAATTTATACTATCTGGGTTATCTAGAGAGAAAACGTAAAGGTGGTTACTGGATAGCCAATTATACAAGGCTTCTAGAGCGTTGGGAAATGGGCTATATAGAATGCTTACGTCAAGAGTTATTACTAGGAACTTTTACTTTTCAACAAAAACGTAAATTTTCAGAAGTAGTGCCCAGTATTATCGAGTTAGCTTCACATAGTAAATTTTTAATTGGTGGAGAGTTAGGCGCCGCGATAGCTACAGATTATCTGTATCCTCAATCTGCAATAATACATATACCTGGTAATTATCAATCAATAGTCAATAAGCTAAATTTAATACCAAGTTCCCAAGGGGAAATTATTTTTCTGCAACAATTTGGAACTCAAAATGCTTTTTCTGATAACCAAGTAGGAAACATTGCTGACCCATTGCTAATTCATGCGGAACTGATAAAGGAAAATAACGACAGACTAAACTCAACTGCAAATCGCTTGTTTGATAAGTATATTGAAGATAGGCGGCAAAATGCTTAAAATAGATGAGAATATTAAAGTTTTACTATCTGACATTAAAAATATTTGTGAGTTTTTAGGATTTAATGTTTTAGTAGTAGGTGCAGGCGCCAGGATTTTAGTTTTCGATACACAATATAATGTTGAAGGACGGGCAACAAAAGACTTAGACTTTGCTGTACAAGTAAATGATTGGTCTAATTTTAAATCTTTGACCTATCAAATGACTGAGGCAAATAATGCACGTTTTAAGAAAGCGAGAGTTGAACATAAGTTTATACATATTTCTACAGGTATAGAAATTGATATTGTTCCCTTTGGTACGATTGACCAGCCCAATCAAGTTTTGGAATGGACTAATGGTAGTCAAATGAGTTTACTAGGGTTAAACGAAGCTTTATCTACAGCAAAAATAATTGATGTAGATGGTATTGAGTTAAAAGTTGCTAATCCTTGTGCTTTGTTGGTGCTGAAGTTTATTGCATGGAACGACCGTCAAGAAATAAAAGATTTGGAAGATATAAATTTTATACTCAAAAATTATAGCGATGATGATCGTATATTAATAGAACTGTTGGATGAGATAAATCAAGGAATAGTTGAATACTCTTTGGGTGCAATTTTTCTACTGGCACAAGATATTTGTAAAACGTTTAGTCAATCTACAATCAAAAAGCTTCAAGAAATTTTGCTTCGGATACTACAAAATCAAGATAGGCTTTTTTCCAGATTAATCTCTAGACTTGATGCAGAAGAATGGGATGCTCAGTTTGATGCTATTGTATGTCGTTTTCAAATTTTACAGAAAGCAATCGAATACTGTTCTCAAGCATAGCAATACGTTTTATCTTTATAGTACATAATAATGCATAAATGTGAACCGTGGTTCACAAATAGGCGCCTCCAATATTAGGACGGGCAAGGATGCCCATCCCACAAGATATTAATTTATTTTTTGGAAGCTTTCACGCACCCTACATTTTCATGTTTAAGACGCGCGTTAGAAATGCCCATTTATCTGCTGCTTCTTCGATAATTTTTGTTGTTGGTTTTCCTGCACCGTGTCCTGCTTTTGTTTCTATTCTAATTAAGACTGGCGCCGAACCCTTATGGGCTGCTTGTAATGCTGCGGCAAATTTGAAGCTATGTGCTGGTACAACTCTATCGTCATGGTCTGCTGTGGTTATTAAGGTTGCTGGATATGCTGTACCTGGTTTGAGGTTGTGTAGTGGCGAATATGTATATAATGTCTTGAAATCTTCTGGATTATCTGGTGAACCATATTCGGCTGTCCATGCCCAACCAATTGTAAACTTATGGAAGCGCAACATGTCCATTACACCAACAGCAGGTAGTGCGGCGCCAAATAAGTCTGGACGCTGTGTCATACAGGCGCCTACCAAAAGTCCACCGTTACTGCCACCACCAATTGCTAGTTTAGCGGATTTTGTATATTTATTAGCTATCAACCATTCTGCTGCTGCAATAAAGTCATCAAATACATTTTGCTTATTCTGCTTCATTCCAGCTTGATGCCAGTCTTCGCCATACTCACCACCTCCACGTAAGCTTGGCATAGCATATACTCCACCCATTTCCATCCAAACTAAGTTACTGACAGAAAAGCTAGGTGTTAGCGAGACATTAAACCCACCATACGCATATAAATATGTTGGATTATTCCCATCCAGTTTAATACCCTTTTTATGGGTAATAAACATTGGAACTCTAGTACCATCCTTACTTGTGTAGAAAACCTGTTTAACTTCGTAATCATCAGGATTGAAATCTACTTTAGGCTGTCTAAATACTTTACTTTTACCCGTTATCATATCGTAACGGTAGATAGTACCAGGCGCCGTAAAGCTAGTAAAGCTATAAAACGTTTCGGTGTCAGTACGTTTACCACCAAAACCTCCAACTGATCCAATACCTGGTAATTCAACATCACGAACAAATTTACCGTTGATGTCAAAAATTTTGATTTGACTACGTGCGTCTTTAAGATAGTCAGCAACGAATAAATTATTAACGATATTCACACTTTCGAGCGTTTCCGGGGTTTGGGCAATTACTTCGCGCCAATTTGCCCTTGCTGGTTCTTTTGTATCAATAGCAATTACTCGTCCGCGTGGCGCCTCTAAGTCGGTGCGAAAATATAAAACGCTACCATCACTGTCAACCAAGCTAAAATCTGACTCAAATTTATTAATCAACTCAACTACATCAGTATTCGGTTGCGTCAAATCTTTATAAAATACCAAATTTCGAGAATCAGTTCCCAACCATACGGAGATAACTAAATAATGCCCATCTTCCGTAACGCTACCACTAAAACCCCATTCTTTCTGGTCGCGACGCTCGTAAATTAAAGTGTCCTGAGATTGTGGCGTACCTAGTTTGTGATAATATAACTTCTGATAATAATTAACATCCTCAAGCTTAGTTTTTTGATTCGGCTCATCATAGCGACTGTAGAAAAAGCCTTTATTATCATTTGTCCATGAGGCGCCGGAAAACTTAATCCATTTGAGATTATCGTCCAAATCTTTGCCAGTTTCAACGGAGCGAACTTTCCACTCCTGCCAGTCAGAACCAGAAGTAGAAAGACCATAAGCTAAAAATTTACCATTATCACTAATGGATAAACCAGAAAGCGCAACAGTCCCATCAGCAGAAAGCTTATTAGGGTCAAGTAATACATTTGCTTCACTATCAAGACTTGTTTGAGTATATAGAACACTCTGGTTTTGTAGTCCATCGTTTTTAAAATAAAAATACCTGCTTCCTTCCTTAAAAGGAATGCCATATTTTTCATAATCCCACAGCTTAGTAAGACGCTGCTTAAGTTTGTCTCTATATGGTATTTGATTTAAATAGCCAAAAGTCAATTGATTTTGAGCTTCTACCCAAGCAGCAGTTTCTTTTGAGTCGGGGTCTTCCAACCAGCGATATGGGTCAGCAACCTGAGTACCATGATAATTATCAACTTGGTTTACTTTACGACTAATTGGATAAGTCAAACTTTGATTACTTGACATAGGTCGGCGCCTAAATGGTACTTTTACATAGTATCGACCCAACTCCGATAATGTATTATCCTTTAGAAAGTCATCAGGACTATGGAATAAATTATGTCTAAATATATACTCAGTACTATTTTCAGATGCGTTATTTACATTAGTAGTACGAGCAACTGCAATATTCGGTGCAAGTAAATACTTACAAACAATAATCGTTGTTAAAACAGAAATAATAAACCTTCGCAGCAGTATTATTAACTTATTCATTTTTCAGCAAAACAGCATAAATATAGACTAAGAGCCTAAAATTATAGCAATTTTGTTACATTTGTCCAGTTCAAGCGAAAATTTTAAACATAGCGTCACGCACCAGTTCCATTAAGTTATTAGTAATTTGGATGCTTAAGATTCTTACCACAAAGACACTCTTGATACAGAGAAGAAAACCAGAGAGATTTGTGACTTGCGGCGCCTACTCTTAAATTATTTTTCCTTCTTTCTTGTATCTTAACTTTGTTAACTTTCGTGGTCTACCCTGCGGGAAATCCTCCAGATTATGTGGTTTTATTCTCTTACTGTCGTCACTCTATGTCTCCGTGGTAAAAAAACTATATCTCCTAACTTGCACATTCAAAAAATCCATATATAATAAGGGTTTCAAAAAATGTGCTAGTTTCATATTTTACCAGAGCGTTTACGGCACCAGTCAGAGGCTTATATCATGATTCCAATGTGGGTATGAAACGGGCTTTTCTGCCCGTTCCACAAGATAATTTAAGCATTAGGACTAACTAATTTCTCCCCCTTCAACATCCTTGAAGCAGCTTCCAACAGAGCTTCTTCCAAATAAGGCTTTGTAAAATACCCACTGGCGCCTAAATTTATTGCCATTTGTTTATGTTTATCGGCGCCACGTGATGTCAGCATAGCTATAGGTAACTGACTCAAGCTCGGTTCTTTAGATATACGGGATAATAATTCCAGTCCGTCGCAGCGTGGCATTTCTATATCACAGAATACTATGTCACACGGTAAACCTGAACGTAATTTTTCCCATGCTTCTTGACCATCGCGCGCTTGTTCTACTCTATACCCGGCTTTATTAAACGAGAGTGATAACAATTCGCGTACTGTTATCGAATCATCTACTATTAGTACTGTTGGGTCTATTTTGGCGCCCGTTGATTCTGTACCATTACTAGCTGCTTCAAAGAATGGTACGGGACTTGCAAGTGCTGTACGTCCTTGGAATATATCGATTATTTCCAACACATCCGCAATTGGCATAATTCTACCATCCCCCAACACTGTGGCGCCTGCTACTCCTATTGGTTTTGGCGCCGGACCTTCAAACTGTTTAATTACTATTTCTTGTTCGCTGAGTACAGAGTCTACTTGCAACCCTATTAATGTTGATGCCGAACGTATCACTACCACAGATACCATATCATCATCGCGCGTCCCCCCATATACACTTCCCCGACTTAGTTGCCTATTTAATGTTAATAGTTCTTTCAATGGTTTAAATGGTAATTTAGTATCACGCCACAATATATATAGTGTCCCATCGGCATTTTTCTGAATGCTTTTAGTTGGTATATCTAACGTGTCTTCCACACCATCCATAGGAAATGCAATTCGCGCTTTATCCCATACACAACACAATGCTTTACATATACTTAGCGTTAACGGTAATCGTATCGTAAAGTTTGTACCTTTACCCACCGTTGAATCTGTTGTTATTGTTCCTCTAATTTCACTAATACTAGTTCGTACAACATCCATCCCCACTCCACGACCTGCTAAATCATCCGCTTGGTCTTTTGTACTAAAATTAGGCTGGAACAATAATTCATATACTTCCATCTTAGATATAGTTTGCGCTTGTTCTGGTGTTATTAAGCCGACTTTTATCGCTTTTTGTTTCACATAGTCAGCATTAATACCCGCTCCATCATCGCTCACAGATATTACAGTTTGGTTTCCTTGGTGGAACGCACGCACTGTTATTATTCCTACTGGTTGTTTACCCTTACTTGTTCTTTCGTCTGGTGTTTCAATACCATGAGCTATAGCATTATTGAGCATATGAATTAACGGGTCTGTCAAATGCTCTAGTATCATTTTATCTATCAGTGTATCTTGACCTTCTATTACCAACTCAACTTGCTTCCCACACTTAATCGCATTATCTCGCACTCCCCGTTTTACCCGGTCGGTTACTTGCGAAAAAGGAACCATCCGTGCTTTAGTTAAACCTTCTTGTAACTGCGTTGTTACCTGCCTAAATTGCCTTGCAACTCTCTCTGTTTCCTCGGTAACAAAATCAATATCACTCGCAGATTCGCGAACCCTAACTATCAACTCAATCATCTCTTGAGATAATGTATGGAAAGGTGTAAACCTATCCATTTCTAACTCAGAAAATCCTCTATCACTATCCTTATTACTTACTGGTGTACTATAACCTCCATTATTACTATGTTTTCGTGTTGCTAACAAAGACGCTTCGAGTAACGAACGTTCGTACAATTCCTGCATTCTGGCGCCAACATCACTTAAATGGTGTATTTGTATAAGTAAATTATCTAGCGACTGACGTAAACGTTCTTGATCTTGTTCGAGGGTATTGCGGTTAACCACCAACTCCCCAACCAAGTTACTCATATCATCAAGATGTTTTACAGACACCTTCATTAACTGTTCAAACCGTGCTGTACTGCGTCTAGTAGTATTGCGGGGTTTAGAAACAGCATTTACTGACTGCGATATTCCACCAATACTGTCACTTGAAACCAGCATTTTTTCTAAGTCGCCAAATTCATCTATTGCATCTATATTATTATTGTTCGATGAAACACTCTCCGAAGCTGCTATATTTAAAGGCGCCTCTACTTCACTCTTACCACTATCATGCACTAATAAAGCTTCGAGTGCGGCAAATTCGTCATCATCAATTAAATCAGAATTAAATGCAATAGACAGCGGTTCGAGTGATTTTGAGGGTATAACAGCATATTCTGTTTCTTCAATAATGAAAGTTTCTTCTAAAAAGTTATCAGATATTTCTTCTAAGCTGCTAACATTATTTACTTGATGATAAAACTCAATATTCAACTCAGTATCATCTAAAATTTCATTTAACCCAATATCAAAAGTTTGTCCAATTGTTTCTGGAGCAACTTGCAGTTCGACTTCGGATGTATCAAAGTTCCAAATATCCTCTCTTCCCGGAACAATACTTGGTGTTTCGCTCGTCGAATGTATAAATTCTGGCTCGATGGGAGCAAAATGTAATTGCTGTAATTCCTCAACATCATCATCATTATTATAATCAGAAACAGCGGCCATTTGTGACGGCGTTAACTCTTCAAATAAATTATTAACATCATCAAAGGAGAGTGACAAATTATCATCATCTTCCTCAAGCTCCATATAACCATCAAAAATATCATCACTCGCAGTTGCCGCAAATAAACTTGACTCTAATATAGATGCTACCGACTCCGAATCATCAACTGAACTTAGTACAACTAACTCGGAACTAACCGACGACTCCTCCAAACTCCACGGAAATGCAAAATCATCCTCAGTTTGATCCAATTCTGGTACATTTGGACTAATTTGGGTGCCTGTTATATCATCAACACTAACAACAGAAGGTAAAGATAAGTCATCTTCAACAATAACTAACTCTTCAACATCATCGAGAGAACTACCAAACAACTGAACAACCGTTAATTCTTCATTACCCCTATTAGGACTAAGGTAAAAATTTGTACCAGAATCAATAACTAACAAATCATCGAGTTCGCTATTTGAGGCATCAATATCATAACCAGCATCTTTATATAATTCAATACCACTACCAACCGAAATTTCTGGAAGTTGTTCAACCGAAGTTATATCATCCAACTCCGAAGCATCATCCTTAAATAACTCGTCGAGTTCGGTAAGTTCAGCAATACCTACAATAGGCCCATGATGGTCTTCATACGTACTCGTACCATTTAAAGCAGTTAAATCATTAATATTCTCAGCAACTTTATCATCTGAGTCGAAAACATCTTCTATCTCTTGTATATCTTCAGATAATTCAAACAAAGACTCGATAGTATCCTCATCTAAAGTAACTTCTATTTCTGTAATATCGGTAATATCAATCTCAAAGTCTAATTGTTCGGTGATGTCAAACAAAGAGTTAATATCATCTGAGTTGATATCATCGAAATCAATATCGTGTAAAAAAGGACTATGGTCAGATATTTGATTTAAATCAGTTATTTCAACTATAGATTCAATTGGTGCCGAATATACAACTTTACTATCAAAGAAGTCGCTGCTGAGTTCGAGTAGGGAAATATCTGGTACATTCTGGAGTGCTTCTAACTGTGGACTAATGGCAATGGAAGCATCTCTACCAGCTATTGCCAATTCAAGAGCGGTTTTAATTTCTGTAATAATAATCTTGGCTAAGGTCAAATAACTATTATCTGGGTTAGTCACCGCTGTTGCAGCACCTCTACACAAATGACACCAATTAGTCAAGTTTAAATCTTGTCCAATAATTACCAAATATTGCAAACAAGCTTCCAAACCCTTACGAGACGAGTCGGTTGCCTCTTGTTTAAATAATTGCAACATATCCCGAAGCTTTTGTAATACCCCACTTTGGAACTGTTGCCAATCGTCAGCACTACTAACAGGTGTTATTGTCGTTGTTGTAGAGACGTGATTTGTTACGACGTGTAATCCTTCGGATAACACGTCTCTACTGGGTAATGGTTCAAGAGTACTAACTTTAATAGTGGTACCATTTTGTGTACCCAAAAGAGACTCTAAATGTTCATTCAACCATCCAAAAACGGGTTCAGCTTCACTCATCAAGTTAGCTGCTGCTTCTTCAGAAAGTCCAAACGGGCCGCTTAAATGTTCGAGTAAAGCTTTGAGAGTATCAGAAACACCAAGAAATAAAGACTCTAACTTTTGGTCAACAATAATTGGGTTTTCTTTTAAAACCTTAAAGCAATCTTCCAAACGGTGAGCAGTTCGCTGAATACTATTTAAAGATAACATCGCGGCGCCACCTTTTATAGAATGAGCAGCCCGAAACACTTCGTTAATCATTTCCGGGTCATTTAAAGTTTCCTGAAGATTCAGCAAACCTTGCTCAATCGTATTTAAATGGTCTCTAGCTTCTTCTATAAAATAGCCTAATATACGTTGTTGTTGTTCAGGTAACATAATCTTTTTTTAAATAAATAGTTATGAATAGGGGAGTGTGGGAGTGTAGGAGTGTAGGAGTGTGGAAGTGTGGGATAAAGAAATATATTTTTCTCACCCTCTCACCCTCTCACCCTCTCACCCTCTTACCCTCTTACCCTCTCACCGAGACTCTGCGGTTTCTACACGGAAACGTTCTACCGACGCAATTAAGTCGCGTGATACACCAACTAAGTGTTGTAAAGCACCACTTACTCGTTGTGCTTCTTGCGATGTTTCTTGGGCAGTTAACTCTACCGACTGCATAACCTGAGCAACTGCACGCGATGTTTCGGTTTGGTCTACGGTGTCAGCGGTGATGGAACGCACTAATATATCGATACGGTTGGCAACCTGGATGATGTTGTCGAGCGAGCGTTTTGCTTCTTCGGCAAGTTTTGTACCCGTAATTACCTGCTGTGTTCCTTCTTCCATTGCTGTCATTACAGAAGATGTCTCACTTTGAATTTGCATCACAATTTGTTCTATCTCTTTGAGAGATTTCGCTGACTTATCTGCTAACTGCCTAACTTCGTCTGCGACAATTGCAAATCCTCGTCCTGCTTCTCCTGCTCGTGCTGCTTCTATACTCGCGTTTAATGCTAATAAGTTTGTCCGCGAAGCAATTTGAGAAATTAATGCCACAATTTTAGAAATTTCTTGCGATGATTCTGCCAACCTTTTAACTTTGCGCGTGGTTTCTGCCACTGTTTCCCGAATTTCTAAAATACCCGCTACGGTGTTTTCTACAGCTTCTCCACCTTTAAGCGCAATAGAACTTGCATCACGAGCAACAGTCTCAGCTTCGCGTGCTGCTTCTGCTACCCGTTGTATAGAATCTGTCATTACCTGCACCGAATTCAGCGTTACCGCGAGTTCTTCAGCTTGTCGTAATGCGTCTGTAGAAAGTGCGCGTGCAAACGTTTCTGAATTAGTGGCGCCTTTAGTAACTTCCTTCGCGGCAACTTTAACTTGTTGGACAATATCCCGCAGGTTTTGAATTGTTAAATTGAAAGCATCGGCAACGGCGCCAAGTACGTCAGCGGTTACTTCAGCTTGCACCGTCAAATCACCCCGTGCGGCGCCTTCCACGTCATCAAGTAAGCGAATTACCTGGCGTTGCAAATTTTCTTTGGCTTCTTCTTGTTCTTGTGCCTTGCGTGTAGCTTCATTCGTCGTGGTAAAAATTACACGAGTCATCTCATTAAAACCCGCAGCCAACTGTCCAAATTCATCTTCAGAATATACAGTTGCTTGCACACCCAAATTACCTTGACGTACAGAGTCAAACTGACTTTGTAAATTTTTAGTAGTGCGACGAATTTGTTTAAACGTCAAACTACCCATGACTCCAGTCGTAGCAAAAGAAACAACACCCGCAGCTAATGCCATTGCCCAACCAGTCCTATTAATAGCAGGACGTTGGTTAGCTTCAGATAAATTAGCAGCAGCAAAGCTAACAGCAGCGACAACCACCGCACTCACTACACCTACTGTTCCTGCTATAAACCATTGTTTACTTTCTAAAGGAGCATTTTCTAATGGCGCCAGTATACCTTGTTCTATACTTACTTGTGGTTCTAAGCGACTAACATCAGATTGAGTAAATATTGGTACAGCTTCATGTGTTGAAGTAATACTAAACAACTCTGAGTCACGTGTAGCTTCTGGTTTATTTAATTTAGTCGAAGAAAATTTACTTTGTGTGTTCGATTTTATGGGGGTATTAAAAGACCCAGAATGATTTGATTGGGAACCACCAAAAGTAGATTCGTGACTCATTTCAAACCCTGGAATGTTACCAAGGTCATCGAATGCATCAAAATCTTCTAAAAATTCTATATTGTTAGAATTTTTGCTGCCATTATTACTAGAGGTTTTTGATTCAAATGAAGGCACACTATTATCAGATGCTTTCTCAATATCTGGGGCACCGCTATCTGACCCAAATGCTGACTCAAACGCCTCAAAATCAAAGCTATCATCCATATCAAAGCTGCTAGCATTCGATGTAGGATTACTCGCGAACACTTTCTCTTCTTGGGTTGCATCGATACTAAACGTCGAAAATTCACCCCTTCTTTGTTGTGTTTCTGTAGTTAAATTTGCACTACTTTCATGAGCTTCTATTATACTATCAAACGTTGTAAAATTTAATGTATCAGTCTTAATTTCTGGCTTGGACGTTGCATTATTATCATTAATATAAAGAGTTACATCATCATTATTATTTACAGCATTTAAATCCGAATTATGATTATAAACTGATTCTGACTCCATTTCAAATTCAGGTATATCAAATGGTTCGGAGCTATTAGTAGTATTTACATTATTACCATCACCAGTATCTAAGTTATTGCTTGGTGGAATATCAGATAGCCAGAATGGAGGTAATTCTAGTTCGCTTTTATCTGAGGAAGATTGATTAGGAGTTACATTCCCTTGATCTAAAGCAAACGGGTCATTATTGCCAGGAGCATCGCTAACTTTGTAACTAAATACGGTGCCATCGGTAGGCACATCAAAGGGATTGCTTGATAATAAGTCGCTATCGCTACTAATATCACTGAAGTGATTATTACTATTCAGTGCGCTTAAATCAAAACCACTTTTAGATATATCCATATCACCAAATGGAGAAGCATCTGCGGTAGAATCTAGATACGGCGCCACAGCATCAAACTCGCTAGCATCGACCAAATCGGAGAAATTAGCCGACTCGTTCTTTGTAAGCACGTCCGAATTTATATCCGACTCTTTAAAGTTGGTATCGGTATTAGAAAATTGTTGGTAGTGACTAATATTTTCTAAACCAGTTTTAGCAAAAGCGGTAATTTCTGGGTCACTAGTAATTTCTAAAACTTTTTCGTACTCAACTGTCGCAACATCATATTTTTGCAACACGTAATATACATGTCCCCGTAGTAAATGCGTATTTGGGTCATGTGGCGCCATAGTCACTACAGTGTCAACCAAGGTAGCAGCATGGTGATAATTTTGTTGAGCATAGGCATTAACAGCCTGTTGATAAATAGAAGAGTAATCATCAATACTAGTAGTCATTTATAGCCTCCGTCTAATCTTATTAACCTGCCCACCGCGCAGAACGCAAAATAGCAGTTTGGTCTAGCAATCGTAAGCTAGAATTACCTTCGGTATTGGAATACCACTCACCTCGTAAAAAAGGCGCTGCTATATCAGGAATATTGGTAGGAGCGGCAAGATGCTGCACCAAAAGCCAATCCATACCACCAATAGAATCAACAGCCAAACCAACAATTGTTTCTTGTTCTTCGATAGCAATTACTGGAATTTCTGCGCGGTCGGTATTTAACGGAGTAGCGTCACCCAAAAACTGTCCTAAATCAGCCACCCAAATAACACGACCTCGTAAATTTAGAGTACCCAAAAGTAAAGGAGAAGCATTAGGAATAGGGGTAATTCTATCGGGACTAAGTTCAATAACCTCGCGAATACCAGTAGCGAGTAAAGCGAACTCTTGGTGCGAAGGAATAAAGAACCTTAAATGTAACTCACCTTCGGGACTTGATACTTCTAACTCTCGACCCAACTGGTAATCTGAGTCTCCAACTAAAAAATCTGGTTTTAGCGTCATACGTGACTCATCCTCGCAGCAATTGTTTAACAGTACCCACCAACTCAGTCGGTTGAAAAGGTTTCGCAATATACGCATCGGCGCCTTGTTTCATACCCCAATAGCGGTCAAACTCCTCCCCCTTACTAGAACACATTACAACAGGAACATTTTGAGTCTTTGGGTCAGACTTGAGGCGCCGACACACCTCGTAACCATTCATTCTAGGCATAACAATATCCAAAACTACCAAATCGGGGGGTTCGCTTAAAATCGCCTCAAGCGCCTCCACCCCATCTGCGGCATGGGTAACAATCATCCCGCTCGCCTTCAAGAGGTCAGTAATCATCTCCCTCTGCGCGATACTATCTTCTACAATCAGAACTGTACTCATATACCCCATTACTACCTCTTTGTATGTAGATGTCCCTAAAAATATGGAACATTCCCTGCCCCGCTTGATTTATGTATAAATTTATTCTATTCCTTGACAAATTTTATAAACGATGGGTTTTTGTTTGTTATGTGATATTATTTTTTACCCTATATTGAGTGTAATCAACAAGTCCTGTATTTTTATTGTTCCCGAAAACAGGGCTATTCAGGCACTGTTTGACTAACATTACTAAATCAGCATTGTTAAAAGGTTTACTTAAAAACCCTGTAGCTCCTGCCATTTTGGCTTTAGCAAGAAGAGTAAAATTCTTTTGGTCAGTCAGCATAATAATTGGTAAGTGCTGAAATGCTTGGCACGAACGTAACATTGCACAAATCTCATAGCCATTCAATTCTGGCATCGTTAGCTCAGATAGAATTAAATTAGGCTTCAGGGTAAAGATACCAGTGAGCGCTTGTATGGGATTTGAGAAAACGCCAGCATTAAAACCTTCTGACATAAAAATAGACTCTACCGAGCTACATGTACTTGTTTCTGAGTCGATGAAAACAATAGTTTTTTTTGTGGTTATCTGATTCTCCTCTATGGTTGGTTGATTTTCTGCTAAACCTATTGTATTCGTATATACAACATGTACCCACCCTTGTAGCACATAAGGGTATAAAGCCTTAGCGACAGTCAATATATCGCGATTGAGGTAGCGTGCGAGTTGACGAAGCGAAGTTTTTCCATCAGCCCACTGTTTAAGTTTGTTCGCAGTAGCCATTGGCATAGAAGACTGTAGTCGAACGACAGATGCGAGCATTGGCAGTTGGTCAGGAGATTGGATATAGGGGTAAAGCTGTTTCCAGTCTTGTACTTGCCTGATGGCTTGCGATGTAAGTGGTGCAGTCTCCCAGGTGCTTAACACAGGAGCAAGCGGAGAAGTTACCTCAAAAATAAAATTTCCACGGTTTAAATTTAGTAAATCAAAGATTGTTTCGCGAATAAGACCTTGAATAATGGTACGAGCTTGGGTTGTGTTAATAATATTTTGTTCGAGCAACGCCCATAAGTAACTATATTCTGGCAACGAATACGATGCACTAAAAGCTAGTTGGTCTTTTCGTCGTCGTACTTGGACATCAAATATATTGCTTGTGAACTTATCAATAGGGGGTTTGACTCGATAATGGCGTAAATAATCATCAAGTCTTGATAGGTTTTGCACTCCATTGCTAGCATATGCAATTTGACCATTGAGAAAAAACATGAACCAAGATTCAGTTGGGTTAGGTTCCAACGAGGATACAAACAACACCCCGGTTCGCTGTCCTAGCTCAATCAATTGCAGGATACTGCGAATATCAATTTCATCTAAATTTCCCTGCATCTAGCTCCAAGGCACTTAAAGGCACTCCTGTGTATACTTGTTTTTATTGTGCCCATTTATGCAGCTATTATTTAAAGGTGAGAAAAAAATTGTGAATACTTGTTTTTAACTGATTCATTCCATATTTTAATGCCAGTGATAACACGGTAGTCATTTTAGCCAAAATGGGTACACAATATGATGACGCGATTAAAGTATATGTCCATAGTCAAAATTGACATGTCGCGAATATAAATAGTTTTGCCTGCTTTGTCTAGCTATTATCGGGTTGGATATGGTGGGTTGCATGATTATTTAACGTATAACTATTAACAACTAACGACACTCTAAGAAGTGCATCAAAAGGATTAAAGGTGTGCTGTATTTAGCAGAAGTACAAAAACAAAAAGGCGGTTTACTCGGTGGTGGGAGCAAAGCAGAACTAAAGCTCCTAGCTTGTCAGCGCAACGACCAAAGTTGGAGCGCAGTATCTGAAGAAATAATCTCCGCCGAGGATGCTAATAAATTAAATGATGGCGCCCTTGTGATGGTGGAATTAAGTCCAACTCGACAAGTTCAACGTATTCAAGAAGCTGGGCGCCCTTTGGCCACGATTTTGCAGAATTATTCTCGACAGGTAGAAAAATTTAAAGCCAAGGAGGAAGAAATAAATCAGTGGAAGGAGTCGTTAACTTTCCAAGCGCAGGAACTCTCACGACGAGAGCTTGAGATGGAAGATAGGATGGCACAACTTCAGCAGCTTGAAGAGGAGTGCCAAAATTTAGACTCTGAAAAACAAGAGGTTGACAACTCTCGTGCTGAAATTGAAACATTAAAACAAGAAATTGAGAAAAGGAGTCAAGAGTTAGAAGGCGCCTGGAACCATTTACGTGGTGAACAAGGGCGTTTAGAAGAATTGAGCGCAAATTTACAACAGGGAACAGTAATAGATTCAGAGCAAGCTGGAGTTTTTTATGGATTGCTCGAAGGTATGCTAGCAAGTGTTGTTTCGACTGACGCTATTCAAGAGAGTTTAAATTATGCTTTTGAAGTGGTAAATACTCAACAGGAGTTATTGAACGCACACTGGCAAAAGTTCGAGCAACAAAAAGCTTCGGTAGAACAGCAGCAACTTGAAATTGAAAATTTATCACAAGAGCTTGATGCGACTCAAAATGAGTGTCAGCAAGTCAAAGCTGTTTTAGACCAGCAGACAAACGAGTTAAAAGCAAACACTGCTGTGCTTGACGCAAAGCAAGAGTATGCGCGTATTCTCAAAGAACAGTTACGTTCCCAAGAAGACTTATATCAACAAGTTTGCAGTTTAGCAGCGCCTGGTGATGCAAGTTTGAACGAATCTGTTGATATTGAAGCTTTAGAGTTGATGTCTTTAGAGGAGTTAGAAAAAAGAGTACAAGATTTACAAGATAAGTTAAATATCGATTCAAGTTTTGTTCACGACCAAGAACAAGAGCTTAATTATAAAGAAGATGCGATTAAAGAAATTCAGCAAAAAATGAGTATTGCTGATGTTAGCGAGTTAGCTACCCTTGAAGAAGAACTGAACGATGAAAAAGACCTTTATCAGATGTTAAACGAAACACTGGTAGGTCAACGTCGAAGTTTGGTACAGCGTCAAGGAGAACTGCGACAATATCAAACGGTTTTAATGCGGCGCCAAGGTAAAAATAGCAACGCTCAAGGCAGCCAAATCGACTTAAAACCGATATTGGCACAAATTGAGTTGCAACAAAAACAGCAATTTGCAATATTGCAGGATGTTGAGCGTCAAATTGAACAAATAAATGCTGGTATTGAATTATCGCAAGACACTATAGATAATCAAACATCAGAGTATGAAGAAAAATATCAGGATTTAAAAGTTAAGGAAGATAATTTATTAATGCTTAAAGACGCTCTTGCAGAATCAAGAGCAAAGGTAAGCTTATATGAAGAAACACTTCAACCAACTCAAGACGGGTTAGACGAGTTGCGCCAAAAATTGCAAATTTTGAGTGATACCCTTGCTCAAATACAGCAAAGCAGTAATTCTCAATTTGACATAGTGATTCAGATGCAACAAGCACTGCAAAACTTAACCGCACAACCCCAGTTAGCAGCTTAGAGTAATATCTAAACACAGTCATGCTAACAATAAACAAAAAATTCACAAGGGTTGGGAGACTTTTCTCCTGGCGCCTTGTGGCATTTTTACATTTTACAAATAATTTTTTGATGCCAATAAGTAATTAAGTACTATCACGCACCATTATTTGATTGTTTTATAGCCATAACAACCCTACCAAAACAAAAGCCTTCTCTTGCAAATAAGAGAAGGGTTTTGTTTGTAATATTGCCCTGGCACCGAGCAATTGTTGCAGGAGACAACTCTCCAACTATCGTAGCC
>NZ_MRCD01000134.1 GCF_001904745.1 Calothrix sp. HK-06
TCTCTTGGTCAAATATTCTGTACTTTATGATACAAATTTTTATGCGCTTACCCTGCATTTAGCCATTTATTAATATAATCATAAAGTTTTGTGCCATCTAAAAACTCTATATTTGGCATTTCTCGCCAGGATTCGCCATAAATCTCACCCGTTTTATAATTTTCTGGCATTAAATGTATATACCAAGTAGCTTGGCTATTGTCCTTGATTTTATAGGCTGGCGTAAACCTACCATCTTTGTACATACCATAAACAAAAGTTTTACCAACTTCAAGTTCGTAATAAGTCCTAGCTCTGTCTACAGGAATCAATAGTATAAAAGCTAAAGATAAAAACATTTGCAAATTATTTACAATGGCATTATTATTGCTTTCACCATAAGCAGCTTTAATAGCACCAGCTTCTTGTCTATAAAGCTCTAAAACATTTGCTGTGTCTTCCCAAGGCATACTTTTCTTTATGTAGGTAACAGAATGTGTTGCATGTTTAGCTTTGTCGTACATAATTAGATATTGTTATTTGCAAGAGTAAGAAATGAATAACGCTTAATAATGCGACTAATGCCCCAGCGCTGTAAGGCTGATGGAGCAAAGTAGGTCAAAGTATTTGCAAAGTAAACACTTAGTTAGCAAGAGGATTAAAACTAAAAAATTATTAATCTAATTCTCCTGTTTCTTGCTCAAGAACATCTTTTTTAATCTTGGTAGGGGTATTAGTAGCATCGGAACATAAAACCGGGTTAAGACGTATTACATGAATATTACAGAAATTTTTAGGCGCTGTTAGCGAAGCTTGCCTTCAGGCATAACCTTTGATTTCTCGTAAGGGGTGACGAATGCGATTTCATGCCGTCGAGCTACTACACCCCTCGATAAAACCCTTATGCAATAAGACTTTTAAGCTACCCCGGTAATAGTTCTAATGATACTTATACCCCTTACTCCCTATTTTTCTTTTTTAATTTCAAGGGTTTTGAATTAAATTAACGTTCTTAAACCCCTTTATAAAATATTCTAGGAACTGTAAGCTTTTTCATGCATCTCCTTTGAGTGATGCATTAATTCGGCATTTTTAGTTACTTCTAAATCGGTGGCTTGCTGAGTATTTAGGCACCTGAAGTAAATTGTTTCCTGCATTTTCTTTGAGTGACGCATTAATTTGGCAGCTTTAATTCTTTTTGAGTTCATAATAACAATACCTTTTCTAGGTTTTATGCTTTATAATATTAATCCATTTTTCAGAGTAAATCAAGCGTTTTTTATATTTGTTTAATAAATTGAATTGCTTGAAATTAATTACTCATTCGTATTATTTTCTTGTTTAATTACAGCGGAAGTAGACTTTTTAGCTAACTCATTTCTTGCCCAAATTTCTAGAAATTAAAATGCAGAGAAGTTTTGTTACTTAGCTGCATTTTGAATAATTTGTTTGACTGTTGGAGTAATAGTAATGTTCAACTATCTCATCATATAAGATTAGTTGATTTCGGTTAACGAATAATTTGTTAACCGACAATTTTCTTCACGTTCAATGGTGGAGGCGATGGTAAATTTCCTGTGGGAATCATTTCTAAAGCTTCCAGCGCCGGGGCTACCTTTTGCTGTGGAGTGCGTCGGTCATAAATCCGCTGCTGCGTTCTTTGACTGTGCGCCATCAAATCCGCTAACGCTGCTAAAACATAATCCGGCGCCCCTGATAACTTAAAATGAGTTACCACGGAATCACGTACCATGTGTGGGGTAAAGAGCTTGCCGGTTAGGCGGTACATTCGCTTTTGAAAATAACTACATAAAGCTCGCTCATTTATTGGCTTACCGTTCAATTGCGTAAACACAAATGAATGCTGGGGTTTGAAAACAGAACGCCACTTGTATAACCAATCCTCAAGCAAAGGATATACTAATTCGGATAATTCCACGATTCGTTTCTGTCTGTTTTTGCAAAACGAATCTCCTGTTTTAAAATCTGTGGCATTTTGTTCGATAAACCACTTACCATCTCGCTTTACAAGCGTTCTTCCCAGTTCTAGCTCTCGGATTGTTCGTCCACGGTCTGGGAAAACGCTTAATATTAAACAAATAAGTGCCATTTGGTGACTTTGAGCAATGGCCCCCTCGGAACGTTTTTTGGCTTTTTGATCCCTTGGGGCGCACTCGGCAATTAACCTTTGCACGCAGGCTTTATAGGTAGTCCAATCTAGGAACTTTTTCGATTCATCCGCAGCCGGCGGGGTAGTATTGACGCGGCTCATTATCTCGCATTCAAGTTGTCGAAACTCCTCAATAATGGGAATATCGCGATAACCAACTCGTTTTGTCGCCACTTGGTCGCGGGGTTTGGTCTTGGATAGCTTGTGGTATAAAAATTTTGCGATTGCAACCAGCGACTCAATGTTTTTCAACTCGCTATTGGGACTGCCTTCCCGCTCGTCGCGTAACCACTGCAAAAACTCATCCGCAAAATCCAGAACCTCATCGATGCCCTCATCATCCCGTTCTCCGTTCTCATTCAACCCACTAAAAGGGACGAGTTTGCTCAAGCATAAATCAGCAAGTGGTATATTCCGGTAGCGATGTAACCACCCCAACAACCGCTGGGCATTTTTGACGTGTGCCATCGCGGAACAAGAGCGTAACGGAGCATCTTGACGTTTACGACCGCCAACAACTGCGGTTTGAAACTTGTAGAATTCATCAAGTTCTTGTTGTAACTCAGGCGTAACCTCAGATTTGTTCAAGGTATAGCAAAAATTCGGCGAACTCGATGTGAGTTTCTTGTCCGTAACGCGGGCGCCATCTTTTCTTATAGTGCGTCCATTACGGATGGGCGGACAGTACTTGCTACAAGAATCCGGATTACTAGCGACTTGCCACCAGAGCTGGGACTGACACCAAGTAATCATGCGTTGCAGGTGCATCCGGTAGGTACGACTGCTAGAAACACCTCCTAGCGAGGTAAAAACCTCATTTTGGTACGCCTGTAAATTAGTTAGTTCTGTTAGAGGTAGATTTTTCATAAAATCAAGCCCTGCATTCACCTCCTCCTGCGTCATTTTTTTTGCACTTGAAAACTGAAAACCGAATTTCGGCAGCGTATATCTAATCAAAGCAGTGCGAATATCTGACGTTTTATCGTGTTTGCCACCAGATTCTAATGTTCTAAGATGTTTAACGAAAAGTTGGTAAGCATCGAAAACATTTTCTGGATTAGAAGTAACTAACTGAACGTCCTTTGTTCTATCGAAATTCATAATTGACCTCATAATGTACACAAATTTGATTTAATAGAAAGGGAAAGATTGAGCGAAGCAGTAAGAGATATGTATTGTGCATACTGGTTGCGAAGAGTAAAAAGTTGGATGTTGCATAAGTAACTCAAGGAAAATAACGGCAGTAGAATCAAAGATTTATGACGCTATTTATAATATAACGTGCCATTCTATTGCCCTTTTTTCGAGTTATTTACTATTAAAAAATAAACTCTGTAATTCATGCATCGTAACACTTATAGTCATATGCTATTCTGAAAAACGTCATAAATATTTGTCACATGTATTTATGACGTTTTTCATCGCTAATCCTTGTAGATTTAATTCAGATAATTTATACTAAGTATCCTCCTGAAAAAAAGCCCAAAGGGGAAGGTACAACATGGTACCTTCCCCTTCTTAGTTGCTATTGCTAAATTGTTTTGATTTGTGGTCCCCTTTACCCCCACACCTCGCTTAGGCAAAATGCTGGGTTGGTGAACTATTTTAATAATAAAAGAATTATCTTTATGAAGTCAAGTATTTTTATCTTTTTCTCTCTATTTAGAGAATAAGTTTTGTTCAGGAAAAATATAAATTAGTTATGCTTTGATTCGGCATTGAGTTGAGATAAAAGTGAAATAATTGATAATTTGAGATACGATTGAACGTTGCTGTAATAGGACTTTTAGTAACCTAACTTTTATGTATACTCTGCCTAGTTTAGAGGTTTCACGATTAGGATAAAAAACCGAAACCTCCAGTACTTCAAAAGTAATTTTAAGTCTCTCGATAGCAGAGTTGATATCCTCTTGCGTTCCGCTTAATCTGATATCAAGCATAAGCATTAATACTTATAGGCAAGAAAAAATGTGTAGAGGAATACTTAATTTAACTATTATTAAAATCTCCTCAATAATTGATACCCTGTATTGGATTAAAAATACTGATATATATCATTTTTTGTTTATACTAGTACAAAAAAGCTAGTTTTTTGTGTATGATAGTACGCAGGCACTAGCATACACAAAAAAATTAGTTTGAAACTTAGTTTAATTTTGTGAAAAACCAGTACTTACGTTTTGATTGCTTAGTATACCTAGTACGCCAATAGTAGCCAAGGTGTCACCAGCCGCCACGTGAAGCTTAAAGAGCTTGTAGAGAAAGGCTTTCAAAAAAAATATCTGGATGAGGAAATACTCGGCGCTCCCACCATCAAATTATTTTTGAAATCAACCTGTGTAAAGATTTTAGCCATTGGATGGCGGCTCATGACAGTTTTGCTAGTAGGGGTAAATATAGCGAAGACACTGTTGGCGAAACATTGCTTAATATTTCAAAGTCGAGAAATCACGGCTTTAGAAATTTTGGCTTTGGCTGCGTCTTGTCCAAAGTACGAAATAATAAGGTTTTTGAGTATTAAGATATATTTCGCCAACAGTATCTTCGCTATATTTACCCCAATTTGCGCTGCTGGTAAAGGTGTCTGTCCTCCAGAGAACTGTGGTGGTATCGGCGGATACCCTATATTCAAAATGTCTATACATTAAATATAAAACGTTACGTAATGTTTTATATAAAATTGAACTCAGTTCAAAAAATTACCTCACGATTGCCCAAGTAATAAGGCTTGCGAGGTAATTTTAATTTAAAATCGCTATTTTATTTTGAGTTCATCCGCAAAATACCGTAAAAAGTAATTACATTATCAAGTGATGTGTTATATTATTTTATATATAAGCCAATACGGCATTGATGCCAGTAACATCAATACCGTAAAGGAGCTAAAGAAGCCTAGGTTAACCTAGCAGGTGTGCTTACTTATCTTATTTTGCTTTTTCGGGTAATTTTTCGGATTCTGGGAACCAGGAATCTATTAAATCGCCAAGAGCAAAAAATAAGGGTAGCAATCGGAACCACGTCAACATTTAAGTTGACTACTGTTGTGATATTTGACATATATATTGTCACGTATTGTAGTCTGACACAAAAATCATGCGTCTCTGCAAACTCTCACCCTCGCAGAGGACGTTTAAATATTTGTACCATTAAAATTAATAATAACACATACTTTCAGTACTTTGTAAAAAATAATCGTAGGTGAATATCTATCACCTACGATTATTTTTATTCGGTCAGAAATACTTAAAATTTCACTGCGAAATTACTTAAATTGCGGCGCCGATTGATTCCCAACCTTCAAAATAGGACTCAGGAATCTTGAAGGAGTTTATTTTGTTATTCATATTTTTTATAACCAATGTGACATTCAGCAACCAAATGTAGGAGTTGCTATAGGGTAAATAAGCGCGATTAAACCTGGAGGAGAAGTAGGCGCCATCGCACCCCCATTAAGCTACTCCGAAACCTGGGTACCCAGATTTTTTAATTTCTCTAATGCCTCGACTACGCCAAATTCTTCGGTTAACTGAATGAAAACACCTGCTAACTTTTTTAGCAAATCGCTTCTATCCATTTCGATACCCTCATCCGCTAAATCCATAAGCGCGCGGTTAATCTGCCTGCTCAATTTTTTTGGAATCCTAAAAGTTGTTTGTGTGTAGTCAGGATTTTCGCGCTTAGGCAATTTCTTTGGTTGTTTAAGAGCCACTTCGAGTTGTTGAGGTGCTTGCTGTCCAGATTTTTGAGTATTTGAATACCCAAAATTTTGGATATTACCTTGTGTTTCTGACTGTTTGGTTGTTGGTTGTTCAGATGGTTGTGTATTTGAGTACTCAGATTTTTGAATATCCTCTTGTACATCCGTTTGATTAGCTAGCTGTTCAGATTCTTGAGTATTTGGGTATCCAGATTTTTGAACATTTTCTTGTGCGGCGCCTAAGACTTCGCTAAACCTGCTTACCCTTGAATTGCTTGAACTATTTCGCTTTTTATTTCCGCCCAATCCCGCCATGCTACTTTTCCTCCTCTAACTTTATTTACGGGAACCCCTAATGCTACTGCATCTTTATAGGCTTTATAAAACCGAATACCTCTGCTAAAAACTGGATAACCCTGTGCAATGAGAGCGGACATCGCCTCAAGCCCGTCTTTTTGGGGCGGTGGTGGAACCATTGTCAGCAACACTTTCCAATTAGTATCGGGTGGCAGCGACTTAGCGATGAGCGTCATTGCGTCCATACCCAAAATATCTGGTGGAGTTGGAACAATTAGTAAATCGCATCCCCGTGCTAATTCCTCAATCTCAACATCATTGGGACGAGCAGGCGTATCGAAGATTATGTACTCGAACGAGTGCTGGCGCATTAACTTCGCAGCTTCTTTTTCGCCGCAAACCTGGAATGGTAAACCACCGGGTCTTGCCCAAGTTGTCGCCGAACGATTTGGGTCGGCATCGATAACTAAGGTGGCGCCGTCTGAACAAAATAATGATGCAAGGCAGATAGCCGAAGTTGTTTTTGCCACTCCGCCTTTGAAGGAACTAAGAGAGATGATTGGCATAATCTTCCCTCGCTAAAGATAAAAGCATTATAGCGCTACCTGGGTATATATCTAACTCAGCTGTTTAAATATTTGGGTACCCAGGTTTTTATATAAAGGCGCGCGAGTTTAAGGTTCGTATAAAAAGTTCAACCTCTATATCATTTAAAAGGGTGGTATAGGTTATCTTCTGCGTTATATTTCTAGCTGTACTCGGAGGGGTCGCGGTTCTTGCTCCAAGACAGAAATTCTTATTGCGTCATGGTTTCACAGTGGTGGCGCAGGGTTTTGATATCGATAACTAGGCGCCGTGCTAAATTTTCTTACTCAAAAGGTAGTATTTGGGCTGGGGGTTGGTTGTGTGGATATGGTGATTTGCTTCGGCGGTTGGGTGTTGAGGAGTTAACTTTTAACTGTATCAATGCTTGGGTAAGTTGTTCGAGCTTGGCTTCAAGCTGTTCTATGCGCTTTGAGTGTTCGGAAGAGAGGGTTTGTACAGTTTCTTTGAGATTGGTTAAATCTTGTTCGTGCAGATTAGTATCTGTACCATTGTCTACACTGGGCGCCGAATCCAAAACGCATCGCAGACCTTTGATTACTAATGCTCTCCAGGGCGGTTTCGTTTTCCGTTGCTTTGGCTCGTGCCTCTTCTAGCAAGTCTTCTGCCAACTTGAAGCTGATTGAGATTCGATTGGTTTTCGCCATGTCTGTACGCTGTCTGCACCCAATACATATAGTCTACGATGAATTGCTTACGGCACTAGGTACGGTATAGATACGGTACAGGAACGGTAGAGATGAGTGATATCGTTCAAGATGCTCTAAGTAAGTGGGTGCCAGAAATACCGATAGTCGAGAGTTTATTAACTAAAGTTAATCAATCACTTATAAACGGTTCACGTGTCTCTATGTCCGTATTGAAAGTGGATTTGAAGTGTTTATCATAAAATATTTCTCCCATTAATTATGCTCATTGCTGTAGCATTGTTTTTAGTTAAAGATTGGCATCACTATTAAAGTCGGTAGTTAATCCTGGAATCCATAAATTAGAACTTTGTGATTTGATAATTCTCTTTTTAGGGATTTTATTACTTTTTTCATTTTGAGTCAATTCTTGGTTTAAATTGATTCTTTGGTTAAACTTAGTTGGTAGCCCAGGTATCCAAATAGGTGTGTCTTTAGATTTGATAATTAAATCATCTGGTTTTAAATTCCTTGCTCTAGTCAATTTTCCATTTCTAATTAATTTTATGTCTTTTTCTACTCCTCGCTGAAATAAAGAACTCATGTAAAGAGGTACTGTTGCTGGATTAGTTTGTGTAGTTTCTAAATATAGTTGCTGAAAAGTTATACCATCTTGTTGATTGTAGACTAATTCCATTAATTGCTCACTCAAATTATCCAAGCAATCTACTAAATTTTTTTGTGTAATATTATAAATATTTAAATTATTATCAAAATAATCAAGCTCTCGAAAACCTAAACCATAGACTCCATAATGGTATTGATACTCTAAGTTATTGTATATAAACAGAGTTTTTTTCATTACCTCTAAAGCAGTTACATTGCTAGACAAATGAATTAAATAATATTCAACTGTCTTAGGATTTTTCATAATTGCAAAAGTCCATGCATATTTAGCTTGTCCTTCTTGCCTGTATAACAATAAACCTTGATTTCTTAGATAAGCTTGTTTTGTAAGAAAGTCTTTTTGGTCGGCCATCTCCTTATAATATTCATCAGCCTCAAAAGATTGAAAAAACTTCTTATACCCCTCTTCTTCTCTTCTAGCTAAGATTCTGACTAAACCAGAAAGCATATGAGTTAAAAGAATTTCTGAGCGACCCAACGCAATAATCTTTCTAACTACAGATGGAGAAATATCCAAGCCAAAAGGGTCTAAGAAGAAAAAAGAGTATCCTTTCCTTGCTCGAACTGTATTTAAACAATCGTCTAGTTCATCTAAAAAGTTATTATGAATAATTCGGCATTTACCGGAATTTAAATAATGTCCAAAGCCAGCATTTCTTAATTGTAACTCTAAACACTTTACATGTTCTATGTTGTTATCAATAAATATATATTCAATATCAGGTTTGTACCACGGTTTCCTTTGTTGAACACTATTTAAACCTGACTCCACCATCCGAATCATTCTCAGGGCTGAACCTTCCCATAATTCGGCACCATCTTTATACATCCCTCCACCACAGAATCCGTCTATCAAAGTTAGCTTTTCAGGACCAATGATACAATGACCACAAATAACTTCAATCCAATTTTTGATATATTCTTGTAGTACTAAATGTTTTGCTTTTGCATAAGTAGGTATTTCTGGCAATTCAGTTCCCGAAGCGTTCCAGTAATATATTTTTTTGTTTGACATCTGTTTGATTCCTCTAAAAATTGCTAAGTTTTATAATCTTAAATAACCATTTTCAAGCAAGAAAGATTAGACTAGGTTACAATTAATTGTTTGCATTCTTCTATAAACTTTTTTTGAAGCTCCTCAACTGTAGGTATTCAATTGATTATAATACTCAAACAGGTATACTGATTATGACTATAACTCAAGGTTTTGAAGACATAACCAACCCACTCCAACAAAGCGCTCTCCATAAAAAGGGATTATGTGACTATGTAATAAATGTAGCATCAGGTTGCCTTCATGGATGTACCTTCTGCTACGTTCCCTCTACCCCAGTAATTAGAGCTAGACAATCGCACCTAAAAAATAAAGGGGTGGTTGACCCGCAAATGGATTGGGGGAAGTATCTCCTTATACGCCAGGATGTGCCTAAAAAGTTAGAAGATTTATTAAGCCGCAAGAGAGTTTGGCATGAAACTAAAGCTGGCAAAGGCGTAGTCCTTCTTTGTTCTGGTACTGACCCTTATCAAAATCAGCAGACAGCAGATATAACACGTATGGTTGTTAAAATTTTGCTTAAGTATAAAAAAAAGGTTAGAATTTTAACTCGTGGTCTATTGTGGGTTAATGATTTGGATATCCTTGTTCATCCGGATGTAACCGTCGGCATGAGTATACCGTATTCAAATGACATACTTAGTCGCCAAATAGAGCCAGCTTCTCCTCCTCCTTCTCATCGGATGAAAGCCCTTTTAGAGGGATATAAGGCAGGATGTAGACTTTACGTTGCAGTTGCTCCTACTCCGCCACAATTAACTCAGGATGACTTTACTCGACACCTAGAGAAATTATTAAAATTTAATCCAGAGGTTATTTTTTGGGAACCAATAAATGCTCGTGGAACAAATGGAAGAAGGATGATAGCAGCAGGTTTAGACTTTATTAAGTTAGTGATAAACAAAAAATCATGGGCTGATAGCTTTATTAAGCAGTGGGAGGAAATTGAAACGGCTGCATCTGACGTTGGATGTCTTGAACGTCTGCATATTTGGCCTGACCAAGAACTAAGTGAATTTGTTGAAGATAAAGCTTTAGAATATTGGTGGGATAGACCTACGGTTGAGCAATGGTCGGGTTATAAAAATCAAAAACTTAAAAATAGTTCTAGACCAGAGGTAAGAAAATATTTGAAATTAGACCCTAATGAAAGCGCGCACTTCGTATAATAGGAGCGCTCGATATCCACTGCCATACCTTAAGGAACAACCCGTAACAGTTCCACAAGATTCTTACAACAATAGCAAATTATACTTGTTGCTAGACGAAAAATCCTTGCCCCAAGATAATTTTGGCGCCACTCCCACAGTAGTTAACCGTAAAATCAGATTTTGTATGAACCGTGCGTTACAGGGGTGTCCGAATGGAACTTTTACCCCCGTAACTCTGAGTTCACCAATTCAAGTACGCTTTTTTACAAGCTTGAATCAGTAAGCTAATTTCGCGGATAAGAAGCGTCATACAAATCATTGTCCCAACCGCAATGCTTCTTTCGGAGAACGCTCTCGCTTATGTTCATGCAGTGTTGGCTTTATAGTACTTTGTGTGAAGGTGCCTCGCAATATGGCAACAACATAATATAAATGTTGAACTGCTATATGTTTAGACTTAGCTGTTTTATCGGTTCAGAATCTTGTAAATCCCAAAGAACTTTTAGATGATTCATTAATTCTTCCTGGCGCCTTTCGATAACACTTGGTGTCCATTCTGATTCGTGTAAAACATTTGTAGTCAGAACAAAAGGAGAAATACCTTTACTAAAATAAGTTTGTTTTTTTACTTCAAAATCCCAGTTTTGTGCTTGACTATTTTTACTACGAGAAAGTAGAACTAAATTACCAAGACGATGCACATATTTTTCTCGGTCTTTCTTAGTAGGAAATAGTTGCAACCATTGACTGTTTGCGCTCGGATTCTGAGGCAATACATGTTCTATTGTAATAACTTCATGAGTATAGCTAGCCCCACCTCCAGAAAGTAAATAATCCAAACGCAGTAAAACATATCGACGGACTTTTTCCACTAGGTAAATGTCACCATTGAGATTATTGATTATTTTTCTTTGTTCTTCAGAAGAAAGTTGAAGCGGCGAATAAGGGTCAAATAAAGTACGATTATCGTCAATAAAGTTTAATAATTTATTGTATCGAGTAACTCTTTCATTAACGTTAGCTCTTAAAATCATTAAACCCGCTGCAAGTCTTTCTAATCTTGTAAAAAATTCTACGAGATATTCTTCTGAATTTTGCTTAGATAGATAAAAAATTGCTGGTGGCAACCAATCAAAATTATCGATTTGATTAAGCCATTGAAATAAATTTATTATTTTTTTAGGTAGATTATTTGTATCATCATTTGGTTTTTTGATTTTATAAAAAGCTTTAGCACAAGGAGATATAACTGTGTCAATAAGATTTTCAGAACTATTTATAGGCTTTATCACATATTCTCGAAACTCTTCAAGTATATTCTTATTAGGCTTTGCTCTACGGCGAATTGTACGAATATGTGAAAACATTTCTGTAAAATTATCTCGCCCTAGTTTTTCTTCATCTTCCTCCCATTTTCTAGTATAAATGTCTTGTTTTTGTTCTGATATTTTCCCAATTATCTCAGCTTTCAAAATATCCGTAAGTGATATATTAAAACCTCTGTCGTTCAAAACAGAAAATATTCTATATGCTGTTTCCAGAGTTGGGGTAGAAACTACTACTAAAAAACATTGTTGAATTATAAATTGAGCTAGTCGTAATCTTTGATTTGGAGAGATTGACTTTGAATACCCTAAAGCAGCCTCATCAAATACATCTGTAAATAAATTAAGAGACAATTCTTCTTGAATACCTTGTAAGCGATTTAAGAAGAGTAAAGCATTAGCTTTTATAAGTTTTTGACTATCAGTTAGGTCTAAATCATTTAATTCTTTAAGCTTCTCAATTCCGTTTTCATCTTGAATGAAAGTTCTAAAAAACTCTTCATCACGTTCACGCAGGCATAGACGGTATCGGTTAGGTGTATCCGCCATTTTATTACCTTTTTGATATAGATACGTTACTAAATCATCAGCTTCTTCTTTTGTAACCGATGCTCGTAAAGCTGATAGCAAGATAGTAAGAGTAGTTAAACGCTGTTGCCCATCAACTATTGCTGCTTTGCTTTTATTACTTTGTTTGATTAATACAATACATCCTAAAAAGTATGGTTCTACATCTTTAATTGGCTTACTCTCATCTTCTAGAGATGCAATTAGTAAATCATTAAGTAATGCTTCTGCTTTTTCAGCATTCCAGGAGTAAGGACGCTGATAGCGAGGGATGTTAAACTCAAATTCATCACTAAAAATTTGCTTAATAGCATACTCTTTACCTTCAATTCTTACTTGAGTCATTGTTATTTTACTTCGTGATTAGTAGTGAACGATACAAAAAATTAAATGTTTTTAATATACATCAAAAGGTTATTAATAAAAAGTATTTTTATATACTGTTATGTTAAATATTATTACTTAGATTATTGTTATAAAATCACAACTATATCTATACAAAAATCATAATTTCGATTTATAACTAATTAACGATATTAAAATGAGTATTATGTTCATCAATGTTTCCGAGTAACTCAACAGCTTGTGCAAAACGTTCCGTAATTTGCTTGTCTTGAGGTTGAGTCGAGATAGCTATAAGTGCGATTCGTTCTGGAGAAACCCAGAAATGGGGGGATTCCAGGCTTCAGTAAAGTAACCAATCCAAGGTTATCGTCCGCACTTTAAATCCTTTACTGATGATAACTTTCGATATCCATGTAAGTGAGGTAAGTATCCTAGAAAACCAAGTCTTAACGCAAGGCGTGCGGGGTTGAAAGCACATAAACTACCATTTAATCATGGTAGCCCTCACGGACAAGACTGACTATCGAATCCGTAAAGCGGGGATGAAAGCGGTAATAGGCGGCAATTGCTGAAAGCGCCAACCGCAAGCAAGAGTTCATGGGGAGAGCAAGCGAAATGTCGCCCTCGCCATCGTAAAATCTCACCAAGGGATATAAGCTTGTGTTTCGGACACACCAAGGGAGCGGAAATAACCGATAGGGTAGGGACTGTTAGGTTCTTGTTACCGGAACAGCGTACCTCCTAGACCCCCGGTGGATAGGCATCCCCTGAAGACTCAAAATAATGGATATCAGGAACGAAGTAACCCAATTTATAGCTCCTATGGAGGTCGATACATAGGTAGGCGGTCAGGCTAGAAGCTTAAGTTGGGCAGGATGGGTTAAGAAGCAAATGCCTAAACCGAAGTAACGGTTAAAGCCGCGAATTGGGATGGAGTAACTTCCAGGATAAGCAGACGTAACCCGCAATGTGCATAGAGCTAGGGGTGTAAGTAGTAATGTCCAAGCTTAAATCAGATTCAATACTGGATACTGAGGGATGGAAGAGTATCAATTGGCGCAGAGTCGAGAGATACGTCTTTAAGTTACAAAAACGCATCTACGCCGCTTCGCGTTGTGGTGATATTAAGCGAGTCAGAAAACTCCAACGAACATTAATGAGGTCTTGGTCGAATAGAGTATTAGCGGTTAGAAGGGTAACGCAAGACAACCAAGGTAAAAAGACAGCAGGTGTGGATGGTATTAAAGTACTGTCCCCAGAAGCACGTCTGAACCTAGCAAATGGTCTATACATAAACGGCAAATCTAAACCCACGCGGAGAATATGGATTCCAAAGCCAGGAAAAACAGAGAAAAGACCACTTTCGATACCCACTATTTTTGACCGTGCCCTTCAAGCTATAATAAAAGCTACGTTAGAGCCTGAGTGGGAAGCTCGATTTGAGCCATCAAATTATGGTTTTCGACCCGGAAGGTCATGCCATGATGCTATTAAACATATCAAAAACTGCATAGTATCAAAAGCGAAATTCGTTCTTGATGCAGATATATCGCAGTGTTTCGACCGCATAAACCATAAAGCATTACTTCTGAAACTAAACGTCAAAGGAAAAATTAAGCAACAAATAAAAGCTTGGTTAAAATCTGGGGCTGTAGATTCAGGAGAATTCATAGCAAGTAATGATGGAACTCCGCAAGGAGGTGTGCTTTCACCATTATTAGCTAATATTGCCTTGCATGGCTTAGAAAATCTTATTGACCAAGAATTTCCAGCGAATAAGGCAGGTAAAGTAATCGGGTCAAAAGCTAAATTTGGACAGGAAATACAGAAGCCTACTTTCATAAGATATGCTGATGATTTCGTTGTTTTAAATGAATCCAAAGCGGTCATTATTAGGTGTGAGGAAATCATAAAACAATGGCTAAAAGGTATTGGCTTAGAATTGAAACCTGAAAAGACTCGAATAACACATACATTACATCCGCACTTAAGTGAGGATGGTATGGCAGGATTTGATTTTCTTGGACATCATATCCAACAATATCCTGCGGGAAAATACCGAGACAATAAAAACAGTCGAGGTGTAAGTCTTGGTTTCATCACCCTCATTACCCCCTCAAAAAAGGCAATTGAGACCCACAAACTTAAAATCAAATCCATCATTACTAAAAACAAATCTAAGTCTCAAGCAAAGCTTATTAAAGACTTAAATCCTGTAATTAGAGGATGGGCGAGGTATTACAGAGTCTCAGATGCAGGAACCACAGGGGATTTCTCACGGTTAGACAGAATACTCTATCTTCGATTGAGAAGATGGGCGAAAAGACAAACCGGAAGCATCAATAAAGGACACCAGAAATATTGGCACACAATAGGCGATAAGCAATGGGTTTTTGCGACACGACCAACTAGCGACGCTTTGGAACTAACAACTTATATCGAGTTCCATTCCAGTGTAAACGACTACGTTAAGGTCTTAGCCGATAAAAGCCCATACGATGGTGATTCCCTTTACTGGAGTCAAAGACTAAGTAAACACCCTGAGATGCCTAGTAGAAAATCTGCGCTACTAAAGCAACAAAAGGGGAAATGTGCTTGGTGCGGCTTGCATTTTCAAGAAGGTGATGTATTGGAAGTTGACCATATAGAACCCACTACATGCGGAGGTAAAGATAAGTGGGATAATCTCCAATTACTGCACCGTCATTGCCACGATGAAAAAACTGCCAGTGATGGTAGTCTGAAGTCCCGTAATGTCAAAAAGGAAACACATTGAGTAGCCGTGTGAAGGGAAACTTTCATGCACGGTTTCGGATGGGAGGTGAGGCGCAGCAATGCTCCTCATCGACCCTAACAAACGGAAACAGATGCTGAAAATGGTTATCCTACATTGGTTTGATAAATTGCTACTTTGTTGTGCCCAACACTGCTATAAGTAATGAAAAATCAAGCTTTTTAAATCCCTATTTCCGTTTTCGTCCTTATCTCGGCTCGACCTCAAATACAGTTACGTTCACAAATACAAACAGTAATTACCTTATTTGAGGTTTCTGATACTTGGGAAGAGTTTCTTTTTAAATTTAACAAAGTATGTACAAGAAGAAAAAGCGAATTAGGGTTAAAGCCTGAAGATTTTTCAGAAGATTGATATATCCAAAGAAAGCCGATTATATGAACAAATCTAAAATAGGTTACGTAAGACTCGGTTAAAACCCAATAACAGAGATGGCTTTCTTGCGTTGTTCGGGGGTGACTTCCAAATATCGTTGTAACGTACCCAAATCGCTGTGCCCAGAGATTTCCTGAATGTGGCGAAGCGGAATTCCGGCACTGGACATTTGAGTTAATGCGGTCCTGCGGAAGCTGTGAGTACTGACACCTTCTACACCGATGCGGCTTATTGCTTGTCTCAGAATTTTGTCAGCTGCGAACCTGGTAAGGTGTTCAGTTATGCCACGCTTGCCAGGGAATAAGGCGCCAGGTTTGGGTGGGTTGTAATTTTCAAGTATTGAAGCCAATCCAGGTTGGATATCAACAGTTCGAGTTTTTAGCTTCCCTTTCGTGATACCCTTACGGAATATGATAGCTCCGCCCTTGATGTCAGTAGTTTTAAGAGCTAAAGCCTCGGATACTCTACACCCAGTATAGAAGCAGATGGCGAACAACGCGCGGTCACGGTCACAAGTAAATCCTTCGGTAAAGAGGCGCCGCAGTTCATCGACGCTGAGAATTTCTGCTTGTCCGTTGCGGTCGTTTTTCATGTTCGGGTGGGTATTGGCGCGAGCTTATAAAACCATATTACACATAATGCTGATTATGTGGAATCCATGCTAACATCCTTAATTCTTCGTTGGCGCCTGTACCTGGATTTAACCCAATTAAGCAAGACTTATCGATTCAAAGTTCTAAAACCCGCATTCTGTCGTAGAACTATAAGTCTCTGTTATCACCGGAACAAAATTCCCTCAAAGGAGTATAATGTCAAGAACTTTAAATAAATGAGAACCATGTCAAGGGAAAACGATTTTGATAGCAGCATGAAAGAACCTCAATGGATATCTGGCAAGGACTTCCTAGCCCAAGGTGAAGCTGAGTACAAAGAACGTCTTCAAAATGGTTTTACGATTAACGACATGAAGGTTTTCTTTCAAAAAAGTGATTTTACTATCCAGTTTAGAGGCACTGGCACTGGGCTAGTTTCCTATGAAGTCGATTTGCTAGATTGCAACAATAGCAATGGATTATTATTTTGGATACTTCATTTGAAAACTAAAAGCTATGAACCAGGTTTGATATACGCCTTTCTCACAATTCTTGATGATGCTTGTTATGATGTTTTTGGATTGGCAGCAAGAGCATTGTACCAATATGGCAATACATTAGATTGGAAGAATGGAACATACCGGGAAGCTGATAATAAGGAGTAGATAGATACCTTGTTGAGAAGCTGGCAACGAGAGGCATTCTCAAACCCACGTTACTATTCTCCGAGGGGCGACCGTTCAAAAACTTAGTTATTGTCGTAGGTGTAACTCCAATTTAAAGTTAACTTTTAACCTGATATAGTTTTCATCTACACTCATGGAACAACTCATCATTCAAGTTCGTACAGAAGATAACCTACTTTCACTGCTGCTAGCTCAAAAATCAGGTGATTGGGTAGTGAAAGGAGGTAAAGAGCAGGAAATCACCCATGTTGAAATCGTTAACTTTGACGGTACTCAGAGAATTGAAGGTACTTTTGATGCTGCAAATAGTTACCGACTTGAGAATGGTCGCTTGGTAATTGCATTTAAAGATGCCTATATTCGCAATTGCAGCGTCGTTTTTAATGGGCGCAATCCTGTTCGATATATTTAGCTTACATTTGAGCAAGCGCGTTACCAGCAATTAAAACAATTCCATCTGCTTCCCTATCACTTTTGTTTCCCGTTGTGATTTTTTAAATGCTAACTCTCCCATGCCAGCATCAAAGTACTCAGGAAGCTTCCCATTGAGCAATTCTTCAATAGTTAAAATTTGTATTCTTGGATATTCTCTCCCGTTCCCTGCTTTATAAAACCCCCGTGATGCAGCTTCTTTGAGCATTGGTTTAGTTGGTGATGCCAAAGTTATAAATAAACCTATCTCCGCCTTATTTCCTTGTACAGTTGCAATTAAGTCTTTAAGCATAGTCAGAGAGATATTCTTTCCACCTTTGACGCTGACAATAATTTTCTTGGTGATTGACTTACCCTTTTCTATATCTGTAAAGAAGATTTGTCCATCAATACCACCATCAGCACCTTTCTTTTTACCTTGATAAGGTTGAGCATCGACTAAAGAACAAGCCCACCATTGGAATTGATATTTGTCACGGTTGGCTAAATCTATGGCACCTTGTAAGTCTTTTGGTGTTCCGTGTACCTCGTATTCAACATCGGGAAATGCTTCTTTAAGACGATTTTCGATAATTCCAATCGCTAAATGAGTTATGTCAATTCCTATCCATTTACGACCTAATTTTTGAGCAGCATGTACAGCTGTTCCGCAGCCACAAAAAGGGTCTAAAACTACATCATCAGGGTTGCTACTGGCTTGAATTATGCGCTCTAACAATGCTAAAGGTTTTTGTGTTGGGTAACGAAGCATTTCTTTTGAAGCAGGTTGAAGACAGGGAATACGCCATACTGAATCAACTTTCTTATCATCTACAATTCTGTATATACAATTACCATTAGCATCTTTTTTATTTTTTAAAACCCCATTTACATTTTCCCTGACAAGCTGCTTGACTGGTTCATCTCGTTTTTCTCGTAAAGGCTGAAAAGTATAACTAGATGTTTTGCTGTAGAAAAAAATTTGGTCATAATTCCTAGCGAAGCATTTTTTACCAGCGCTATATTTGTTGTAGTAATGCCAAATAATTTCGTTTCTAAAATTATTTATGCCAAATACAGTATCTAAAATAAGCTTTAAATAATGACTAGCATTTTGGTCACAGTGTAAGTATAAACTTCCAGTTGGCTTTAAAACGCGATGTAACTCCACTAGGCGAACAGCCATCATTACCAAATATGCTGATAAATCATTACGCCCAAACTGGCGAACCATTAAATCTAATAGTTCAGCTAAGTTACCATTTTTAAACTTTAATTGTTCTAAAAATCTTTCCGACTCAGAACTCCAGTGCCATGTATCCTCAAACGCTTGAATCTGGGCTTGAGAATCTTCACCAGATGGTGATTTAAACAAAACATTATAATCTTTGCCAGAATTAAATGGCGGGTCTAAATAAATCAAGTCTACACTCTCAGTATCAATATCTTCACGCAACACATCGAGATTATCACCGTAATATAAATGATTCACGCCACATATATATATTAAATGTATGTAATTATTTTTCTTCTAATTCATTCGGAATACGAGGATATAATTATTACTAATTTTATCTTTTACTATGTTTTTAAATAGTATTTTTACCTTTTTCACACACTATAAGTAGATAGACTTAAATACTTTTTATATACTGAGAAAGTTTATCCATTATTAGTTCTAAAAAAAAACACGACTATTGCGTGAAATACAAAACCGCGATAAAAGCATTGCGTTGTTGGCAGAACAAATTGCAGTCCTCACTGCTCGACTAGATGCGGCGCCGCAACATGGTGCAGTATCCCCCGAAGCATTGGAAACCGCGAAGGAAACTGTTTTACGAACATGGCGAACAGCTAAGGCGCCGGAGAAAAAGGAACGAATCGAGCTGGCACTTGATAAATTTATTGATATAGTTTCTACTGTTGAACCCGAAACAGAGGATGTTGTTTTGGAAGAAACTAAAAATACTGATTTAAAAACTGGTAGTATTAGAGGTTGAGCCGAGATACGTAAGTCCTAAAATTTTGCATCCTTTAAACCTAATAAAAACGTTGAGCTAACACTAGTTCTACTTTATACATCCTTATCCTGCTTGAGTTTTGGGCTTTGAAGCATAATTTGTCCTTCTTGCGATTGGAAGGATATGCTGTCTTTTCCTGCCAAGTTATCGTACCAGTGACAAAGTTTTTCGAGAAGCAACCAGGCTGCATAAGTCGCGGCAATATTATCGTGAGAAGGATAACCCCGTTTGTAGTTTCTTTGACTGGTTGTGCATAAACCAACATTGCCGCAAGTAGTTAATAGTAGAAGACTAAAGTCAAAACTTATACTACAGTTCAAGTAGGCAACTATGAAATCTAACTTATACAAACTCGGTATTGCAGCAATGGCTGCTATTATTTCAATTGCTAGTAGCGTCGGCATTGCTAGTGCCCAAATTCAAACAAATGTACAGATTAACCCCCAAGCCCTAAAAGATTCTCAAATCTCTCCACGAAAACCAGAGGTATATGGTAAGGTAAAAGTTAATTTTGGTCATTACGCTTCTAAAGGTAATACTGAGTGTAAAGACTTGACTGTTGCGCTATATAGTGATGAAACAAACCCCTCACCACCACCCCCACCTGGCGGGATTGCCAGTCCGGGCACACCAATATTTTCTTACTCTGCTAAATTGAGTGGAAATCTCAGCACAGGCAATTGTAATTATAGTATTTCTTTCGATAAAAAATATGTCGGAAAAAAAGCCAGGTTAAATTTTACTGGTGGTGGCAATTATAACGATGGTGCCAAAGCCGTCACTTTACAAAATAAAGCTTTGAACTTCGATACAGAAGTTACATTTGGAAATGTTGGCTAATATTTCTAATCTGAATCGACTCTGAAAATACAATTAGTCTCGGCTATTCAGTACGTTTTCTGCTAAAAACGCCTATTGTGTTTATTTGAAAGCTTGCAGCACTCGCTGTTCGCTTTCATGCATACATAATAGAAATTTCCCCAGCTTAAACACATCGGAATAAAGCTTGTATTGTAGCAATACTTTTAATGGGGAAGACGCCTAATACTAAAGTTGGAGTAGCGATGCCCGATTCGTGAATGCGCGCAAAACTAAGCGCCTACTCTCATATATAGGGTGTCCGCGCTCGTTAACAGCATTCATAGACACGTTGTAAATAAATATGTGCGACCCTTTATACGCACTCTCTGAGTGGAACCCTCAGAGAGTTCCCAGGCTAGTATCCAGAGCCTGTACCTGCCCAAAGGGGTTTTGTGAGTAATCACAAAGTCTCCTTCGCTAGTGGGTTAAATGCCAAACCTAAGTAGTAACCCACATTCCGCACCCTAGGCGCCACATTCGGTTGTTACTTAGCTAAATTTTA
>NZ_MRCD01000135.1 GCF_001904745.1 Calothrix sp. HK-06
GGCACGTAAGTCTTGGAATTGACATCCAAAGAAACCAGGTGCAAGATATGAGCTAGCCAGTACTTTACCATCTAGATGAAAAGCTAGTGATGTCACCCACGCTGTATGACCATTAAGTTTTAATAATTGTTGGATGCTATCAACTTCCCAGAGATAAATTTGATTTTCGATTGCTGTTGCTAATAATTTACCTGTAGGACTAAATTTTGCTGCAAGTAGACTACCCAATGTTTGGCTAAATACTGATTTTTGAAAATTGCAGTTAACAAAGTTAGTTTGTTGTAAGTTGATTCCTTGCAGGTTTGCTTGGCAAATATTAAGACCAGAAAAGTCATAGTTATTTAGTTTTATACCCAGTTGTCGCAGCAGGTTAATAATATTACCCGCAGCATAACCAAATTGAGGTAATTTGGATGTTTTAATTTGAGCTTTAATTTGAGCTATAATTTGATTTAAATGAGTTTGGATATTTACCGTCGTAACTAAATAATCTAATAATTTCTCTGCAATTGGTTGGAGAATGAATTGTATTTGAGCGTTGACTAAATAATCTTGATTTTGGACTAAAATCAGAGCATATTTGTTTAAAGTATTAATTTCACTATTATAAATTTCTTGAGTTCATTTTTCGATTAATTCTTCAGTTATATACTCCATGACAACTGGCTGCTGAGTAAACTTGCCAGCTTGATTTTCAATTAAAAAGCGAGATACTAAAGACTCTAAAGCAGCTATTAAGTCTCGTTGTTTAATTATATCAATAATATTAGTTTGTAATTCTTTAATAGACATCCATTCTCGATTAATTGCTAACCAATACATCACTTGTCTTTCCAGAACAGATAAACGTTGAAATTGTTGGTGAAGCAAATCAAAAATATCGTTACAGAGAACTGTCCCTGCTTGTAAAAAATCAGTAATACTACCAGCAAATAAATCTACAATCGTTGTTGCGGCAATTTTTAGCGCTAATGGATTTCCACCATAACACTCAACCAAGCTATTTATTTCAGATACTGATGGTGATAAACCTTTTTGCTTAAGAATTGATTCTCCCTCGCTGTAATTTAAACCTTTTAAAGTCAGCAAGCGCACAGGTAAATTTTCGCCTTCTTTGGCGTTTAATCCTCTGGGTTTTTCTCGACTAGTAACTAAAACACTACTTTGATGCAGGGTATCGCCAATGCATCGCAGAAGTTGTCCGTATCCTGTATATCCTTGACGATAATTTCCTACTTGTTTATCACTGTCTAAAATTGATTCAATATTATCTAAGACTATTAAATTGTTGGGGAATTTCACCGACCATAACTCGGTTTTCAAAAATAAAAGCTTCCTCGCATGGTTCCAATCTACCCACCACATGAGCAAATTGTCCGGCGCCACCCGTTTGTTTTTTGAAAGTAAAATCAAAGTTTGCTGCTTGGGTAATCGTTTCTCGATACGCAACCGCAGGAACGCCCACATAAACAAGAGCATGATATTCCCTTTTCATTCTTTCTAAATATATTTCTAGATGTAGTTCTCCCATCCCCGACATCAGGGTTTTATGAGATTCGGGGTCTGTGGTGACATGCAAAGTCGGGTCTTCGCTCGTAAAGCGCTGCAAAGCTCTGCTAATTTTTTCGATATCTTCCTGGCTCTTAGGAGTTATGGCGATTGTCATTACTGGTTCTGGGACAAATATTCCTTCCAGAGACATCTTCGTTCCAAGAGAACACAACGTATCTCCCGAAGCACAATTTACACCAATTAGACCAACTATTTCCCCAGCTTCGGCAATTTCTAACTCTTGGCGTTTATCAACTTCTATTCTCACCAAGCGATTAACACGAACTTGCTTTTGAGTTCGACTATTATATAATTTGTCACCTGGTTTTAAAACTCCCGAATAAAGTCGGGTATAAGTTAACTGCCCAAATTCATCATCAATCAGTTTAAATGCCATTGCGACAACCGCAGCATCCGGAAGGGGATAAACTTGTACAAGTTTATTTTCTGTAATATCTGTTACAGTAATTCCACCCCGGTCAATTGGGGAAGGTAAATATAGGGCAATGGCATCAAGTAAATTTTGCACACCCTTGTTCTTAACAGCAGAACCCATTAACACTGGTGTAAATTCTAGTGTCAAGGTTCCCTGACGAATTGCATCCCAAATCATTTGTTGGGGAATCTCCTCACCCGCAAGCAATTTTGCCATCATTGCTTCCGAATGGATAGAAATAGTATCCAGAAGTTTGTCTCGTGCAATTTGTGCTGGTTGTTGCAATCCAAAAGGAATTGGTTGTTTCTGCCAAATTTCTCCGTTATCCCCTTGAAAATAGTTGGCAGTCATCTCAATTAAATCGATAACTCCCACAAACTCATCTTCCAAGCCAATTGGATATTGTAGTACAACCGGATTTAAGCCCAATTTTCCCCGTAATGCATCCACAACCCGGAAAGGATTGGCGCCAATCCGGTCAAGTTTATTGATAAAAGCGATACGGGGTACTTGGTAGCGCTTCATCTGTCTATCGATGGTAATTGATTGTGACTGTACACCTGCAACCCAACACAACACTATAATTGCACCATCTAACACCCGCAAAGAGCGCTCGACTTCAATAGTAAAATCCACATGGCCAGGTGTATCAATTAAATTAATTTGTTTATTATCCCAAAAATAGGTAACAGCAGCAGAGGTAATAGTAATACCCTTTTCTCGCTCTAATTCCATATAATCCATCGTTGCGCCATCACTATCCACCTCTTCAATCTTGTGGATTTTTCCGGTGTAATATAAAATCCGTTCTGAAAGGGTAGTTTTACCTGCGTCGATATGAGCAGAAATACCGATATTGCGGATGTTGCAGCGAGGAATCATCATGGTTCTTCCTTTGTATGGGAATAACTTCTGTATTTTGATTTCTAAGTCGATATTAAAAAATAAATGTGAGGATGTTGTGAGTATATTATGAAGGCGCCATATTTGGTGATTTCTGGTGTTACACTTGCAGAGAATTAACAGTTTTTACTTGTTGCAATTCTTGACTATTGGCTTTAACTGATTGTTGTACTGTTAGAACAGAGCAAAGAGCATGGTGCAAAACATAATTACTAACACTACCCAAAAATAACTCGCTTAATCCAGTTCGGCCGCGACGACCGATAATAATTAAATCAGCATTCCAAGTCTGAGCTATTTCACAAATCACTCGACTTGGGTCGCCAAATAAAATTCTAAATTCTGCATCTATACCCAAGTCTATTGCTTGCTGACAAACTTGCTTTAAAAACTTAATTTTATCTTGTTTAATGTTTTCCGATTGCTGAATGTATTCCTTCACAACTTCTCCGCATAAAGTTGGAATAGCAGTATTAGGATAAGCATATATCGGCGGATACTGTTCATCAAAGGGTGATATTACGTTGACCAACATCAAATTTGAAGCAGTCAACTGTGCTAGCGATAAAGCTTTATCCACAACTGGCTGGCAAGTATCATAAGTATCGACTGCAACCAAAATTTTATTAAACATACTTAAAACCTCTGAGTGTTAATACGCACGCCTAAGCAGAAAGGTATTGAGGTAAGTTCCCTGCTATTCTCTGAAATTAGCATTAACTAAATCTTCAATACCTCACAATTTTATTTATACACAAAGAATTTGAGGAAGTTGTGAAGAATGCCAGCTAGAGAAGAAATCACGATTTGGTTAAACAAACTTTTATAGCGGCACCACTGCCCACCTATAAATAAATATTTGCAAATATTTGTTAAAAAAGACCAATTTTATCTGTCATTTCCCAAGGCAAGCAGATATCCATCCTACCCACATGACCATAAGCGGCTAATTTTTCATAAAAACCATCTTTTCTCAACGAAGGTAAGAATCTCAAATTAAACTGCTTGATAATACCAGCCAGACGGAAATCAAAATGCTTCTCTAATATTTGTACAATTTCCTCGCCATACAGTTCAAATGTACTAAATTGTTTTTACCTGAATACTTACAAAAAACCAGACTGTTTGAAGTAACGGAGCAAGGTCGAGGTATTCCCGCTGATAAGTTGCTGAGTTTTAATCACGTTTGGTGTTGCTCACAAGTTAAAACTACGCAAAAACTATACACTTACACTTGCATAACATCACGTAGATGTATTCTTTATAATTATATATCCTTACATAATTGCTTTTATTGGTGCCGACTTACTTAATTATCCGATTTAATTTTTAATAAATTTTCAAGAGTATTCATATTTTCTATGTAAATTTACTTTTGATAAAGTTAATATACCACAGCCAAGAACCTGTATCACTTAAGTGTTTAAATAAAATTCTCTGAGATCGTTAAACTTTTATTTAAAGCAAATCCTAACTACTGAAAAATAATTGGCGATTAAGAACTATATATTCATTTGTAGCTCGATACTCCAGAATATCTTTGACAAACGTTGATAATGATTATATAATTGCGGTTACATAGTTTTTTTTGACTAGCTTTAATTATGATATATTAGAATATTGTTAATTAGGCTTTTATTAAAATTTTACATTTATGATACTGCTGCCATGCTTGTGAATAATTTATCAGTTGATGAAATCGCGAAAGAAACAACATCTGCAAAGAAAATATCGGTTGCAGACTTGAGGACTTTTGACCAATTACAAACTCCAATTTGGATTTATGATATTCAAAACTTGCAGATGTGGTGGGTGAACAAAGCAGCTCTGCATATTTGGAATGCTCAAAGCCGAGAAGAATTACTTAAGCGCAACTTTAGCAACATTTCAGAAGATACTCGCATTTGGCTACAAAGCTATCTAGATCAATTTGAACAAGGAAAAATCATCGCCGAGAATTGGACATTTTACCCAGAAGGCAAGCCAGTGTCTGTTCCTTGCCTTTGTTCTGGAGTGCAAATTGAAGATGGACGGATGGCGATGCTGGTGGAAGGGACAACTCAAGTTACCCAGCTTCTTGATCAAGAAATCCTCCGAGCAATTGAAGCATTGCGTTATACCACCTTAATGATTTCGCTGTACACAACCGATGGTGTCCCTTTAATGCAAAATCCCGCAGCCATTGCTTGTTATGGGGATACACTACAGCCAAATTTTGAGAGTGAGAATGCTTTTTTGCGCCACTTTGTTGACAAGAGTATTGGGCATAGGGCAATGGCTGCAATTAATTTAGGTGAAGTTTTTACCGCCGAAACCCAGGTGTTCACAACACAGGGGATTCGTTGGCATGACATGGATATACGATGCAGCCTCGATCCAATAACTGGTAACACGATGATCCTGGTGAATGAAAAGGATATTACCAAACAACAAACTGCTCTGTTAGAACGCCAACGTGCAGAGTCCGAATTGCGGTGGCAAGAAGCTCTGTTACGTTCGATGACTGATACTTCTTTACTGGCATTTTTTGTGGTTGACAATCGCACCGATGAAATTCTTTATTTTAACGACCGCTTCTGTCAAATTTGGGGTATTGAGCACCTAGAAGCCGGGATGCGTTCAGGGGAATTGAAAAATAATGATATTATTCCTGATTGTGTACGCTTAATTGCCGATGTCCCAGCATTTGCCGAATCCTGTAAACCATTACAGTCCGAAGAGAACCGTTGCATAGTTGAGGATGAAATTTTATTTGTTGATGGGCGGACGATTCGCCGCTTTTCAAGCCAAATTCGGGGTAGTGGAGATAAATATTTTGGCAGACTATACATTTTTGAAGATATTACCCCACGTAAACAAATTGAAGCCGCACTCAAAGCCAGCGAAGAAAGATGGCAGTATGCTTTGGAAGGAAATGGCGATGGGGTTTGGGATTGGAATGTTCAAACGAACGAAGTTTTTTTCTCTGCCCGTTGGAAAGAAATGTTAGGGTTTGCAAACGATGAGATTGGTAATACTGTTAGCGAATGGAAGCAACTGCTTCACCCAGACGATAAAGTGCGAGTCTGCGAAGAAATTGAGAAGCATTTTCACGGTGAAACGCAACAGTATATAAGTGAACATCGAGTTCAATGTAAAGATGGAACTTACAAGTGGATTTTAAATAGAGGAAAAGTTTTTAGTCGCGATTATGAAGGTTCTCCCCAACGGATGTTGGGAACCCATACTGATATTACTCAAGGTAAGCGGATGGAAGAAGCGCTACGCTCAAGTGAGGAACGCTATCGTTCTGTAATTACAACAATGGCGGAAGGTATTGTGCTACAGCTTGCTGATGGAAAGATTACTGCATGTAACGAGAGTGCAGAAAGAATTTTAGGGTTAACAACTGATCAAATAATGGGACGAACTTCTATCGATAAGCGATGGCAAGCAATTCACGAAGATGGTTCTGCTTTTCCTGGCGAAACCCATCCTGCAATTGTCACCTTACAAACTGGACAACCTCAATTTAATATCATCATGGGAGTGCATAAACCTGATGGCAGCTTAACCTGGATTTCGATTAATTCTCAACCATTGTTTAAAGCAGATCAATTAACACCCTATGCAGTGGTAACATCATTTACAGATATCACAGCCCTCAAACAGGCTCAACAAGCACTACAAAAGCGGATGGAACAAGAACGGATGGTGTATACGATCGCTCAACACATCCGTCAAACATTAGATTTAGATAAAATTTTAACTACAACTGTTGCTGATGTCAGGCAATTTCTACAAACTGATCGGGTCATCATTTACCGCTTTAATCCAGATTGGAGTGGTGTAGTTATTACTGAGTCTGTAGCAAAAGGCTGGCGATCGCTCCTGAATATGGAAATTACAGACAATTATTTTGTAGAAACCCAAGGACAGTGTTTTCAAAAGGTCACAGTCAAAGCTACTTCCGATATTTATACTGCCGGACTTACCCCTTGCCATTTAGAATTTTTGGAACAATTACAAGTCAAAGCCAAGCTAGTTATACCAATTTTACAAGGCAATAAGCTGTGGGGTCTGTTAGTTGCTCATCATTGCCGTGCAGAGCGTAAATGGCAATCTTGGGAGAGTGAAGTGCTGCAACAACTAGCAACACAACTGGCAATTGCTATCCAGCAATCAGAACTTTATCAGCAATTGCAGCTTGCCAACCAACAGTTGGAAAATCTAGCGATGGTTGACCAATTAACCCAGATTGCCAATCGCCGACGTTTTGATAGCAAGCTTGATTACGTATGGCGACATCTTTTACGCGAACAAGGTTGTGTTTCACTACTACTATGCGACATTGATTATTTCAAACGTTATAACGATAGTTATGGTCACGCCGCCGGAGATGATTGTTTGCGGCTTGTTGCCCAAGCTTTTCAACAAACTGTCAAGCGTTCTACCGATTTAGCTGCTCGTTATGGCGGAGAAGAGTTCGTAGTTATCTTACCAAACACCGATAGTGAAGGTGCTATGCAGGTAGCCCAAGAAATTCATCAAGCCGTTCAAAATTTGAGTATTCCCCACACTACATCAGATGTAAAACCTTATGTAACGTTGAGCATAGGCATTGCCACTGTCATTCCTACCTCTACTATGGTTCCATTAGATTTGATTGAAGCAGCCGACCAAGCTCTTTATCAAGCCAAAGCACAGGGACGTAATCGCTCGTTTGTTCGTAAAATCTCCATCCCAATCGAAAATGAAGCATTTACCTCTCCTCTGTCACTCTCCGGGTATAATTAATACTGTAGTTAAAAGTAAAAACTCTACAATTGAGGTACAGCAATGGATGTAGAGCTACAGATTCTGAAATATTTAGTTCGAGACGCACACTCGACGGCGCCAGTGATAGATGAATATTGTGCAGAGTATAAACACCTATTTAAAGAGGTAAGGAGTTATGAGTTTTCAAATATTTATACTAAAGCCAGGAAATATATATTGATTGTAACTTTTACACTCTTCATGCAAGATAGAAACAATACGCCCTTCATCAATAAAAACTGTTCCTGGAAAAATAGTTTTGTGGAGAATGTCTACGATGTTACCTGAAACGCTAAACTTTATCATGAATCACCTTTAATATTCCTTAATTTTACGGGGTATAATTTTGTGTAATTTTAATGTCCCTCCTTCTTCATTTACTTCCCAAAAATTTCTGGGATTATCCACAGTACGTACTCTTAATCGGGAGCATCCACTTTTGGAAGAAACATAAATACTTGGCACCAGAAACCTTACCATACGCTTAGTCTAAAAAAGTCGATCTGCCAAAACTGGATGCTCCCCTTGGCGCCAACAGTGGAACGGTATTATTGCTAATTGGGGTAATTGTTATTCAAAAACATTAAACAAAGCATATAAAATAATAAGACTATACAAACTAAACCTCTCTCTATTTCAAACCATGAAGTTAAAAAATAAATCTGATTTACACAAAGCTTTTAGGAACCTGCACCAATTGAAGCGATAAGAAAAGATGCAACCTGATGAGAAAGAATATATGCAAGAACGATTTCACAGCGCCATTAATTAATTAGTTCATCCAGCGCGGTACTCGTAGGCGCCTATATCATTACCTTGAGAACGAGTAACGCCATCTTTATCTTTGTTTGCGTAGGCGCCTATTTCAAGAAAACCTGCATCAATAGATGGTGAAGATGCTAATAAATGAAAGTCATTTCCATTCGGATTGACGAATTGAGCATCTCCACTGATATTGTTATTGCTTTGTAAGTTGGTCAATGTTCCCTGAGTTTGGTAAAGTTCTTTAAAGCCATTGGTGAATAAATTATTGCTTAGAGTAACGTTGTCTGTATCACCAATAAATCCATTACGGTACGTGCTGTCAGCGAAAATATTGTTGCGGATTGTAATATTACTCGCTTTCTTGCCACCACCATCTAGACCACCAATATTAAAGGCTTGAACGTTGTTGAAGAAAGTATTGTGCAGAATTTCAACATCACGCACATTTGAGTTAATGGCAATTCCGCTACCACCGTTAACACCTTGTTTTCCATTACCATAAACTACGTTATTGTAAACGCGGATATCATATACATCTCCTTGTCCTGGAACTTCGTCTGCAATTGCAATTGCGTCTGCGGTGTTTGCGTAAACAGTATTGTTGTAGACGCTAATATTGAACATCGTGGCACGGTTCCCATCAAGGTAAATCCCTGGCCCACCGTTGTAACCTTGGGGTGTTCCAGATACTATAGCTTGAGCAGTGACAGTGTTATCGTGAACTGAGCCGTTGCGAGAACCAACTTTGATATCAATACCTTCTCTCTTTCCTTCTTTCACAGTGTTATTGGCAACTTCAAATCCATTCACACCCCAAATGCTCAAAGATTCTTGAGTACCTTGGTCATTGCTTGTTTTCCAATTCCAGTTAGCTCGCTCAATAGTGTTGTTGAGAATCTTAATGTTAGAGTTAGTAACTTCAGCTTCACCTCCATCGTAGTAAGTATCAGGGAGAACGATGATTCCTGATGCGCCAGTCTGGTAAGTGTAATTGTTTTGCACAATCATATTGTTGGCATCGCGCAGTGAAATTCCAGCCCAAGAAGTATTTTCAATCCGAAATCCATCAATAGTCCAATAGCCTTTACCTGCCGATTGAATTACACCTTCTCTAAAACCACCTTTACTTGAATCTGGGTCACGCAAAGTAACGGCGCCATTAGCTTTGAGTGTAATATTACCAAGAGTAGAATCACCTGATTTACCAAGAGTAATTAACTCTGTGTAAACACCTGACTCCACTTGGATTGTGTCACCAGCTTTGATGGGAGAGTCTGATGATGTCGCATGATTGATACTTCTCCAAGGACTATTCAAAGTACCAGAATTAGTGTCTAAACCGTTTGTTGCAACGTAGTAAGTCATTCCTGAAGAAGCAGAAGTCGCTAACGGATTCATTGCGTCAGGGGATGTTACTGAAACTCTTGTTGCTTGTGTCATAGGGTATAATCTAACTCACGTGTGTTGTTTTAAGAAGCCAGCCGCGTGCAGGAATGGGAAATAGAAAGCGGACTAGCGCACTTAAAAATCAGGACTTCGGGCTTCGGAGGGCAAGCGTATTTTTCATCTCCAACGCTCACCATACTAAGTACAAATTATTACTAATGAAAATACCTTCTATTGTTATTTTCAAGCGCGCTTATGACAGTTTGTAGATTGTAACCCTCACTCAGTTGGCGCCGAAAATTTTTCGTTTTGAGTCTAAAAAACAAGTCCTACTCCATTCAAAATGGAATAAGTTCTGCAATCCCAATAAGTTGAATAATTGAATGAACGTGGCGCCACTTTATTATTTAACTATTAATAAAAAGCTTACAGGCGCCGTTTCGTTATTTGTTGGCTATAGCTTGTTCTCGTTCAAGTGGAATTTGAGCTTCAGTTGCGTTTAAGAACTGCGCTTCCCTCTTGGGACATCGCTTATATCGAAAAAGCTAGGCTAAACGCTTGAAAAGCACACCGCATATTTAGTGTTTTATGTCAATGTCTAAATTATACACGTTATAAATATAACAGTATAAGGGATGAGGCGCCGAATAGTGATGTGGGTAGAGTTACATGTAACGTCTCTACCATGTACGGGTAATTAATCGAACATCATTATAACCAATCAACCAATCCAAATGTGAACCATTGGTTCACATTTTGGAAATAGCTAACATAAAGCTTGGCGCCTAACTAGCAAAACCATCTTACTCTCTCCTTTGTGTCCTAGAAGTCTCTTCGGATTTAGTACTTTTACAATGCCTTCTGCATCATCCGGTTGAGCATCTCTGATTAAGATTTTCATTTAGCATTCTTATATCGTAGCTGTTGTTCACAAAAAACAGTAAAAATACGGTTAGAGTTCAAAGCTACAAATAGAGAGAATTAATATAAGCTTTAGAGTGCCACTTTAGTCATGGTTGAAATCATGACTTTTGATACTTGCTGTTAAGGCTAGAAACTTTGAAAATCGTAACATAGCGTAAACAAAGCAGCAAATGCTGTTTTTATTAATCAAAATAAATTATCATGCAAAGCAATACTCCTTTAAATCCTACCCCACGTTTACAACAAGTTTTAGATTTAATAGACAAAGTTACTGAAGCACAAGGGTTAAGTGTTCTACAAATTGTGGACATAGAAAAATTACGTACTCTCCCAAGCGGTACTTTTGGCAAAACATGGGCAGACTTTCTTGACAAACATAATTTAAAACCTTTTATCACAGGTTCTCGTCGTAAACAATTACATGATGGCATTCACGTTATAACAGGTTATAGTACAGACCCTATTGGTGAAGCTGAAGTGCAGGCATTTTTATTAGGAGCTAAATTTCGACTAGCTAACGTATTACTTGGTTTAGGACTATTGCGAGTTATTAATAAAAATATAAATTATAAGCAACAGTTTAGCTGGGATAGACTACAGCAAGCGTACAAACGTGGTCGTAATTCTAAATTTGACCCAGATACTTGGGAACCAGAGAAACTTTGGCAACTTCCAACTGCTGATATTCTAGCTTTATTTAAAGTTTAACACTAGGTCGTAAAGGTATTTAGATTATAGTCGGTTAACTTATGTCATCCAAGCAGAAATGACCTTTAACTGGTTTACCTTATTTATCCAACAGTAAAGAGTACAATTCCGGATAACTCCAAATCATGAATAGTGCAAATAAATATTGTCTGAATTGCTGACTATTTAAACTTAAAGATTTTAGAGTAAGCAATCTTCCTTTTTGAGGATAAAGGTGTTTTCTATACACCATTCTCCTTTAAACTCTACCTCAAGAGAGTGCGTCAATTTCATCCCTAGTCGTGTTAACAGGTTAATAGATGGTTGATTACGCGCGTCGGTTATCGCAATAACTTGATTAATTCCTTCAAACTCAAACAAAAAATCTATTAATGCTCGAATAGCTTCCCGCGCGTATCCTTTACCCTGTGCTTTGCGGTCTAAAGTAAACCCTATCTCTACTGTCGTTGGATTTTCTAGATAAACCTGTATCCCAATATCACCTACAAGCAAATTATCTTGCTTCTCTGCAATGACAATTTGGAACCACTCACCAGGAATACCGAATTCTAAAGTTCGCATCTCATCGATAAAAGATTTTGCTTCGCTATAGGAAAACATCGACCAACTTTGATATCGAGCAATTTCAGGGTCTTGACGGTAGGAAAGAAACTGTTCAATATCTGCATTGATAAATTTTCGCAAAATCAACCTTTTAGTTGAGTGAGGAAGGAAGCTATGTGTAAAGACCATATCTTTACTGGTTTATTTATAGATGGATATGAGTATTTTATAATAATAAGATTTGTAGTTGTATCACGAATTGTTAACCCAATTCCCCAAAGTTCTACTTCTGTTGATTGTATATATTTCGGCGCCTTAGTAGATAAAGCAAAAGCTTCAACTTCTAATTCGTCAGTAAGTTGTATTATTTCTCCGGGAGTTATAGGCGCCCAGTTTACACCAGAGTAATTTTGTAAAGTAGATAATATTCCATATCCACTGGTTAATGCTTGTTTTACTGTAGTGGTAGAATAAATATTGAGTGGCGCCGTTGACTCGCGTAATAAAATTAAACCTGTTGTATGGTCAATTTCTGCATCAGTCAGCAAAATACCAGCAAAAGGTAATGAACGATTTCCAGAATGTGAATTAAAACATCCTTCTCCTCGTATTGCTTCTATTTGCTGACGTATATCAGGAGAAGCATTAATCAAAAACCAAGAACCATCTTCTTCAGATTGTACTGCAATAGAAGATTGAGTTAATGGTGTTGCGGCGCCATCGCGAACTGTCTCACATCCATTACAGTGACAATTCCACTGTGGATAACCACCCCCTGCTGCTGCACCCAAGATTCTAATTAACATATTTAACTCGCAGGTTCCAAACGGATTAATTTTCCATCTTGCTCATCAGTCAAAACATATAATAGTCCATCGGGTCCTTGACGTACATCTCGAACTCGCTGACCAATATTAATTAAATTTTGACTCGTGACATTTCCTTTTGCATCTAAATTAATATGGCGAACACTTTGTTCTACCAATTCTCCGGAAAATAAATCCCCTTGCCAATCTGGAACACGATTACTGTTATAAAATGCTAATCCTGATGGTGCAGGAGATGGAGTCCAATAAGTTTTTGGGCCAACCATACCTGGACGAGAGCGTTCTTGCGTAATCTCACCTCCAGAATATTCGCGACTGTAAGTAACAATTGGCCAACCGTAATTTTTGCCTGCTTCGACTAAATTAAGCTCATCCCCTCCCCTAGCACCATGTTCGGTTGACCAGACACGCTTCGACGCTGCATCAAATGTGAGTCCTTGGATATTACGGTGTCCATAGCTCCATACAGCTGGGTTAGCGTTGGCAGTATTTACAAAAGGATTATCTTTAGGAATTGAGCCATCGTCATTAAGTCGTAATATTTTACCTAAATGACTATTACGGTTTTGCGCTTGTTTACGTATTAAGTCACCATTTAGTTGTAGAGGTGGATTACCTCCATCACCTATAGCTAATAACATAGTATTATCAGGCAACCAAGTAATACGCGAGCCGAAATGTTGTCCTCCAGACTTTACTTGAGAAACTTCAAAAATAACTTTTATATCTTTTAATGATTTTCCATCAAAGACCGCACGTGCCATACGAGTTCGGTTAGCATCGTTAGTACCATGGGAGTAAGTAAGATATATAAAACGGTTTTCTGCAAAGCCAGGATGAACGGAAACATCCATCAACCCCCCTTGGTTAACTGCGAATACTTCGGGTACTCCTGTAATGGGAGTTGGGTCAAGTACTCCGTTGCGAACTATTCTTAGGCGCCCTGGACGTTCTGTAATTACTTTAGAACCATCAGGTAGCCAAGCTATACTCCAAGGACGCTCTAACCCTTCGAGTACAACTGACTGTTTTATTGATGTGGAAGAGGCGCCTGTATTTTGGGCAACTTGTGTTGTGCTGGAAGCTTGTGTAAATGAACACGCTGATGTTGCTATCATTGCGGTTCCCATCACAATAGATAAAGATACTTTTATTAAAGAATTAATTTTTACTTTCATGGTGATGGAGACTTGGTGTAATAAAAAGCATTTAGGAGGGAGACTGTACATGTACAGTCTCTACATTTGTTATTGCCAATGATTAATATAGGCTGTTACTTCCATACATAAATCAAATTCGTCAAAATCAGGTTCTTCCCAGTTTGTAGTGGGTTTGATTGGTTGACCAGTTGAACGATTTTCCTTCTTTAAAATTGGTGAAACAAAATTATGATTTTGATTATCGTTGTTCTGCTGTTTCAAGTCTAAATTCATACCAAACTCCAGATAAAATGAATTAAAACAGTCACTCTAACTAGTTTGGTATGTAAATATAAAAATTGTATTAAGATTAGATGAATTTTTTTTCATCTAAATTATTATGTAATGCCTAATCACCGTAAAATATATCTTGACTCTTGTCTTAGGTGATAACTGCATAAAGCGCATAAAACTTTTATCCTTCTTATTTGTATCTTGCTTGACTTCGAGTGGCGCCTTCAAATTGCTTAATAAATTCAACAACTTTACACGCTTGCAAGTTGGGTTACGCTCCTTGCGCTCCACCCAACCTACGATTCACGCACCTGCCTGTTATTGAACTGTATTGTAAGCAGTTTGTGGTGTATACAAAAAGCCAGCTATTACTTAAAAGCTGGCTCTTTACAAAAAATAGGTAAATTTATTAACTTCCTGAACTAAACCTAGTTAATAAATCCTCGCGCGATAAATTAGCCAATTGCAACAGAAGACGTGAGTACTCACTAGGTGGTAAATTAACAATCGGTTGAACGATAGCCAGCAACTCCGGGTCTAAACTTCCGAACCTAGCTGTCAACAAGTTTTCGACAATAATACACTGACCTTCTTGTCGTCCTCGTTGAGTAGCTTCTGCCAAATCTCGTTCGTAAATAGGTGATAACTGCATAAGAAACTTTTCATCCTCCTTATTTTTACCTTGTTTGACTTCGAGTGTTGCCTTCAAATTACTTAATAAATTCATTGCAACGCTACGCAGAGGGTTGTCGGCTGGAAGTGCTTGAACTTCCGCAACTGCCTGTTCTCTAAATTTACCTCTGCCTAACACCCTTAGCCATAGCGTTTCTGGTGTACGTGGTAGCTTGTGTATTGCGACAATCACGGTTTTCCAGTGTTCTCCGCAAAAATAAACACCTTCTATCCACCCTTCATCTAGTGTAGCCGAAAACCCTTTGAGTAGAGGTTTAGAAGCTGTAGGAGATAAAATCCATAACCGTGGCAGTTCTGCTTCGATAACTTTGGTTTTGTCTCGTTTCGCTTTACGCTCAATCTCAGCAAAAATGTCAAACAATTTGTTGGCACAACTACGAACTTCACCTGGTGTAGCAGCATTGCGAAAAGGTTCAAACATTGCTGCTGTTGTTGCAAACCTTCCTAACAATCCAAGAATTTGTTTCTTTTGCTCATCAACAACTCCTTGAGGGTCAAGAGTGTAATATATATCTATCTCTTTTACCTCAGTAGCAACTTTGCGACTTGAGTCGATCTTACCGATTGATGATAACAGTTCTGTGAGATAACCCTTGGCAAACTCATCATAAGGGAATATAGTCATTAAACCGTCACTCCATCAATCGTAAATATTGATACAGAGCTTGAGTTCTTAAACTCTTGAAAGTAGAAGCACATGGTTTCCAAAGGCATCAAAATATACAAAAAAACAAGTAAATTAGACAGTTATCACGCGCTGTAAATATCAATTTACAAATTTATTTTATCATCATTTACCAATTTTTATTTTCACAAAAATTAAAACTAGGGTGCGTGAAAGCTATTACAAACCTGCTTTCACGCACCAACCATTATAATTTATTCACATGATTTTATAAACTTTTGTAAATATTGAGCTTCGGCGCCTTAGTAATTGCATAATTCACACCGCAGTAAAAAGAATAAGGATTATATAGCCATGCAAATACTCAACATGGCGCCTATTTACAGTAGAATAAAATTATATATTTGTTTGTTTATCTGTGGTAAGTTGAGTTATTACCCAGTCACGGATATCTGAGTAAATATAGTAAGGGGTATTGTTGAAACCGACATATTTACTATTGGGTTTGTTGAGAAGAGATGAGGTTTGATTGCTAATATTGGTAATTTCTGCTAATATACCTTCTGGTTGACATGCTTTGAGTGCAGACTTATGTCCATCTTTCCGGTCTTGTTCTAAAGATATTTTCATCGTTTCAACAGAAACACCTTTCGCTGCATGGACTATTTTGTTACGCTTTTCAATCCAATACTCTAATTTGTCTAGAGAAGCAGTTATTTTCTGCCAAGCAATCTTTTCTTGCGGTTCATTTCTATCTTTAATTAAAGCATCAACAAAATTACGCTTATTAAATCGAGTCGATAAGCGATAATCTTTTTTATTATTATCACAGAATTTATCACTCTCATTTATCTTAAATTGTCGCCAAATAGCTGGTTTAACCTTAATTTTAATTACATCCCAATGGTCAGAATAATTATTTTTCGGAAAATAAACTAGCCCCTCCAATTTTTCAATTAAGAAATGAAAAGTTTCTTCGCAGAAGGATGCAAGTCTTGATAAAAAGTTGGCAATTTGGTTAAGTTGCCAATAAATACGACACTGGGTGTAAAGATTTAATTGTCTGTCGTAACTATTATTACCTACTAACTTGACTAATTGACTAGATTGACGTAGGAGAATATTAACGGGTTTGTTTAAGTCTTGACTAACTTTGGTGTTGTCGAGGTTAAAACAATCAACGGCAATATTTAAAGCTGCAATAACTTGCTTAATAGTACTATCATTAATGCTAATGGCGCCACTATCTGTAATATTTTCGTGTTGCAGCTTTTGTAAATACTGCTGCCAATCTTTTAATAGCTGTATAGACCCATCAAAATCCCAACGCTGCAATAACTTTTTGATGGTAATATACCTTTGACTGCGGATGTACTTCCAATGTGCATTTAGCTTACAGAATGAAGGTTTGCCATGCAAAACCTTACAAATATCTAACACAGGGTCTAAATTAGCTTGAAATTCTACCATCGATGCTATTGCTTGCATTTGCAAAGCAGTTTGCATCTGTCCTGTACCACCTTTAGTACTAATCAAGATTTTATCATGTTCTTGACTAACTTCGTTAAAAAATGTGTAGTAATGTTCAAATAATGCATCTAATTGAGTTGGATTAATATTTTGTGGAATAACTTTTGGTATAAGAGTTAAAGTTGGTTCTTCATACTTAAACCACTGCTGCAAAATATGGAATAAATTAATTGTATCTGTCGGATAGCCTTTGACTTCTGTTTGTGGTTGGTCAGTTACAAAACAATATACCTTATCAATCGCAAATCTTTCCTTAGCTGTCGTAATAACTCCCCAAATTCTACCGGGACTCAACCTTTTATGCCAATAGTCAGGGTTTTCTTGATATCCTTTGAGTATCTTGCCAGTTAAATCTCGAAATGTAGGTTTTGTAGTAAACTCAAGTTCGTCACATAAAAACTCTTTAACGTAATCTTCACCCTGTTTCCATAACGCTTCTTCGTTTGAACCCACAGGAGGATATATCGTATTTGGTTCTCGTCTAAATTCAAGCGGAAAATAGTTGTCATGTATCTTTACAGCTAGGTCAGATGTACCAAGGTTCGCAATCAAGATTGACATAGTATTTCTAAAATAAAGTTTATAACGGCGCCTGTCCACTTAGCCATTAACAGTAAGTTATAACACTTCAACCCAAATTACACCTCTTTTCACGCGAATAACAAAAATCCAAACGTAGGGTGTGTGACTGCATCAAAAAATCGTAATTAAAACAAAAAATCTTCTAGCAGTCACGCACCACCAATAAATTAAAGAAACAGAGAAAGTGTTTACATGAAATCTACTTCTCAAAGAGAGAAGCAACAACTACAAACTATGGCGAAACAGAAATTGCCTCTGTTGTTTCCATGAAATCTACTTCTCAAAGAGAGAAGCAACTGAAAGTTAAATGAACCATCTGCGTTCTGTACAGGAGGTTTCCATGAAATCTACTTCTCAAAGAGAGAAGCAACCTTATGATTTGCTCGAAGTAATTCGTGCTGGGTTCAAGTTTCCATGAAATCTACTTCTCAAAGAGAGAAGCAACAACTTCATCACTTCCCTGGCTTCCGACGGGATTACCTACGTTTCCATGAAATCTACTTCTCAAAGAGAGAAGCAACAAATTACTAGAAGACAATCCAGCAATGTTCTTTGTAAGTTTCCATGAAATCTACTTCTCAAAGAGAGAAGCAACCCGTGGCGCAAAATCCGCATCGAACACCAATATAAATTGTTTCCATGAAATCTACTTCTCAAAGAGAGAAGCAACCCCGGCGCCTACAACACGATGAATAACAAGGGTTTCGGCGCCAGTTTTCGTGAGCTTCACCTTAAAGTACCGTTTCAGCGTTTGGGTTGTCAATATTGTTTGTGTTAACAATCGCTGTAACATATATGGTGTAAAGGTTGTAGCGTTTTCGTGAGGGTGTTTTTGAGTAAAATGGCTGGGCTGCTTACTATGTAAGGGTTACAGGCGCCATTTTTGAGTTGTTCAATTTCCTCGCTTAGGTTCACGAATTTTTGTGGTTTTTAGCATAGTTAGTAGAAAATTACAGGTGCCAGATTTCTCGATATTCTTGGATAGGGTGTTGTAGTTGGGTTAGGGAGTTTAGGTATGTTTGGCGTTTTTGGTTATCGACTCCGAAGATGGTTACTATGTCGAAGCCTTTTTTGCCAAATCCTTCGTCGTCTTTAAATGGACTGCCTACGCGCGCTATCCAGATGGGTGAACGTTCGTTTATTGAGCCGCATAGTTGGCGGTCGTAGCCGTTTCCTGATTGTTTGGCTTGTTTGTGTAATAAGGCTAGGGCTGGGGATTTGTCATTTATTATATCACCTTGAACGCAGATGATGCGGCTGTTACTATCTACTGCTTCTGCCCAGTTCCCAGTTTTTGCTACTGTTTTTGGTTGGCTAGGGTCGCATGGTAATTCTGTTAATGTTGATAGGTTTGTGTAAAAGCTGTTGAGAGATGTACGAAAACGCTTTTGGAGTGATTCTAATGTTGATGGGCAATTCCAATATTTATCTTCTTTATCTTGACTAATTAATTTTACACTTGTGCCACGCCACCACGGTGCATATTGTCGGGTTTGTCGAGAATAACATGGTCTTCTGGCACCTTGTCCAACTCCTCCTAGATGGAATGTTAACCAAGTTAAGCTTGCTAGGAGGTTTTGTAGTGCTTTTTTTTGTTCTGTGGATAGTTGTTTTGTGGTTTGGGATTGACGTAATATTAATGTGCCTGTGGCATATCCACAGTTTTTTTCGCTATCGGCACCGTTATCACGTACAATTTTACCGTCGGGAATTTCTAGCTGAAACATTCCCAGTCTTGCTTCGGGGTCTATTCCTCCAAAAATTTTTAATTCCCAATCTTTAACTATGTTTGGTTCTAATACTCCTAATGCTAATGTTCGGAACCAGTAGCGTAGTATTGAACGAAATGCTGGTGGACGAATTTCAGATTGGGCTATTCCTGGTGGTTTCCAGCCAGTTCTATCTCTATTTTCTACCCAATTGTTAAAATTTTGTCTACCGTGAATTAATTGCCCGCGTAGTTGGAATTTTACTGATAGAATTTGTTTGGCGCCTTTGGGTTGTTCGGTTTGATTTGTGATTGTGAAAGTGCCGTAACCGCTGTTGAGTCTCGAACCTATACCTTGCGCTAACCCTTCGTATAACCATTTTTTTACATGTTCTAGCATAGCAGGGTCGGCGCCTGTCACTAAGCGTAAGCCGATTACAAATGTGGGTTTGCGTAGTGATAAAAAGATGTTTGGATTAGTTTTGTATTGAGGGTTATTATTGTTCCAAGTCCAGATAGAATTTGCCATGTCTGGAACTAACCCTTCTAACTCGTCTGGGTTGTCACTATCTATATCTGTAAAGGGTAAGGGATATGCATCTAGAAAAATTACTTTTCCTAAACAAGCTGTGAGTTCAATTTCTCCGAAAATATCCCTTATTTGTTCTTCTGTGACACTCGGTTCTTTCTTTGTAAGTTCTCGTCGTGCCATTTCCCGCGCGACTCCTTTTAATGTTGTACTGGGTATATATGGCATCCCTAATGCATCGAATGCTGGTAATAGCATTCAGGGTAAGCGCATAAAAATTTGTATCATAAAGTACAGAATATTTGACCAAGAGA
>NZ_MRCD01000136.1 GCF_001904745.1 Calothrix sp. HK-06
CCGATTATTCTAGCAGTGATAAACCATTTGCAATGGTGTATTGGTCGCGCGATCCGGATGGTACACAGCACAACCAAGGTGATAGTCTTAATAGCTTGACACCAGGAATTAACGGAGCTACTTCCAAAGCTGCAGTGAAGAATGCTGATGATAACTTGGCACAGATTATTGCTGAACTTAAATCTCAGAAATTACCTGATGGTAGTACTTTATACGACAACACAGATATTTTTATCACTTCAGACCACGGTTTCTCTACTATTAGTAAGAGTCCAACTGATACTCAAGGCAATGTAGTTAAAGACTATGCGTCATCGCTAACTTTTCCCGGAGTAAACCCAGGATTCTTGCCAGTGGGTTTTGTTGCCATTGATATTGCTCATGATTTAGGACTAAATCTATATGACCCAGACACGGCTGTAACAGATAGCACTGGTAAGGCTGTTGCTTACAAACCTGTTGACCCAACTCAAGGACAGCGACCAGCATCTGGTAATGGTTTGATTGGTGGTAGTGGTCAAATTCTTGCTCAACCCGATGCGAAAGTTGTTGTCGCTGCGAACGGTGGTTCTGATTTAATTTATGTTCCAGACAATGATGTTGAGACAGTCAAGAAAGTTGTAGACTTCCTCTCGAAGCAAGATTACACAAGTGGGTTATTTGTCAATGATGACTTTGGTTCAATTAAGGGAGCTTTACCTCTAAGTTCAATTAACTTGAAAGGTTCTGCACAGACACCTACACCATCAATTGTGTTGAATTTCAGAACTTTTGCAACTAATCCCGATAACCCCACAGGTTCCCAAGTTGAAATCGCTGATAGTGGGTTACAGCAAGGACAAGGAATGCATGGTAGTTTCGGACGCGGTGATACCTATAATAATATGTTAGCGATTGGTCCAGACTTCAAGCGTAATTATACTGACTTGGCACCAGTGAGTAACGCTGATGTTGCGGTAACTTTAGCGAATATTTTAGGATTTGATATTCCTAGCAATGGTGACTTAGTAGGTCGGGTTGCTAGCGAAGCGTTGGTAGGAAATCCTGATAATGTTGACTTTACTAAGGGTGTTCTTGCTTCTGACCCAACTGCAAATGGAACTAAGACTTACTTAAATTATCAACAAGTTGGTGATACTAAGTACTTTGATGCAGCAGGTTTTTCTGGTCGTACCGTTGGGTTAAATACAGGAGAAAAGCATGTATTAATACTTTCGATAGATGGACTACGCGCGGCAGATTTGGCTGACCCGAATTTACAAAAAGATATCCCAAATATCTTAAGGTTAGAAAATAGTGGTGTTACCTTTAGCAACGCTTATACAACAGTTCCTTCGGATTCCTTCCCAGGTACGTTAGCCTATTTTACTGGCGCCACACCTAAGACGACGGGAGTTTACTATGATGATAGTTATGACCGCAATTTAAAGGCGCCTGGTAGTAATACGTTAGGTACTGAAGTACTCTTTGATGAAAGTATTGACAAAAATCCCAATTTACTCAGTGGTGGTGGTGGAGATTATGGTGCAGGTAGTATTGATGTTTCCAAACTACCAGTTGATGCACAAGGCAACCCAGTCTTTCCCCACAACTACGTTAATGTAAATACGATTTTTGATGTCGCCAAATCTGCAGGTTTGTATACAGCTTACTCAGAAAAACACTCTGGCGCCTATGATATTCTCAACGCAGGAAGTGGTGACGCTGTTGACGACTACTACTCACCAGAAATTGCGGCAAAAGTAGCAATAGAAGACGGTAAATTAGTTGATGCATCCACCGCTAAAGACCCAAGTCAACTCAATTTCAAAGGTGTTACAAGCAGTGTTACAACAACTAAACTTTATGACGACTTGAAAGTAAACGCAGTTCTGAACGAAATTAACGGTAAGAACTCACTAGGTACTAACTCAGCAGCAGTACCCGCAATTTTCGGTATGAACTTCCAAGCACTCAGCGTTGCTCAAAAAGATGTAAATGGTGGTATTGCCGCTGATGGTACACCTTCACCTGAGTTAGAAGACGCACTCAAATACACTGACCAAAGCGTTGGTAAAATTATCGATGCTTTGAAGCAACAAGGATTACTCGATTCTACATTAGTAGTTGTCACTGCAAAACATGGTCAAAATCCGCGCTTGGGTTCAGCAACACTAATTAAAGATGATACCTATACAAAAGCTTTGGAAAGTGTCGGTATCCAAGTTGCCCAAGCAACACAGGATGATGTCGCGTTAATATGGCTTGATAATCAACAACAAGCAAGCGATGCATCTCAAGTTTTGAACATTGTTAAAAGGATAAATCCAAATTCAGGAATTGACGAAGTTTATGCAGGGGATGATTTACAAAAAGCAGGTTTTGGAAATCCCAGTGATGGACGAACACCTGATTTAATTATAAAACTCAAACCTGGATATGTACTCGTAGGCAACCCAGCAAATCCTACTAAGCAAGCAGAACATGGTGGTTTTTCTGAAGATGATACTCATGTCGCGTTAGTTGTTGGTGGGAATGTGGCTAATGATGTAAAAGGAACCAAGCAAACCGACCGCGTAAATACAACTCAAATTGCCGTTACTGCTTTAGAATCATTAGGATTAAATCCTGATGATTTACAAGGAGCAGTAGCTGAAAATACTCAAGATTTACCCGGCTTATTTAGCTAAATAATCGCACTTGTAGCACAGGCGAGACGCCTGTGCGTATGGTGGGCACTGCCCACCTTACTTACCACAGAGACTATTAGGACACAGAGAAGAGTTATTTTAAGGTTCAACTTTAACAACTGTGCCAACCTTGACTTTATCAAACAGCGCTATTACATCTTTATTGTGCATCCGAATACAACCGTGAGAGACGGCTTGTCCAATTAATTCTGGTTGATTTGTACCGTGAAAACCTAATCTCGTTTTACCGTCAGTCCAAATTCCTATCCAACGAGGACCTAATGGGTTTTCCGGGCCTGGTTGAATTATTCGTCCAGTTTTAAAGCTTTTAAATATAGGATTGATTTCTTGCTCGAATACTTTGTAAATACCTTTGGGAGTTTCCCAACCAGATTTGCCGACAGCTATGGAATAAGTGGCAATTATTTCTAGACCTCTATATACGTATACTGTTTTAGCTCTGAGCTTGACTACTAAATGTATTTCATCTGTAGCAGGTTCTGTTTCGACTTCTTCACCTGGTTTTTTAAGTTTATCTGTAATAACATTATTCGGCGCCTGTTTTGATGACGCAACTACAACTGCATGTACTGTATCAGACAGAACCAACGCTCCCACATTTAAAACCAAGGCAGTACTTATAAGGGGAGCAAAAGCAATTAATCCTTTTACTAAATTCCAGGTACGCATAACTTGACCGCAGTATTATATTTTGATTTTTGATGACGCGATAAAGCCACACCCTGACATAATGTGCATGTTGTGGCTATACTGATATATTTTTACACATTTTTGGTAAATTTTACTACCAGGTCTGATTTTGATATACCTTAACATTCAGGAAGATAAACTATGGTGGCTATTTTAAATAAAAGTGTAACAGTACCTGTAGTACAAGCGTCTTAGGATAGCGACCGCATGACTCAGTTTGTTTACCAATGAAATTAGAATAGATGTAATAAATTAACGAATTTGGTTACAAAATGTCTCAATTTGAAGCAATTCAAGCAGCATATCAAACTTTCACGAACGAGTTTCAAAGCGTTGTTATTAGCACAGTCAGTAAAGATGGTGTACCAAATGCTAGCTACGCACCGTTTGTCATGGATGACATGAAAAACATCTATATATATGTCAGCGGTCTTTCTACTCATACCCAAAACCTGAATGCAATACCTATAGCTAGTGTTTTGTTTATTGAAGATGAATCTCAAACCCAGCAAATATTTGCTCGGCGCCGCTTAAGTTACGATTGTATAGCAAATTTAGTAAATAGTGGTACTGCAACGTGGATTCAAACTGTATCTAATTTTGAATCAAGATTTGGTAATATTATTCAGTTACTACGCGACTTGCCAGACTTTCGCATCTTTCAGCTTACGCCCACTGCTGGTAGATTTGTCGTTGGTTTCGGCGCCGCTTATGATGTTGATGCAAATGATTTAAATAAATTAATACACGTAACTTCTTAAACCACCCCAACGTAGAGACGCCTTAATCGCGTTTCTACTAGCCATTTTTCTAGGTTATTTCTAGCCAATTTTCTGATGTGGCGCCTTTATGTAATGAGCAATGATAAGGACATGTTGTAGTTTAAGTGCTGCGTTATATCTATATATGTCTATATCTTCAAATACTCCCAACTTACTTTTAGCTCTTTCACAAAGTTTAGCTGATACCGTTGAACGAGTTGAAGGTGCCGTCGTTTCTGTGAATGCAGGTAGAAGGTTTTCGCCTAGTGGAATCCACTGGCGTAATGGTATCATTGTTACTTCTGATGAGTCGCTGCAGAATAACGAAGATATTACTATAACTGTAAGAGGTGGAAGAAATTTAGCTGCTAAATTATTAGGTCGTGATGCGACTACAGATGTAGCGGTTTTTCAAATTGAGAATCCAGATATTCCTGTTGCCAGTATTGGGGATGCAACAACTTTAAAAGTAGGACATCTTGTACTGGGAATGGCACGAGGTCGCGAAGGTGATATCAAAGCAGCAATGGGAACTATTAGCGTGTTACAAGGCGCCTGGAAAAGTATGAGTGGTGGTAATATAGACCAATTCATTCGTCCTGATATTACTTTATATCCAGGATTTGCAGGTGGACCACTTGTCGATGCTAACGGTGATGTAGTTGGTATGAACACATCTGGACGACGCGCGACTGCTTTGACTATTCCTTCTTCAACAGTAAACCGTGTAGTTGAGCAGTTAGTCGCAAAGGGAAGAATTGCTAGAGGTTATTTGGGTGTAGGAATGCAACCTGTACGTTTACCAAAAAATTTGCAAACTGTCTTAAATTTGACTGGTGATGGTGGAGTAATTGTTATCAACGTCGAACCAAATGCACCAGCAGAACAAGCTGGTATATTGCTGGGAGATATTTTGATTACGTTTGATGGTGCGCGCGTTCAAGATACTAATGATATCCTAGGGTATTTGAATCAAGGGCAATCAGTTAATCAAGCGGTATCAGTACAAGTTGTTCGCGGTGGTGAGTTAGTTAATTTGACAGTTACCGTAGGTGAAAGACCATTTTAAATAATTAATCCCCCAACCCACACCACTCCCCTTATCAAAGGGGGCCAAGAATTTGATTTATTTTCCCTTAATATATGCCTAGCACAATATCTAATCACATCTCAACAGAACTAAAATCTGTAGCTCAACAGCTACGTCGAAACACAGTTAAAGTAAGAATAAATAACGACAGTGCTGGTTCTGGAGTAATTTGGAATAGTGATGGTGTGATTGTCACTAATGCCCACGTTGCTACAAGTAAACGCGCGGTAGTCGAACTTTATGATGGACGAGTTGTAGAAGCGGTTCGTACAAAAATTGACCCTAATGTTGACTTAGCTGTTCTCGAAATTAAGACAGATAACTTAGATGCAGCCACAGTTGGTAATATTAATAGTCTCCGCGTTGGGGAGTTAGTTTTAGCTGTTGGTAACCCATTTGGTGATACAGGTGTAGTAACGGTTGGAATGATTTCTCGTCTTCAAAAGTACACAAACAAGTCAACTCAAAAAACCTACTTATCTATATTGGCAGATATTACCTTGCATCCCGGAAACTCAGGGGGTCTTTTAGCTGACTGTTGCAGTCGAGTAATTGGAATAAATACAATGATTGTTTATGGTGCAGCAGTTGCAATTCCAGTCTCAACGGTTGAGAATTTTTTGAACCCTGCTGTGGAGGTAATATGATTCGGGTGTTGTTAGTTGCTGTATCACCCATAGTTCGAGCAGGTTTAGCGACTGTGTTAACACAAAGTCCTAAATTCCAAGTTTTCACAAGCGGCGCCGATATAGATATAGTGACTAAAATAGCCGAACAGCAACCTGATATTATGTTGCTTGATTGGAATGAGGATAGAGAATTTTGGGATGCTCTAGTGCAATCACAATATACTATCCCAATACTAGTAATTGCATCTAACGACCAGATTGATTTTAACTTAATGCTGCGTGCTGGTGTAAGGGGAATATTGTCACCAGCAGAGCGCGAATCAGAAATAATGCTTGCAGTTGAGACTGTAGCAGCGGGTATGGTAGTCTTTCATCAAGAAATGATTGACTATTTACTCGCTGCATCTGGTTTTAGTGCAGAAGCAATGGCGACCAATTCAAGTCAAGTACTTACTCCACGAGAAATTGAGGTATTACAGTTACTTGCTTCAGGTAGTGGTAATAAAGCCATTGCTCAAAATTTGCACATTTCAGAACATACAGTCAAATTTCATATTTCATCAATTTTCCAGAAATTGAATGTCTCTACACGTACCCAAGCAGTAGCCGTAGGTATACGTTTAGGATTGATTATGCTGTAGTAATGTTGTAGTAATTATGGCATTCTATACTAAAAGCGAATTAACCCATAATAACTACTTACAGCAACTAAAAGAATAAATAAAACTCCCACAACAACACTAATTGTGAGTACAGACGAAGCTTTTTTGTCAGCAGCTTCTTTGCTTCCTGATGATTTTTGGGTTTGGTTAGAATTCATAATTATTAGGATTTACGCTCACCTACTAACTAGTTTGTAGTAATTGCCAATAACTACATCTAGCTTCGGAAATAAGCCATATGTTTGACTCGACTAGTCATGTTCCAAAAAGAGCAACCATATTTGAGGCTTATTTGGGATAAATAGTATTAATTGTGACATTAATACATTATTTTTTACATAAAAATGATCCTGTAAAGTTACCGTTCGACAAAAAATATATATATAGGGTTTGCTGAAAAAGCAAGAAAAGCTTACATTCTAGTATTCTCAGACTAAAGAAATATATTCAAGTGCAAGACAACAGGGTAAAATAGCGCAAAATGCTTGCATCTACGTGACTAGCACAAAAGTGCTTGATTAGTAACCATGTACCGGAAACAGGGGCAGCCTTCAATCTTACCAGAAAACTTTGAACTTCCTTTTGGAGATTGAAACTTATCAGATTAATAGTTATAGACAAAATAAAATTATAGTTAATTTTGCTTAAATAACTACCCAACACTTGAGATTGCTTTTTATAACTTTTTCAGCAAACCCTAATTTATTGTTGGCATCCTTGGCAATTCGCATTACAACCAATGCTGGTTAATAACCCCCAGGCTGTGGTTACTTAGTTGGCTATAGTTTGATGGATAGTAGAAGGGTGGCGCCTGTATATCTGGGGAAGCAAAAGCCTTTAATTGTGGAGCCACTTGTCCTTATGGCATTTATTGAACGGGCAAGGATGCCCGTTCCACAAGATAGATGCCTTTATTGGGTTTACTTAATTAACTCTTTGACTTTGTTAATGATGCTTACTGGGTCAATACCTTGATGTGGGAACTGTTCCCATAGTCCACCACAACCTTCTTTATGGGTGGCAAGATAGTTATATTTAGGAGTATATCCGCGCTCTAATAACCAAGAGCCAAAACGACTTCCTAAACCAGTACGACGGTTGAATGCTTCTACAACAAGAACGAAAGGCGCCTTACCAATTTTAGCCATCATTTCTTCATCGACGACGTTTAAAGTTGGTTTGTTAATTAACCCGATATCTATTCCTTCTTGCTTTAAACGTTCGACAGCATCAAGGGAGCGGTATAAAGCATCACCAAAGCTGACAATGTAACCTTGTGTTCCTTCACGTACTACTTCATCTTTACCAGGTACAAATTTATAGCCACCTCCAAATAATTCGTTACCGTCGCTACCTTTAATTGTCGGCACCTTGGAACGAGTTGAGAAAATAAACCGTAGTCCTGGGTCAGAGAATATTGCTTCTACACAAGCTGTCATTTGGTTGGTGTCTGCTGGGAAGTATAGATGTGTTGGATGTCCATCATCTAAACCGTTGTCGGCAAACATGTTATTGATACCAAAGTGGCAGGTGTTGTCTGCCATATCGTCAATACCCGCGTGGGAGAAGTGACACAGCACATTTGAGTAGTTCAAACGTGCCATTGTAATTTCGGATATACACATTTCTAAAAATGCGGAAAAGGTGGCAAAAATACCTTGTTTGCCAGCTTCCATACCAAACCCAGCAGCAGCAGAGAAGTTACCACGCTCCATAATACCCGAAGGTACAAAGACTTCTGGATATGCGTCGTGAATTTTCTTCAAACCGCATGACCCTTCTAAGTCACTATCAATAACTTTGACTTTTTCCTTACGTTCTGCTTCGCTCATTCTACTTAATATATTTACCACCGCTTCACCAAAGACGTTGCGGTTAGCGCCCCATTTATCGCTAGAACCAAGGAATGTATAAGTTTGCTTGGGTTTTTCGATATTTTTGAGATATTCGACTGCTGCACTGTGTCCGCGTGACTCTAAATATTTAATTGCTAAATCTACAGATATTACATCATGACCGTGAGTTGAACCTTCTAACCCTTCTATTGCCGGACACATGGGACGTTTGTTAATAACAGCAATGGGTCCAGGTGTATTTACAGCTTCACACAAACGACGATATAAGTCATCTATATCTTCCCCGTCTCCCTCTAATACTTTTATGCCATGACCTGTTAAAGTTTTAGCAACACTGTAACCAGGTAGATATTTAGATGGGTGTCCAGCTATTGTTACATCGTTATCATCAATGATTAATTTTACATTTAGATGTAAAGCAGCAGCTAAACGCGCGGCTTCAGCATCATTACCTTCCTGTTGCGAACCATCAGAACCCAAACAAAAAACAGTTTTACCTGGATGCGCCATTGCAACACCGTTGACGTAAGGCCACATATGACCCAGGCGCCCAGAACTGAATTTTACACCAGGAGTTAAGCCGAGTTCAGGATGTCCTGGTAATTTGGAATGTGCTTCGCGATAGCGTAGAAGTTGCTGTTCAGGTAAATCACCGTGCAACGTTGACATTAAATATTGAGTACCAACTCGATGTCCTGCTTCATCAAAGAATATGGGCACAAACTGATCTGCGGCGCCTCTAAAAAACGCATCGAGAATCATTACCTCTGGTACTGTATCGTAGGGTCCACCCGTATGACCACCCACTCCTCTAGCTGCTCCAGTAGCAGTGAAAAAGACTATCGCATCCCGACAAAGTTGAATATTCGCTTTCAGCGCTTCTCTTTGTTCTGCTGTCAGTGTCGTATTTGCCGGATTCAGCGATATATATTTGTAGGCGCCTAGATTTATTGGAAATTGAGTTGCTGTAGTCATGATTTGTCAACAGTGAAGGAAGGGTTGAAGAACATCAAAATGTTTGCTATGAACTTTTGACCTTATATAATGAGTATAAACTCACAAACGTGCAATTTCAAGAACAAAAACGCAACTTCCGGAAAATTAATTATGCTGACTGCCGAACGACGACAATTTATCCTCGAAATTCTTCGTCGTGATAAAAAGGTGCTTTCTTCCGAACTTAGCGCTGTTCTCAAAGTTTCTGAGGATACGATACGTCGCGATTTGAGAGAATTAGCTGAAACAGGTTTATTGCAGCGTGTACATGGAGGTGCTTTATTAACTTCTCCTGCAACAGCAAGTTATGCGGATCGAATACAGCAGGCACCGATAGAAAAAGAAGCAATAGCGCGGGCAGCAGCTTCTTTGGTACGTCCAGGTCAAGTGGTGATTTTAGATGGAGGTACAACAACACTAACTGTGGCACGGCATTTACCTATAGATTTGCAAGCAACAGTTATAACAAATAGTCCACCCATTGCTGTAGCTTTGGCAGAACATGCTCATATTGAAGTTGTGATGTTAGGTGGGCAACTTTATAAAAAAGCTTTAGTTAATATTGGTGCCGCAACAGTTGAAGCCTTACGGATGATACGTGCAGATTTGTGCATGTTAGGGGTATGTAGTTTACATCCAGAGGTTGGAATAAGTGTTACAAATTTGAATGAAGCCCATGTAAAACAAGCAATGATAAAGAGTGCTGCGGAGGTAGTAGGATTAGTAACTGCGGCAAAGCTTGATACTGCGGCGCCTTATGTTGTTGGCTCGATTCATGCGTTAAGTTATTTGGTAACGGCGCCTGTTGTACCATTAGAGGTATTAACTTCCTACAAAGATTTGGGATTAACAATCATTCGTGAAGATATAGATTAAATAATCAACTAAAGTTTTAAGTATTTAAAAAAGAATGGGTGTATACGTATTTGCGTTCCATATTTAGGAAAATACCAACAACCGCTAGATACACCTTATGAAAAAGCAAAAAATATTTTAGCTATAAACACTGTAATTTATTGTTATAGTCACAAAGTAATGTATAATAATGAACTGCTGAAATTACTAATAGCAGAAGCTGGATTTAGCCAAATTGAAGAAGTTAATTTTGAAGAAGGTTTGCTTGGGATGTCAGACCTTCCTGAACATCAATCAGAATCAATATATTTAACTGGTGTCAAAATTTGATTTTAAAAGCTCAACAGAAAGCAGGGTGTTATGACTTTTCTAATACTTGTACTAAGCTATACCCTTTTACCTTACCTATTGTATTATATAATACATTAGAATTTACAGGTTCATTTAGTTTACTCTCTTCAATCCAAGCATAATTATTAGGTGATACTTGCTTAAGTGTATTAACTCTTTCTGCAATATTTTTGGTATAAAAGTTAATTAAGACTCCAGTTTTTCCACCAACATCAACTAAACTAACAGCAGATGATTGAAGGATTGGCGCCACTTTTTCGTTTTCTATAAATTTGCGAAACTCTGGGTTATAGTCACTAAAGGCGCCATTATATCCCAATACTGCTAAACCAAGCCAAACTGGAATTAGCCATGCTGCAAACCAGTAGTTACAAAACGTGCGCGTATCAAATCGGTGACGTTGTATCCATACAATAGGTAAAATCAGCCATCCGGCGCCTAATACTATTATCAAGTTTACATATTTATGAATTTCTGAACTATCTATTGAATTACTTATAAATAATGTAATTATACCTGTAAGTAATAAAAATATACCTAAAACACCGAACCCATAACTTAAATAACGCTTAATTATTTCAGTTTGGGTAAGTGCGTCAAGTCCAACAGCTGCTAGTAAAGCGATAAAAGGGAATAGACAAAGACTGTAATGCGATAAACGGGTTGAAATTAAAGTGAGTTCGGCAAATAAAATTACTGGAAACCCAACTAATAACGATTTATATTTAACTTGATATTTAACTTGCGGGCGCCTAATTACAGTAAATAAACCAAACAAGGCAAAAAAGAACCAAGGAAAGGATTTAGCGGGAACATTCCACATGTAAAAAAGAATTCCATTCCCACCTCGTTCTTTTGAACCGACTTGAAAGACAAAATCTAATAGCTGAAAAATACTTCCGCTTCCGTAATGTGAATAACTAAGCCAAAGCCAAATAATAGTTGGAAGCAAACCAACTATAAAACCTATATATAAATATGGATTATTCAACAAACGATGGCGCCTTTCTAGAGAAATAAAAAATGGTAATAAAGCGATAATGGGTAAAATAATCATTAAACTACGAACTAATAAACCTAAGCCAAAACATATTCCGCTCACTAAGCATAATAAATTATAATGCGTCAAGTATCGTTTGAAATATGACTTAGGGCATAGCTCCGCTTTGAGTAAAAGTAAGATTCCCGAAAGTACCAAAAAAACCATGCTGACATCGGGAGTTCCCAAACGACAATATTGTAACCAAAGGAATTCTAAGCTAAATATAGCAGCAGCTAGCCATGCGATTTTTCTATCTAATACAATTTTGCCTATTTCATATAAAATAAATATAGAGAGCGTGCCTAAAATCATGCTAGGGAGACGAACACTCAACTCGTTGACACCGAATAATTTGTAGAAAAGTGCAATTATCCAGTAAATGCCGGGTGTTTTATGATGTGGGCTATTCCAAGGATGTATCCATTCGCCGGAGTCGAACATGAGACGTGCGCGAGTTGCGTAAAGTTCTTCATCATGCGCCATCAAGCTGTTATTGCCAGAACTAAATAGTAATAAAGGTAGTATCAAAAATAACAAACTCACATACGAAAATACTTGTGAGTATTGAAATTTTAACCAAAGGGAATAAATATTCTTTTCTAGGTACGACATGAAAGCATTCTATGCGAAAAATTTAATTGACACACAAGAAACCGGGTTTTTTAGCGAAATGTTGTTTCATTGCAAGATATTAACAAAAAAACTCGGTTTCTAACAGGTTTATTTTGTTGTCTTTTTTAATTGTGTTTTTTAAAATATATGAAGTACTAAAACGTATCACACACATTTAATTGTGATAAAAGACCATATCATATTTTTGCTTTTTTGCCAAAGAAATCTTGAAAATGTAAACGAAACCCAAGATATTTATGCTCCTTAGACCAAATCAACGTACTAAGCTAGACGACAGCAACGATAAATTGTTCTATTCTGAACCACGCTTTGTCACCCATGTTGATGAAGGATTTATTCAACAGCTTACAGATTTGTATCGCCAACTGTTAAAACCGAATACGCGCATTCTAGACATGATGAGTAGTTGGGTTTCGCATCTACCAGAAGAAATAGAATTTTCTCATGTAGAGGGACATGGACTTAATGAACAAGAACTCGCACGAAACCTTAGGTTAAACCATTACTTCGTTCAAAACCTGAATGAAAACCCGAAGTTACCGTTGCTTGACCAAGATTTTGATGCCGTTATCAACTGTGTCTCTGTACAGTACATACAGTATCCAGAAGCAGTATTTTCAGAAATTCACAGAATTTTAAAACCTGGTGGCGTAGCAATATTTAGCTTTTCTAACCGCATGTTCTTTCAAAAAGCCATCGAAGCTTGGCGTGAAAATTCTGAGAAAGGTCGAGTTGAATTAGTCAAAAGCTATTTTAACAGTGTACCTGGCTTTACTTCTCCCGAAGTTATCACCCGCCAATCTCAAGTTCCGAATTTACTACAATGGTTAGGCGCCGGTGGTGGTGACCCCTTTTACGCTGTAGTCGCTTATAAACAATAGTGCTAGTAGAGACGTGATTAATCGCGTCTCTACCAACTTAAGAATAAAAACTCAACACTCATGACTATTGTTTATATTTTCATGACATTAGCCACTATTAAGGTTAAATTCGAGGTAAAGCTTTAGTGACATCCGCTTTATGTGCAGTTCAAGGAGATAATACAATGTCTTTTCCCCGTATACGTAGAATATTAGCAGCCTTACTGCTATCTGTTATATTGATAACATCTACAACTGCTTGTGCAACAAAGGCGCCGGGAAGGTTTGATGCCGCACAGCAAGAAAGCAGCCAAAAGCGTAGCGGTCAAGCCGTTGCGAAGAATGCAACTCAAGGTAGCGAATTTAACAAACTTTTCCCCAAAGATGGCGGTGGTTTTGACGTAGTATTCACTCAAGAGAAAAAAGGTTTCGCAGAAGCGAATTTAAAAGAAGGCGGTAAAGTAGTAGCACAATTAGCAATTTCAGATACTACCAGCACACCCGCAACTGCTGCTGGCTATAAAACTAGTACAAAACAGGTTGGTGGATATCCTGCAAAAACTTTGGGTAAAACTAAAACATCGATTTTAGTTGGTAAGTACCAAGTTTCTGCCATATCCAAAGACCCATCGTTTACCGACACCGACAGAGAAGCTTGGCTTCAGAAATTTAACCTTACAAGGTTGTCAAAACTGCAATAATTTGCCTCTCCATTAATGACGCAGTAAGTTTAACGTACTTCTATTCGGGATTAATAATGAGTAAACCAATTCAAGATTTAGTTGACAAATTACCAACTGGTGGCTTGACAATTTCAATGTTAAATGCACTAGATTTTGCGGCACCTGGTCAGTGGCAAAACATAACTGGTTTTGTCAACACAATTCAGCATGTGACAGGGGAAACAGACGACGATGTAGTTCAGCAGATTGGCGAACGCGCGATATATTTATATAACGACCGTTCACAAGGATACCAAACTGCGATGTGGCTGTATCAAACTGTTGATGGTACAGATAAAGCATTAGGCGCCGCAGCGTTAGCAAATAAAGTTGGCGAAACATTTTCGTTTTTGGGTTTTCTCGATAAAGTCACACCCAAACCCGACAAAGCTCAAACAATCGATTTATCTTTAAAACTTGTAACTGAGTTAGTCGCATTTTGCCAAATCAACGGTATTCCTGGTGATAGCATTGGTGACTTCGTAGCTGCACTAGGAGAATATAGCGGTGAGTCATCTATCCGCATGGCAGCTTTGGTTTGTGTCGATGCTTTACTACCTTTAGGCCCCGACTTTATTCAGAAGGTAACATCAAGTCTTGGGGCAATGACACCGCAAGACTTAGAGCAAAACTCGACTTTCAACAACATCAAAGATACTATTCCTGGTCAAACTTCAGGAGGTAAACTTGATTTTATTGGTCAAAGCTTTGACTCAGTAAAAGGGTGGATGAGTGACTTAGTTGTTTCTCGTGGTCTAACACCTCAAAAGGTTTTAAACAACCTCAACAATTTCATGCAAATTGCAGACGATAAATTAGATTACGTCGCAGCGTTTATCGATGTGTCCACAAATTATTATGAACACACTGGTACGCAAACTCTAGCACGGCGCCTAATTGAACGCGCATTTGCAGAACTATAGATATAGAAACCCGGTTTTTTGAAGAAACCGGGTTTCTTTTAGGGTAACTTTAAATTAGAAGTAATTTCGCTCAAAAACGGCTCAAATACTGCCATATTTTCGTACTTCTCAAATTTTGCGCTTTTACCAACAGGGTTATATGCTGTATTAATTACATATAGTGAATTTCCATCGAATGCTACATATTTGAGATGTTGCTCACTAACTCCACCTTCGCGTTTGAGACCAGTGAAACCGTAGCGTACACCTTGGAGTTGTCCTATATTCACGAGTTGCGGTGGAAAACCTGAAAAATTAACTTTATTTTCGTAACTTTTTTGACGCTCTTTAGAATTAAGTGCGTATTCCTCTATAACCCAAGCATTGAGCGCTTCTTTTATTTTCCCTTGGTAATTGGGATTTTTATAGTCAATTTTAGTATCAGCAGGAATACCCGCACTAATTAGCATCTTTTTAAACTTCGGTTGTTGAGAAAGTGGGTAAATTTCCATTTTGACGGAACCCAAATTTTTACCATTAGACGAAATGCACAATAACGGTGCATCCCCATTACATGGTGCAACATTCCAACCTACAGGCGCCGTTTTTGTTCTCAAGACACTGTTCCAAACGTTATTAGACGCTTGGGATGGTTGTATTGTTACAGCAGATGCAGGAGAAGCTGTTACAGTTGGCGTTATGCTAGACGGTGTTGGTTGCGGTCGTACATTGTTATCATTACTTGTATTTTTAAATACCGATTTCAATATGAATGGTGATAGCGCAAGTAAAATAAGACCGATTAATAGATGATAGACTCGCAAAAATTTGCTCCTTCGCTGTTTTGGTACCTGATTGTTAATTGCTGTGAACGTTTGTTGTATTTATAACACTGCAACATTAAATAAAGATACATAATAACCCACCCATAAAGAAACCGGGCTTCTTGTAAAAGCCCGGTTTCTGTTGGAAATGATATCCGCTTACTTAAAATGCTGGCGCATTCTGCGATTTTGCTTTCTGCGTGCAACAGCTTTACGCTTATGTTTTTGCAAGGGAGTCTCAAAGTGACGCTTGGTTCTAACATCTTGGAGAATACCCGCTTGCGAAACTTGACGCTTAAATCTCCGTAAAGCGGACTCTATTCCTTCATTTTCGCCTAAAACTACTTGCGTCATTAGTACAACTCCTTATATTTGTGAATATTTTAACTCAAGTGTGAACAGTAAAAACCAGCAGTTGAAGAGCGATGAAAGCTTATAACTGCTGGGGGAGTAATGAAATCAAAACTTGTGAAATCTTTGCATTATTAAGCTTAGTAACGACGACCACCACCTCGGTTGCCGCCACCCCAACCTTCGCGTGATGGGCTTCTTTCCTCGCGAGGTCTTGCTTTATTAACTTTTAAATCACGTCCCATCCATTCCGCTCCATCCAAAGCTTCGATTGCTGCATCTTCTTGCGAGCTGCTTTCCATCTCAACAAATGCAAATCCGCGCATCCGACCTGTCTCACGGTCGGTGGGTACCTTGACACTACTGACTTTACCGTATTCTGCAAAAACACGCTTCAGATCTTCTTCCGTAACTTGATAGGATAAGTTACCTACATAAATAGACATTGGGATCTCCAAAATCGGGACACGTAGAGAATTAGATTCGGAGAAACCGTTTTAAAAGCTAAAATGATTTTCACAACCGAATATAAATCTTAGATAGCCAGTATAGCAGATTATTCTAGCATGGGGGTCGGTTTTGAAGCAAACGTTAACCTTCGTATTCAAGGGTTTGACACGTTAGTTAACGGCGCTTCAACGGTCTTTATTATACTGGTTGGCATAATTATAGGGGCACTGTTGAACGGCGCCCCTAGGTGATTTAATATGGTAGATATAATTACGCTTCGTCCCAGAGTTTACGCACATGGTCAGGCAGCCAGCTAGCTATTTCCTGAATGCGTTCAGAGGAAAGTTCTTCCTTGGTAGCAGAAAATACAGCCTTTACGACTTGTTCACGGTCTACTTCGTGCGAAAAACTGCTCTCGTTAGCAACCCGGAATAAGAAACGGTCAGAATCGATTTTAAAGATTCCAGGGCCTTGCCACGGTGGACGAACGCGACTCAGAAAACCTACAATTGGGTTTGTATCATGCCATAAATCAGCAATTTCCATTTGCAGCGATTTGTCTTCTGCTGGTAGTGCTTCTTTGTGGAGTTCTGCTTCAACTCGGTCAGCAGCTTCGGTTGTCATTAAGTCGCGCATGACTCGGAAGACAACCTCAGTTACATCTCTAGCATCAAAAATATCTTCTAAACCACTTCTGAGCAACACTTTTTCTAAAAATGGCAAATCTTTAGAAGCGATAGGAATTGATGCTCCCCCTGATGCCTTTGATAACTCAGTTTCAATTTTATTAAGTAATTTGCGCCCTTTCTCAGTAATTTCGCCTCCCTCAAACTCTATTTTTTCTGGGTGCAAAATTTCTTGAGCTAATTTTGCGGGGTCTGCATAAGCATTTCCAGCAAATTTAGCTTTGATAAAGTGATTTTGATTAAGATAATCTAAATGTCCTAAAAGGTCAGCTTCGGTTAGGTTTAACCCAGCTAAATCAGTATTTTCAAATTTAACGTCATGCATTTCTTGCCCACTATCGCTAATTTTTTTTAGAATAGTGTAAGCAACATCTTTCCGAATTGTAATCGGCATTCCACCCTCCGCAAATTATTTAATTAACACATAACCGTAGTAAGGTGGGCATTGCCCACCTTACTAACCTATGACACAAACAGCAAATTGCTAAAGTATTCAAGTATAACTATCTAAGTTATTAAATTATTTAAAAAAACATGTATTAACATCTATCAGTAGTAACACTGTTGTATCTACCGATAGTTTGAGAAACCGGGTTTCTATGTAAAATTATTGTTTTCTTACAAAATATTGACAAGAAACCCGGTTTCTAAGATTTGTCAGTTCCTAATTGCAGTGCATAAAGATTTGTATAAACTCCATTTAGAGCAATAAGTTCAGTATGGGTTCCCTGTTCTAGAATTTGCCCTTGCTGAATTACCATTACTTTATCGGCTTGCGTTACAGTACTAAGGCGATGGGCAATAACGAAGCTTGTACGATTTTTGAGAATTTTGGCTATTGCGTCTTGTACTAACTCTTCGGTACGAGTATCGATGCTGCTAGTTGCTTCATCTAAAATTAAAATTCTTGGGTTGACCAAAACTGCCCGTGCAATACTAACGAGTTGTCTTTGTCCTTGGCTAAGGGTTACACCACGGGCGCCAACCACAGTATCATAACCTTGTGGCAGGGTCATAATAAATTCGTGGACGTTAGCTACTTTAGCAGCAGCTTCAATTTCTGTAGTTGTTGCATCCGGGCGCCCAAAAGCGATATTTTCGGCAATGGTACCACTGAACAATATCATATCCTGAAGCACAATCCCAATTTGAGAACGTAAAGAAGCTTGTGTAACAGAGCGAACATCTATACCATCAACTTTGACGGCGCCGCTAGTAACGTCGTAAAAGCGTAATATCAAGTTAATAATTGTACTCTTTCCTGCTCCAGTGGCGCCGACAAGGGCTATCATTTGTCCTGGTGCAGTGCAAAAAGTAACATTTTTCAGCACCGTTTGATTAGCTTTATAGCCAAACGAAACATTTTCAAAACTAACTCCACCTTGAATTGGTGGCATTTCTCTAGCATCAGGAGCATCTTTAAGTTGTGACGGTTCGTCTAAAAGCAAGAAAATTCGCTCAAGTCCAGCAACTGCCGATTGCGCTTGTGTATAGAATTGACTCAATATTTGAATAGGTTGGAAAAACTGCTGAACGTAAAGAAGAAATGCCGTTACAGTTCCCACCGTCATTTTACCTACCACCACAAGATAACCACCATACGCTAATACACCCCCAAGCGAAAGCGTATTTAAAACATCGATAGTCGGTAAAAATGCTGCTGTTATTGCCGTTGCCTGAATATTGGCATCTCGATTTATCGCATTCAAACGACGAAAATCATTTATATTGCGTTCAATTCGATTAAAAGCTTGTGCTTCTCTAACACTGCTTAAATCTTCCTCTAATCTACTAGATAATTCGCCTATACTAGTACGAGTTAAACGGAATTTAGCACGCGCCCAACCTCCAAATAATGTAGTAAGAATAATTACTAACGGCACTAGTATATTACTTAGCAACCCTAACTGTAAATTTACAGCGAGCATAGCTAAAGCAATTCCAACTAAACTAAATACACTACCAACGATTTGAGCAATAGCGAGTCCAAATACTTGATTTACAGTACTAACATCATTAAGCAAGCGACTCATTAAGTCACCTGCTGAACTCGTATCAAAGAACGAAAGAGGTAAAGTTTGTATTTTTGTAAAAATGTCTTGACGAAGTTGCGCCAGTACGTTTTGAGTAATCCAGTTGGTGCGAAGAATATGTCCGCGAAACGCCGAAAATCCGATTAAATACACAGCTAGTACAACAACTAGCATTTGCATCAATCCAGAGAAATTACCCTTACCAATTAAATTATCTATCGACCAACCAATCAAAAAAGGCGCCACACCTTGCGAGAAGGCGCCGATAGAAACGAAAAAAACCGCCACAGGAATTTGACGACGGTAGGGAATTAAATATTGTGCAAAGCGTTGCAGTGTGGGGGGTTGAGAGTTAATATTTGCCGTCATTATGATTTAGTTCTATAGTATATTGCTAATAGTGTTACAATTGCACAGCTAATAAAACTAATTGTATTACCATACATCAAAATCATGTCGTTGTAGTAATAACCATATAAAATACCATTGAATTGAATAATATTAAAACCAGCAAAAGTTATTAAAGAAATGTTTCTAGAGCTTTTAGTTTGATAGACTCTAATAGCTTGTGGAACAAACAAACTAGCATTAAATACAAAACCTAAGCCAAATAAAAAGGCAACTATTTCTTTCATATTACTAACTAATGCTATTTTAATAACTACTCTTAATCACTCGATACAATTTTTCAAGCTTTATAATTTTAAACTTATTATCTAACTTAAAAATTAATCACACAAAAAATAATACTTAAGAAGTACTTAAAATTCCTGTTTGATTTGTATCGTTTGTAAGATGTTTTAAATTAAAAATATTTGATATAATTACCTCTCATTTTTAGCTATATTTTTATATTTTTCTTTGCGGTTTCTGTGGTAAACAAAGTTATTTATTTGACCACAGAG
>NZ_MRCD01000137.1 GCF_001904745.1 Calothrix sp. HK-06
GGTAAGAGTTTCAGCCCTTTATTAGTTCGTTTTTTGGTACACCTTAACAGGGGTAAGCCATTAGACTCCATTGGAGTGTTGAAAATGGCTTGCATTGGACTCTCGATGTTACCTTTAACGAAGACGCTTGCCGCGTCCGTACTGGTCATGCTCCACAAAATTTATCACTGTTGCGTCGAATTGCACTTAACGCTTTGAACTTGGAGCAATCATTCAAGCGAAGTAATCGTCAAAAATCCAATCGAGCAGCGATGGATAACAATTATATGTTGACGATTTTAACTGCGAGTCTTACTCACCATAATGATGCTGAAAAGCCTTGTTGTCAATAGGGTTTGAAATGCGCTTACCCTGGTAGTGGGTCTTGTTTGTTTGCTGGAATATTTGCAGGGATAACTTCTTTATGCAGTTTAAGATTAGGAGTTTGGCGCCGAAACCATTTTTGTAGAATATCAAATAAGTGAATTGAATCAGAAGGATAACCGTGTGTTTCAGTTTCTGGTTGGTCGGTTACAAAGAGGTATACTTCATTGACTTTGAACTTCGGTTCCATAGCTGATTGTATTACACCCCATATGCGACCGGGACGGATGCGGTGAAACCATGTTTCCTCGTCTTGTTCGTAAGCTTCAAGTATTTTTAAGGTAATTTCTCTAAAAGAAAATCTACCTTTTTCTACTTTGACGTTTAACTCAGGACAAAGCTCTCCTGCAATATAACTATATCGTAGCTCTTTCTCCCACATTGCTTCTTCGTCTGTATCTAACCCACGATAATCTATATTTGGTTCATTTCTATCAAAACCTACAGGAATATAATAGTCATCGATTTTTATTGATAAATCAGATGTACCAATATTGGCAATAAGAATCGTCATAAGCTATTTAAGGTAAAATGTAATAGGCGCCTAACTTTAAAGTTTTTAAACTACCATCAGCTTTCACTTCGGTATACTTCCATAATGTAGCTCAATACATATTGAGCCACCACTATTTTGATGCGAATGACAAAATATACTAGTTTTGAGGTGCCAGCGGTAATAATGCTTTACCGTCATGTGGGAAAAACAAACGTAAAACCTGACCCCCTTCCCTGCTAGTGTAGGAGAGGGGTCGGGGAAGAGGTTTCAACCCAAGTAAAAAAGGTCAAAATTAATAACTTTGACCTGAGAATGTACAATTTCAAGTTAGACTCTTAATTATCTATTTAACCAAGCTTCCAAATCAGAAATATTAGAGAAATCTAGAAAATCTTCTGCTAATTCTTCAAGTTGTTCTGTTGTTAAGCCTTGGAGACGTTCAAGAATTAATGAGTCGATGGCACCAAATTTTCGATTTAATTGGCGGCTTACAAGGCGGAAAGCCTCATTTTTCTCACCTTCCTTGTTTCCTTTCTCTTCTCCTTTTTGTAGTATATCCTGATAAATTACAGATTCTTTCATTGTGTCCTCACTTAATAAATTACGAATCACGGTTTTGTCAAACTTTAAACCAGCTAATACTTGTGTGTATCCAGCAATGTTTTGTCTATCACCTCTATTTGGAATTGTAGCAATCTTCTCGACAACTCGCGACAGTAATGCTTCAGGCGAACTTGTTGCTGCTAAAGAGGCCAGTGGTAATAATGCTTCACTGTTTAAGAATAGCTCCGGGTCTTGCTCCCACATCCGAATAACTTGGTATTTATGGACTGTCGTTTCGTCCCTATACTCGTCTGTATAAGCGATAGGGTCGTCTGTGGGTTGTAAGAAAATTACCACTTGCGTCACAGGAAGGTCGTACTGTCGCTTGAGTCTGACGGAATAATCTAACTCTCTAAAAGGTATCGGAGGTTTAGATTGAGGTAGGGTTTGAAATTCTATATGAAGAATACGTTCTGCTGTTTGTAGGAATGATACTGAGTCCGCGCGCACTGGCTCGATACTCAATTCTGTTTTTAGGACTTTGACTTTCCGCACTTTATTTGATATTAACCATTTGGCAAAATGAAGTGGATATTTTTAAGCTAGGATTTTACAAACGTTGTCGTAACTCATTTTTAACACCCCGTGTAACTGGTGTTTATAGAATATGTTAAATAATTGAATATATAAATATTAGTAGTATAATTTATTACTGATTTTTTGTTTTTTTTATATGATAAGCAAATACTGATGGTGCGTAACGCTACAAGATTATTCGCTTCGTTGAAAGATTGATAATCGCGTTAGGCACCCTACGTTGGTTAATATTTATGGGCGCCTGATTATTTCCTCATTCGCACAGGAATGTAGAAAATAGGTTATACAGGGTTTATATTGAAAAGGTAAAAGATTTAACTATATAAAAATGTCTACTATAGCCCATTTCTTAGTTGGTGTACCTGGTAGCGGCAAGTCCACCTTGTCACAAATAATATCTCAGACGGGGAACTATGAAGTTGTCTCTACTGATGCTATTCGTGAGGAATTATACGGTGGCGCCGATATTCAAGGTGATTGGCAAACTGTTGAAACAACTGCTATTGACCGTATTTATACGGCGTTTGCTGCGGGTAAAAGTGTTATTTATGATGCTACTAACTTTAAACGCGCGTTTCGTATCGATTTTTTGCAGAAGGTTAATAAGAGTTCTGCTAAGTTGAGTTGGATAGCTTGGCACCTTGACACACCTCTGCAAACTTGTTTCGTTTGGAACAAACAGCGCACTCGTCAAGTTCCCGAAGCTATTATTAATAGCATGTATAACGTTCTGCAAGCTTTTCCTCCTATCACCGCAGAAGGATTTGCAATGGTCAATACTATAAATGTGACTTCACCCAAGTTTTCTATTGCAGAAATTGAGAAATCTATTCAAAAGCTTCCCCGTAGTATCATTAATACTATTAATCGCACGCAGCATAAAAAGATTACTTTTCACCGATATAGTAATCTTTTAGATTTTGAACGGTTGTTGTATTTAATTGCTTTAATTATTAAATATTCCGGTTTGGGTAATTTACAAACGATAAATCCAAGTTTGTTAGAAAAAATCTTAGGTTATGTACCGCAGTTTAGCAATGATATTCAAGAAATTACTGCTGTGATGGCAAAACTGCGTGGTGGAGTTTATGCTGATGCTGAAAAAATCGGCGCCGATTTAAATTGGTTAGCAAATCAAGGTATCATTAGTAATAAGTCAGAACCAATAGAAGATATAGAAGTTTCTTGTACAGCAACACATGCGTACTCAGACAAACAACCGTTTGACCGTTTAATTGGAATAATTCGTTTTGTGGTTCAACAACCATTTTTAGTTAACACAGAACAAGGACAACTCAAAACTCTCGCAAAAGCACTTGTACAAGCTGGAGTTATTTATGATGCTGATAATGAACTTGATACTGTCCGTAAAGATATTGAGAAAATTTTAAAACCATATAAAATATTACCCGACTATTCTATGCGTCAAGGATATTTCATCGGTACAGCAATTCTCTCACAATCTGAACTAATCAGGGTTTTTGATATTCTCCAATCTCATGCAAACAGCCTTGATGACCCCTTAGCGTTAGAAGTATATGATACATTCAAACAAAGATTATTAAATTCTAAGTTAATCGAAACAATAGATAATGTCTACCCTGTACGCGCGATTGCTAATAGTTCAAAAATTGACACCGAGTACTTACCCAAGGATGCACTTAGTAATAGTATTAGTGAACTAGAGCTTGCTATTGTTCAGGGTAAATTACTTGAACTTGGTAGTTTTTCAGGCGCCGCTAAATATGAAGGAGATGAAACAAGCTTTTTCTTAGCTTACCCATTACAAATCACCTTCTCTAATTTAGCATGGTATCTAGGATACGAATGTGTAAAAGGAGATAAGCCAGGTTTATTCAAATTTGAACGTCTCGATAGATTATTTCTAGGGAGACCACAAACACTTTCAAGAAGTCTTCGTGAACAAGAAAAAGCATTATCCAAACTGCAAACTTTACTCAAACACAGCGCTGGAATATACTTGGGCTACAATCCCAGCGACCAACAAAAATTTCTCAGTCCCAGAAAAGAAATACGCGCACAAGTTACCGTCAAAGTCGAACTATGGTTTAGTGATAAAATTTACCCATTCATTACCGAAGCAACCAAAAGATTTTTGCAAATTAAAATGTCTCCCCCCATCAAACCTATACTATCCTCACCCAACTCTAAAAAATCAATCTTCACCTTACGTCCAACAGGTGATAAAAAACTCCCCCACCGCTTTGAAGTAATTTTACCAAAATGGTCACTAGACGAATTTGATTTTTTACGATGGATAATTGGCTTTGGAGGTGAAGTAAAAGTAATGGAACCTGTTGAGCTAGTACAAAAAGTTCAAAATATAGGCGCCAGTATCACCGAAACATATACTCTTTAGAAACCAGGTTTCTTTATGGAAAACACAGAATTTACATTTGACCCAATGATGACAGTTTGGGAGTTTGGTTATTGGACTAAGGGTTGGAATGAACCAGATATCTCTAATCATCAGCATTGGGAGGGAGCAAGTAATTTTGAGCCTTGGAGTATTGAAAAAGCTTTAGACCGTGCAATGGAACTTGGTTATTTAGATGCATCTGACCGAGAACATGTTCGTACTACTTGTTTAACCGAAGGGGAATATATTTTTGGTTCTGAAGAAACAGAGGGATGGATGATTGGGCAAAATGAGGACTTTATGTGTATATCTCCTTTTCCTCATGAAAGGGTATGGATGTTAGTAAAAAGTCCAGCAATTTGTCCAACTATTGATGAATTTGATTTTGAAGAACTATCGGAGGCAAATAGAATTCTTTATCCTAATTCAACTTTAGCTGAAATCTTAAATATTGTTTTTGAAGAAGGAGAAAAGCATCCGAAGTATCAAGAAGTTTGGTTGCAATCTTTATATGCTGCTACTCCTGATGAATCTTATTTTTTCTCTTCCAAATCGGATGGATTGTTACAAATTTGTGTATTACATGTTGAGGAGGAGTAAAGGTTAGCTTTGAAATTACTCGTTTTTGCTAGTTGGTTCAGCTTTCTCAACCGAATTATCCCCTACTCCCAAAGTTAACTGTAAAGGTGTACGTGATGGATATGCTTTGACTACCTCTCTGTATACATCGTAATTTGTGGGTAATGTTCTTTGTTGGGCGCCATCATTATACTTAAATTCATACTTAACAGATTTTAATAATTGTGGCTGACTAGCTTGTTTCCCGTCTTTACGTCGTTCTATGTCATCAACTGTCGGTCGTGGTGGCAGTGCGGCCCACCATAAACCTTTATCGTCGGGGCCTATAACTGCTCCGGGTGGTTTTAATCCATTGCGGTTTAGCAACGAAGTTGTGCCAAACTCTTCTAAGCGTGGTGATGGTTCTGTAGTTAAATTGTTCGCATATTTTACTTGCCAAGTATAAGTTGTCAGCGCTGTGGCTTCATATTCGTTGGTTGTTACATTACTACAACCAGTAATCACTGTTGAAAAAAGAAGCGAAAACAATAATAAACGCATACTCTCTAATAGTGGTGGAATTGTTTGATACCCTTTACTCATACTTGCCTTTAGTGTTTCAGTACTACAGCAGTCCCAACGCCATATTGTAGAGCGGGGTTGATAGTTTTTACGCAACCAACGGTATGCTTGGTCGAGCGTTGGTGTATCTCCCAATCCCTCATTAAATCGATGTATCTCGTCAATACTTACTGCTGGCCCAAAAGTTGCGGGAATGTAAGCTATTTGCGCTTGCTCACAAAGTGATAACCATTTGCTAAGTTGGATAAGATTCATACTTGTATTATTATACTTACTTATTTAAGGCGCCTCTTATTCTCCTCTCTGTGTACTCTGTGTCTCTGTGGTAAAAAACTAGTGGAATTGACCACAAGTTGTATAAATTTATCTCTACATTTAGATAAATATCTAACGCTCTTCTATTACTCTCGCCAGATAAAAATCAAAAGCTTTGGTATGATTCCTTTAAGGGTAGGTTGGGTACTTCGGAGCGCAACCCAACTCTCTTAAGCGTGGATGTTGGGTTACGCTTTCGCTCCACCCAACCTACAGATGTTTTTCTCTGACCAGAGACATAAAAGAGCGCTAAACAATTGTCAAGGAGACAATTTATTTGCCACGCTTTAAACCGACGTAATTTGCTTCTGTCTGAATCAATTGGTTCAAGCTTGCAACCGCACGGGCGTATTGAGGGTCTGCTTGAGTACCCAAGGCGCCGTTTTTAAGTAAAGATTGCAGCTGAGAGGAAGTTAATTCTACTGTGGTGTCTGGTACAATGCCCACATGGTTAATATCTCGACCTTTTGGTGTGTAATACTTAGCAATAGTTAGTTTTAATGCTGAACCATCTTCTAAAGGTTCTACTGCTTGCACTAATCCTTTGCCAAAAGTACGTGTTCCTACCAAGGTGGCACGCTTATCATCTTGTAAGGCGCCTGCTAAAATTTCGCTAGCGCTGGCAGAACCCTTATCTACTAACACCACTAAAGGTTTATTGGTCAATGGATGTCCGCTGGCATTGTAGCTTTCTTTTGCCTGGTCGCGATTAACTAAGGAAACAATTGCATCTTTTTTTAGCCACATACTAGCTATTTTTAAACTAGAGTCTACCAGTCCACCTGGGTCGGAGCGTAAGTCCAAAACATAACCTTGCACATTTTGCTTTTCTAAGGCATTAATTGCTTGCCGCATTTCTGAAGGTGCAGTTTCTGTAAATTCAGGTAGGGAAATATATCCTATTTTTCCTGTCTTATTGATTTGAGTATGGTAGGTAACGGGATGCAGAGGAATATTTGCTCTCGTCAGTTGGAAAGTTTGCACTTGGTGGTTATTACGTTGAATTGTAAGTTTAACCGTGGTTCCAGCTTTACCCTGAATTAGCTTAACGGCATTGTTAATATTCATCCCCTGAGTTGGCTGATCATTAATCTTAGTAATCGCATCATCCGGCAAAATACCCGCTTTAAAGGCAGGTGTTCCTTGAATAGGGGCAACGACAGTTGGTAATTTGGTTTTCTCATTTTCCGCTAGTTGCAACCCTACACCGCTGAGAGTACCCGAAAGGTCGTTATTTAACTCTTGGTATTCTTTCGGGTCGTAAAAATCTGTGTAGCGGTCGCCTAGTTTAGCAACCATTTCTTTAATTGCTGTATAAGCCTGTTTATTTGAAGTGTAGGAGCGGTTTACATATTGCTGTCGAATTGCTTTCCAGTCCTGATTATTAAAGCTACTATCAACATAATTCGCATTTAGAATTTGCCAGACCTCATCCACTAATTTCTGAGGACTAGATTGGGTTTGTGCTAAACTTTTTGCAGCATATACACAAGAAAAGCATATTGGAAGCAAAACTGTAGTGGCAAGGATATTTTTAGCGGTTGATATTTTTTTTAACATGATTTAATTGATTGTATAGGTTTTAGTAATAACGGTGGGGAAAACTACGCGCGGGCGACTAATCTTTGACGGTTGGGGGTAAATTAGGACGACTACGAAACATACCAGTCATATAAACGCCTGTTATTAGTAAGCCTATTAATCCCAGTCCGTTAATTGTGGGGAAGAATTTCTCAAGCCCAAATATTTCTAGGGTATGAACTTGGATTAAAAACCTTGCGACTTGCCTTTGTCCTAACCATTCTCTGGCAATACTGTACAAGAGTCCCGATACGACGGTGGTTAATAATGGTAAAGAAAAAATAAGCGCCATCTTACGATGGTATTTACGAAAAAGTTTATTCATAAGTCAAATACAGAACGATTTACGCGGTGAAGGGGTTGTATTACTTACAACCTCTGCTTATTCTAAAAGCTATAGGAGATTTACACATGAAGTAAAGTTCCTAAGCTAACCAGGAAGAAAGTCATTATACGTTCATGACTTTTTTCATGGTTGAGGGGTAGTTTATCAGTCGGAATTGTTCTACCAATGTCTTGGAGAAATAAGGTATTTATATATCAACGGCGCCTATTGGTGCGTGAAAGCTGTTGACTGTTGACTCACGGTGCTAGTTTATAAGGGGACAGAGATGTGCTACTCAACTACTTAACTCGCTCTAAAATTGAGAGACAAGCTGTGTTTTCGTCCCATCCGTGGGTAAACTCTATGGTTCGTTCAAACTATCCAACGTTTCGCTTACTGCTTTACCTAGAGTGGCTATTATTAGCTGCGGCAATGACAATTGAATTACTTATTCCTTTTCAGTCATACTGGTCTTTATTGCTGCGAGTTGTTATCATCGTGGTTTTTGGCTTAATGGGTTTTTTACTACCAAGGGTCAAATTAGGAACACAATTAATTTATACTGCTCTCGAATTTGGGTTGATTTTGCTATCAGCAATTCAAGGCACTTCAACTGCACCCGCTATTTTTCTATCGCTGTCTTTGGTGCTGGTAATTAGAAGTTGTCTGATGTTTAAGATATCAAAACAACTGATTGTGTTAGGTTTATGTTTAATATCATATGGAATATTACTATTTTCTAGACCAATTAGACATGAACATTCCAGAGTTATAGAATTGGATTGGCGTCCAAGTAACATGTTACTGTTTAGCCTCACTCTGTTGTTTGCTTTATTATTAATTAATGCGCTGATTGCGGAGTCCCAAAGTCGAGAGAAGTTGGAAATTACCCATCAAGAGTTAGAGAGAACGAATCAACAATTGCGTCAGTATGCATTGCGGATTGAAGACCAGGCAACTTTGCAGGAACGTAACCGTATTGCTCGTGAAATTCATGATGGACTTGGACATACCCTCGCCGCTCAAACAATTCAAATTAATAATGCGCTGTTGTTCTGGCAATCAAATAATGATGAAGCATTGACGTTTCTTAAACAGGCAAAACAATTAGGCGCCGAAGCACTGTTAGAAATTCGGCGTTCGCTTTCTGTATTACGTTCAAACCCTTTACAAGGACAATCCCTCAAATCAGCTATTGAAAAATTGTTAACTGATTTTAATAAAACAGGAATTGAGCCATCGTATATAATTGATATACCCCCATCCTTACCTACAGAAATCAACACTGCTATTTACCGCATCGTGCAAGAATCACTCACAAACATTTATAAACATGCGCTTGCAACTAGTATCAACGTGGAGTTAGTTTCTGGCAATGGAATAATTCATCTTTCAATCAAGGATAATGGAAAAGGTTTTAACCCCACTCAAAATACAACTGGGTTTGGGCTACAAGGAATGCGAGAGCGAGCAACTGCACTAGGAGGTCAGTTAGATATCAACAGTCAATTAGGAACTGGTTGCTGTATTTCTGTTTCGTTGCCGCTATCAAAATTATATTAATTATATTAAAATTAATCTGTTAGTTGTTATGATTCGGATTTTATTAGTTGATGACCAGCATATTATTCGCCAGGGACTTAAAAGTATGCTAAAGTCTGATGCAAATATAGAGGTAATTGGCGAGGCAGAGAATGGGCAACGGGCACTCGAATTTATAGCCAAGTCGCAACCTGATATAGTGCTAATGGATATCCGAATGCCCGTAATGGATGGAGTAGCTGCAACAAAGGCAATTGCTGAAAATTATCCTAATGTGAAAGTTCTTGTTCTTACTACTTTCGATGATGACGAGTATGTTTTTCAAGCAATGCGGTTAGGTGCAAAGGGTTATTTACTCAAGGATACCGACCCAGATGTGCTTATGCTGGCAATTCACTCTGTCAACAAAGGACAAACTCAACTCGGACCAGGATTATTTGAAAAAACATTGGCGCCTGTTGCCCAACCTACTTCTAAACTTTCACTACCACCTGAATTAGAACAACTTACACCCAGAGAGTTAGATGTATTGCGTTTAATAGCGTCTGGAGCGAATAACCGAGAAATTGCTGAATCTTTATTTCTTTCAGAAAACACTGTTAAGAATTATGTTACAAATATTCTCAGTCGATTAAATTTACGCGACCGCACTCAAGCCGCTTTACTCGCACGTTCTTTGTTTGATAGTTGGCAGGTGTGGTAGGGTGCGTAACGCATGTAGAAAAATTCCACTGTTCATGAAAAAACCTCTAGCGTCACGCACCGACATTCGTCGTAGGGGGTTATTTTTTAACTAAAATGTACGCATTCGCAAATTCAGGAAGAGTACGAACATAGTCTTGAAAATCACCTTTGCTCTTAAATACACCCGAAAGATAATCAAGCTGATACAAACTTGGTAAAAAAGCACCACCAGTATCAGCAATAACAGCCATTCGCAGGCGCCTATTATTGCCTTTTCCTCCATCTAGCACAATCATACGACCTAAGCCAATATTTAAAACATCACCAGCAAAGGTTACACCAGGTTTGATTGAGATTTTTGCGTCAATTTTGTATCCATAACCTTTAATAGCGTCAACCTTCCTAAAATACCAATAACGCTTTTGATTTCGTGGATTTACACCTTTAACAAAAGCAATTTCATTACTTCTGTCTACATTAAAGTACCCACTAGTACCATCAGGGAAATTAATTAATACAGTTCCTTCCATCAATGCTTCTTCTAAACCTTGCCGAGTCAGATAAGCAAGGGGTTCAACTTTACCGTGTTCTTTACCACCAGGTTCGTATATACCACCTAATACATCTTGTTTTGTATATTTAGTATAGAACTTATCAGAAGCAAATTCATCTTTGAGACTGTAGATAGGAATACTAAAAACAGACGTTTTTGTACGTGAACCTGGATGTGTGAAGACAGCGTATTTAGTTAAGCGTACTTGTTTTTGGGCGGTTTTTTTGGGGTTATGCGCCGTCCATTTAATTACCCGGAAGTTTTCGTTGATAAAATCTGGGTTTTGTAAGCGACTTTGGCGCCCGTTTGAGATATCTTCCTGTAAAACCGTTATCATAAAGTCAAGGGTTTTGAGCGTATCATCGACAGTTACGCCTTGTGTAGCAAGTAAGCCAGGACGTAAAATGTCAGGGTCAGCGCTTGAATGCTCTTGATAGTACTTACGAGTATTAACTAGAGTAGTTAATAAATCAGCTTGGTTAAAGTTAACTCTCGCTTTTGGTAGATTTGCCGCATCAAGAATTTCGTTACCTTGAACGGTGTATTTATATTGCCTTGCTTCATCAATTACCTTGTAGGCATCAGAAGCTTGTGCAATTTTAGAGCTTTGAGCTAAAATTGATACTTGTGGCTGCGTAGAATCCGCTTTAACTAAATTCTGTGAACAGCTATTCAGAGCAACTGTTGAAAGCACTGACAGTAAACACAAGCCGAGAGATAGGTAGAATTTGCGACTGAATTTAAAACGCATAAAACGTAGAAACGACTTCTACAGGTAAATGATAGGGTGAATTGACGAAAATAAACAGCAACTAAGATGTTTGACGACAAGACGCGATGTGTGTATATTTGGTTTCCTGAATTTGTATCATAGTAAAGTGTTGACAAATTGTTCAAATTCATCAAGTGCTTGACTGACACCGACAATTAAAGCGCGTTGTATATACTGTGGAATAATTTGTATAACGTTTATATCTTTTAAAGTTAGCGAGGTGCTGGAATCAATATATTCACCATTAACTAAAATTTTAATCTTTAGTTTTGGTGCATCATAAATCCATAATTCTGGCACACCTAAAGCTTTATACGCATCGGTTGCAGTTTTAGAGGCAACATCAGTTTCGAGTGCTAGGTCAGGTGGTGGGTCAACGGATAAGTCGATTCGTTCTTTACCAATTACTGCTTTATAATTTTGAATGTAGAAACAATCATCTGGCTCTATACCAGCAGTCATGTTTTGACGTTTAAAAGTAGTTGACCCTAAAGGTTCCCATGCAAGCTTTTTGAATTTAAGTAAAATTTTGACTAAATCTGCTAGTATTACCTTACCGCGTTCGTATTTAGGTAGCGGTGCCATAATTTCTAAAATACCATTTGCATAAGCTATTCGTGAAGAACGCTTTTCTCCAAGTTGATCTAAAATAGCTTCAAACCTTTGCCACGAAACAGGTTGAAGCGTTACTTTCTGACCGGGTTCTAAAAGTAAGTTAATTGTAGCAGTTGACATTTGTTACCTACTTTAGGCTAAAGCTTAATAGCCAAATTTATTTTATCATGATTATATATTGTAACTTTAAGTAAAAATGACTATAGGTGTTTGGATATTAGGTGACCAACTTAATCACGGACAAGCAGCACTTGCTTCTATTGCTAGTCAAAAGGCGCCTATAATTTTTATAGAATCACTACAACATGTCAAAGTGCGCGAGTACCATAAACAGAAGCTTGTACTTGTATGGTCAGCAATGCGGCATTTTGCTGAGGAATTACGTCAACAAGGGTATGATGTCACCTATAAAATAGCAGATGATTTTGCTGAACCCCTTACAAAATGGGTGGAAGAGAATAAAATTACCGAATTGCGGGTAATGGCGCCTGCCGATAAACCGTTTCTTGATATCATCAAAAATATCCAATGTCCCATCACATTAATACCCAACAATCATTATTTGTGGACACACGAACAATTTGCACAATGGGCAAAAGGACGTAAAAACCTATTGATGGAGTATTTCTATAGGGAAGGGCGCCAGCGTTTTGATATATTAATGCAAGGCGATAAACCTGTTGGAGGAACTTGGAACTACGATAAAGACAACCGTCAACCTCCAAAAGGGAAATTAAACACTCCACCAGCAAGATGGTTTGAACCTGATAAAATAACCCAGGAAGTCATTGATTTTGTGAACTCCCTAACTATTCCTACATATGGAGAATTAAAAGATTTTCATTGGGGAGTTACACGCACACAAGCATTAGAGGTATTAAACTGGTTTGTAAATGTTCGTCTAGCAAACTTTGGTCCCTATCAAGATGCAATGGTGGTAGGGGAAGAAACGATGTGGCACGCAATGATATCTCCGTATATTAATATAGGGTTGCTGCATCCCTTAGAAGTAGTACAAGCTGCCGAAAAAGCATATCAAGAAAAAAAACTGCCATTAAACAGTGTAGAAGGATTTATTCGTCAAGTTATGGGATGGCGCGAATATATGTATGGACTGTATCATTATGTAGGCGCCGATTATCCAGAAAAGAATTATTTTAACCATACAGAAGCATTACCTGAATTTTTCTGGACAGGTGATACTAAAATGAATTGCTTACATCAAGTTATATCTCAATTGCTGCATATTGGATATGTGCATCACATCCAGCGTTTAATGATATTGAGTAATTTTTCCTTAATAGCAGGGTTTTCACCGCAACAGGTACAAAGTTGGTTTCATATAGCATTTATCGATGCGTATGATTGGGTAATGCAAACTAATGTTATTGGTATGGGACTGTTTGCAGATGGTGGAATTGTTGGTTCAAAGCCATATGCATCATCTGCGAATTATGTCAATAAAATGAGTAATTACTGTAAAGGGTGTGAATATGACCCAAAAGCACGTACAGGAGAAAAAGCTTGTCCGTTCAACTTCTTTTACTGGGACTTCCTTGACCGTAACCGTGATAAGTTGACGACGCAGGGACGAATGACTTTTATAATGAAAAATTTAGATGGAATGTCTGAAGAGGAATTAAAAGCTATTCGGAAATTAGCACGCGAGTGGCACAAAGGGACTAAAAAGTATATTTTAAATTAAGACGGCACGGGCGGTACGATTCCATACATGTAGAGACGTTACATGTAACGTCTCTACATTTAGGTTAGGAATTATTAATATCACTGCCATTCATGGCTAGCAACTGCATATACATATTTCCAAGTTGCTTGTCCAACAATACCATCGGGTGTTAAATTCCCACCTTTTTGAACTTTGATAACAGCTTCTTTGGTTTTTAGACCAAACACACCATCTGGAGTACCAGTATAAGCATTATTAAGAAGATTTGATTTTAATAACTGTTGTAAGGTTTTTACCTGTTCTCCACTTGACCCTTCTTTTAAAGTTGGTCTGCCAATTGGATACTGCTCAACATCAATCGCTCTCAGGGTTTTAGTTCCTGCAATTCCATCGGGTGTTAAACCATTTGCTTTTTGGAACTTAATTACTGCTGCTTTAGTAGCTGCACCAAACTTACCATCTACGGCGCCTGTGTATAAACCGAGCTTTTTCAAATTTTCTTGCAGTCGGCTAACTTCTGCACCTGTGGAACCTTCTTGGATAAAATCTGTAGATACTGGCATAATTTACTTTAATGTATTCTTAGATACTTTGTTTGCGTTGTTATCTATATATCCAAGCTATTGGCAAGTGATTTCGGAAACGGTGAAAAGATTTTAGGAGGGAAGGGGGAAGAACTTTGATATATAAGGATTTTCTTGCTTGTAGCGCCTTTCTTAAACCAATCAACCATCCGTTACATCCGTTTTTATCCGTTGCGAATCTTTTTACACTTAATATTTGAGCTTTAAAGCAAAATGTATCAAAATCTTGCCGAATCTTGCACAATTTACCGACGAATGGAAATATTAATAAATAAGTACAATATTATTACCGCAATATCTACAGATTAAAACAAATGCATAAGACACGCAGTTTAATTCAAAAATTAATATTATCTTCCATATTTATCTTTACCAGCACACCAGTGCTTGCCCAAATAATTCCTGACAACACCTTTGTCGGCGCCGAAGCATCACAATTTAACAAAAACGCACTTGTTGATATAATTGATGGAGGTGCCATTCGTGGTAGTAATCTTTTCCACAGTTTTAGGGAGTTTAATGTTAATGATGGGCAGATAGTATATTTTAGTAATCCGTCTGGGATAAGAAATATATTGACAAGGGTAACAGGTGGCAATGCATCACGTATTTTGGGAATCTTGGGTGTTGATGGTGGTGCCAATCTATTTATAATGAATCCGAACGGGTTATTTTTTGGACAAAACGCGCGTTTAGATGTACGGGGTTCGTTTGTGGGGACTACCGCAGATAGTATCAAGTTTGCTGACGGTAATATTTTTAGTGCCAAACCTAACCAAAATACATCTTTATTAACAATTAGTACACCTGTAGGCTTACAAATGGGTTCGCAACCAGGGCAAATTGTTAGTAAAGCAGTAGGTAGAGATTTGTTAGGTAATCCAGTTAATGGGATAGGTGTTAATTCAGGTACAATAGCGTTAATTGGTGGTGAAATTATTTTAGATGATAGTGCGGTATTTTCAAACAGCGGTCAAGTACAATTAGCAGCACTCTTCAGTAATACAGCAATTTTGTTTGATTTAAACGGGACTGACTTCAATTTTACAATACCCAATAATGTAGAACGGGCGCCTGTAACGTTAACTAATAAAGCTTATATATATGCAGGTGAAAATAGCCCAATCAATATTTTTGGTGGAGATATAAAGCTAAATAATTCAATAATATTTGCAGATAATGGTGGTGATATTACTATCAGTGGTAGAAATATAGCGGTTATAAGAGATGGAGGTGTATTTAACAGTAGTATTGTCACAAGTACTTTTGGTGCAGTAAGTGGTGGAAACCTGACATTAAATGCAATAGACTCGCTCGATATTAACGGTGGTTTTGTTTCTATTCAAAGTTCAGGAACAGGCAATGCTGGCAACTTAACTGTACAAGCTGGTAACGCAGTTAACGTTAGTAATAAAGGGAGTTTATCTTTATTGTCGTTAAGCTCAGGTGCCACAGGTAGGACTAGTGGCAAAGCTGGGGATATAACCGTTGACGCACAACGGGTCAATTTAATAAATAGCGGTAATATTAGTACAAATACATTAGGCAGTGTTAACGCTGGTAATATTTTGATTCGTGCTGGTGAATTTATAAATATTCGCGGTGCTATATCACCCATAGAAATTAGTTCTATATCTAGTAATACTTTTGGTTCATCAGGGGATGGTGGTAATGTCACGATTGAAACACCACAATTAACTGTGAGTCAAGGAGGTCAAATAAATACTGCATCTGTGCAAAGCCAAGGTAATGCTGGAAACATTAATATCCGTGGGAAAGATGTAGTAGTTGATGGATTTAAGTTTTTCCCCAATGAAGTGCTTGCTCCCGAATTTCAGTCACCATTAGGTGGGGTATCTATTAACAGTCAGCTAAGTTCTAATGTTGGCAGAGCAAATACAAATATTCAGGGAGGCACAATTACTATTGATACCGAACGGTTGTGGCTTAGTAATGGTGGTAATTTATCAGCATCTGTAACATCAGGGCAAGGAAGAAGTGGAAATATAGTGGTTCGTGCTACTGACTCAATAAATATTAGAGGAACTGGTGGAATATTGGAGAATGGTTTACCCAAACCATCAGGTTTATTTGCTGAGTTGCGAAAAGAAGGTGTTGGTTCGGGAGGTAGTATTAATATTCAAACTGGAGATTTGAATATGGGTGATGGGGGGCAAATTTCTACCGGAACTTTTTATCAAGGTAATGCTGGAAATATTAAAATTCGTGCTAATAGTGTTGACGTGCGTGGACAAGGTACTACCATTACAACTCAAGTTACTAGCAGAGGTGTAGGGAATGCTGGCAATCTTGGTATTACTACTAATAAACTTTTTGTAAGTAACGGTGCAGAAATATCTTCAAATACTTTCGGACAAGGTAACGCTGGGAATTTAGATATTGTAGCAAATCAAATTGAATTGCTTTTTTCAGGTGGTTTGTTTTCTGCAATTGCTTCTGATGCTGATGTCAATGGTGGTAGTATAACTATAAATACCGATACGCTGAAACTCATTGATAATGGAGGCATTAGCAGTAGTAATTTTGGACAAGGGTTTGGAAGAGCGGGAGATATAACAATTAATGCCTTAGACTTTATAGAAGTGATAGGTGTATCACAAGATGGCGGTATTAGCACAATTGCATCAAACACCTTTGGTTCTGGTAATGCCGGACGCTTAAATATTAATACTCGGCGCCTCAGTGTTCGCGATGGAGGATTTGTCACGACATCAACAAATCTTGGTAATGTTGGTAAAGGAGGAGAGATTACCATTAAGGCAACAGATTTAGTAGAGTTAGTAGGTAAATCTCCTGATGGTCAACTTTTCAGTTTACTGACTACTTTTACAGGTGGTTCAGGTGATGCAGGGCAATTAAATATCGATACTCGGCGCCTTCATATTGGTGATGGGGGATTAATTAGTACTGCAACAGCGGGTGTAGGACGAGGTGGAAATATTAATATTAAAGCTTCAGATGTAGAGATACTACCAAATTCTATAAATACAACTGGCATTGCTAATGGTATATTTTCATCGGCTAATAGCTTAGGTAATTCTGGAGATATAGATATTAAAACTCAGCGTCTAAGCATTCGCAACGGTGGGGCAATATCCGCAGGTACAGCATTAAACAGTACAGGAAAAGGTGGTAATTTAACCGTTAATGCTTCTGACTTTGTTGAAGTTACAGGTACATCAAGTAATGGTGCTTTACGTTCTTTACTTTCTGTTCGCAGTCGCGGTATAGGGCAAGCAGGTGATATTACCGTCAACTCACCGCGCGTTATTGTTCAAGACAAAGGTGTAATTAATGCAGAATCTTTTGCAGCGAATGGCGGTAATATTTATTTAAATTCTGATTTAATTGTATTACGGCGCCAAGGTGGTATTTCTGCAACCGCAGGAAATGAAAGTGCAGGTGGTAATGGTGGTAATATTGAGATAAATTCCAAGTTTATCGTTGCCTTCTCAAACGAAAATAGTGATATTACAGCTAACGCCTTCCAAGGTAACGGTGGCAATATTAACATCAATACTCAGGGTTTATTCGGTATTGCCCCTGCTGTTAAACCAACTTCAAAAAGTGATATTACTGCAAGCTCAACACTTGCTGCTCCTGGACAAATTTCCATCACTCAACCCGATGCAAACCCAGCAAGCGGAATAATTGAACTACCAGACCAAGTAGTTGATGCTACAAGACAAATTGCTCAAGCTTGCCCAAGAAACCCAGGCGCCAAACCACTAGGTAGGTTTATAATTACTGGTCGAGGCAGTTTACCCTCTAGTCCGTTAGAAGTACTTCCAGGTACATCTAATAATTTAACTTTAGCAACATTAGAAACATCATCTAACATCTCAAATAACTCGACAAAGTTGGTGCCTCTAAATACTCCTGATACAATTATCGAAGCACAAGGATGGGTAAAAGACGCTTCCGGTAGTATAACTCTAGTCACACAGGCGCCTAACTTTACTCCTAAATCACGTTTAGTCGCATCCGTTTGTCCTACATTATAATATCTCGTGACAGCAGTTGATTTATGGGTGAATTTGATGGATTGTTTTGGCTCAGAGCGCACCTTACTTGATAATCTAATGAATTGAAAGACCTACGGGGTTTTCTATTCCTTCCTCAAAACTAATTAGCTTTACATATTCAGGATTTGCTAGTAATTCTTTTGCTGCTAATAATCCTGCTATTGTCCACGTTTGATAACTTCTTGCTTCTTTTCCTATTAAACGACCGTTCTTTCCATCGTAATACTCTGGAAATTTATCATGCATCAAACGTTTCTCTGCTATATCTATTGCCCGTTGCGCTAATTCGACTCTACCTGTTTTCTGTGCAACAGCAGCAAATAGCCATAATAATACTGGCCAGTTACCTCCATTATGGTAAGACCAAGGAGAATTCTTAGGGTCACATCCTGTTATTAGGCGCCATTCTGAACCTGATAAAGCTGGAAAGCAAATTTTGACTGGCATGTAACCAATTAAATCATGCCAGCGTTGCTCAATTAAATCCATAATACGATGCGATTCTTTTTTGCTGGCTAAAGAGACTAAAATTGACATGAGGTTTCCTAAAGCGAAAAACCGAAAATCCATCATCCCTGGTCCCAAATTCCCCACTAAGTAACCCCCAGACTCTGGCAACCACTCGGTCAACCAATTCGGAATAGATTCTGCAAAAATGTTAAATTTGTTTGCAACCTCTTTACCAAACTCGTTACTTTGATAACGGTAAATTTCATTTATTCGCTGAAGGTCTATCCAGTAATATTGACGCACATGGTAGTTTAAAGCACTAAGTCTTTGTTTAATACGGAAGAGATAAGCTTTATTTTTTTGATCTGATGGTAAAAGTAATTCGCTTGCCGCACGCAAAGCAGCGTAAAATAGTACTTGAATTTCTAATGGATGTCCTGATACTCCCATCCGACGGTCAATCATAAAGGCGCCATCAGGAACTAGTAACGTCGGAAACATATCAAAACGATGTGCTAAACATAGATCGAGAATGAGTTTTATTCCGTCTTGGTACTCTTGCTGATGAGCAAAAGAAACATCGTTTGTAACCTTACAATATGCTCGTAATAACAAAACCCACCATAAACAAGAATCTACTGGTGGTACACGTGCTATGGCATGTTCTCCAAAATCAGCATCTAAAAACTCTTCATTATCCTTAAATACTACTTTAAAACTAGCTGGCATCAAACCTGGACCAGGTTGAAAAAAATCCATCTCTTTATGATTACTTTGTAACTTCAATGTAGTATTTAAGAAGTTACGTACAATTGTTGTTTTACCATGCATTAAGAATAATAATGCAGAAGGCACAAAATCACGAATAAAGCATTGGTCATAGTTAAGTGCATTTAATTTGGGGTCTTGAGCAGCTACACTTCCTATCGCTTCCCCTTGATAATATATGATAGATTTTTCTAAAATTTCCCAGCATTTATCTGTCCAGTCTTGATGAGCGGTAAATAAAGTCATAGTTTTTACAAGATAAACTATAAATTAATCAGTTTTTAATCGATTACCTTTTTCGACATTTCCCCTCTTCTTAAGATAGCGCTTACATTCTTAATCTAATTCATTCTTTTGGTAGAATTAAATAAGTTACATCATATTACTTTTTAAATAAAAACATCAACAATTATCTTAATTATCTACCCTTTGGAGTATTTACAACACCATATTTATTTATAATTAAGACTAAG
>NZ_MRCD01000138.1 GCF_001904745.1 Calothrix sp. HK-06
GCAAAGTTTTTGTCAAGAAGCCCGGTTTCTAGGCCTGGTGCAAGATGTGAGGTAACGGATACAACGGATGTAACCGATAAGTTATTAGTTATTTAAAATTAGCTATTCGTTACATCCGTTGCTAATCATAGCTATTTTTATTAAACCTCCGGATTATAAAGCAAAAACAAAGAATAAGTCTGGCATTGCTGACTTTAACTAAGAAATTATTTAGTTATTGAATAATAAACTATATAGCTAAGTAACTATTGTTTGTTCAAATTTAATGTATTCAGTAGAGACGCAATTAATCGCGTCTCTACTGAATATATTAATTCCCTCTAAACATTTACGCTTTTTTAAAAATTATATAGAACTACTATATCAAAATTCTAAGGAAACTTGCATTTATAACTTTTCTTACTTTTCCTACTTTACTGTATCTACTTATTACTTATCCAAAAGTTAATACAAAAGTATAGTTCTTTAAATTAAAGTACAAAAATCAGTAAGTTCTAACAATAGTTCTGTAAGTCATAAAAGTGAGTCGTGTAGTGAATTTGTATTATATAAGTAAATTAATAATTATTTGTTTATGTTTAAATATCCTTATTGGGAGCTTGTTTACCCTTGCCCAATCAGAATTAGCATATAACAGTACTTATTTACCAGATGAAGTAGTTTTCCATGAGAATTTTGACCCACCAGGAGAACCAGAACCAAAGACGACTTCTGGTGCTGGTTCCCGTGATATACAGAGATGTGGACAAGACGAGGCGCCAATAAAGCCTTTGATGCCAAGGAGTAATTTTGGATTAACGTTTGAAGAACATCCTTCGGTATTTATGAGCCTACGCAAAACTTCAGCTAAGAGAGTTGTGCTTGCTTTGAGAGATAAAACGGGAAAATATTATGAAAGAGCTTTCTTACCCATACCTACAAATCAGCAAATTGTTAGTTTTAAACTACCCACAGAAAAATCACCTTTAAGAATAGGCAAAAATTATCAGTGGTCTTTGGTAGTAGTCTGTGGAAATAAAGTAGAACCTGATGACCCAATATTTAGCGGTTGGTTGCAACGGGTTGCCAGAACTCCTCAAATGGATAAAGAGCTAGTTAACAAACCTCCTATTTGGCAAGCAAAGTGGTATGGAGAGCGAGGATATTGGTATGAAATGTTGATGGCAATCGAGGAAGCGAAGAAGACTCAGCCTAATAACGTTCAATTAAATATTTTGTTGCAGAAGTTTTGGCAATCGATGGATTTGAATATATAAAATTCATTGTGTGGGTAAACTATCCATTTATACCACACTCTTGTAAAATTACATCAATTAATTGCTGATTTTCTTTACTTTCTCCTTGCTTGAGGTATTCAATTGCAATTTGTCCGGTAGCTGGTTGCTCTTTAGCTGCTGCGACTAACAACTCTACTGTTCGACGAAGTTGCGTTTTCTCTAACTGCTTGTTAGTAAATATCGGTATGACAATTGTAGCAATTATAAATCCTAACAATGGCGGATAAATAGGAATCCACCAATCCTGTAAAAATGCTAGATAACTAAACCCTATTAATGTTATTCCACTTAAAGCAACAATAGCTATTAATATTCTAGGAGATTTAAGGTACAAACTTAAAAAAGCTCCGGCTCCTGTCAACAAAAAAATCCACGTAATTTCCCATATTTGAGTGCTAGTTCTTATTATTCCTTTACCAGATATTGCTGCTTTTACAATTTGACTGATGGTGTTAGCGTGAATGAATACTCCTGGCATTTGTTTTGCGGAGTCAAATAACCTACTGCTATATGGCGTTTGAAAAAAATCGTTAACGCTTTCAGCAGTTTTACCAATTAAAATAATGCGGTTTTGCAATTTTTCTTTTGGTATTTGTTGTTGAAGTAAAGCTGTTAGCGAAAAGCTTTGAAACTGTTTTTCGGTTCCGTGATAATTAAGTAAAATTTGGTATCCTCCGGCATCCGCGCGTGTGTACCCACCATCAAAAGGTTGAAAGGGGATTAATAAAGCTTTGCCAATTTGCATATGATGGCGATTTTTAGGATGACGGCGAGGAGTTATACCGTCAGCTTTTAAGTAATTTAGTGCTAGTTGTAAACCTAGACTCAAATTAACTTTACCATTTGCACTTCGTACTGAAAGCAAGGCACGACGAACTTTACCATCTCCATCTAATACTTGGTCAGCAAAACCCACTTGACCCTGTTTCGCTAGAATTGGAGGTGCTGAAACTTTACTACTTACTATTTTATTAAGACCAATAATATTAGGAGTTGTTTGAAAAAATTTTGCTAATTCCTTATAACCAGGTTCTACAGGTAAATCTCGAAATAAATCAAGACCAATTACTCTCGGCTGGTAAGTTTTTAAGTTTTCGAGTGCTTGAACTAAAATCTTATCGGATATAGGATAGTGCCCAAATTGTCTTATATCTGCCTCATCAATAGTAATAACAGCAATGCTGGTGTCAACTCCGGCTTGCGGACGTTTTTGAAAAAAGTTATCTAATGTACTCCATTCCATTGTTTGTAATAAACCACTGTAGCGCAATAGTATAACTAAACAAGTTACTACAACCACCCAGCCATAAATCCAACTCTTTTTTAACGGTAACTTTGCACTATATATCTTAGCTCTTTTTCGAGCTGCTGTGAGAAGACGATTTGCTTCATTAGCAGCAGCAAGAGCGAATTGAGCTTTTTCTACTTCAATTTTTTTTGCAGTTAATTCTCCCTGAATTTCTCGTTTTACTAATTCTTGGCTAGCGGTTAAGAAACGATAATCTATATCTAAAAGCTTTTTATTGTGTGACCACGCTAGTGCTTCTTGTAATACTCTTCCTTTTATTAATTGAGATTCATCTTGCTGTTGAGAGGATACCCATGCTTTTAGTTGCTGGGCGTAAGGGCGTAAGTTTTCTAATTGTTTTACAACCCATTCTTGATTAAATATTGTTTTATAAATTGGATTTCTGACCTGGAGTTTTCTGTCTTTATTCACAACTAAGCCCGATAGTAATAATTCAATATGTTCTCGGCTATCATCAATTAGTACTTCTTCGATAGACAAAATTTGCTGATATATTCCTAAGCGTCGTACTGTAGTTTTTTCATTACTAAGTAAGCGCGCACGTATAGTATTTAAATGCTCTGGTTTATCTTGAGATTCCCAATTATCTATAATGCGCGACCTTACAACTTGAGCGATTACTGATGCTTCAGTACCAGGAGAAATAGCTAATTTTTCATTTACCAGATTTTCTTTTGAATTTGCTACTAAATAACAAAGTTTTTGTGTTAGAAAAGGTTGCCCTCCTGTCCAGTATAATATTTCTTTTAATACTTTTTTTTCGTTGTTACATTGAAGATTTAGTCCTTGAGCTAAAGGCTGCGCTTCATCTAATTTAAAGCCATTTAGCTCGATAGCTTGACCAATATTAAATGGAGTACGCTTTTTATCTTGAATTAAATCAGATGGCGCCGCTACTCCAAAAATAGCAAAGGTAATTCGTTCATATTCCGGGTTAATAGCTCTTTGATTATAACAAAAGCGAATTAAAGCAAAAAAATCATCAACTGGAAAATCAAGACTAAGAATACTATCAATTTCATCAACAAAAATAAAAATCCTTTCATGAGGAAATTGCACTAGTAATACATCACAAATAAACTTACTCAGTTTTTGAAGTAATGATATCCCCTCCTGCTCTTCCCACCAAATTTTGAAGTTATTTTTTTCTCTCAAGTTAAAGCTAGACCACAAATCAGCAACAATTCCTTTGTACCATTGGAGCGGAGAAATATTTTCGCTACCAATATTTGTCATATCGATAGTGGTACATTTAAACCCTTCTTGCTGTAAGCGATAACTTGTTCGCACCATTAGCGAAGATTTACCCATTTGTCGAGAGTTAAGGACATAACAAAATTCTCCTTGTTTCAAGGCATTATATAGTTGAGTGTCGCTTTGTCGCTCGACATAACTGGAAGCATCGCTAGTGAGAGTACCACCTATTTTGTATTTCATGGTCAAAAAATTTTGATGAACCCATCACAGAACAAATAAACATATTATCAATATATTAAATCATTATCCTACATTATATCCAATAGCAACAGACTGAATGCGACTTGGTTTAGACTCGTATAATCGATGTTTGAAATTTTTTTTGGTAGTTGGTGTTATTACTAGTTTAGGATTGTTTTCAACAAACTCTTGTACCATTATAATCGCTTGTCTGTATAAAGACAAATTCACTTCATAAACTTCAGTACCTTTACCTATACGTTGTGCAAGTTTCAAAGACAATCCATCTTTCTCTTCTGTAGTACTCGAAATCTGTGATTGGGAGCTATTTTTGAGTTTGTCTGCTTGTTGTGCCAGTTCTGGTACATATAAATCAAATGAAAGCACGACCAAAATCTTAAGTATTTTTTGCCATTCTAAACGGGAAAGCATTCCTATTAGGTAAGAATAAGTACTATTTAACGCAATACCAATTGCTAGCGCTTCAGAACTATGCAATCTATTTGTCAACTTTTCTAATTTAGAAATCGACCAATCTCCAAAGTCGAATGGATTAAAATTTCTTATAATATACGGATTGCTATTGGTACTAAAATGTGTTAAACATGATTTCGCATAACGATGAACTGCTTGTTGCATAATATCCACATCCCTTGCTACTAATGCTGAAATATTTTCTGCTAAAAACTCAAAAAAATCCGCATCAAGCATCAACGCTAATCTAATTGCTTCTATAATTGAACTACGCCACTCGGTTTCATCCATTTTTTTGATAAATGCAAAGTCGTTAAAAACTGTATAAGGTAAAGTAAAGTTGTTTATATTTTTAATAGTCTTAGAAGTTTGATTTCGTTCTCCAATACCTAAGTAATTCGGCGCCATCAATGTTACAGGAACACGAATAAGGTTAATTTGCCGATAAGTGCTAGTAACTAAATAATCAGCCAAAGTTAAAACGTTTTGCCCACCAATTGCCAATAAATAGCACTCTTGCTCAAGCTTAACTGGTTCGATAAGCTTATGAAATTGCTCTCGCCAATGAATATAAGTTTTTACTTCTTCTTTTGGAACAACCAAAGGCTTGCAAATCAAAGTAAACATATTTGAATAAAGCTTGCTGTAGCAGTCTAATTGCCATAGTAATCGACACCAAGTTCGTAATAATTCTTCATCTACTATTGCTAATACTTGTTTTGGTTGATCTGCATTTTTTCCGGCAATGAATCTCGCAAGTAATGGATTTTTAAAATTAAACAAACCAGTAGTAAGGTAAACATTGTATTTTACATTTACAGTAACGTTTTGATGAATCGGTTCTAAGTTCATGATTTTCTTCTGTTGTAAAGATTGCACCATTTTCCCGTTCCTAATTTTTCAGGACTTACGCAAAAATTTTGTCATGAGTCCCGCAGTGTAATCCGAAGGATTTCCCGTAGGGTAGCATCTCTGAGATTCTAGCAGTAAGGGCAAATGCTCCGCATTACACTGCGTTCGCTTGGGACAATTTTTCGTTAAAATGCGTAAGTCCTATTTTTATTAAATAAATTAAAGATTTAAGCAGCGATATCTTTGCCATCGTTGCTGGTATTGCCACTAATGTCGCTGTTGCTTGCATTCAGAATGCCACCAAAAATGCCACCACCGGAGATAGCACGATTGCCTGTAATAGTGCTATCGCTTACTACAGCAGTACCATTCCTGTTATCAATGCCACCTCCAAAGGTCGCCGATAAGTTATAGCTGAGGATACTTTGAATGACTTCAAGTAAACCCCCATTTCTGATGCCACCGCCTGAATCAGATGCCGAGTTGCCATTGAGAATACTGGCGCTGACTTTAGCAGTGCTACCTATACCGTTAATAATACCTCCACCAGAGATTCCAGTATTGCTGTTAAGGGCGCTATTACTCACATTTAAGAAGCCACCGTCAAAGTTAGCTATCGCTCCTCCCGAAATATTATATTCTAGGGCACTGTTGTTGATAGTAAAAGTACCACTATTCCAAACTCCAGCGCCTAAATCTGCTCGGTTACTAAAACTGATTGTGCTGTTGCTTACTGTCGCAATTCCACCTTTGGCACCACCGAAAGGGCTACTCCTACCGTTAGCGATACCGCCACCAAGTGACGCATTATTTCCACTAATGGTGCTGTTACTAACTGTAAGTGTGCCATCACTACTTATGCTTATGCTGCCGCCAAAGTTAGCAAAGTTACGACTTAAGGTACTATTATTTACGGTAACAGTACCACCAGTGCTGTTAATACCACCGCCAGAACCAAAGTTAATTTCAGTACCACGACCTATCAACCTTGTAGCTACCGCTCTGTTGTCACTAATAGTGCTGCTATCAATCATCACAGTTCCATAGTTATCAATGCCACCACCATCGCCACTTGTATTGCCGCTAATCGTGCTATTTTTGAGCGTTACTTTGCCCGTATTAAAAATACCTCCACCTCTACCAGTTTGCCTTTGGTCTCCACTAAGCAACAACCTGTTAATTGCTAAGTTGTCGCTGATAGTGCTGTTGTTAACTTCAAGGGTGCCCGCGTTGTAAATTCCCCCACCTGTGGCAAGTTCAGTAGGAAATCCGGGAAATGAGGGGTTTGTAGGGAAGGCATTTGCGGTGTTAGCTGTGATAGTGCTGTTGTTTAACCTGACAGTGCCCAAGTTGTAAATGCCACCACCAAAGGCAACGGCTGAGTTCGGAGTTGCCGTATTATTGCGAACGATGCTGTTGTTCAAATCGACAGTGCCGCTATTCTTAATCCCACTACCATTACCGTCAGTAATAATTAAACCAGATAAGTTAACTGCTGCTGTAGACTCAATCTCAAACACGCGCGAAGTGTTATTTCCGCTAACTGTCAGTAATTGTTTACCTGTATTAAAATCTACTGGAGCAATAATATTAACACTACGGATAATATCTAAGTCTCCTAAATTTAGAGTGATTTTCTGATCAGTGGAAAATATTGACGAGTCAAATACAATTGTATCGTTTCCAGCATCGGCATTAGCTTTATTAATTGCTTCCCTTAAGGTAGTAACACCATCGTTTGCATCAACAATATCTGCAGTATTGTTGACTAATATAGTGGAACTAGCACGCGCGTTTAGTTTTACGTTATCAATAGGGTCTTGGAGCGTACCTGAATTGAGAGGCAATGCAGATGACGCTGAATGCAGAGTATTTGTAGTTAATTGAGAAGAGTTATCCATGTTTAAGCGTTTTGATTTAAGTGTTTACAGTCAAAATTCAAGATGCTGCCTTAATAGATATAAGAGGACAGGTGAGGACACGCATCCGACAAGAGTTAAACTTATAGTCTTACCGCTAAAAAGGATTTTTCATCTAACTTCTATGCTCTTTATACAAAAAAGCCGTTGATGCTTGATAAATTTCTATTCTTGCATTATCTTATTAAATTCATATTGTTCGCCTTGCGACCAAGGATTTTCGTAAGCCCGAAATCTTTGTTTCAAAACTAGCCAAAAAAACGGTAAATCATCAATTAGGTATCTTTTCCAAAGGCGATGAGGTTCAGACATAAGTCTGTAAAGCCATTCTAGACCAACTTCACTCATCCATTTTGGAGAACGCTGTACATTGCCTGTTTCAAAATTAATAGTTGCACCAATAGCTAAAAAAATTTTCACATTCTCTAATCGATGTTTAAAGTTATGAATCCACAATTCTTGTTTTGGCGCCCCCACACCAATACCTAAAACAGTTGCACCTGACTGGTTAATGAGCTCGACAATTTTTTGGCACTCTTGCTCATCCTTTTCAAAACCAAAGGGAGGGGAGTAAGTTTCAGTAATAATATTCCTACCAACCTTGGAATTTATTTTCTGTTGAGCTTGCTTTGCTGTGTCTCCTAAACCTCCCAATAGGAATATTTTGATTCTGTCATCATTTTGATAATAAGTATAGAAAGCTGGAAATAAGTCAGAGCCGGAGATTTTTTCTTGAATTGGTGTACCTAAAAACTTAGATACATACATTAGAATTTTACTGTCGCAAACTATATAGTCAGCTTCTTGATAGACACTGTAAAACTCCTGATTTTTTTGTAGCTTCACCAAATGGTCTACATTTGGAGTAAATACAACACCGCCAAATTGAAGTTGTTCTAATAACTCCAACATTGTAATGTTATCAATGCCCACATTTAGTAAATTAACTTGTTTAGTCATAATTTCTGCTTTAAGGTATAAAAAGCATGTAAAAATTTGAACATTTAGGAGTTAATCTATTTTAGATTTATTCCATAGTTCAAATAAGTGTTCCATGACTCGGCGTTTTCAGGTGTAAGAAAAACAAATCGCAAAGTCACGAAGGTCACAAAGTCACAAAGAAATAAGTTTATTAAAAGATTACTCCTTTCTCAGTGTACTTTGCGACGAGCATGAAAATTATTTTTTATGTTGGGTTTGCTGCCTTTCCAAAAATTTTTCCGAAGTTACCTTGGCGTAAAGCTTCAAGACCTCTATTTATTTTAGAAGCCATTATAGAATAGCGACTTTTATTGATTACTAATGATTGGTCAAGCCACTCTTTTGAATGCGAATAGTCTTTAATTTTTACAAAAATTGCTGTTTTGGATGATAAATCAGCCGTTAATTTCCATTCTGGCTCGGAAAGTAAAAACTTTTTCAAGATAGCACCCGTCCAAATTTGTGTATCATCTACTACCATCATTCCTCCTATTTTTAATTTTTCACAAGTGTAATACCAGTCAATAAATGGTGTAGGAAATGCGTGTCTACCATCAATCAGTACTAAGTCTAAACTACCTAATTCTAAAGATGGTAATATTTGTTCAGATATCCCTGCTTTAAAAGCAATGTTATTACATGAAATTTGATTATCATTACAATAACTTTGAATGCGACGAATTAATTTTAAATCTGGCACAATGCATGTATGAGAAGCACTCTTCGTTGCAAATAGTACAGTACTTAAACCTGCTCCTGTTTCTAAAGTTACTGAGTTAGAATCGACGTGTTTATTCAAGAAATTCAAAACAGCATCAGATATTTGCCATGAAGTCAGTTTTCCTGATGGGTCTTCATGCAACCGAGGAGGATTTTGCAGTAATAATTGTAAAGTCATGAGTGCTTACTTCCAAAATAAATGAAATGAATCATTTGACAATATTATTGCTAGAGCTAATCGGCTTTAACATCTAATCCTTTTTAGCCTTTACTTAATTGATTGATAAAGGTTTGTTAATATTGTTGGCAAAGATTAGAGATTTTAATCCGAAGCTGCTGTGATCTGAGTAAATATTTAAGGCAGGTTCTATCAAGTAGATAGTTCTGGCTTACGAATAGTGGCTTTTAAAAAATATAAAAGCCATAGCAAATAAGCTGCAATACCAGTTAATACAGTTTTTCCTGGTTCTTCTAGTAGAATACGCCAGTAATTGACAAGAACTTGGTTGAACAACTTCACAGCAGTTTTTCCATCACCCAAGCTAACCAAACGACGAACTGTGTAACGCAGATGGTAAGCTTTAGCAATTTTTTCACAGTGAGCAATGATATCTGGAGCGTAGGAACGGGTCTTTTCTACAACCACTTCTAAAGCTTCTAACTGTTTTAAAGCGTTTGCTGAAAGTCCTTCTGAAGTTATTCGATACAAAGTCAATACTTCAGGAATTCCTTCATGGCGCCAGTGAGTTTTAATTGAGATTCGCAGCCAGCAGTCAACATCTTCTGCTCGAAGCAAATTTTCATCAAAATAGTAGTTTTCTAGATTGCCATGTAAGTTACCCTCAAATTTGATATCTTCAAAAACTTCACGTCTAATCACAGCTACTGAACCATTTCCAACGGGATTCCGACACAATACGTATGATGGTGTGATGTCATAAAGTCTGCGAGGCTTCTGATGAAGTCCTATAAATTTTCCCTGTTCATTGATAAATGCAGAATAACAAAAGCTAATTCCTACGGTAGGTGAATTGTTAAGATGGTTGACGTGTTTTTCTAGCTTATTCGCTAACCAAGCGTCGTCTGCGTCTAAGAACGCTAGATACGCTCCTTGAGCATGACGAATACCAGTATTTCTAGCTCCCGGTAGTCCCCTATTTGCTTGATAAATAATCTTAATTCTTGGGTCGTTGAACTGTCGGCAAACATCTATGCTTTCGTCAGGAGAGCCATCATCAATAATGAGAATCTCGAAGTTTTCATAGGTTTGCGACAGTACAGATTGAACTGCTGTTGCAACATGTTTCACAGCATTGTAAACGGGAATAATGACAGAAACTTTCTTCATAACTAACCAATACAACATGTAATAACTTGTCTAGTCTGTCAAGCTATGATCTTTATTAAGCAGATGCCTCTGACTTGCGGATAGTCAAAATCAAAGGATATAAGAACCAGACTACATAAGCTGCAAAACCAGTTAATAAAGTTTTTCCTGGTTCTTCTAGTAGAATACGCCAATGATTAGCAAGAACCTGATTAAACAACTTCACAGCGGTTCTTCCATCACCCAAGCTCACCAGACGACGGGCTGTATAACGTAGATGGTAAGCCTTCGCAGCCTTTTCACAATGAGCAATTATATCTGGAGCATAAGAACGAGTCTTTTCTATTACTGTTTCTAGAGCTTCTAATTGTTTTAAGGCATTAGCAGAGAGTCCTCCGGAGTTTAGTCGATATAAAGTTAATGCTTCTGGTAGTCCTTCATGGCGCCAATGTGTCTGAATGGATATCCTTAGCCAACACTCAATATCTGTAGCATCAGCCTTAGCATGGCGCAAACGTTCATCAAAATAGTAGTCCTCTACAATGCTATACAAATTGTCTTGAAACTTGATTTTTTCAAAGACTTCACGTCTAATTACTGCTGCCGAGCCATTACCAACGGGATTACGACAAAGAATATACGATGGTGTGATGTCGTAAAGTTTACGAGGCTTTTGATAAAGTCCTGTGGGGTTTCCCTGCTGATTAATGAAGGATGAATAACAAAAACTAATTCCCACAGTTGGTGAACTGTTTAGATGATAGACATGTTTTTCCAGTTTAGTAGGCAACCAAATATCATCAGCATCTAAGAAAGCCAAATAATCACCTTTAGCATGACGAATACCTGTATTTCTAGCTCCTGGCAAACCTCTATTTTTCTGACGAATAATCCGAATTCTTGAATCAGTGAACTTTTGACAAACCTCTATACTGTTGTCAGGTGAGCCGTCATCAACAATTATAATCTCGAAGTTTTCATAAGTTTGTGACAGCACAGACTCAATTGTAGCAGCAACATATCTTTCAGCGTTGTATACAGGAATAATTACGGAAACTTTTTTCATGGTGGTTTGTACTCACTTATGGGGAATTATATTGAAGATGGAAAAACTTTTGTAAGGAGAGAGACTTTAAGAATTACTCCCTTTTAACTTTGGCATTAAATATTTTCCATACACCGCTATCATTGTTAGCAGAGTTCGCCGAGGTTCTCTCAAAATTAAAGTCCATTCTGAAAGTAGGGCACGATTCATATAATTAACTCCAACTTTTGTAGAAATACTTAAACGTAATGCTCTTCGCGCCAAGTAACGTAGAAGCATAGCTTTTGCTTGGTTATAGTGTTTTTTCACTATTTCAGGTGCATAGTATTGAACCTTCCGATTTAAACAGTTCCATTCCTCTTCCATCCGATGAAGCTGAGAAGACATTCCTCCTGTACTTGTTCGATAAAGCACTAGCACTTCATCGAGACCCTCAACTTGACAACCTTTACAACTGACTCGTAAAAACAATTCAACGTCAGCAAATCCACTCAAATCTAAATCAAAACCTCCGATTTGTTCCAAAACTCTTCGACGAATCACAGCATTAGATGGAGTCACAGCCGGATTTTCTTGATATAAATGTTGAGGAGTTATATCTTTCAGACGGGGATTAGAACGTTGTCCAGTGAGTCTGCCATCAGAATTCATAAACTCAACTCGCCCAAAACTCATACCTAAACTTGGATTATCGCTCAAATGCTGCACATGTAGCGCAAGTTTTTGTGGTAACCACACATCATCGGCATCAAGAAAAGCAATAAACTCTCCTTGAGCATTTTTTATTCCTGTGTTTCTAGCAACCGATACCCCTTGATTTTTTTGAGAAATCAGTTTAACTCGACTATCTTGTTGGCTAAAACTATGAACAATGTCCATAGTATTATCTTTTGAACCATCATCAACTACTATAATTTCAAAATTTGCAAACGTTTGTTGCAAAACCGATGTTATAGTTTCTGCTAGATATTCGGATGCATTATACGCGGGTATCACTACAGTTACAATATTCGTCATGATTTTTCATTTTTCCTTGTTAATAAAAGAATAAGCTTCAGTTATGGTAAAAGCATATTTACTAGCCCAAATAGTAAAGATGGGCAAGCACAGTCCATGAGCAACAAGTACTGATGCTGCTACCCAAACTATTCCCCAGTTCACAGCAATAATCAAAAATATTCCTAAAATCACGGTAAAGATTAAATTCCAGTAAAGATTGATTTTGGTTTTATCAATTGCTTGCAGTAGCATCGAAGCAGCATCAGCAAAAGGTCGTGGTAGAGCAGAAAGACATACAAGTACTAAAATAGGAATAACTGCTATCCATTTTTGACCATATATAATTGGTACATAAAATGGCGCCAGTCCAGACTGAAGAAGAATTAGAGGTAATATTACTATAGCAATATTTTTGAGACTACTAAAATATCGCTGTTTACACTGCTTCAAGTCATTTTTGACGGCACAAATATGGGGGAAGATAGACCAGGTAAATGCATTGATGACATTTAAGCTGATTCCGATTCCTGCATTAAATGCAAAGTAGTATAGTCCTAATGCTTCGATTCCTAAAAAACGCCCAACTAATAAATAATCTAAGTTGGCTCTTAGTTTATTGAGTAATTCTACTCCTAATACATTTCCTGCAAAGCCTGCTATTTCTTGCCAACGATGAAGTGTAAAAGGCTTTGTTGGGCGCCACTTACAACTCATACGATTAACAATAACCCATATCGGATATACAAATACTATAGGTAATACAATAGCCCACATGCCAAAGCCCAAGCAAGCAAGAATAATAGTAGATACATTTCCAACTATTCCCTGTAAAGCATTACATATTGCTGTAACTTTAAGGCGATTTTGGCGAGTCACTATTGCAGCCTGAACAGCAAATAAAGGTAAACTTAAGTAGACAGTAGATGTAACGCAAATAGGTAAAATAACTTGATTATTTCCATAAAACCAAGCGATAGGAAAAGCCGCAATGCATTGAATCAGAAATAATAATATACTAAAAATCCAATTCATCCAGTAGGCGGTATCGCAAAGAATAGAAAAGTCGCTCTCTGAAGCTTGAACTAGTTTGGAACTGATTCCAGTTTTGAGAGTAAATACATTTGCAAACTCATTAGTCGTTAAAACAATTGCTGCTAACCCATAATCTTGTGGAGAAAGCAAGCGGGCTAAGAAAATTACTGTTACTAAACGACAAACACGATTTATAATCTCGGCGCCGCCTAGCCAGCTAACGTTACGAACAAATTGATCTGAAAATTTATTTTTGACTTTATCTATTAACATTTGGTTAATTTTATATTGATAATAGTTCTTGATTGTTTTGAGAAATTATGAAGTATCTCTTTGGAGGTTGCTGATACATTGAAAGAGTAATAGTGACATAAAGCAGCCAATAAATATCGCTTCTCATCAAATAACTCTCTGTTAAGTTGAGAAGAATTATTTGTATCAATAAACTTATCGGCACTATACCTTCTATAGAATTATTCTTTTGTAACCAGACAAGCGAACGCCATAGAACTATTGCAAAGCTGACTGTAAATATAGCTAGCCCTATTAAACCCACATCAACCCATAATTCTAAAAAACCATTATGAGCATGAGGTGGCTCAAATCCCCCTATTAGTCCTCGCCAGATATCTGCTGGTTCACCCTCCCAGCCACCTTCCCAAAAAGTTTCGTAGCCATATCCTAGCCAAGGACGTTTCCAAATTTTATCAAGAAGCAGAGGCCAGATTAAAGTACGACCACTAATAGTAGGCTCTTTTCCTATAGAGTTGAAGATACTGTCCGCATTGGTTGCTATTGCTGTTGAAGCTGTTGCAGCTAATAAAAATAATCCCAAAAAAAGACTCAAATATAAGCTGAAGTTTATTCTCAGCAATCGACAGCACGGTATTATCATCATTATAATCAATAATATCCCTAAAGCAGCAGTCGTTGTTGAACGTAAAAGCAAAAAAATAGTTAGTAAAAAACTAGCCCAAATCAACCCAGTATATTTATATTTACCAATTCCACAAAACAAGAAGATAAGAGAACCTATACTCATAATGCTTCCAAGAAAAGTTTTATGTATATAAAGACCTCTCCAAGACCCTGTATGAACTACTTCTTCTTGACCAACAATTAAACCTACGCCCACAACTCCATAATATGGTATCGCTAGACATACTAATAAACTTAATATTGCTGCTATACCAAAAGCCCAAGCGAGCAACTGCAACTGCTCTTTCATGCAAAATCTTGCTGAAAAATACACGGCGAATACTGTGACTCTTAACAAAGGCATAGTATGTTCAAAAGTGTATGATGGTATTTCAGACCAGAGCGGTGAAGCCAATGTAATTGCTAATAAAATCCATAAAATTTTTTCTTTGACAATAATCGCCATAACTTTTTTCCATCGAGCGATAATTAGTATTAACGTTATAATATGACCTGTGTATGCAAATACTACCTTAATAATATTTAATGGGTTATCTTCTGCAATGAAACCACCTATTGCTCCTGAAAATAATATCAGTGAGGTAACTACAAATATTTTTTCTAACCACTTTTGAAATAAACCCATATGTTTGTCAAATTGGTAAATTTATATACCTTTAATAAATTTTGCTAATTGAAGTTTTACGCGAATTTGTAACCCTATGATTACACTTTGAGTTGTTCTTAAAATGGAAATAACTATCAGATTCGTTTTCTAAAATTACACCATTAATTACTAGCCCTAAAACATCTTGTTCTGCTTGTTTGAGTAACTCTTTAGTTGCATTTGCACTGCTAGAATCAACTACACCGGGCCGAGACACCAATAAAATTCCATCGCTGATTTTGCTTAAAATTAATGCATCAGCAGCCGTCAAAATTGGTGGTGCATCGATAATCATATAGTCGTAGTTGAATGAGCCATATTCAATCAGTTCAGACATTGCTTGAGATTTTAATAGTGTTACTGGATTAGGAGGTACAACTCCAGATGTAACAACATCTAAATTAGAGATAACTTCTGTGATTGCTTCTGTGATCAAGGCTCGACCAACAATAACATTACTGAGACCAATTTCATTATTTATTTGCCAGACGTGATGCTGAGAAGGATGACGCATATCTGCATCTACAAGCAAAACTTTTTTTCTCAATTCAGTCAGAACAACAGCTAAATTTGCAGCAACAGTGGACTTACCTTCTTGGTTAACAGAACTTGTAATTACAATTACTTTTGGTTTTTTATGTGAGTTCATAAATTCTAAATTCGCTTGAAGCATCCTATAAACTTCACTAATAGCTGAATTTGAAGCATTTAAAACTGGCATAACTAAAGACTCTTTCTCTGCATATAAATTCCATTCAATGCTATGTCTTTTTTCAAAACTCGGAATTGCTGCTAATAATGTATATTTGAAGATTTGTTGAATTTGTTTAACAGTTTTTAGAGTTGAGTCTCTTTTTTCTAGAACTATTATAGTAGTAACAAACATTAAGGCACTTACTATTAAGTTTGCAACAGAAATAAAGATGACTTGTTTATCAAAAGTAGGAATTTTAGGTTCCAATGCTTCTTCGACTATTCTTGCATTAACTATATTCTGATTTCCAGATGCTTCGACTTCCTCCAGGTTTTTTAATAATGTTTCGTAGGTTGATTGAGATGCTTTTAATCTCCTTTGTAATTCTCGTTCTTCTTTTTCTAATTTAGGTAGAATATTTATTCTTTCATTGTAAGACAACAGATTATTCTCTAAAGAGGTTACTTGATTGGATAATCCAACTTTTTCTACTTGTAAAGTAATTAGCTTATTAATTAAACCTATTTCAAGTTCTCCTGCTCGTATATTTTTGGTAGGTAATTTGGCAATACCAAATTCTTTTTGCATTCGTTTCTGTAGTTGCCTCTTTATAGCTAATCTTTTATCACTTAAGTCCATTACTTGGGGGTTTGCATCTTGAAGTTTAGTTCTTTCAAGAGCTAGTTCATCTTCAAGCTTTTGAATTGCTGTTAATGTCGCTTGAATTGAAGGAGACTGGCTAATTCTTCCAACAATTATTGCTTCTTCAGAATTCATACCTAAGTTATTTATTAAAGCTGAATATTGGGCGTTGGTATCAGCTAACTTTGCTTGCGCTTCAGCAATTAGATTCTTTATTTTTTCAATAGTTTCTAATGATAACTTTGCTTCTGACTCTAAGTCAACAACTTTATTCTTTTGATGAAATATTCGTAAAGCTTCTTCTGCTTGAAGCACTGATTCTTTAGTTTCAGGCAACTGTTTAGCGATAAAGCTTTTAGCGGTTAATGCTTCGGAACGATTGACTATCTTATTATTTTCTATATACGCCTTCATAATTCGGTTAACTACAAATTTAGTTTCCTTTTTTTCTCGACTAGTATAAGAAATTTCCAGAATATCTGTTCCTTTAATTTCTTTAACTTCTAGATTTTTCTTTAAAACATCTTCTGATATAGACTTGTTTTTACCATTAACAAGGTTTAATGCATTGGTAACTTTACTTAAAATAGGCTGAGAAAGAATAATTTCGATCTCTGTTTTCAAAGGATTACCTTGGAGAGTAAGAGGGGTAAGCTTTGTCTTTATTTTTGATTCTGTTTCCAATCCTGTTAAAGTTGCTGATTCGTCTGGCTTCACAAGAATTTTTCCTGTAGCTACATAATAAGGCTGCGAACGTGAAAGTGTAGCCATGAAGCCAAGAGTAAAAAATGCTCCCGAAATTACTGTCGCTGCTAACCAACGTCGTTTTAAGCTAAACCAGTATTGCTGAAAATCTACGTCTAAATCTTCAGAGTTTTTGATTTCTACAGCTATTGGGTATTCTGTACGGTTCATATGATGTAAGTTAAAATGGTTAGTTGATAATACTTGTTACAGTTCATGGACGCTTACTACGAATAAAGCTAATAGGCACCTGTTTTATTTAGAACAACGTTGATAGTTTTGAGCAAAATTTTCATATCCAGCCATAGTGACCAATTTTCAACGTAAGCAATATCTAATTTGACACCATCCTCAAAGTTATCAATATTGGAGCGACCAGAAACTTGCCACAAACCAGTAATACCAGGCAAGACTTCTTGCCGTATAAAATGCTTTGGTTTTAGCCTTAGCGCATCTCGAGTAGCTAAAGGACGGGGACCAACTAAGCTCATCTCTCCAAATAACACGTTAAAAATTTGCGGTAATTCGTCCAGACTGTAAGAACGTAGAAATTTGCCTATTTTTGTGACGCGCGGATCGTCTTTGAGTTTAAAGAGAATACCATCCTTGATTTCATTTCTAGATTCTAAGCTTGCTTGCAATTTCTCAGCATTTGTAACCATTGTCCTAAACTTCCAAATTCTAAAATTCCTGCCATGCAAACCATTTCTGTTTTGCCTGAAAAATATCGGACCTGGAGAATCTAATTTAATAAGTATAGCTATTGCTACATAAACAGGGGACAGTAAGATTAGTAATACAATCGCACAACAAAGATCAAAACACCGTTTGATCCAAAAATCGCTGCCTGTAATAATAGGTGCCGTAACTGTTATACATGGAATTTCATCAAGCATCCACAGTTCTGATTTAGGATGATAAGCTTCGCTTTTAGTTGAGAGTATCCGCAGAGTGATACCAGCAGTATGAAAATTCCAGCAAACATAAAGACGATTCTTGATTGCACTCCAAGAAACAAAAGCTTCTTCTATACCTTGACTTTGTAAATATTTAAAGGTTGTGTCTCGATTAATTAAATCTAAACAACTAGGGTCAGCAATTTTCTGTATTGTAAAGCAATTTTGTTTTTCTATTAAACTAATATGGCTTTTTTGCTCTTCTGGATCAGAAATCAGAAAAATTGGATGACGAATCGCTCCTTTATTCCGAAGCAGCCTAGTACCATAATCAAAGGTAAAACGAGCGGTACAAACGAAGACAATAGAAAAAAACCAAAATAGTAGAAAAATCGAGCGGGAAATATAGCTTTCTGGTTCGTATAAAAAAGCAATTAGCAAGAGTAACACTTCTGATAAAGAAACTGCTTGGATCAACCCAAAATAATTGCGACGGTATAAACCAGGTTTATACAGTCCCTTGGTTGCAATCACACCGATAACATTAGTCAAAATTAGCACCAGAAAAGAAGTTTTTTGCGTCCAAGGAGATTCTGATGGAGTTCCCCAAAACACTGCTAATTTCCATGCTAAGGTCAGTGCAATGCTATCTAGTAATATCAGCATTACTACCCGCAGTAATTTTGTCGCTAGCCCTCTCTGTATATAGGTGCCTTGAGCCGACCTTAAGTCCGGTTTAAAATTTGTAACTGACAATATTTGTAAAAACATGATCTTCTATCCTATATTTATGAATAATTAGAAGTTAGGAGTAATGAGTAAGATTCAACTATCTCAAAAACCTCATCAAGTTGAGTCAACTCGAAAATCATTCTGATTACAGGTGAAATTGAGCAAAGGCTTAAACGCTGTTCCAATTTTTCAGCCAATTTTATCCCAGATACTAACACCATCAATCCAGTACTATCCAAAAACTCTACTTGCTCAAAATCTACAACCAAGATAGAGCAATTGCCTTGTGATATTACTGTTGTCAGTTCTTGTGCAAAATCTAAGGCGTTTGCGGCATTAAAAAAAATTGGAGGTTTAACTACTATAGTTTTTGGTTTAATAAATGTCTGTTGCATGATTTGATTTAATCTGCCAGCAATTGATTGCATTCCTACGAATAAACTCGCCAGAGTAAAAATTCTGACGGGGGAATTGAACTTATTGATTGCTGCCAATCAGAGCGCGATGCTACTGAAATTTCGTAAGAAATACACGCGCTTTTAGCTTGAGCATCAACATCGACTTTTTTAACACGATACCACTTTGTTACTTTGCATTCATCACACTTGAATGCTTCTAACCATTCATCTTGTAGTAATGCTGTAGTTTCAGTCGCTACAATCGTTAAAATATTTTGTACGTATCCGCAATGTTCCTGTAGCTTTGATGGGGCAAGTAACGGTTGCCTTCTGCTAACGCTGTGGAGATAGCATCCATGAATCGGGCAGTAGATAGCCCGTCGCTTTGAACGCTTCCTATTTCGGTCACACCTTCTCTGCAAGCTCAACCTCCTTCGTAGATAGACGCAAAATAATAAATTACGTTGGAGGGACTGAGATCCAGAAGACCGTCGAAG
>NZ_MRCD01000014.1 GCF_001904745.1 Calothrix sp. HK-06
TGCTTAATAGCGTTATAATAAGACTTAAAAAGTTGTAATGGACTACTACGACCGTAGTTCAAATGTTTTTCTGTATTATTTGTACTCTTAGTTGAAGGTTGGGATGACATAGCTAGAGATGACTCAAAGGCAGCCATTAACACGAGCATAATTACTAAAAAATATAATTTGTTTTTCATTTTTGTAATCTCTTAATCAAAAGTCAACTTATATTAATAGCTTTTCATAAAAAAATGAAAAAATTATGAAATTGATTTAATACTTTAGAAAGATGATTTTACGAATCATATACTAGCTAACTGGTAACTGAACCGTAAAAATCGTCTCTAATTTTGGTTTACTTTGAACCTGTATACTGCCTTTGTGTGCTGTGGCAATTGCGATAGCAATCGCTAAACCTAATCCTGAACCGCCAGTAATGCGAGAGCGGTCGTGTTCTACTCGATAAAAGCGGTCAAAAATCCGTTTTTGATGCTCTGGAGCTATACCAATTCCATTATCTTGAATTTTAATGAATGCATAACGCTCATTCCTTTCCAGAGAAACAGTGACTTTTCCTCCATTATTACTAGCTTGAATTGCATTTACCATTAAATTATAAATTAAGCGGTAAAGTTGTTCTTCGTTTCCTAAAACATATATTTTTTCTTTAGTAATTATTTGCTTTGATATTGTTATCTCAGTCTCAATTGCTAAAAACGCGAGTTCCTCAACTAAATCGCTAATTAAATCATTTAAACAACAACGATAATCTTCTTCTCTTTGTTGTTTGTAGTCTATCCTTGTTAACAACAACAAATCTGCTACCAATTGTGAAAGCCGACGATTTTGGCGTTTCAGAACATCCAAGATTCCTTGACCTGAACTTGTTTCTCCATGCAACCTAATTGCAGCTTCAATTGTAGAGTGCATTGCTGCTAAAGGAGTACGAAACTCATGAGCAGCATCAGCAGTAAACTGCTGCATTTGTTGATAAGAGAGATATACAGGTTGCATTGCTTTACCTGCCAACCACCAACTTGATAACCCAACAAAAATTATTTCTATTGGCAATCCTAGCAATAAAGTTAATCTTAAAAAAGTAAGACGTTGGTCTAAATCGTTCAAGCTTCGTCCTACTTGCATATAACCAGAAATTTTATTTTGAGTATGAAGTGGTAAACTAATTTGCCGATAACGAATGCCATCAGAATCAATTAAATTTTGCCAACGCTCTGATAATGAAACAGTTAGTATTTTATCTAAACCTGTTTCTGCAATGAGTCTTTCATTTCGGTCTAACAAACGCATGTAGTAATTAACTGAGTCCGCCGTTTTTGCTATTGGTTGTTGAATAATTCTTTTTTTACCCCAACAATTTGTTGAATTTATACATATTTCAAAAGAAAGTTCTTTAGCAAGTTGCTGTAATTGTTTTGGTTGTTGCCAAGCGGGTTCAATACTTTTATGAAGTGTACTTGCGACTGACTGCAATCCTTGGTCTATTGTTTCACGGTAGGCATGGGCAACAACTTGATAAATGCCTAAACTAGATATCCCTAATATACCACCCATTACGAGCGCATACCAAGCAGCTAGTCGTAATCTAGTTAAGCGGAAAAGTGGATTACTTTCCATATTCAAACATGAAGGCGATACCCTACACCATATATAGTTTCAATTAAAGATTCGCTGTTTTCTTCTCCTAACTTGCGTCTGAGTAAACGAATTTGTGCTGCTACCACATTGCTAATTGGTTCTGCACCTATTTCCCAAAGCTGATTAATAATTTGGTCGCGGCTAATAATTTGATTTGGGTGTTTCATAAAATATTCTAATAGTTGAAATTCTTTCACTGTTAGTGAAAACACTTGTTTTGCGCCATCAGGATACTGACGAGTAATTTCATGAGTGCTATAATTTAAAGTCAGGCAACCTATCTGGAAATGCCGAGATTGAATTTGAGGCGCCCGTCGTCGTAATGCTCGTAACCTCGCCAGCAATTCTGCCATATCAAATGGTTTAATTAAATAGTCATCTGCACCGCTATCTAGACCGATAATTTTTTCTTCCATACGGTCTTTAGCAGTTAATATTAATACTGGTAGAGACAAGTTCTGTTTTCGCAACCATTTACACAAGTCTAAACCAGAGACTCCTGGTAGCATCCAATCAAAAACCGCTAGCGTGTACTCAGTCCACCCTTGTTCCAAATATTGCCATGCTTGGGAACCATCGAGAAACCAGTCAACTACATACGCCTCGCTACTTAAAACAGCTTTTATTGCGGCGCCTAAATCGGGTTCATCCTCAACTAATAAAAGTCGCATAATTTACCTTTACTTGTTAGTGCATTCAAGCGTTCTATAAATAATTTTTCACTCAATAGTGAAAAAATGATGAAATTTATATTGTACCTAAGATAGAAACTAGTTGAAGCGCTAATAGCTTACTACCAACTTTTTAACTTTCTTGTCTTAGTATAAATTTCAAGTTTATGTAAAGCAGTAGTGATGGATAGGCGGGACATCTATCCTAGAGTATAATTTATTTCTTAGATTAATTTAAAATCAACATCCTTTTAAATACAATTTTATCTATTTGCTTTAAAAGCGTTTCTAAATCCTGTGAATTATCTAATACTACATCCGCACGCGCGATTTTCTCAGCAAGTGGCATTTGACTATTGATTCGAGTTTGAGCTTGTTCTAAAGTTAAATTGTTGCGTTGCATTAATCGTTGTAGCTGCTGCGACTCTAAGCAGCTTACAACCCATATTTCTGTAGTTAAGTCAGTCATTCCTACTTCAAATAATAAAGGAATGACTAAAACTAGTGTATTACTAGATGATACAATTATTTCTTGGTTAAATCTTTCTTTGACATAAGGATGAATTAAACTTTCAACCCAAAGTCGTTCTGATTCATCTTTAAATATTATCTCACCTAATTTTGCACGGTTTAATTCATTGTTCAATAATATATCTTGACCGTAACGTTGTGCGATTTTATTTAATATGGGAGAATTAGCGGCAACTGCTTCGCGTGCGTATATGTCAGCGTCTAATATAGGAAATTTATAAGTTTTTTCTAAATAGTTTGCTACTGTACTTTTTCCTGTAGCGATTCCACCTGTTAGTCCAATTATGCGTTTCATCTAGTTAAAAGTTAGGAGGGGCGGGTTCACAAAATTTTCCATTATAACTAGGATATAGGTAAACCTGCCCGTACAGGAGTTATGAGTTAAAGTATATAAAAATCTTTAATATTGTTTTACATTGAAATAGAGATTCTAGCCTGCGGCAAATGCTCTGCATTACGCTACGCTCAGAATCACATTTCAACTCCTAACTGTTAACTCTTAACTCCTAACTCTGCGTCTCCCCATTCAATAAGGGCTTGTGTTAATCCGGGTAAGGTGTATTCGACTGCTTCAACGTCTACGTGTCCGATAAGTTCACGACAACTTTTTGATGTTTGTGGGCCTATTGAGGCAATACATACACCCTCTAAATAATTATCGATGGAATTATCGCCGAATACTTGTTTTGCTAATTCACAAAAATATTGCACTGTTTTGGAGCTAGCAAACGTAATGATGTCTACTGTGCCACTTTGCAGTGCTACTTCTGCCGAAGGAGGAATGCTTTTAGGACAGCATGACTGGTAGGCACCTACTTCGATGACTTCTGCACCCTTTGCACCCAATTCTTTAACTAAGACTTCACGTCCACCACTTTCTACGCGCGGAAATAAAATCTTTTTATTTGTAAGTTCTTCTGGAAAGTTTTCAATTAATGAGTCTGCGACGAAGTTAGGGGGAATGTAATCCGCACGTAATCCTCGCGTTTGTAAACATTGAGCCGTTTTTTCTCCAACAACAGCGATTTTTACATTTTTCAATGAGCGTGCATCGTAACCTTTAGCAAATAATCTCTCGAAGAAATATTCTACTCCGTTGGTGGAAGTTAAAATTAACCAATCAAAGCTTGTTACATTCGCTATTGCATTATCTAAGGAATCCCAAGAAGATGGTTGACAAATTTCAAGTGCTGGCATTTCTATAACATTGGCGCCACAGTCAGTCAGCATTTGGGCAAATTGACTTGATTGTCCTGCTGCACGTGTTACTAAAATAGTTTTGCAAGCAAGAGGGAGAGTTGGCTGCGGTGTTGTTGGAAGGGGAGAGATGTTGGTAGGCATAAATGGGTGAGTGCTACTTACCTATCAGGGGATCATCCGGTCTTTATATTGTCAGGTTGAAGATACTTTCTGAGTTCAACTACTTCACCAATCGTAATTACTACTGGTGAGAGTGAAATATTAGCTGTGATTTCGAGGATTGTTTCGAGCGTTCCCGTCCAGATTTGCTGTTTGGGTGTCCCACAATAACGTACCACAGCAATAGGTGTTATGCGCGACTTACCATACTTTAAAAGCCGATATATTACTTCTGGTAGAGTACTACCACCCATTAGCACAACTAATGTTTCAATTGCCGCTAATGCCTCCCAGTTAAGTGCATCTGGTTCATGCGCTGTAAAAACTGCAAAACATCTACTCAGTACTGGGTCGGTTAAAGGTATGCCTGCTAAGGTCGGCGCCGCTAGTGCTGAAGAAAGACCTGGTATAACTTCAAACTGGCAATTCGCTGCTTTTAATGCTTCAATTTCAGAAGTACATCGTCCAAATATAAACGGGTCACCAGATTTTAACCGTACTACTTGTTTTCCCTGTTGACAATATTGCACTAACAACTCGTTGATGGAAGCTTGCGCTGTACTCGGCTTTCCTCCACGTTTACCAACATCAAGTTTTAAACAATCTGATGGTACCAACTCTAATAACTCCGCGTCAACAAGTGCATCATAAATTAGTACTTCTGTACACTGTAAAAGTTTATAAGCTTTTACGGTTAAATATGCCACATCTCCAGGTCCGGCGCCGACAAGATAAACTTTACCCATTTGATATTACCTAGGGCGGGTTTACCAATATCCTACAACTGAATTGATAATCTAAGCTAAACCTGCCCTTACTCAAATTCAGTATATCTACTAGTGCTGTTCATAAAGTTTTATCTTATAACTTTGAAATGTGTTCCCTTTATCTCGGCTTAATAAAACTATTAAAGTCACGAGTTTATATCAAACTTGATATTGCTGATTTTTCAAGCGCTTGAAGCAAGCAATATAGGTAAGTTTCGTAGCGAATCAATAACTGGCAGGTATATTGGTATGTTGGCACAAATTAAATTTTCTTTACCGTATAAACGTTGCAAAGTATTAGTGAAATATAATACTGACAAAAGCTATTATGTTCAGTATTTGAAAGACTTGGAGACAATGAGCGTCGAATATTGTTGGTGTCGTGCTAACCAAGCTTTAGAAATTGGTACTGAGGTTGATGGCTATTTATGTCCAAATAATAGTCTTGATAGTTTACCTACTCTTATTGTTGGTGAGTGTAAATCGATTATACCTAGCTTTATTTAGGAATAAGAAACCTTAGAAACCAGTTTCCTTTGAGTTCACTTGAATTATGATTATACTTAGTGATGGGGAAACCCGGTTTCTGTGAATCTCAACAAGTGTTCTTTGCCGTCGTCTTCAAAGCTTTGTTCACCTAATCCTTGTACTTTTACTATAATGCGGCGCCTGATTGGTTTCCATTTTCCTTGTCTTGATGCTATTTTTACAATAACTTGTTCTGCTTCAGTAGATACACTTATCTTTGTTGTGGAGTAAATATCTTTTTGATATTCAAAGCTGTTTCCATCGTCTTCGTAAAGTGTGTATTCGCTGTTCCCTGGAAAGATTAGTAGTTGTAACTCGTTTAATGGATGTTCGTCAATGTATTGTGTGACTTGTTGCATGGGAATAACTGCACCTGCACGCGCGTATAATGGCATTTTTTCTAATGGTGCATGTGCCAATATATGAGTGGCGCCATCTACATATTTTTCTCCTGTCCACCAATCGTACCAAGTTCCAAGAGGTAAGTATACAACACGATGCTCTACTCCCGGTCGATATATCGGCGCCGCCATTAAGTCGCAACCTAATAATACTTGGTCATAAAGCATATAGGTTTTTGGGTCGTTAGGATATTCGTACACTAAAGGTCGTATTACAGGCGCCCCAGTTGTAGCTGCTTGCCAAAATAAAGTGTAAAAGAAAGGTATTAATTGATAGCGCAAATTAATATATTCACGACAAATATTTTCTACCCTTTCACCAAATACCCACGGTTCATGACGCGCGGTACTCATGGCTGAATGTGCCCGCATCAATGGATACAACATTCCCACCTGCATCCAACGCGCAAATAATTCTGCCGTCGCGTTACCCGCAAATCCACCAATATCACATCCAACAAATGCTACTCCCGAAAGCCCCATATTACAAAGCATCGGTAAAGACATTTCTAAGTGTTCCCACTGCGATTGATTATCGCCCATCCATACACTAGAGTAACGCTGCACCCCTGCAAACCCGGAACGTGTCAACACGAACGAACGCTCGTTAGTACGATGTTTAATTAAACCTTCGGCACTAGCTTTTGCCATATTCAAACCATACAGGTTGTGAACTTCTGCATGGGTAGTATTATTTTCTTTTCCTTGTGGTGCATCAAGGGGAAAGCATATATGAACACCACCATCACCGAATGGTCGGTCATTAATTGCTGGTTCGTTCATATCGTTCCAAATGCCAGCAATACCTATATCAGTGAGAGATTTATGTAAGTCACCCCACCATTTTTGAACATCCGCACGCAAAAAGTCAGGAAATACAGATTTATCGGGCCACACATAACCATGAAATAATCTACCATCCGCTTGACGAACAAAGTAATCGTTTTTAATACCCTCATCAAAAACGTGGTAGTTAGCTTCGGGTTCGTATTTTACTCCAGGGTCAATAATAGTTACAGTCTTGAAGCCATTTTGTTTTAAATTACTAATTAGTTTTTCTGGGTTAGAGAACCGTGCAGGACTCCAAGTAAATACCCGAAAACCTCGCATGTAGTCAATATCTAGGTGAATAACATCGCAGGGGATGCGACGAGTTCTAAATTCTTGTGCGAGTGTACGTACTACTTTTTCTGATTCGTAACTCCATCTACATTGGTGATAGCCGATTGACCATTTTGGTGGTAGCGGCATTTTTCCTGTAAGTTGGGTATATGTATCGAGTATTTGGGCTGGTTTGGGGCCATATATAATGTAATAATCTAATTCTCCCCCACGTGTTTCCATTTTCCATACACCTGGTTGTTCGGCGCCAATATCAAACTGGCTCCAAAAAGTGGTATTAAAGAATATACCGTATGCAACATGTGGACGCAGCGCAATAAAAAATGGAATGGCGTGATACATTTCGTCAGTGAGCGAACCATAATCTAAAGCGTCTGTAGTCCAGTTTGTTTTGACTTCGCTGCGTTTATCGAGTAACCCAGTACGCTCACCAAACCCATAAAAATGTTCGTCGGTTTCAATACATTTCCATCCTGCAACGGCGCCAAGTCTCCAACCCATATTAGTGGTAGCATCTTGGGCAAATGGGCGCCCATCTAAATCAAAGCAAGTTATTCTACTTGAAGATTTATCTATATATATATGTATAGATTCTGTTTGGATTTGGACTTGTGTATCTATATCATGCACCTCGAATGAGACTTTTGCCCATTCAGAATCATCACGTGTTACTGCCCAACTTGGACGCGATGTAAACTCACCCTGTGGCGCCAAACGGACTCGTAATAAATTAGGCGCCAGTATAGTAATGGAAAACTTAGATGAGTCGCAATCAAAAATAATAGTTCTATCGTATTGCTTCCAAGCTTGAACTTGACCGATTTTCGTCCAGGGTTGGTCGGTGGTAGGCAGTTTCCCAAAATATTGCGGCATAAATGAGCGTGCTAAGTGCTTTGTTCTTGATACCACGAGTAAATTCTCAAATTCGTACCTCTAAAGAGTGATGTCATTAAAATATATTTCAAAAACTTATCTATTTTAAGAAATGTGACAATGTACGATAACGCTCTTGTGTAATTGCCATCTCTACCAGTAATTATTGACATGTTTTTATTATACCATTAGAGAAATATCTAATATTTATAAGTATAAATACGTATTAATTAGCTGAGACTTAAAGAATTTCATTTAAAGCACTTGTCTTATAAAGGGTGTCTCTATAACAGCTATAAACAAAACTTTAAACTACTTTCATTTAATTTATTAATTCAGGTTCATCAGAAATTTCAACTTTGCTTTTACTTATTCATGTTACACTACTATTACTTAAAATCAGGGTCTATAAGGTCGGCGCCTTATTATCGAGTTTTATCTACAATCATAATTAAAAATATTAAAGATAATCCATGTTTTGAATTAGCATGTTGTTACAATTGCGTGTAAATTAGCATTTAATATAAATTTATATGAATATATCTGAAAAACCCTTAATAATAAAGCAAGAAATATTACTGCATCGCATTGCCAATCGTGTTCGGCAATCATTGGAATTAAAAGAAATTTTGAGTGCAATGGTTGGAGAAATGCGTGCTTATTTAGATACCGACCGTGTTAAAATTTATCAGTTTAACTCAGATGGTAGTGGAGTTGTAATTGCAGAATCACTTGCAGAAAACCAACTACCTTCTTTAAAAGGGTTGCATTTTCCTGCGGATGATATTCCTTTATACGCACGCGAATTATTTGTGCAAGCTCGACAACGCACTATTGTAGATTTGACGACGCAAGAAATTGGTATTAGTCCTCTTAATCAGCAAGAAGAATATAACGAAAACCAAGATATTCGCTATCGTCCTATTGACCCATGCCATATTGAATATTTGAAAGCAATGGGGGTAAAATCATCTGTAGTTGTGCCAATCGTTTTAGAAAGTGAGCAAACAGGTAAATATCAACCTCCTTCATTACATTCATCAGCTCACCTATGGGGACTGCTAGTATCACACCATTCCAAACCTCGCAAAGTCACAGAAGAAGAACTACAACTTATTCAAGCGGTGGTTGACCAAGTTTGCATCGCGATTAGTCATTCAATTTTACTCAACCAAGTTCGTGAACAAGCACGTCAAGAAGCAAATATAAATAATCTTACAAAAGTACTTTATACTTCTCCGACTGTAAAATTACAACCTGCGCTTGAAGAAGTGGTGAAAACCTTTAACGGTTCGGGAGGAAGGTTGTACTTGCTAGCTTCCGACAATCAACCAGTAGAAATTTATACCTGTGGAACTCAACCAGATTCAATAGACACCGAAGAAAGTCGAGTAGTTGAAGAAAATCAGTTGTGGCAAAAGTACTTACATTCAGTCGTAGAAGCATTGGTTGACCAAACAGGTTATAAACCTTGGTCAGTAGAGTGGATGCGAAACATGTACCACATCGGTAGAGTTGATATTGAGAACTCACAGGTTAATTCCAAATTATGGGCAATAGATGATTTATATAGAGAACCTCTATTTCGGACTTTAGCTCCATTTTTTGAATCGTCTCGAATTCGTAGTTTGTTAATTATCCCTTTGCAGTATGGTGAAAAAATTCTTGGTTGTCTTACAATTTTTCGCTCCGAAGTAGACACCGAAATTACTTGGGCAGGATATCACAACCCTGATACACGGCAATTAATGCCACGACAATCTTTTGAAGTTTGGCGCCAAATTAAAACGAATCAAGCACAAGTTTGGAGCGAGAGTGAGATTCGATATGCGAATGCAGTCGGTGAAAGATTTGCAACTGCTGTTGTACAATATCGTTTATACCAGCAAGTACAAGCGCTGAATACAAACTTAGAACTACAAGTGCAAGAGCGTACAAATAACCTAAAACTCGCTCAGACACAGCTTATTCAAAGTGAAAAAATGTCAAGTTTGGGGCAACTTGTTGCAGGAATTGCACACGAAATTAATAATCCTATTAACTTTATATATGGCAACATAATTCATGTTGATACCTATACTCAAACCTTATTACATTTATTTAATAAATATCAAAATAAATGTCCACACCTGGCACAAAGTTTGGAAGAAGAAATTGAACAAGCAGATATTGAATATATCTTTGATGATTTACCTAAACTTTGCGACTCACTAAAAGCAGGCGCCGAACGTATTAGCAACTTAGTAACTTCCCTACGAACATTTTCACGTTTTGACCAAGCCGAAATAAAAAAAGTTGATATTCACGAAGGTATAGAAAGTACACTTTCGCTATTACAACATCGCTTAGAACCCAATTGTAGTGGCGCCAGGATAGAAATTATTAGAAATTATAGCATACTTCCTTTAGTAGAATGCTTTGCAGGCCAATTAAATCAAGTATTCATGAATTTATTAATTAATGCCATCGACGAATTACAGATATGCGAGCAAAACCCCAAACAAATCGTAATAACTACTTCAGTAGTAAACAACAATTCAATTCAAATATCTTTCGTTGACAATGGCAGAGGAATTAAACCATGCCATCAACATAAAATTTTTGACCCATTTTTTACAACAAAACCCGTGGGTAGCGGTACTGGCTTAGGATTATCAATTAGCTACCAAATCATTGAACAGCACGGTGGTAAACTTTCTTGTATATCCCAACCAAATCAAGGAAGTAAATTTATAATTGAAATTCCTATACAACTGTATTGAAAAAATGCTGTGATATGCACGCTATTTTTGCTTAATTTCTATGCTAAGATAATTAGCACTCAGTATTATTAAAGCTTGTGTTTCGTAGCAATTTTTTTGTATTTGGGTTAAGATGTTTAAATTTTTATTTAGTAATGTGGCTTGGACAAACAGGTGTCCTTGCTGACATTAAACCTGATAATTCATTATTGGGTGAATCGTCATCAGTTCGGCAAGGGGTTAATGTTGGAGGAAAAATAGGAGAACGTATTGATGGTGGTGCAGTACGAGGCGCCAATTTATTTCATAGCTTCACAGAATTTAATATTAATGATGGTCAACAAGTTTATTTTTCCAATCCAGCAGGAGTTGAAAATATCCTGACGCGCGTCACAGGGAGTAACCGTTCTGATATTTTAGGAACGCTAGGGGTGTTGGGAAATGCGAATTTGTTTTTAATTAATCCCAACGGGATAATTTTTGGTGCGAATGCACGCTTAGACATTGCAGGTTCTTTTGTGGCGAGTACAGCAGATAGCTTAGTGTTTAATAATGGCTTTTCTTTTAGTGCAACCAATCCTCAAACCCCACCTTTGTTAACTGTTAATGTGCCACTAGGCCTACAATTCGGGCTTACTGCCAAACCAATTCAGGTACAAACAGCATCACCTGGATTAGTAATACCTACAGGTAAAACTTTAGCGTTAGTAGGAGGCGATATTTTTCTTGAAGGCGCCACCTTACAAGCAACAGCAGGGCGGGTTGAATTAGGTTCTATACGAGAAAATAGAATAGTAGGGATAAACTTGGAAAACAATCGCGCCAAATTTAGTTTTCCTGAAACTTCTGCACGAGGCGATATTTTTCTTTCTCAAGCTGCCCTTGTCAACACTAGTGGAGAAGGAGCTGGTGATATACAGTTATTTGGTAGACGAGTGTCTTTAACGGCAGGGTCTCGACTAGTAACGAATACCTTGGGCGTTAACCCAGGTGGTAGTTTGCTGATTGATGCTTCTGAATCTGTAGACTTGGCAGGTATTAGAGCTAATGGTAATCCTGGTGGGCTGTTTGCTCGAACGCTCGGAACTGGCGCCGCAGCAAATGTCACTATAAATACAGGTAGGTTAACTGTTCAAGAAGGTGCAAGGATATCGACTGCTACATTTGACCAAGGACGGGGAGGAAATTTGTTAGTTAATGCCCAGTCGGTGGAAGTGATTGGTACAACAGTTAGCGGTCAACCTTCTAGTGGATTTTTCGTAGATTCAGAAGGTAGTGGAGATGCTGGAAATTTGACGATTAATGCTCCTAATTTGATTCTCCGAAGTGGAGCGATCTTTAGTATTGCCACGGTTGGTGATGGACGTGGTGGAAATCTCATTGTTAATGCTCCACAGTCAGTACAACTTCTTGGTACTACCCCCGATGGGGATTTAGCAAGCAGTTTCAATGCTTTTACATTTGGCACCAAAGATGCAGGAAATGTGACGATTAACACTGGTAAATTAGTTGTTCGCGATGGGGCAGATATTTTTGCAGCAACTTATGGTGCGGGTAGAGGTGGGAATATAACAGTCAATGCAGAAAATGTGGAAATTAGTGGCACTGGAAAGGTGGGAAATACTGTGTTTGCCAGTGGCTTAGTATCGAGTTCCGAACCTGAAGCTAGTGGTAATGGTGGCGAAGTCTTGATAAGAACTGACAAATTAACTGTTAAAGATGGAGCAAGAATATCAGCTTCAACATTTAGTAGTGGCAAAGCTGGGAATTTAACTATTGATGCCAAGGAATCTGTAGAGGTGTTTGGCACTTCTTCTAATCAAGAGTTAGCTAGTTTGCTCGTAGCTCAAACAGATGCTACAGGAGATGGTGGAGAATTACGCATTACTACAGGTAAATTAAGTGTTCGGGATGGCGCCCAAGTATCTGCTTCAACATTTGGTGCTGGTAATACTGGCGTTTTAGTTATTAATGCTAGAGATTTGGTGGAAGTTAGTGGCGCCTCAGCAAATAATCGCATTGCCAGTGGATTATTTAATCAAGTAAATAGTAGTGGTACTGGGAATGCCAAAGATTTTAGAATTGATACTAAACAGCTAATTGTAACGGGTGGAGCAGAAATATCCGCATCAACAAGAGGTAAAGGTAATGCAGGTAGCTTGGTAGTCAATGCTAGTGAGTCAGTGCGAGTTGTCGGTACAGGAGTTAGTGGTTCGCGCGTCACAAATTTGTCAGCGCGCTCTTTTGGAGATGGCGATGCTGGAGACTTGCAAATTACAACGGGGAAATTGTTCGTTGAAAATACAGGCAAAATCAGTGTTAGTGGTACAGGCGCCGGTCAACCGGGTAGTTTAGAAGTAGCAACGAGTACTATTTCTTTAAATCAAGGCAGGATTGAGGCTGAAACTGCTTCTGGTAGTAATGCAAATATTCGATTGCGTTCTGATGATTACATATTAATGCGGAACCAGAGTTTAATCAATGCCAGAGCTTTGAATAATGGTAATGGTGGCAATATCAATATTGATACAAATTTTCTAGTTGCTGTTGATAAAGAAAACAGCGACATTATTGCCAATGCTTTTAAAGGTTCGGGAGGACGCATTAATATCAAAGCTGAAAGTATCTTGGGAATTGCTCCGCGCGACGAGTTAACTGTAAGAAGCGATATTAATGCGAGTTCAGAACTAGGAGTTGATGGAATTATAGATATCAATACACCTGATGTAGACCCTAGTCGCGGACTTATTGCTTTACCTACAAATTTGGTAGATGCTTCTCAGCAAATTGCTCAAAGTTGTCGGACAGGAGGTGTAACAACAGCTAGCAAAAAAAGTGAGTTTGTAATTACTGGTAGGGGTGGTTTACCACCTAACCCTAGTGAACCGATAAGTAGTGATGCTGTTTGGCAAGATTTGCAATTTTATACTGACAATACAAATACTTCACGTGATGCTCGAACAGAAAAGAATATATCTCCACTACCTGGTAACATTATCGAGGCTCAAGGATGGATAATTGATACTAATAAAAATGTGACTCTTGTAGCGCACGTACCAACAGCAAGCTTAAATCTACCCCTAACACCACCTATTTGTCCAACCACTCAAAACTAAAATGGCAAAAAAACAATTTGGATTTTTTCTAGTACTACCTGTTTTTTTGCTGTGTGCGTTACGTGGAAAACCTCACTACAGTTTGGCTAGGCGCCGCAAATGGTGGAGTGGTGTTAAAAACTTGATATTTGGTTTGATTCTCGTTTTCATACTTCACACACTTCCATTTAAATCGGTTCAAGCTCTTCCTCCTAGTACTTATTCTCTTTCTGTACTAATTCAACAAGGTAAAGAACTTTTTCAAGCATCACGATTTACTGAAGCTATAACTATTTGGCAACAAGGACTAAATCAAGAGAAAGCTCAGGGGAATCAGCTCACACAAGCAATGCTGCTAAATCATTTGTCTCTAGCTTATCAAGAGTTAGGACAATGGCAACAAGCAGAAGCAGCCATTACCTCAAGCCTTAAACTTATTCAATCAAATCGAAACTCTAATAATCACGTTTCTACAAAACTTATCTTTGCCCAAGCACTCAATACCCAAGGCAGTTTACAATTAGCGCAAGGTAAAACAGAACAAGCTTTGCACACTTGGCAGCAGGCAACAGGTGCCTATACAGAAGCTGGTTCTATTTCTGGGAAAATTGGCGCCAATTTAAATCAAGCTCAAGCCCAACAAGCTTTAGGGATGTATTTACAAGCACGCAAAACATTAAAAGAGTTAGAGCAAACGCTTTTAAATCAACCAGACCAAGAATTAAAAATTACAGGATTGCGTAGTTTGGGCAATGTGCTGAGACTTGTGGGAGATTTGAATGATTCTCGTCGCGTTTTACAGCAAATCACAAAGATACAAAATGTAAATACTACATTTAAGCAACATCTGAGCCTTACCTTTTTGAGTTTAGGTAACACTGCGCGCGCTCAAGGAGATACAGAAGCTGCATTAATATATTACCAGCAAGCAATCGTAACTTCTTCTGGTGGAATTAAACAGCTTCAGGCTGAAATTAATAAATTGAGTTTATTAATTGAGACTAAGCAACAATCTGAAGCTGAAATTTTATCTAAGCAAATTTTAAGCAAGCTTACTGATTTACCGACTAGTCGGGTAGCAGTTTATGCAGCTATTAACTTTTCTCAAAACCTGGTGAAATTGGGAGATGGGAATAAAAAAGCATCGGCTCAAATACTTGCAAAAGCTATTCAACAAGCTAAAAATTTAGGCGACCAACGAGCAGAGTCTTATGCTTTGGGTTATCTAGGTGGACTATATGAAAAAAATCAGCAGTGGTCGCAAGCTCAAGATTTAACGCAACAGGCTTTGCAAATAGCACAATCTATTAATGCCTCAGATATTACATATCAATGGCAGTGGCAGCTAGGACGAATTTTAAAAGCTAGAGGAGAAGTTGAGCAAGCAACTGGCGCCTATAAAGTTGCTTTTACAACGCTCAAATCTCTACGTAGTGACTTAGTAGCAATTAACCCTGATATTCAATTTTCGTTCCGTGAAAGTGTAGAACCTTTATATCGGGAATATGTAGAAATGCTATTATCTGAGGGAAATTCAGGGGAAATAGAACCCAGTCAAGAAAACTTGACACAAGCTCGTGTAGTAATTGAATCTTTACAACTAGCAGAGCTAGACAACTTTTTCCGTTCAGCTTGTTTACAGGGACAAATAGTTTCAGTCGAGCAAATAGAGCGGTCACAAGCAGCAGTTATTTATCCCATCATTCTTAAAGACAAACTCGAAGTAATTGTGAGTTTACAAGGGCGCCTACTAAGTCACTACAGCACGAACGTGTCTCAAAGTCAAGTAGAAGAGACTTTGGAAGAATTGCGGTTGTCTTTAGAGAAACCCTACACAGCACCAGAAGGTAAATCGCTTGCACAAACAGTTTACAGCTGGTTGATTAGCCCAATAGATACAGAACTATTACAAAAACAAATCAAAACACTAGTATTTGTCTTAGATGGTGGTCTGCGGAACGTGCCGATGGCTGCTTTATATGATGGCAAACAATATTTGGTAGAGAAATATAGTATTGCGTTGACACCCGGATTAGAGTTGTTGGGTCCCAAACCTTTAAACCGAGGCAAGTTAAAAACTTTGGTTGCTGGACTGACAGAAGCACGACATGGTTTTAGTTCGTTGCCAAATGTTAATGATGAAGTTGAGGCAATTAAATCAGAAATACCCAGCGAAGTGCTGCTAAATCAAACATTTACTAGTTCAGCATTACGTAAAGAAGTTGATACGCTGCCATTTTCTGTTGTACATTTAGCAACCCACGGTCAGTTTAGTTCTAATGCCGACAAAACTTTTGTACTGGCTTGGGATAGACCTGTAAAAGTTAACGAATTAAAAGAATTGCTGCGGGGTAGAGAAGAAATTCAACCGGAACCGATAGAGTTACTCGTTCTTAGTGCCTGCGAAACAGCCGAAGGAGATAAACGAGCAGCATTGGGACTTGCTGGTATTGCTGTACGTTCAGGCGCCCGTAGTACTCTCGCTTCGTTGTGGAGTTTGGATGATGCATCTGGCGCCCGCTTAATTAGTCGCTTTTATCGCGAGTTAGCCAAAAAGAATATCACGAAAGCAGAAGCACTGCGACAAGCGCAACTCTCACTACTACAAGACCCAGATTATCGACATCCTATACATTGGGCGCCTTACGTGTTGCTAGGGAATTGGCTGTAGAGACGTGATATATTCCCTGCGGGACGCTCCGTGAACACGTCTCTACCATCGCGTTTCGACATTGCCAAAAAAATAATTTCAAAAAAATTTTTGTGATTTGTGCATAAACCAGAAACACCAAACGTGTATTGCAGCAACAGGAAAATAAGCAAGGATAAACACCATTAATTATCCTTTTCATACTTGAGCTTATATTAATAAGCTTCACCTGTTGCTTACAAATTACAACACACAACTAAAGGAGTTTCAATCATGTCATTTAAATCATTAACCAAAGTTGCACTTCCATTCGTATTTGCTGCTAGCGCGCTTTCATCAGCAAGTGTTTTTGCAAATGTTAAATCATCCTCTCAAACACAAAACTTAATTGCTAGCGCTCCTCAGAGACAATTAATAGCTACTGTTAGGTCACAAGGAGAACCTCAACGAGGTCAAAAAGCTCGTTCAAGTGGAAATTTTAGCACAGATAATATGCCACAAGGCTACAACAGTCTTTGTTGGCAAGTCTCTGAAACTTCTGCTGTAAATCCTTCTGGAATTAAATTTAATGTTATGGAGGATTTACGTGTACTAAAAGACAAAAGTATCTTCCGTGACGTGACCCCTAGTGCAAAAACTGATATTAAAAAGGCTCGTAACCTCTATATTTCAAGTCCTTCAGGCGCCTACGATAAGTTCGGTAATACAGTCGGATTTGCAGTGAATATATATGCCTGTAATTAAAATCTCCAAATAAGTAGGTGGGGCTTTGCCCTACTTACCGTCAACTTAAATTAGTTTATAAGGAATTTCAACCATGTCTGTAAAAAGTAATCTTCAATCTCGTAAATCGCTGCTATCAGTTATTACACTTTTAAGCCTCGGCGTTCCCTTATTTTCCTTCTCTCAATCACAACCTGTAAAAGCCGATTCTAACTTCCTTAATTGCATCTCTCAAGCAGGGGTTAACATTTGCGTTGAAGCAGATACGAGCTATTACCATCTCTACACTAAATCTGGGTCGGTAACAAGTCAAAAAGTCTCGATTGAAGGTGGAGAAAATTGTCCTGTTTTCGGTGCAATCGATACAGCAAACGGTCAAATTCGAGTTGAGGGATGCACCTCATATTCAAGACCACCGCAATTGCAAGGAGCTATTCAAATTTGTAAATCGGGAGCATGTAAAACAGAATCTATTACCTTGAATTTTCCAAATCGCGCAATGTTACCGGATGAGAGATTCCTTGGCGCCAAGGGATATCAGTTGTATTTGGATGGCGCCAAGGTTGGAACGATAGAGAAGGCTACGCGCCAGGAAGCAATTAATCATTTAGAATTGACTAAAAAAACATATCCTAATAAGAAAATAGAAGGCTATTTTAATGGTCAAAAAATTGGTTATGAGTTGTTTTGGAATGGTGTGCGCGTTGGATTTGAGCCGAGTTGGAATCGCGAACAAGCAATTGCTAATTTACAACAAAATAAGCAAGCTTATCCCAATAAAAGAGTCGAAGGAGTATTAGACGGTCAAAAAATTGGCTATGAGTTGTTCTGGGATAATGTACGTGTTGGATTTGAGCCAAGTTGGAACAGCCAACAAGCGATTGCGAATTTACAATGGAATCAGAAAACTTATCCGAACAAGAAAGTTAAAGCATTATTAAATGGTGAAAGTGTTAACTTACCTAGTATTCCTACCACTCGTCCAAATTAGTCATATTGTATTATTTCTCTATGAGATGCGCTTGATTGCTTATTTGTAAGGTAGCTTAAGCCACCTAACCCGCGTCTTGACGATAAGTTAAACTATTCAGGGACTGAGTTATTATTCCATTTGTCGTGCTACCAGTTGAGCAAATAACCCCTCAGTATTAACCAGTTCCTCAAATGTACCCACCTGCACTACACATCCTGCTTCAATTACATAAATTCGGTCAGCATTGCGAATTGTGCTGAGGCGGTGGGCAATTACTATCCGAGTCGCATTTAATTGATCTAAACTTTGAGTGACGATAGCTTGCGTGCGGTTATCCAAAGAACTTGTTGCCTCATCCATCAAGATAATTTTTGGCTGATTAACTAGCGCTCTGGCAATTAATAATCGCTGTCGCTGTCCCCCAGAAAGATTAGTCCCACCTTCACTGATGACGGTGTGTAGTCCCATTGGAAAAAGTGCTATATCATCAGCAAAACCCGCCATTTGTGCAGCTTCTTGAGCTTGATCGCGCGTAACATTGGCGCCAGCAGCAATATTTTCAAAAATTGAGCCTGTGCCAATGCGACCATTTTGCAGCACTACTCCTAACTGCCTGCGTACCGCCTGAATATCTAAGGAAGCCAAGTCAAAGTTATCGTAGTACACTGTTCCTGATTGTGGAGTTTCAAACCCCAACAACAACCTCAATATCGTTGACTTTCCACTTCCCGAAGGTCCAACTACCGCTACAAATTCTCCTGGGTCTGCATAAAGACTGACATTATTAAGTATTGGTAATCCATCGTCACGGTATCGAAAGGTAACATGGTCTAAGGCTACACGACCATTAATGGCGCCTGGGTTTGCTTTGTTTGAATTGTACTCCGGTTGTGCTTGTAGAATTGGCTTTGCCCGTTCCCACAACGGCACAATTGCCAAAATCTCAGTCAAAGTATTACTAAGGTCGCTGACTCCCCCAATAAAAATGCCGAATGCAGAATTAAAAGCCAAAAACTTGCCCACCGTCAGTTGCTCTGTAGTCGCCGTGCCAATCAATGAAGCTACAAACCAAAATAATAGCGCCGAAGTGACTAAGGATAGCACCTCGTTAAACACAGAAAGATTATCTTTTATAAGTTGAAAACTAGCCTTGATCCGGGAACGCTGGCTGTACTGGTCTGCCCAAGCCGCAAACGCGCGTTCTTCTGCCATTGCTACCCGTAGTTTGGCTACGCCATTAATTAATTGTACGGTTAGCCCGTTAATTTCACCGTCCAGTTCTTGCTGGCGCCGTAATTTGCTTACTAACAGCAAGCTAGCAACAGTGGTGACAATAGTTGTGAGGAGAGCTATACTGACTCCCACTAAAGCTAGTTGCCAACTGTAAACAAACATTAACACTGCATTGAGTAAAGCAAACAGCGCGCTTAATAAAGTGCGTTGCGTTCCCCCTGATAGGACTTGACGAATCTTGTTCACTGATAAGACGCGGTTTACTAAATCACCAGAGGAATAGTTACGAAAAAATGCAGGACTTAATAGGAGTAGTCTGTCCCAAATTGCAGGCTGCAACATACCACTAGCAGCATTTTCGATTCGTAATGAAACAATACCAGAAGACATTGCAAACGCTGTCCTTCCCAGCAGGAGCGCAAATAATGCCAGCCCTATTTGCCCTAATAGACTCCTATCGCTATCTGGAATTGCATTATCTACTAAAAGTGCAGTTGCTTGGGGCACTATCATTCCTAACAGCGAGCCAACAATCCCAGTTACTAAGACTAGAATTACATCTTTTTGATAACCCTTGAGGCCAAACTGGAACAAATTTATTACATTATTGACGACGTTGGGTAAAGGTCGATAAAACTGGTATGCTTCTCTGGAGAGTGTAAGAGCGATTTCTCTATCTACAGATGTACGTGTGTGCGTTACTGGATCAAATAGGATGTAACGGCTGTTTGCTGGCAACAATGCTACTGGGTGCCGTTCTTCTAAAGTGTAAGCTAAAAGAGGACCAAGCTCACGAAGCCACCACTCCGAATCTAACACTACACGACGAGTGCGAATTTGGGAGGAATGCGCCAAAGCCTCCACTGCATCTAATGCTCGACCAAGGTTATCCGGGGCAGGGGGGTTAATAGTTATTCCCATCACCCTTGCTACTGCACCTGCTGCCACTAATAAAGGCGTACCAAGTTGAGAAAATCCAGATTCTTGCTCTGGTTGCAATACAGAAGCTAGCTTAGAGAGCGAAGAACTGACTGCCTGACGATTAAGTTGCTGTCGTTGTTGAAATTTATACAAGCCTGTTTCTACTTCTTGCTGTTGCAGTTTCTTTAAAAAGTCGAAAAGTTCTAAATGTAAATCAGCCAAGGTATTTGGCATCGAGAGAGCATTTTCTGCATTTATTAACGATAAGTAACGCTCAAATGCTGCTATGGGTTCCGTCCTAAATATCTCATTTAAATGATTTACCCAACCCTGAAAAAGAACAATCGCTTCTGCTGAACCCGTTGCTGCTAGGCTTACCAAATCTGCAATGGAAATTTGGGATACTTTTGTTGCCTTGATTGCTACTGCTACTAAACTCAAAGATTCTGGATTATTAATTGCTGCACCAAACAACCCTGCTCCGGCACCTACATTAAATAAATAACGGCGATACTCGTGGAGAGGCACTTCTCTCTGGCTCACAACCGCAGGTTCAACGTCAAGCATACCACCTTCTTCTTCCGTTCCTTTGGAATTATCGCCGTCTATTACCTCATTTGAGACTTTTATGGCAAAAACTGCAAAAGAGCCAGTTTGCACAACCCATACTTTATCGGGGTCATCTAGCAGTAATTGTTCATTTGCTTTAAGGCGATATATAACTTCCATAGTCCACTTTTGACACTTTACATATCACTTTCACATCGCCCTAGTCTTTTAGTCTAGCATTAATTGTTGATTAAGAAAAAATAGACTCGGCGCTCACTTAAAATAATCACCCAATGCGGTCTGATTGTGCCTACCATTACCCCCACGCAAGTGTTCTTAACTGTTTAGTACAAAGTGAAACATAGAGATAGCCGCTATAAAATATACTGGCTTATTTACTTTATGAGCAAGTCCTTGGGAAGCTTTAATCAGGGGGTAAATAATGAAGCCAATTGCCAATCCCTCTGCAATTGAGTGAGTCAGGGGCATAGTGAGAATAATTAGAAATGCGGCAATTGCTTCTGCTGAATCATTCCAATTAATTTTTTGCACACTGCTCATCATCAAAAAACCTACCATAATTAATGCAGGAGCTGTAGCGAAAGCAGGCACTGCTGCAAAAACGGGAGTAAATAATACAGAAATCAGAAATAAGGCGGCTACCACAGTAGACGTAAAGCCACTCCGTCCCCCTTCAAATATACCTGAAGCTGACTCAAGATACGTTGCACTAGGAGAAGTACCCAGAATTGCCCCAAAGGTTATGCCCATAGCACCTGCTAACAAAGATTTGTTAGCGCTCGGCAGTTCGCCATTTTCATCAATGTAACCTGCCTGTTGTCCCAAACCAGTAAGTGCGCCTATGGTATCAAAAGAAGTTACAAATAATAAAGTAAGCGTGACAGACACAAAGTTCGAGATTTGCTTGGGTGTAAGGTAACTCAAGCCCGTAAAGGACTGACCTATCAAGTCTTTTGGCCATTCGGGTAAGCCGATAATTTTTTCAGGCATTGGAGCAATATTTAGTATCCAACCTAATAGTGCTGTAGCCAAAATGCCCCATAAAATCGCTCCTTTAATACGACGTGCTATTAAAGTAGCCGTGAGCAATAGACCAAAAACTGAGAGTAAGGTAGCTGGTTGCTTAAAAGAGCCTATGGTTGTTAAGGTTGCTTTACTAGCAATAACGATTCCTGCTCCTAACGTGGGAGGTTCAGGAACACCGGAAAGACCAATGTATGCGATGAACAAACCAATACCTGCTACAGTAGCGTGTTTGAGAGAAGGTGGAATCGCTTTGATAATTTGGATATGGATATTGGATAGAATCAACAAAGTGAATATTAAACTTTCGATGAGGACAGACGTTAGGGCTAGGCGCCAGTTCATCTGTAAGTCCAACACAACTGAGAAAGCAAAAAAAGCGTTTAGACCCATTGCGGGAGCCACAGCAAAGGGATAATTAGACAATATTCCCATGAGTGCGGTGGCACCTGCCGAGGAGATGGCAGTGGTGAAAAGAAGCTGATTAAACAGATCACCAGACTGCTGGAGAAATATAGCATTTGATAATATTCTAGGATTCACGACCAAAATGTAAGCCATAGTCATAAACGTCGTGACACCAGCTATAATCTCTGTTTTGTAAGTTGTGCCTAATTGTTCAAACCTGAAAAATTGAGCAAGTGAAGTAGTCGATATAAATTTAATAAATTTAGGCGTAAATAATTTCATCAATTTATTAGTAAGACTCGATTTAATACGACTAGGACTTGCAGATGGATTGTTCTTCGTTTCCATCAACAGATAAGCCCCTAGTTTAAACTGGGGCTTTCTGAATGACTTAATACGTTATAATAACTAAATTCAAAGTAGCAATGACCAAAAATGTACCATAAAACTAAGGGCACACAATATTAATTGGTCACTGGCATTCCCATCCTATACTTGGCTTGCAGTTCCTGCTACTGTTGCATTAACAGCCTGAAGACCAAGCTCTAGTCCATTACCAACACCACTGAGGTATCCCCCACTTGCTGTCAATGTGTTTGCCACTAAGTTAACAGCACCTGTTGTAGGTGTACCTCCGTTGCCTATACCATTATTAGCGCTAGCAACACCATTTAGTAAAGTATCAGTAAGGCCACCGCCTGTTACTGCCATTAAATCTGCATCTGACAGTTCTTCTCCCCATTGCTGAACTTCTAGAATAGCGTTGGCTGTGTTCTTTTTGATATTTTTCATTTTAGTTTCCTTTGCTTGTTACAACTTACACTATTCTTTTTAAATTACTTACGTGTGATTGTTCTTCCCTCTGAAGGTATAAGTATAAATTTTTTCTTATATCTGCTCATAAATACTTATAATTTTTTTTAATCTGTATTTTGAGAAATCCTCTCTCTCTTGTAATTGAGTTGTGGAAATGGTTTTGAGCTACTCATGTTCTTGTATTAATGGAGACAATAAAATCAAAGGGATAAGCAAATACACCAAAGCCGCAAGAAATGTTTTATTTTTTTTCTAATTTTTGATTTTTTTTTAGATCTTTTCTTATTCAATATTCCTTAAAGCATACGTCGAGAGTTAAAGTATTTATTTTTCTAATACTTAACATTAGCTACTCGCCAACATCTCTACCTTTAGCAGGCAGGTAAATATAAAATCATTCTTCAGAGCGCAGTAAAGTAGCATATTTCCCCCCTGAGTGCCATAACTCCTCATGCGTACCTCGTTGAACCACCTTCCCCTGCTCCAGTACAATAATTTCATCACAATCGCGAATTGTACTGAGCCGGTGAGCTACTACAATACAAGAGCAACCGCGCCGCCGCAAATTCCTATCAATAATTAGTTCTGTTTGAGCATCCAACGCAGAAGTTGCTTCATCCATGACCAATACTGCTGGGTTCCGAACTATTGCACGAGCAATTTCTAAACGTTGACGTTGCCCACCGCTCATGTTCATTCCCCCTTCAATTAGAAGAGCATCGTAACCCCCAGGCATAGATAAAATCAAATCATGAATAGTAGCATCAGAACAAGCCTGTATTAAATCAGCTTGTGGCGCCGTCGAGTCCCACAAGGTAAGATTTTCTCGGATAGTTCCAGCAAAGAGAAAAATATCTTGTTCTACCATTGCTAAAGAATTTGCCAAAACAGAGCGGGGAATTTTAGTTCTGGGTACACCATCAAAATAAATTTCTCCTGACCAAGGTTCATATAAACCACAAACCAACTTGGTTATTGTAGACTTGCCAGAACCACTACCACCCACTATCGCCACTCGTTGCCCTGGATAGAGAAATAGGTTAAAGTTTTCAATTAAGGGATTATCTACTCGGCTATAGCCAAAAGTGATATTCCGTAACTCAACATAGCCTTGTAGTTGGAAGGAGAGCATTTGGATTTGAGATTGAGGATTGGTAATTGGTAATTCTTCTACTTCCCCTACTCTCCTTAAAGCTTCTGCATCAACAGTGTTTTGCAATACGTCATCCAAGCGGTTCAAATCCGCTTCTAAATCTTGCAGTGTACTGCCAAAATTAACCAGACTGTTAATAGGTTCTAGAAAACTGGTTGTTAAACTTTGGTATGCAACTAGCATCCCAATACTAAGGCTACCATTCATTACTCGGAAACCACCAACAATTAAGATTGAAGTTGTGGTTAGTGCTGTTAAAAGTGTGGGTAAAATTGTGAGAATTTGAGTTTGTAAAGCTAGCTCCTGCTGGGCATTAAGTGCTTTGGCATAGTAACCGGCGAATTTAGTAAATGAATCGGACTCCAAACCAGAAGCTTTGATTGTTTCTATAGTTTGAATGCCAGCGATTGCTACCCCATTTACCTTACCATATTCAGCTGCCAGTTTCATATTGGCATCAACACGAGTTTGCGATAAAAACTGGAGAGCAAAAAAGTTTATAGCAGCAAAACCAGTAGCTATACTTGTCAATACAAAATCGTATTGGAGCATAATTAGAAAATAAAAGACCATCATCACCGCATCGATGACGGTAGTGGCAAGGCGCCCTGAAAGTACATCTGCTACTTTATCGTTAAGTAACACTCGACTGCTAATTTCACCTGCAAAGCGTTGAGCATAAAACCCAACTGGCAAGCGGAGAATATGCCACATATACTGTCCCGACAGCGTAACTGACAACTTTAGCATCAGAGAGCGCAGGTAGGTAAGCCGTAGTCGAGCAAGTAGTATACGTAATACAGCAGCGATGACCATTCCTATTATTAGTGGTCGTATCCAATCCTGTCGCTGAGTAATAAGAATTTCATCAACAAATACTTGAGTAAAACCTGGCACTGCCAACCTAGGAATTGTCAGTAATAGTCCTGCGATAAAGCAAAACAAAATCGTACTTTGTGAATGTTGCAAGCGTGAAGCTAAAGCAGTAATAATGTTAATTTTTTGACCGCCAGTTTCAAATTCCGGGCCTGGTTGCATCATTAAGACGACACCAGTGTAAGCACGACTAAACTCTTCTAGGGAAACTGTCCGGCGCCCCGTAGCTGGGTCGTTAAGATAAACTTGGTTTTTAGAAAAACCTTCCACCACAAGATAGTGGTTAAAATTCCAAAAGACAATATAAGGAGGCGGTAGAGTGTTGAGACTTTCAAGAGACTTTTTCAAACCTTTAGCGTTTAAGCCATAGTTCCGAGCTGCTTTAATGATATTAAAGGCGTTGCTACCATCGCGCGAGACACCACACTCACGCCGCAATTCGGCCAAGGGGACAATGCGCTCGTAATAGCCTAGAATAATTCCTAAAGCAGCGGCGCCACATTCGGTTGCTTCAATTTGTAGTAACGTAGGAGTACGGACGCGACCCCTTTGAGGTCGTGGTAGAATACTTTTAATAAAAGCAAAAGGCATATTGTATTAATAAATACCCGTCCAAGAGCGGAATATAGGAATAATATACGAGATAGGCGCCACTTCTCCAACTTTTACCCGCACCTGCGTAGTCGTACCTGATGAAATTTTTAATGGAGGACCGCTGGAAGAAGACCATTTGTAGCCACTGGTGGTATTTGGGTCTTCTTGTAGTTGAACAAAAACCTGCACACGAGCAGCGTTATTATTGGCAAGTCCACGAGCTAAATCTTCATTACCGACTTGCGCTATGATTTCTTGAGTTGTTACGGGGAACGGAGAAACGCTCGTTACTACCCCAAAAATTCCACCGAAGCGATCGCGCTTGACGACGCTGGGTGTTACTTGTACAGTCATACCTGGTTTTATCTGTTTACCATCCGAATCAGCAAAGTAAACAAGACTCGACAGTTTTATATTGGGGTCTTCTGCTTCAATAGTGCCAATCCGACTACCAGCACTAACAATTTGACCAGGCAGGGCACCAACGGATAAAATACGACCATCGTATTTACTAACAATTTGGCTTGACTGGGTTAATTGCAGTTTTAGGGAGGCAATCTTGCGTCTTACTTCCTGAATTTGATTTAATTTGCCTATTGACTTTTCTAAATCTTGTTGAGCTAGTGTAGTCTTTTGAACTTCAATATCTTTAATTTTAGTTTTAATATCGTCAAGTTTATTTAGATTTTGTAGGTACTCCCGGTCTGTATTGGTTTTTTGAACTTGAATTTCTTGAATACTGTTTCTAATATCATCAGTTCTATTTAAGTTTTGTAGATATTCCCGTTCGCTCGACGTTTTTTGAACATCAAGTTCTTTAAGTTGTGTTTGAATATCTTCGAGTTGCGTCTGTTGGTTTAACAAATCCTGCTGGGATTGTAGCACTACATCCTGACTAATCACTTTTTGTTCAAACAGGCGCCGTCGAGTTTCAACTCGTTGTTGCAAAGTTTGTACTAATGCACTAATTTTTGATGAGCGCTCTAAAAGACTTTTACGTTTTTCTTCTAGTGCGACGAGAGTTTGCTTGTACAACACTGGCGAGACTTTTTCTCTTGACAAGCTTTGCTCAAGGCTTTGTCGTTTTTGCTCTAACGCTTTTAAAGTATCGGAATATAGAGTTGGTGCTACTGACTCTCGACGCAGGCTTTCAGAGAGGTCTTTTTGCTGCTGTTCAAGGGTTCTTTGTGACAACGCGACTTGTTGCTTTTGCAGTCTATCAGTATTTTCGTTTTGCTCTTGTAACTGCATCAATCTCGCTTTTTCTTGTTCTAACTGTTGCCGAATATTAGATTGATCTATAATGGCGAGTACTTGACCCTGCCTAATCACATCTCCCGGCTTAATGTTCAAGCTTAACAATTGACCACCACTAAGTGATTGAAATTGCACCACATTACGAGGTCTGATCAAAACGCCAGTACCTGTAACGGTAAGGGGAATTCGACCGACTACACTCCAGGTAGCAGCTACAAACACTAAAAAGCCCAAAGAAACTAAGGGTAGCCAAGCTTGGCGCCTTGTAACTTGCATTACTTGGTCAATCTGCTCTGGAGATTCTAAATGTGAAAGTGCTTCCTCACGGAAGATTTTGTTCGTGTTATTATGCATCTTTAGGGTAGTATTTAGAGTGAGACACAAGCGCGACCCGATTTTTACAGTACAGATGTAGAAGCAAAAGTTGGCAGTTTTGGGCAAAAGAAAGTCAAAAAGGTCGTAGCATGATTCTATCTCATGGAAATATAGCCAAAAATGAATTTAAACGATGACATACGTTCGGCGCCTACATCAATATTAATGCATATGAACTAAAAGCCAAGGCAAATTAGCTTAATTTATAAGTAGTGAACAACAATTTTTCAGGAAAATAGTATTATACTATGCGCTCGTAGTTTTATATGCATAACAACCTGGAAATAAAGAGGGTAGTCAACATGACATCTATAGTTTGCTGAATTAGCGGTACAGATATTAATTACTAAAAAAACCTGGTTTATTGAATAAACCAGGCTCGCAAATTATATATGGTCTAGATTATAAATTTTTATGAAAGAACATCTAAGCATTCAATTTCTATTACTTTACCGTTTTTAACAGTAAAACTAAAAATTGTAGGGCTGGGATTACTAATGCTGTAATTAAATCGGCTTACATTTCCATTTCTAGAGGCTTCAATTTTACCATATGTGCTAATCAATTTATTTTGACTATCACCTATTTTGACTCCATCTGGAGTGGCATATTTAGAACTGTTAGCTTTGATTTGATATACATTAAAGTTACCTGGTTGAGAACCTTCGCCTAAATCAACTGTAATTCCCGAATATTTAAGAGTTCGAGTTTTACCAACGGCACCAAGGAAACCGTTTGTCACTTTTACAGGTTTACCTAAAATTTTTCTTACCTGTGCCTCAGACATCGAAAGTTTGATGCCACCCACTCCGATGCGTTCGTAACTTAGATTTGTTGTTTGAGCAGTATTTTGAGAAATTTCATAACTTGTGGGAGTGGTCGCAATTGCTTGACTATGGGTATAGCTAGCAAAGGGGATAATAACAGTGGCTACTGCAAAGGAAATTGCTTTTAACATAATAAAATTCTCGATTAGTGTTTTTTGCTAATCGCTAACACGTTTATGTTGGCCAAAATATGCACTCCACTGCCAAAATATCCCCAATTTTTTTTAACTCGTCAACTAGTCTTTGTTTTGGCAGCATGGAACAATAGGCGCCGTAGCCAAATTACTGAAATTAGTTTGCGTTAGTAATTCAGTCCAAGCTGATATAACTTCTGGTTCTCTACGCTTGCTGTTTTGAATTTGCTCTCCTAGTGTTGTGAGGGCATCGTGCCACATACCATTATTGGCATAGAAAGCTGCACGCTGTATAGGCGCCTGTAATTTTTGTAGTTGCTGTTTTTGTGTAGCATTTAAGGCAACTTGGGTTACAGAACCGCGCACGAAAACAGAGCTTGAGGGTTTATCTGGGTCACAATAAATAGAGAAAGTCCAGTTATATGATTTTCCTGGCTGTAAAGCGACAGTTGGCTTTACTGTCACGCTCACAACTCCAGCAGGCGCTTGTGGAGTAAATTTTGTCTTATATATATAGTTGTCTGCTTCATCCTGTAGTACAAACTCTACAGGTAATTTGCTGGTTAATTTTTCAGGTACATAAAACCAAAATTTCGGGTTTTGTGATGCTGACTGTCCCCAAATAAACTTTTGTGTACCTTGAGTTTCGGGTACTAATGCTGCTAGGGATGCATATTGTTTACAAGGCCCGCGACTACCACCACCTCTACCTCTACCACGTGGGGCGCCTGGGTTAGGTGGTTTTGGAGCAGAATAGCGTATTGAGGTTCTAGCTGTTTGAGCGTTTGCTTCCAAATAGTTAGGGAAACTGGCAAGGGTTAAAGCTATTACACAAGTTAACTTAATAGCTCGCGAGCAAAATATGTTTTTCATTTTAGTCTTTTAGTTAAATAATATACCTGACTACTATAAACAACTAAAGTTAGTATTGGTGGTACTAAAGGTAGATAGCATCCCTGTATTAATAAGACAAAGCTAGCCAGACTCAATGTTCCTACTGTTATAGTTAAAGTAATAATAATTAAAGAATTTCTGTGAAAATACCAGGTAATTAAACCACCCGTTAAAGACCAGACCCAAATCCAACAAAATTCGCCCCATTGAGGTAATACCGATAATAAAGGTCGTTTATCTAATGCTGCACTAATAAGTTGGCTAACCATTTGTGCTTGCAGAAAAACCCCTGGTGTGCGTTGTGCAAAACTTCTACCATATGGTGTAGACCAATAATCCCCACTTGATGCTGATGTGACACCAATTAAAACTATTTTGTCTTTAATCGCACTAGGGTTAATTTGTCCAGAAAGGATTTGATTAAGCGTTACTTGTTGGGCAATATTTCTAGGTGAGGAGCGGTAATTTAGTAATAGTTGAATACCATTTGTATCTACAGGTTGATATCCCAAGGTTGGACTTTTAAGAGATGGAAATGTCGTATTGCCTAGTTTGATATTTCCTTGTGAGGTAAATTCCGCTTTTATACCTTGAGCTTTTAAGTAATTGAAGGCTAGCTGGACGTTAAAAGCTTTATCGGTAGTACAGGGTGAAGCAGGGTCGGGAGATAACTGTAAAAGGTGACGACGCAAAACCCCATCACTATCTTCAACAAAATCGCTAAAACCTAGCCGCGCGCTTGGAATTTCTGGTGGTGGTGCAATACCTGTAGGGTCTTGTTCTGTGTCGGTGCTTTTGCAAATTGCAATTAAAGAACTTTGCTGCATTCGTTTGACTAGTTCTGGTTGGTTAGAACTAACAGCAAAATCCCGGTATATGTCTAAACCAATTATTTTTGGTTGGTATTGCTCTAATTTTGTTAATAGTAAGTTGAGATGTTTATCTGATAAAGAACCTAGCCGTGGTTCTGTTCCTTGCGATTGGATATCTTCTTCTGTAATGGTAACAATTAATAGCCGTGGGTCTGGGTCTGACTCTGGTCGTAATTGCATTAAGGTGTCATATGCATAGAATTCTAAGGTTTGAATGATATTTAAATTACGTAAAAATACTATTAATATAGTAGTTAATAAGCTACTTATAAATACTAACGGTAACTGGCGCCAGTTAGGTTTTGGTAGTTGAATTATACGCCGACCACGCAGGTCTTGCCAATTTACTGGCGCCTCTGCTGGATTTTGACATATTACAGGCAACCAAGTAGCACAAGGAAAATCTCCTTCTAATGACTGTAATTTTTCTCTAGCTTCGCGGACTGCGGTATATAAAGATTGTCCGCACGCAAAAGTAGTTAGAAAATGTTTCAAAAATTCCTGTGCAATTTTATCTGGTACAGGTTCTCGCATGACAATTACTTGGGGTAAATGCAAATCAGCTAAATCGCGCGCGAGTCCCAAACCATCACACGAGTTAAAGATTGCTAGCTTCAAACCTTGAGCTATCGCTTTTTGCAAACCATATCGTAACTGGTCAATAGTCAAACTAGAAGTTGGGTTAATTTGAATTTGTCCCTTTCCTTGACTGGTACTGTGTCCTGCAAAAAAAAGGATATCCCAACCAGACTCCCATAATTGCTCAGTTAACTCAGCACGACTTGGTTCAATCAAAAATTTCAGTTTAGCATTGGGTAATTGCTGAAGTAACTTTTGGTCTGTCTCAATATCAATACGTTGACGGTCACCTAAAATTGCCAAAATCCTCACTTTACCTTGAGGATTTTTTGTAACTGTTTTGATTGAACGGGTATAGTCTATTGGACTAAGAGCTATTTCTGCCTGGGGGTAATCTATCAAAAAATGCCACAAACACCAAGGTAACTTTAACACTTGATCAGATTCTGCCGTAATCATCAAACGAATATTATCTGTTGGTGTTAGTTGTGTGCGTAGTTTCCGGTCAATATTTAAGAATGTCGATGCGTTCAACCAATCGTTGAGACTGTTTTTTAGTTCTTGACTTAGTTTTTCAAACTCTGCTTGGGAAATATGAGTAACATCCTCTTCCTCAATTTCAAATCCCCCAATTTGCTGACTGCGCCAACCCAAACTACCATATAGCGCTGTGTATAGTTGTTGCCAACGCTGATAAAGATTTTCGAGTTTAGGCGCCGCAGGTAATTCCCCAGTAAATTGCATTGGTGTGGAAACATCTGTAAGCCAAAGTTGAGCTATAACAGCAGAAAAACCTTGCTGTAAATTTCCTTTACCTAAATTGAGGACGATTTGTTTGTTCATAGTTGCCCATCATTGCCCCAGAAATATTGTAGAGACGTTACATGTCACGTCTCTACATACAAATATATTTAAATTTCAAAATTTTCTGTGAAGCAAAAATCATCTAGTGACACTTGTAAACTAAATTGAGCATTTGTAGGACATTTAAACCGCTTTAATTGCATCGAGTTATCCTGATTCCTAGCTGTAATCGACTGGATAATTTCTCCAGATGCAGAAATTAACTCTAATTTAGCTTGTTCAGGTAAATATTGAGAGCGTTCTTTCGCGTGTAGTTGAACACGAACCAAGAGCCTACCATCCGTTTCTTCTGTTAATATCAGCATTAGAACTAAAGTTTGATTACCTTGTTTTGTCGGTAAATCAATCAACTTAGCTTTTTGAATTGATGTTTGTTCTGTATCAATACCTTGTCGAAAGCTAAAAGCAAAATTTGGCTCTTGATTAAATAATGCTTCGATGGTTTGCCAAGTGTTTGTAAGAACGCCTTCAAATAATTCACGCAAGCTAACAGTATTGGGCGCTTGGTGCAAGTGTTCTTGCCAATCTTGACGAGTTAGCAAGGCGCCCCAAGTTTCAAATGGTAATTCCAAGCGAGGATTTACAATAGATGGATTGATTAGACGGCGCCAGAGATTTTCGACTTGGGTATCTGGTAATGTTGGCAAGGGAGCGATTTGAGCTTGTGTAATCTCCGTCGGATATAATTGTTGCACCACCCACAAAACGCTTATATCCTCTACCATTAGATTTGCATCTAAACAGTAAGTGCGTTCTTCTGAGTTATAGCTACCCTGATTTTTGATTTGTTCGTGGGTAGCGTATCCCCAAACTCGCAACCATTCACCATCTGGACTAACTTGTACTCCTAAATAGTAGTCTCCTGCCCAATTAGGAATATCAATCCATTCTTGAGGAACAGATAATTCTCTTGTTTCTACATTTTTATCTGGAATTAAAATCAGGCGCCTTGTATCCATAATTATGGCAGTGCCGTTTACTAGTTTCCATATATTGCTGTGGGCGACATCAGTCCATACTTTCGCTTGGGGAGCGTACTCAGCTTGCAACCAAGGCAAAAAAGTATCTAGACAAATTTGGTTGAGAAAAGTATTCCAACGACTGTTTGCACTAGTACAAAAATCAAGTTGGCGCCAAGAAAAGTCTTGCACCTCTGTTGAAACTTCTAATCCGAGTTGGGTAGGGGATATGCAGGAAAATGACATGGCTATACTCCTAATTGGTTTGATTGTCAAGATTGCGGAAATAATCCTGCAACCAATCCTCTAAAACTGCACTAATGTGCTTAACCACGTTGGTAGTCGGAGAAATATGCAGTTTTTCTTGACTCCATTTTGTAATTGAAAGCAGTAAAAGTTCTCTTGCTCTAGATAAACGGCGAGAAATCTTATACTGTGGTATTTCCATCTGCTTGGCAATTTGCTGTTGCGTTAACTTTTGGCGATAGTAAAAGTCTAATATCTGTTGAGATTCAATATCGAGTTTTTTTAAAGTTGTAACTAAGAAGCTACTCAGTTCAGTTTGTTGATTTTTTTTGGATATGGCTTCCTCTTCTTCAATTAAATTCGTTAGTAACGATTCATTGCTTCCAGAGGGTAAATCATCTTGTAATTCCCGTTCCTCTTGCCCTGGTTTAGAGACGTTTAGCGATGAGACAGTTGGGTATAAATAAGCACGTATACTTTTGGCGCAAACCAGTAACCATTTTTCAATATTAGCAGTAGACTCAGGTTCATATGAGTTGAGTTGAGTCGCAGCGCGGTTATAGTTTTGTGTAATTAATTCCCAAGTTTCTTCATCTGGACGCTGTAGCTTGCCATTTTTGGAAGACTTACTTTGAATATAGCCATCTTCAAAACAAGTCCAAGCTAAAAGGTAGCGCTTAATAATTTCGGGCTTAAAACCAGCATTCTCTAAAGCTTCCTGTAACCGCTTACGACTCGTTTTCAGTAATAATCCCCAATCACTGCAAAAATCAATTTCTTGCTTTTGACGCAAGCCATCACGGATAATATTGCCAAAAGCCGTATTGCTATAGCTCTTCAAACTTGCCTGTAAGTCGGGGTCACAAGCTTTGAGAATTTTGGGGACAGAGGCAATTGCAATTTGAAAACAATCAGACAAACTACACTGCACGCTAGCAAACTGAGGCATCGTTCTTTTAGCTGCCCAATAACAGCTTTCTTGTAAGTAAGCAGATAAATGCCCCATGTTTATAGAGTTTGGCTCAGTCAACCAAGATTTATGCCAGTAAATAGCCCAAAAATTTTCTGATTTGTCTTCAGGGCATTTGAGCAAGCAATTCTGGATACTGCGACGCAACTTTGCATCCCATACCCAGCCACTAAAGTAATCTGTCTCAAACTGTAAGAAAGTCGCGAATATTTCTGGAATATCTTGCCGAGAGCGCATTAATTAATGAGTTACTGTAAATGGTTGATACAATAACAGTTTAAGGGATAAGCCTCGGTTCGCAAAACATATGTATAGACTGAGGCGCCGCAATTTATAGAGCGACAAAGATTTACTGTTGCTTATATAGTGATTTGAGCTTGAATGGCATTTATGTAAAAAATAATACTTATATTTATCAGTAATTATTCGCCTACTTTTCTCTGGGGCATTTATTATACTGTGAGAGAAATACTTAGCCAATTGCTGTTCTTATATATACGTTTGCATTCAACTGACATTAGTTAAGGTTGTCTGCTGCTTTGTCATGCCGTTGTAATTGGTCACTTTGGGCATCTATATAAAAGGTAGTGAAACATGTTTTTAAATATTCTGATTCGCAATCCAGGATTTTTTTTCGCGTATATAGCAATAATCATCGTTTCAATAACAGTGCATGAATTAGCACATGGCTTTGCTGCTATATACGAAGGTGATGACACTCCGCGCGTTACAGGCCATATTACCTTGAACCCTGTAATACATATGGGCTGGCATTCAATAATTTTTTTGTGCATAGCAGGTATGGCTTGGGGACAAATGCCTGTTAACCCGTCGAAGTTTCGTTCCAAATATGGAGACGTGATAGTTTCTGCTGCTGGACCTTTGTCTAATTTGGCATTAGCTTTTTTATTTGTTTTGTTTATAAAACTCTCATTAACACCATTCGCTTCGTTTTTTTTTAACGAAGATTTTTTGTACATGGCAGCAAGAATAAATGTAACGCTTTTTTTATTTAACTTATTACCACTTCCACCACTTGATGGATATAGCGTTTTTAAAGAGTTTTTTCCTGAGCTTAGACAGTTAGAATATAACCAAATGGGGCTTTTTATTTTAATGGTGTTATTTTTAATTCCTGGTTTTAGCCAATTTTTAGGAACGATAGCCGATTATATAATTTCTGCAATGATTTAATTTTGGTTGGTCGCAAAGCAAGAGATAAAAAAAGTTTGTATCTACCTTTATCATGAAACAACAACACAATATAGTAATAATCGGCACTAGCTTGTGTCTAGTTTCTGGAATGATTTTTTTATCAAGCCAGTTTGCTGCATTTAATATTCTTTCTCTGTCCTCATCTTTCAGACTAGAGAGTAATTTAGCTACTGTATCAAGTTTTAATGTAAATTGCTTAACAAATCAGCGCTCCCCGTTTTTAAAGGTAGTCGATTTAATGTTAAGAGTTGTAATTATTTCTTTTCTTGGTGTAGGAACACTCAGCTATTCACCAAGATTTGAACGTTATTTTGAAGTAATACCTAAAAATTATAAATTTATTTCTCTAGTTACTATTACTTTAATCTCTTTACTAATAATGGATAGTGTCTTTGTTTCATCTACACGAATTAGTCATAACTGTCCTTAGCACCCAGACAACAATACAGAAGATTTTTTGCGATAATTTAGATAAAATGTTTATAAGTAAGGTATAAAATAATGGAACTTGAGGATTATTTATAGAAAATTAATGAAACATGGTCGGTATCAAGAATGTGTTGAGACACACCTATTGCCTTTACATAATATTTTTTACTACATTTGCTAATGCTGTTAGGTTAAGGCTATTAAGGATGCTAGACTTGATAGGACGTTTGTCATCCCAAAATATTAGCGATGAGTAGAAAGCTTTTGAACTGGGAGAATTTAAAAGCTTAAATATTTGATTTGCAGTTTCTTCATCATCAAAGCTAATAAAATAAACAGTATCATCGAATATAGCAGGTTTGTTACATAACTTTCCCACCAATTTAAAGTCTAATTTTTTGTACAGTCCGCAAATTGCTATTTTCCAACTTGTAAAAGTATAGGCGCCGACTCCAAAAATAGAAAAGCGAGGATTAGCTTGATATATTTTACTTTTTCTGTTATCTAGATAGTTTGCGTGCGATTTAAGATACTCCCCAGTTTTAGGAGCTATATCTTGAATAGACTCTGTTGACTCTCCAACAAAACTTTGAGTAACTAAAACAAAACGTTCAGTTGTATGTATACGATTTTGTGCAACATCAGACCCTTTCAGTAAAGGAAATAAATAAGTATCTTCAATATCTACTATTTCTCCAAATCCATTTACAAGCTGATTATTAATTTTTTTAAACTCCATTACATTTGAACAGTCATGTTTTATACCAGAGCGCCATTGCAATTGTGATTTTTTGCTTGTATTATATAAACTATGTACTTTCGCAAAGGAATTTATATCTTGAACTAATATATTATTGTAATATCCTATTCTTTGGGGCGAGGAGCTTTGTAAATTATCAAATACATCACAATAATATTGTTTTGAGGTGGAATCAAATTTACAGAATAATAAACAAGCTTCAACGTTGGCGTTAAAGTATTTTTTAGCGTCTATTTTATAAGTCGTGTAATCAGAAATATTAAGATTATTAGAATGAAGATAGCTTAGTAGTTTTCTAGCAACCGCAGTTTTACAAAGCATCGCAAGACAAGCATTTTGATTCTGTAGCAGTTGAACAACCTGTATTAGCATCCATTCGGATATATCAAAATTGCTTTTCCCTGTAATAGCGTCTAAACCGCTATGAAGAAGAAAGTTATTTTTGTTAGGTAGATTTACACCTCCAATATATCCTTGTTGTGAATTAGTTACCCAAGGAAAATTACCAAGTACTAATATATTACTGTTAATATTACTTATCAGTGATGACCAATCAAATTGATAAAAATCTGCATGTTTTACATCAATTCGTATATCGCGCGCAATTTTATCTCTTTTACTCAACTCGTGTAAATAAGTTTGATTTATTTCTACACCAATAATTTTGTTAGCTGATTTAAATAATTTAGCCGCAGCTTCTATAAAATTACCTATTCCACACGTAGGCTCAATAATAACATCTGGATTTACACCAAGCTCAATTAGCTTCTCACACACTTTAACAGCAAGTTCGAGAGGTGTCTGGAAATCTCCATACTCTAATTTTTTTTTGTTTATACTACTAATCATAAGTTGTGTTTATAAACTGCCATTATACCTTCTTCTTTACCAGCCCGTTCAATAACTCTTCCATATTGGAGTCGCCATTGTAAAGCATTAGAGATTGTTAAGAATCCTTGTAAAGGAGGATTTACAAGTATTTCCGAAGCTATATTAGCTACTTCAATCTCGTCAACGGGCAGATTTCGGTCAAGCATAAAAGCAATCAAATCATCTTGATTTCCTTCATTCTCTACAATACTACGAATTCCACGAGTCATTTGGAAGTCTCCTGTTCTTTCTGCACTTACATAAATTGTGTGTAAAATTTTTAAAGTAGCTGTTTTATTTGTACTGTTATCAGTTTTGTCATAGACAAAAATTATAAGTGAGTATCCAAGCCCAAAAATCTTTTGTCGCGCTGATTTAAATGGACAGGATGATTGTGGTTGCCTAATACTTGTAACCTTAACATCAACAAGGAGTCCCGGAAAATCTATACCGCTTGCTGAATTTCCCTGCACAAAATCATATTGTTGTTTGAGATAAAGTTTAAACTTTTGTTCCAGATACGTGCCAATAGCTTTACCATCTGTAACACCATAAAGCACAGGTTCTGGATGTTGAGACTCTGCAACTGAAAATATTTCTGCTTCTGAACAGAGGGTTTCTAAAGTTAAAATTTGCATGTTTTAGGCAAAAGCACAAAGCCAAGTATCATATCTTAAAATACCTAAAATAAAAAATAATATTTTACAAAATGCAATAATCTGGTCTGTGTCATTAAATTTGGGGAGTAGGCGCCTAATTTTAACTCTCTTAACTCTTCTCTCTGTGTACTCTATGTCCCTGTGGTGAATAAACATAGCATTAAAGCTAATAACATCCAATAAAAAAAATTCAAAATTTCCCTCTTGTGGGGTGGGCATCCTTGCCCGCCTGCCTGGAACGGGCAAGGATGCCCATTCCACAACATAGCATCCCACATCTTGAAGAATGTTCATATTGCCGAACATAAAGAAACTATAACTTTTTTTATGCAACACTTGAATAACTGTTCAACTATGGTAATATGATAAATGTACACCATACATAAGGGTGCTAGCTATGACGACTGTTACTCAAATGAAATGCGCTTGTGAATCTTGCCTTTGCATAGTTTCCCTATCCAGTGCTGTGATGAAAGAAGGCAAACCTTACTGCGGCGAAGCTTGTGCAAATGGTCATCAAGATGGTAAAGGTTGCGGTCACACTGGCTGTGGATGTGATAAATAACGCTGGCAACGGATAAAGCGGATGTAACGGATAGAAGAGTTAACCATCCGTTACATCCGTTGCCAGTATGTTAATTTTTTTTGCGACAATTTAAAAATCTAAGTCATCAATTAGTTCTTCTAAAGCAGATTGTTTTATATCCTCGGATAAATAATTAAATACTTTCTTTAATAGCTCTGGAGATGCATTATTAACAAACCAATCATTACTTGGTTCTTCTTGAATATTAAATAAATATTTTAAACGTTCATCTATAGCTTCTTTATCAGGCTTATCTATTTGCCCAATACGGGCTAACCAATCTCCATTTTTCTCTTTAAAACAATTAGCCTCAACAGTACAAATTTGATGAGCCAAGGCAAAAGACTGTTTATTCAGACCATTTTTACTAGTTGCATTAATAGGATAAGCTGTTGGTAAACCTTTATCCATTTCTCTTGTACTGGAAGTTAAGGGAATAACAGTAAAAGTCTCTATATAACTACAATCATCTTAAAAACTATCACACGTCCAAATAATATAAGGGTGTTCCCCTCGAAACACCCTACTAGAGTTTATTATTTGCGTGCAAGAACTAGTTTTACATGAAATCTCACCCGGTTCATTCAAATTATAAATATGAATATGACCGAGCTTACAACGAAGAGATAATCGGTAGGGATTTATAAAATATATCCAGCCCTGTCTTGGTTTCTGTCCTGCCACTTGATAATCCTAACTTAACTCACTTATTAATTTTTCTCTTTCTGCTTGTAAATTAAGCTTAACCTTTTCTTCCGGCTGATGCTTTTGTTTAACCTCAAGCATTGGAGCCGTATTATATACATAATCTAATAACTGCGGAAGCTTTTCAGAACCAGCCCACTCTCTTCTAATATTATCAAGGACTAACTTTAGACTTACAGGTAGTTGTAAATCATCAACATTACTTGCTTGGATACCCAACCTAATTAAAGTTGCATTTACCTCTCGCTCTATTGAAACTTCTTTCCCATTCATTTTATTTAAAGCTGTGTCTATATCTTCATGCCAAGGACCGAAGCTATAATAATACCAATCAAGTTCCGTAAGCTGATTACCTGTCCATTTAACAGAGTACAAATCAGCAAGATACAAAAACTTGATTAATTGTGTTTTCGTAATATTTCCTTTTGTCGCGTAAACAAAGTATTTTATGAGTTTTTCTAACATTGCTTTTTACTCTACTCTACATCAAGGCTAAGTATTAATTGATACTAAAATTTTTGCGGTAACATCTTTTAAATAATAGCGCTAATTTTTTCATGCTTCCTGACAAAATATCCCATAAAAACTGTTTCTTAGCTTCATTTAGTTCAATTATACTATATTTATTTGCACAAAATCAATGATGCCAGTGGTAAAGTTCTAAAAACTTTACATTCTGAATGAAGGTTATCACGCTGGCATATACACCTCTGCTGTTTAGAAACCCAGTTTCTTTCGTTTCTGTTGAAGATTGTTGTGCTTAGTGATGAAGAAACCGGGTTTCTTTGAGATTAGTCAGTGCTTGTAAGATTAAGGACTAGGCGGCAAATATACAGCCTTCCAAGGTTAATAGGTTTTTTGTAAAGATCATCTTGTGGGATGGGCTTTAAGAATGCCCCGTTCCATATAAACAAGTTAGCTCACATCTTGCAACATTCTCAATAAGCTTAAAGAAACCGGGCTTCTGTACGAAAAATCAACGTTTTATAGCAAAGTTTTTGTCAAGAAGCCCGGTTTCTAGGCAGGCGTGCAAGATGTGAGTTAGGGGCGGGCATCCTTGCCCGCTCCACAATGGGCAATATATACAATGGCATATATCAACTCATGCAATTGTTACGGTAATTGCTCCCCAAGCGCGATAATATTCAATTAACTTTAGTTGTATTTTAGGTCTAATGGCAGAAACATTATTCTTCAACGCTCTGCGGGAAGCCATTGATGAGGAAATGGCGCGTGATAACACTGTATTTGTACTTGGAGAGGACGTAGGACACTACGGAGGCTCTTATAAAGTAACAAAAGACCTGTACAAAAAGTATGGTGATTTGCGCGTTCTAGATACTCCCATTGCTGAAAACAGTTTTACTGGTATCGCAGTCGGCGCCGCGATGACGGGTTTACGTCCTATCATCGAGGGTATGAACATGGGATTTCTGCTCCTTGCGTTCAACCAAATTTCTAATAACGCTGGGATGTTACGCTACACGAGTGGTGGTAATTTCAAAATCCCAATGGTAATTCGTGGGCCTGGTGGTGTTGGACGCCAACTAGGAGCAGAACACTCACAGCGTCTCGAAGCTTACTTTCAAGCTGTTCCCGGTTTGAAAATTGTCGCTTGCTCAACTCCAAAAAACGCAAAAGGACTTCTAAAAGCTGCTATTCGTGATAATAATCCAGTACTGTTTTTTGAACATGTACTGCTTTATAACTTAAAAGAAGACCTACCCGAACAAGAATACGTACTGCCACTCGATAAAGCTGAAGTTGTACGCCCTGGTAAAGATGTCACAATACTAACGTACTCACGGATGCGTCACCACGTTATGCAAGCCGTGAAGAATATAGAAAAACAAGGCTTTGACCCCGAAGTCATTGATTTAATTTCGCTCAAACCCTTAGATTTTGATACCATTGGCGCTTCTATACGCAAAACCCACCGTGTAATTATTGTGGAAGAGTGTATGCGAACTGGTGGTATTGGCGCCGAGTTAACTGCTTCTATTAATGACCGCTTGTTTGACGAATTGGATGCACCAGTACTACGACTGTCTTCGCAGGATATTCCAACTCCTTATAATGGCGCCTTAGAACGTTTAACTATCGTGCAACCAGAACAAATTGTCGAAGCCGTCGAAAAAATGATGACATTGCGGGTATAAAAATACCCTTGTAGAGATCGGCTTAATCCGGTCTCTACATTTATTACTGGTAAAAGAAGCGTTATCATAGCGTGTGTCCGCACTCCCGTTATGGTATGCAGCAAAGACAGCAATCGCTATTAGCCCTAATTATTGTTATGGTAATTGCCGCCATCGCGGTGATTGCCACTCCTGGTTTACGTGTACCCCTTGGTCTCGATTTACAAGGAGGTTCCCAACTTACTATTCAAGTAAAGACTACACCGGAAATTAAAACAATCACTGAACGTGAAATGGAAGCCGTTCTCAAAATCATTGAAGGACGCATTAACGGTTTAGGTGTTTCTGAAGCTGTAGTTCAACAAGCCGGCAGTGACAAAATTTTAGTACAACTCCCTGGTGTTAAAGACCCTGAACAAGCCGAAAAAGTTTTGGGTGGAACTGCTCAGTTAGAGTTTCGCAAGCAAAAACCAGGTACAGAAACCCAACTTCCTGTGTTTTTCGCCTCACGCAGCGAGTTAAAGGCAAAGCTTGACCAGGCACGTAAAGGCAAAGATTCTTCAGCAATCGCTAAAATTGAAGAAGATTTACAAAAAAATAATCAAGCTATAGCAGAATTATTTGAAAGTACTAATCCTCCACTTAGCGGTAAATTTCTCAAAGATGCCCAAGGTACACCTACCCAAAGCACTGCCTGGGAAGTCGCAATCAGTTTTAATCAACAAGGTGGCGATTTATTTGCCCAAATAACTAAGGAACTCGCTGGTACTGGAAGAAGTATTGGTATTTTTCTTGATAATGAACTTATTAGCTTTCCAAGTGTCGGCGCCCAATTTGCTGCTACAGGTATTACCGGAGGTAATGCGGTAATTACTGGTAATTTTACTGCCCAAGAAGCTAGTGGCTTAGGTATTCAGTTACGCGGCGGCGCCCTCCCTGTTCCTGTGGCAATCGTCGAAAACCGCACCGTCGGCGCCACCCTTGGTAAAGACAGTATTCAAAGCAGTATTTATGCTGGTATTGGTGGTCTAACTCTTGTACTAGTATTTATGGCAGTGTACTATAGACTACCAGGTATTTTAGCGGATATCGCATTAATCATTTACGCTTTACTTTCCTGGGCTGCTTTTGGTTTGTTGCAGGTGACGATAACATTACCTGGTATCGCTGGCTTTGTTCTCAGCATTGGGATGGCAGTTGATGCCAACGTTTTAATTTTTGAACGGACGCGCGAAGAATTGCAGGCAGGTAAAACTTTGTACCGTTCTGTTGAATCAGGCTTTTATCGAGCTTTTTCCAGTATTTTAGATGGTAATGTCACAACCTGGATTGCCTGCTTCTTCCTGTTTATTTTTGGTTCCGGTTTAGTCAAAGGCTTTGCTGTAACCTTAAGTATAGGAGTACTGGTTAGTATGTTTACAGCAGTTACATGTAGTCGCACTTTCATGTTTTTGGCGATAGGAATTCCCGCATTGAAGAAACCAGAATATTTTTGTCCTAACTTGGCGCCAGCTAAAAAAGTGGAGGCAGCACGATGAAACTAGCTGTAAATAAAACCCGCTCTATATGGTGGAGTATTTCTTCTGCTTTACTTATCATCGGTATTATCTCGATGGTAATTTCCACGTTTAACCCTCAAATTAAGGCGCCTCTACGTCCTGGTTTAGATTTTATTGGTGGTACACGCTTACAGTTAGAAAGAGACTGCACACAACCTGGAAACTGTGATAAGCCAATCGATATCAACGCTGTACGTGATATCGCTAAATCCCAAGGACTCGGCGACGCGAGTATTCAGCTTGTTACCGATAAAGAAACAAGAAAAGAGAACGGTATCTCAATTCGCTCCAAAGACTTAAGTCCTGAACAGCGCACTCAACTCGAAAACGCACTCTCTGAAAAAATCGGCGCCTTTAACCCAGAAAAGAAGTCAATTGACACCGTAGGTCCCACTCTTGGACGAGAGCTATTTACCTCTGGTTTAACTGCTCTATTTTTGTCACTTATTGGTATATTAGTTTACTTAAGATTCCGTTTTCAGTGGGATTATGCTGTATTTGCAATTGTTGCTCTGTTTCACGATGTATTAATTACACTCGGTGTATTCTCAATACTAGGTTTTTTTGGTATTGAGGTAGACAGCTTATTTGTTGTTGCCCTGCTGACAATTGTTGGTTTCTCAGTTAACGACACTGTGGTAATTTACGACCGAATTCGAGAAACAGCGCAAATTGAAAAAGGGCGCCCCATCGCCGAAATTGTTGATGACGCAGTAGACCAAACCCTCGCACGCTCGATTAATACCACTTTCACAACGTTGTTAACGCTGTTCGCTATCTTCTTATTTGGTGGAGAAACACTCAAAATCTTTTCTTTGTCTTTGATTGTTGGCTTTACTATGGGTGCTTATTCCAGCATCTTTATCGCAAGCACTTTACTTGCTTGGTGGAGACAACGAAGCGAAAAAAGCGCCCCTCCCCCAAATACCGAATCAGTTGCAACCTGAACATCAATAAATAAAGACAGCAGGGTATCTCACATCTTGCACCAGTCCGAGAAACCGGGCTTCTTGAGAAATATTTTGCGCGCGTACCCCTAGTTTTTCGTAAATAAGCCCGGTTTCTTTGAGCTTGTTGACAATGGTGCAAGATATAAGGTATCCCCCTGCTTCTTCCAATTTTACTTATATTTTCAATTCCTGATTTCATGGAAAATCTAGACAAAGACCCTATTTTTAATGCACAAGTTCAGAAATTACACAGACTTACAGTTTATGCTCGGTGGTTATTTGTTGGTTTTCTGTGGATTTTTATTGCTCCTATCTGTTTATGGAATTTACGTGGAGAAATTGCTTTATGGCGCCAGTATTTCACATGGGTGGCTGTGCGCTACGGTCTTTACTTCCACCCACTAGCTACCCTCGGTTTAGCATTTTGTATCGGCATGACAACATCTGTACTGGTCTGGCAAAGTCGAAATATTTTATTTGGTTTACCTCAACGCGATAGAGAACGTCTCGAAAAACAACTCTTTCTAATTCGAGAACAAGGTGCCACACATCCTTTATGGAAGTGGATTTTTCAGTAGAAACCGGGTTTCTTTGTCAAATATTGTAATAAAAATGAAGATTTTGCTTAGAAACCCGGTTTCTTGTTATCAAACCTTAACATACTGTAATCTTTTTTTATATAAATCATTACAATAGTAGTCATAAATGTGTTCTGTGAAACATTTCGCAGAATAAAAGTAAGTAAATTAAGTAAAAATTGTGAATTTGGTATTATCAATATGAGTAATGCTCACATTCAATTTAGCTCGCGCAAGTCAGATGTAGACTTAGAGCAATTGCGCGAATTATTTAAAATTGCGGCATTTTGGGCATCTGAGCGCAGCACTGAGGATTTAAGTATCGCAGTCGCTAATAGTGAACCTGTGATAACAGTTAAAGATAGGGAAAGATTGATAGGTTTTGCAAGGGCAACAAGTGACGGTATATATAGAGCTACAATTTGGGACGTTGTAATTCATCCTGATTACCGTTCTCAAGGACTTGGTAGCAAGTTAGTAGAAACTGTTTTGAGTCACCCCAAAGTCAATCAAGTTGAGCGTACATACTTAATGACAACTCATCGACAGGGGTTTTACGAAAAAATTGGGTTTGAGAAAAATTCTACAACCACAATGGTTATATACAATCAATCTCACTTTAACTCGCTGCAATCATCGATGCAGTTTCAAGAGGTCCTAGGGGGATAGAAATTTGCAATCTCGTTGTTGGTTGTGATTGTGTGTTGTCTGGGTATGGAACAACTTCAAGCTTGCCTCCTAATACTTCAAGTATAGTTATGGCTAGTAGTAATTTCATACCTGGTGATATTGGGTTGTCTTCGAGTTCTTTCAAGTTTTCTTGAGTTTTAATATTCATTAGATTTACGACTTCACTGCTTGGAAACGCATAAGCTGGTACGTCTAACCAAAGGTAAGTATATTTGTTTGTATCGGCGCCTGAAATAGATACAGAAATACTGCCTTCTTCCATTTGTACTTCCATTTGAGCAATTGCAGTCTCGATTAAAATTATTAGTACTTGCCGTAGCCATTTAATATCTGTCAACACGTATACTTCTGGGTCGGGCAATGAAATTTTAAATGGATAATTGCGATTTTCTGCCAACATATATATCAAATCATGAACTTCCTGTAAGAGTTCATTCAAAGATTGTGGCTGCATATGTAGACAATTAGTACCGCGTTCTGCACGGGCAACATTGAGAATTTCATCAATCAACTTTAGCAATTTTAACGCTCGTTCATGAGCATCAGCGATAAATTGGCGTTCTTCTTCTGGACTTTCACATAAATCAGACAAAATCAACTGATGCAAACCAATTAAACCGTTTAACGGTGAACGCAATACGTGTGTTGTGCGTGCTAAAAAACCTGCTTTAAACTGGCTCATCTCAGTTGCAAGACTATATGCTAAGTAAAGATGCTTAATTTGGTTTCGCAGTTCGTTTACTTCGTCTTGATGCGAATTTTCTAATACAATTGACCTAGATTTTGTGTTAGCAAACAAACTGCTCCATCCGGCGCCAATTAATAGTCCTACCGCTAAATATATCCAATTGTTCCAATTCATAATTTGCTGTCATTAACTTAAAATAAAATCCTAGAAACCAGGTTTCTTTGTTGAAATATTGTGATTAAAATTAGGATTTGTCTGCGACAATGAATGTGTAGAAACCAGGTTTCGGTTTCTTAGCTTATAAATTTTAAGGCACCTTGTCGCAAAATATCCCAATTATTACCATTCCATTTTATGACGGTTGAAGGTACTCCAATGGCAGCAGTATCTTGGCATTGACTATCGGAGAGTGTAAGCACTTGTGGAAACTGTTTAGCAATTTCTGTCATAGTTAGCAAAGCACTTTGACCAGATAGGTTAGCGCTTGTAGTAGCTAAAGGGCCAGTTTGTGCCAAAATTGAACACGCGATTTCACTTGCTGGCACCCGTACACCAATTGTTGTAGGGTCATTCGGATTCATTGTTTTTGCAACAAGTGCTTCCGTTGGTAACACCATTGTTAATGCACCAGGCAAATATTTAGCTGCGACTTGGCGCCAAATTTCCAATTCAGATTTACTACCATCTACAAAATTCCACAATTCAGATGGACTTGCTGCCATTAAAATTAAAGGTTTATCTAAACTGCGTTGTTTTGCTATGTAAATCAAATCAGCATTTTCTGGTTTTGCTGCAAGTGCTGGAACAGTATCAGTAGGAAAGCTGACTAGTAAACCTTTACGCGCTCCATCAATCAGCGCATCCATTGAAACTTGAGGCATACATTTTGTGTAAGGGCGGGATATCTCACCTATTGTAAGGGCGGATATCACACCTATTGTAAGGGCGATATCACACCTATTGTAAGGGCGGGTTAACCCATATCCTACTTAATAATAAAAATTTAGCTAAACCCGCCCCTTATTATAAGCAACAGCGAATCTTTCAATCCCAGCAAAATCACTATGAATTTCTATATTGCAATAACTACCGTGGTTTTGTAAAAGTTGAAAAACAGTATCTGCTTGTCCTGCCATCATTTCAATTAACCAGACTCCACCAGGTTGTAAATATTCTGGTGATGATGTAATTAATTGACGGATACAATCTAAACCATCAGTTCCACCATCTAATGCTAAATGTGGCTCATGATTCACAACTTCTGGTTGTAAAGTCAGTACAGTACTTGTGGGAATATATGGTGGATTGGAAACCATACCGCTAAATTTACCTTTGAATAAAGCTAAAGGTTCCCACCATTTACCCTGATAAAATTTTATACGTTCAGATAAGCCTAAATTACGAGCATTTGATGAAGCTATTTTAAGAGCTTCGGGACTGATATCAACAGCATGAATAGTTGCTTGCGTAAAAGCATCTGCAAGTCCAATAGCAATGGCGCCGCTTCCGGTTCCCAAATCTGCCCAATTCCCAAATTGAAGAATGTTACTATTTTTGACCGCGCCAATTGCTAAATCAATTAAATACTCTGTTTCTGGTCTTGGTATTAAAACTGAGGGTGATACGGATAGCTCAAACTGGCGCCAAGGTTGAGATGAAGCAATATACTGCACAGGCAAACGTTCTTTTAAACGTTTTTGCCATAATGCATCTAATTCTTCAATATTCAACTTGATGTTGATTTGAGCTTGGTCTTTGTATGACCCTAAACGTAATGCTAAACCATCTAACGCTGTAATTCCCCTGAGTAACCAATCTACTTCTGCAACTTCTACGTCATGCTGAACGGCATCTGCAATTGCTTCAATACGCCATTGCCAAAGTTGTAAACCAGAAATTGAGTAAGGATATTCAGGCATAACATAAGGGGAGATGTGGAGACAGGGAATTACCCTATCTCGATATCATCTTACTTTTTGGGAGCTGGACGATTAGCTGGTTGTTGGTTTGGTTTTTGCTGTGGGTTGTTGCTAGATAATGTACGAATGTATTCCCGTGCTTCTGGGGATGGGAAGAATACTACTTGCTCAAGCCATTTGTCGTTTTTATCTTGCATTGTTTTGAGTACACCATCGACATCAACGACTTGGATGTCAGCTTTAGGAAACTTTGGCTTAACTTGATTTAGCAAAGCCAAAGCATCTTGCTTACTCATAAACAGTGGAAAATACTCTTGTTTGTTTTGACCGAGTTGAATCGGAACATATCCTTTGTCGGGTGCAAATCGTACCATAAACACAGGTACGCTTCTAAACTGTTTGACATCTTGACCACTAGCACGGAGCAAGTCCATAGCTCCCTTAATTTCTTGGTCAACTGGTTTAAAAGCAAACTGCAAGCGCTCATTTTGGTTCTTTGTTTGCTGTAATTGCTGATAAATGCTGCCTAAAGGTACTGCTGTTGCCTGCAAGCTTTTTAACATTTCTGCCATTTTGGGGTCAGGGTTTTTGACACCTTGCAGTTCTTTAATAAAAGCTTGAGCTTCTGTTTTACTCATGTAAACTCCTGTCACCGAACCAGCAGGTGCTTTTTTGCCGTCCGAAGCAGCAGGTAGCTGACGACTAAGTGGCAAACCTTGAGGGTTAGTAATCATCCAAACTGGTACAGCATCCAATTTTTCTTTAATTTGTTGCTCTGATAACGCAAACGCTGGGATGAAACCACCTAATACTGTTGTTAATACAGTACTTCCGACTATACCTAATGTTGTGCCCCAGCGAATCAATGATTTCATAACCTCTCCTAACACATTAAAACTTTTATCAAGCCGAGACTTTAGTTTGGTTGAGCGGTAAATAGTTTTAGTAGTTCTAGCTATACTACCGTCTTAGCCAACTAATAGCACTATTTTTTTTAAGCATTGGTTGTACTCCATAAGCATTGACTATATATCTAGCAATGCGTGTGGAACTGACACGTTCAAACGATGAAAATCTGGTTTTCACCGAAAGAGCGCTCAAAGGATGCAATGTAATTGTCTTTATCTGTTATATTCGACGGCGCCATAAAATGAATCGTTCCGTGTAAAATAACTTGCAATTGTTTTAAGTCATAAATTTTTACTTCGGTTTTCACTCATTTCGTGTCGGCTATTAACTCGTCAATAAGAACGTGGTGTCTTATTTTAGGAAGGTTATTAAATTTTGCACGCGCTCTAAATGTTTGAATACGAATTCAAACAACTACACATCCTAGGCAAGTAAAAACTCTGAGTCAAGAGCATTTAAAACAATTAAACTTAGATTAAATTTTATTTTTTAATCACTCATACTAAAAAACCCAAGATTAATTAATTAATCTGGGTTTATAGATAATATAGTATCGGGATGACAGGATTCGAACCTGCGGCATCCTGCTCCCAAAGCAGGCGCGCTACCAAGCTGCGCTACATCCCGTTTTTTACTCAAGTTGCTTTCTCGATGAACGAGTTATCCAACTTCAATAAAGTTAGCATACAAGCCGCTATTTTACAAGAAAAATATTATTTTTATTTTCTTCTACTTTTACGTGTCATTTTTGTACTAAGTAAGCATACTACATGACTTTACTGAGGATACCAAAACATACCCTTAATACCTTCGGGGTCAGGCATAAAACCTAAGCCACGATAAAAATCAACAACATGGGGGTCAGCAAAGAGTGTGACGTTGCTAATTTCTTCGCTTCTAAGTTTTTTGAGTACATATTTCATCAGTGCCTTACCCAAGCCTTTACCTTGGTAGTCTGGATGAACGACCACATCCCATATTGTGGCGTTAAATGCGTGGTCTGAGGTTGCGCGGGCAAAACCAATTAGGCGCCGTTGGTTTCCTCGAACCTGCCACATTGAGGCAACGAGAAAACTATGCTCAATAGCTTTTTTGACTTTTCGTAAAGGACGACGTGACCAACCAACCGCATCACAAAGTTCTTCGAGTTCGTAAAGGTCAATGTCGCGCTCGGTACTAAAAACAATACGAGTTTCTGCTTTGGAAGCATCGGTGGCGCCATTGGGAATGGACTTACCGTTTGCATCCATAATTTGCTCTTCAAAGGGAGTAGTGCGGGTTGCCGCAGTCTCCGACGTACTAAACCAAGTTTTCCAAAAACCCATTGCCAGGTGGTTCGGGTAGTATAACTGAGGGAGTTTCCACTCTCATGAATCTTGATAAGCTTGTTTATGGTGGGTAACAGAATAGGACGTGTCACACTTAAACTGATGTTAAGTGCAATGAATCGCATATCGAATTAACCTTTACCATTTTCAAAGCTTATTTCAAATCAATCAATTTCAACTGTAGCACTTTGTTGCAAGACTCCGGATAATATTGCTGTACTTTTAAGGTCTTATTTTTCGGTTCGATGCCTGTTAATTACTACTTACTACCAAAAACTTATAATGCCAACTGGATTAAAAACTTCTACCCTAGAACTTCTCAAACGCTTTAATCGAGCGTTTCCCCAGTTTTACGAGCAATTTGTGAGCAGCGAAATTCAACTGCAAAATTTACGTCTAGCTTACCGCTTATATAAAACTAGACGTGCCGTTATTGAATTGAAAACCGAGGGAAGTAAAAGCGCTTTGCATTTTGCTTACAGGAATCAATCATTCCTTCTCAGCGATATTTTTGGTGTACTAGCAGCTTATGGACTAACAATCCATTCACTTTCGTTATACGGTCAAATCAAACCACCGATGCTAGTTTTTATGAAGCTGATAGTATCGCGTGGAAGTAAATCGCTGACCGATAAAACCGCTGAAAACGTTTGCCGTGCAATACGCGAAGCATTAGGTGGTCGGTTTGAAGTCGAAGAAATGCTAGCGGTGGAATTTAATTTAGATGCTGGTTTAGAGCAAGTCCAGACGGAGTTTTATGTAGACCCAGTGTTTCACCTGCCTGCATTAGTAATCGAAGCAGACAATCAACCAGGTTTATTTTACAAAGTCATGTACGCCATATGGCAAGAAGACCTGTTAGTCGTGAATGCTAATTTACTAGTATGGCGTGGACGTACTCGTCTAATTCTTTACTTACTCGGTCCTAACGAAAGTTTGATACCTGAGTACTTAGGTCATAAAATTGCAGAAGGGGTGCGAACGAGATTACTTGGCAGGTAAATAATTTTAATTTATACGCTTAAACTTTCTCCAATTACCCTTGTAAATTCATATTCAGTTACACGCTCACGAGCGCTACTGTACCATAGAGGTATGGCAACCATAGAAATTAGAAGCGTATTACACGCATACGAGTTCTCAAAACCTACGTCATTCCCCGACACTATAGTTTTTATCCACGGTTGGCTAAATAGTCGTGGATACTGGCAGCCTATAATTTCTCGTATCGGGGTTGATATTCAGTGTTTATCTTATGACCTTAGAGGTTTTGGCGAATCACAAGCGTCTACACATAGCAAAAACGCTCGTGAATTAGTTACTTCGTCAAACCTAACTCCCAATTATGGCAGTGATTATAGTAGTGATGTTACACATCCTTTTGAATCACTTTATACTCCGGCAGCTTATGCTCAAGATTTAATAACTCTTTTACAAAAACTTCAAATTAAAAGCGCTTGGTTGGTTGGTCATTCGTTAGGAGGAACAATCGCGCTTTGGGCTGCGGCAAAACTTCCTGACACAATCAAAGGTGTTATTTGTATCAATTCGGGTGGTGGAATTTACTTAAAAGAAGCATTCGAGCAATTTCGATCAGCAGGGCAAAAATTTTTACAAGTACGTCCTCGTTGGCTTTCTCAAGTGCCATTAATCGATTTGTTATTTTCCAGAACCAGTGTAGCGCGTCCCTTGGATAGACACTGGGCAAGGCAGCGAGTAATCGATTTTGTTGTAGCAGATCCAGAAGCGGCATTAGGGACACTGCTTGAATCTACAACAGAAGAAGAAGTAAATACATTGCCTCAACTAGTAGCCCAACTTGTGCAACCAGTTTACTTCCTTACAGGCGCCGAAGATAAAGTCATGGAACCAAAGTACGTGCGTCACCTAGCCAGCTTCCATTCCTCATTTCAATATAGCGGCGATAACGTCATAGAAATACCCAACTGTGGACATCTAGCAATGTTAGAACAACCAGATGCCGTAAGTAACGAAATTCGCAGGCTAGTAGCCCAACATTCTTCGGGTGCGTGACGCTACCAATTTCTGGTTGACCTCAATACAACTTCATCACTTCACTCAACGCAAGCCTAGAATGAACCCCTAACGACAAAGACGAAGTATTCCCCAAAGCCAGATGTTCAGAAGCAGCACATCCAATCATCGCAGCATTATCAGTACAAAACTTCAACGGTGGAAATAACACACGTAGATTATTTTCAGCACAAGCCGCTGTAAGTGTCTTTCTCAACGCACTATTAGCAGCAACACCACCACCAACAGCAATTGTATCAAGCTCATAATCAAGGGCACACCTAACAGCACGCTTAGTTAAAGCCTGTGCCACAGTTGCTTGAAAACTAGCGGCAATATCTTCTACAGGTATAGAGGCGCCAGTTTGCTCTATCTGCTGCACAAGACGTAACACAGCCGTTTTTAACCCACTAAAACTAGCATCATAGGGATGATAGCCACCATTAGGTAAAGAAACTCTTCCTTCCGGAAACATAAACGCCTTACTATTACCTTGAGAAGCTATGCGGTCAATAGCAGGACCACCAGGATAACCAAGCTTTAATAGCCTAGCCACCTTATCAAAAGCTTCCCCAGCAGCATCATCACGAGTCTCACCCAACGTCTTGTAGGCGCCGCATTCCTGCACATGAATTAAACTCGTGTGACCCCCCGAAACTAGCAAACTCAAAAAAGGCGGTTTTAAAGAAGGCTCACTTAAATAAGTCGCGTAAATATGCCCCTCCAAGTGATGAACACCCAAAAACGGCTTAGAATAAAGCATCGCCAGCGTCTTACCTGCCGTCATCCCCACCAACAGCGCTCCCACTAAACCCGGAGCGCAAGTTGCTGCAATTCCATCAATTTCTTCCCAACCAAGTTGGGCATCTACCATTGCTTGTGTAATGATGTCGTTAATAATTTCCAAATGCGCGCGTGAAGCAACTTCTGGTACAACTCCACCATATTGCCGATGCACAGGAATTTGTGAAGAAATGATACTACTTTTAACCTCACGTCCACAGACAATAGCCACTGCCGTCTCATCACAGCTTGTCTCAATCGCCAACACAGTCGCCATAACTCAATACTCCTAACTCCTGTACGGGCGGGTTTAGTTATATTTTGGTTAATAGCGAAGATTTAGGTGAACCCGCCCCCTACCCCCTAACTCCTGTACGGGCGGGTTTAGTTATATTTCGGTTAATAGCGAAGATTTAGGTGAACCCGCCCCCTACCCTAAATATTAACTTTTGTTTGCGAAGCTTTAACTTTTATTTACTTCAACTTTACTCGCTTTACCGCCACAGATTATGATGACATGCTAGTTAGGCAAATAAAAATTGTACAGGCCGCTTCGTTTTGTACAAGGAACTTTTTGTTTCGTAATAAAAGGAAACAATTTCATGCAACGCTTGTTTGCTCTCTTTCTAGCCCTATGTTTATGGTTCAGCTTCACCCCGCCAACCTTGGCATTAGGAGCTGACCTAGTACCTTGCAGTCAGTCTCCAGCCTTCCAAGCACGCGCGGAAGCTGCGAGAAATACTACTGCCGACCCAAACTCTGGTGCGAAGCGTTTTGAACGCTATTCACAAGCACTATGTGGTCCTGAAGGTCTGCCTCACTTAATTGTAGATGGGGGCCTCGACCACGCAGGTGATTTCATTATTCCTAGCATCCTGTTCCTGTATATCGCTGGTTGGATCGGCTGGGTTGGTCGTGCTTACCTTAATGCTGTGCATAAGCTTCCAAACTCAGAAATGAAGGAAGTCGTTATTGATGTTCCTTTGGCTCTGCCAATTATGCTAAGTGGTTTTACATGGCCTCTTGCTGCAATTAAGGAGCTTACGAGCGGTGAGTTAACAGCTAAGGATACAGAAATCCCCATTTCTCCACGCTAGTTAAACTTACGAGTGATAAACTATACTTCCACATTTAATTATGTGGAAGCGCGCTCTCAATTAAGGTCTCTATTAATTAGAGAAAATAATTAGAGAAACGAATTAAGTGGAAATACTTTTGGAGCTTTACTCATGCAAAATGGTCTTCTTAGATATTTATCCCTTGCGCCAGTCACGCTGTTTGCTTTATTGATTGCACAAGCTGTACTGTTGATTGTATTTAATCTCATTTTCCCAGACCTGCTTTTCCACCCAATGCCCAGGTAACTATTAGTTATGGGGTATAAAAAGTAAACATAATTGTTTAAAAGTTATGACAGCTAAGAGTTAGATATTTATTTCTAACTCTTAACTGTCGCTTTTATTTTTTATCTACATAATCGTTTTGCAAAAAGATTATTGCTTATATCATGCTTTTACCAAGGTGTCAAATTATGAGTTTTTTTTGATTATCTTTAGAGTATTTTAATAAAAATTAATGAATCGATTTGTAGCGCTTATTAAGTTTTTTAAACAGAAGTTACTTTATAGTACTCGGCTACATTTATCATTGAAGATAAAATCCTGCCAAAATTTCAATTCACTTAGATGAGGCAAAGATAAAATATGGTACAAGCAGTAGACGCATCAAAAAATAATCCTAGCGACCCTAGGAACCGTGAGGTCGTTTTCCCCGCAGAACGCGACCCGATGCAAGGCAATCTCGACACACCAATTAATGCTTCTCCCTTGAGTAAGTGGTACATCAATAACTTACCCGCTTATCGCCAAGGTCTTACACCTTTCCGTCGTGGACTAGAGGTTGGTATGGCACATGGGTACTTTATTTTTGGCCCGTTTGCTAAATTAGGTCCACTGCGTAATACCCCAAACGCTAATTTAGCTGGTTTACTGGCAGCTATTGGTTTAATCGTAATCTCGACTGGTGCTATAGCGTTGTACGCTAACAGCAACCCTAAACCAGCACTCGGAAGCGTAACAGTTCCAAATCCACCCGATGCATTTACCTCAAAAGAAGGTTGGAATAACTATAGTAGCGCGTTTCTTATTGGTGGTATTGGTGGCGCCGTTGTTGCTTACTTCCTAACCAGTAACTTGGGAGTTCTCCAAAGTATAACTGGATAAATTCGTACAGGTGTGATTAATCACGTCTCTACAAAGAAACCGGGCTTCTTAAAGAAGCCCGGTTTCTGTTTGATATCAGGTGCCGACGTTATTCTTTACAATTGGCGAAACTATCCAGGGCAATTTCAATTGACTGTAAAGCAGCTTCAAAATCGTCGTTGACAATTTGAACGTCAAACTCGTCTGCGGCTTGAATTTCTTCGTGGGCACGATTTAAACGGCGCCTAATTGCTTCTTCGGGGTCTTGACCGCGACCGCGTATACGATTTTCTAATTCGGCGAGCGAAGGAGGCAAAATAAAGATGCTCTTGGCTTCTGGAAAAGAAGTGCGAATTTGACGCGCTCCCTCTAATTCAATTTCTAGCACTACGCACTTACCTGCATTTATTTGGTTAAGTACAGCTTGTCTAGGAGTACCGTAATAATTTCCGGCAAACTCAGCCCACTCCAAAAATTCTCCATGAGTAACTAGTTGTTCAAACTTACTACGCTCGATAAAATGGTAGTGTTTGCCATCTATTTCGCCTGGGCGAGGTGCCCTCGTAGTCGCCGAAACAGAATAGTATAGTTCTGGATGACGCTGGAGTAGCGTCCGCATTAGTGTGCCTTTGCCAACTCCACTTGGACCTGTCAAGACTATGAGTTTGCCTTGAGACAGCTTTGAAAAGGTAGTTGCACTATTCTGGATGGATAAAAGTTGCATCATCCGCTCAACCTGTGAATAAATCAATATACATTATCCATTAGCCGTGTGTAAAGTAGGGGTATAACCTAACACGATAGCTAACTTCAGTATCTGTAACTTTGTTGACAGATAAACTATTCTAATTCACATGTTACTGCCGATAAATGTTTTTTAGGGGTAGGGATTTAAACCCACCCATAAATTTTTGATTAATTATCCACTACTTGATGTTCGCGCGAAATTACGAAACGATTTGCTACCGTTTCTGGCTGTATCGCTGACAGTATTACGTGACTCGAATCTGTAATGATTACAGCCCTAGTACGGCGCCCATAAGTGGCGTCAACCAGCTGACCCCGGTCACGCGCATCGGTAATGATACGCTTTATCGGAGCTGACTCTGGACTGACAATGGCAACTACCCGGTTGGCAGAGACAATATTGCCAAATCCTATGTTGATTAGCTGAATGTCCATATAAAAAACTTATTCAATGCACAGTGTGAGGTCAAACACAATATTCTTTTCACCCAATACAGGATGCCGAATCGAATTTACCTTAAAAGCGTAAATACCGATACGGGACTAAAGAATAAATTGTGTTTCTACAAAATACTATTTCTCATGTTATCCGTAAAAAATAGCAGTTACAACGCTATTTTGTCGTCGAAATGCTTGTTTTTTAATTATCATTGTTTTTTTTAAATCTTTATCAATCTCAATCGATAAATATTGAATTAAAATCTCTCTAAAGATACAGGTAATACCTTACGAATAAAATGTAAGGAAAATATTCAAGTCAAATTTATTAGTTTATCAAATGTTACACATACAATATCCGTAGATACGGAAAGCATCAAATAAATTTGGTTTATTTGATGCTGTAAAGAAACCAGAAACCCGGTTTCTAAACCAAATCGTCATTTTGATTACAATATATCAACTAAGAAACCCGGTTTCTGAGGTTTCTGTACTGTTTTAAGTTTGTTGAATTTTTCTCTCAGCAATTGTAAATTAGGCGCCTGACCACCATAACGCCAACTAACATAAGATGAGCATATTTCATCAATAACTTCTGATGTCGCTGCTGGTTGTTGCGTCTTGGATATTTGGGCATATTCTAGTGGTGTTTGAGATGGATGTTTCTTGAAACCACTCGTAGCAACCCACTGTAACATCTGTTGATAAAGACTTTCCATTGGTGGCAGTTTGTCAAGAGCTTTTCGGTTCCGATATCCTTTCCATTGCTGCCATAATAACCAAATACCAAAAGCTGTTGTGGTTGCAATTATGAATGCTTGGATTATCCCAAAAAAACCTTTTGTAAATAAACCAAAGAACCAAACAAATGTCCTAGCTAAAAATGAGAATATACCCCCAAACAAAATATTGAGTAAACCACTCACTGGAGAAGGCAACCACCCTGCCACCCATTTCCAAAACTGCTGAAGTACCGAAAATGTTTGAGTTTCTTCAATTGAAGGAGGAATTAAAGGATGTTGAGGTATTGGGTCAAACGCGAACCATCCATATTTAGGAAAATACACTTCGGTCATCGCGTAAGAATCGGTGTTACGAACAATATACAAACCAGTAAATGGGTTGAACTGTCCTGCTCCAAAACCTGCTACTAAGCGCGCTGGAATACCAATCGAGCGTAGCATGATTGTTAATACTGTAGAAAAGTGGTCAGGATAACCACCTTTATATTTAAATAAAAACGCTTCGACTAAATCTTCGTTTTGCTCTAAAAAGGGAAACTCCGAAGGGTTTTCGGGGACTTTGTAGTTTTGTTTTAAATACTGCGCTAAGTAAAGCGCTTTTTCGTAAGCTGAATCTAAACTTTTATCTGCAAAGCCAACACGGTTTTTATTGTAGTTCGCCAGTATCTCTTCTGTACGAGTGCGAACTTTCTCTTGAATGGCTTCTGGAATTTGTAAGTAATGTTTGGAAATGCTATCTGGATAATCATTCCCTGCTTTATTTAATAAAGTCCTGTCACGCAGTGGAACTTCAGAAATAACTGTATATGTTAACCCATCTGACAAACCTACAGGCGCCCGTAAACTATTTTCTGTATCTACCGCTATCACCGGAGTTGGAAAGTAAATTTCCTTGGGATGCGCCATCGCTGGCACTAAGTTCGGTAAATCAGCTAATACTGTATATGTCTGTACTACTTCTTTTGTGGTGCCAACGGCGTTAGGTCTGGGTATATAAATTTGATAAGACCAAGGAGAACGTCGAATCGTTTGTACTTTATCGTTACGGGAAATTTCCCACCCAAAGCCAGTGTAGCGGTCAAATGCCAATACCCGCCAAAACCCCTCAATTTGTGAACGCACTCGCATTACAACTTTGGGTGTCATTTCACCGCGCAGGTTTTGATTCATGCGACTATTAAAGCCGTAGTAAAAACTTGAGTCTACCTTACCAGGTTCTCCGTTTTCTCCTGGGGCATTTGCACTACCTGGACTTGCGGCGCCACCATTTCTATTACCTGCGCGCACGTAACCAGGATTAATAATGCTACGTCCAGTAAAATTACCTTTGACTTCGATATTAGAACTAACTGGAAACATTCGCAGTTGATAGCCTGGAAAACGCGGTAATACGGCAAATATTCCCAAACCGATAACTAAAATTAATCCAAAAAGCAAAAAGTAAGAAGGTAAAGACGAAGCCACATCTTTCTGCTTCGTCTTCTCCCGATTAACTATTGGCTTTGTAATACCTAGCCTTGAACGGTAATCGAATATTAAAGTTGGTAGAGCGATAGCTAAAAATAGTAACAACACTGGTGCAAACGCTAAAGTTTGACTTAATGTTGCCGCTACACCTATCAAAATCATCCCAATAACAATCGAATACCCCAAGTCTTTACGCCTAGGCATATCAAAGCTGTGGAGTACTTGGAGTTGTACTAGTAACTGCGCCAAAACTAATCGCGTATCGTTCAATTCCCCCAGTATTCGACCAAAGAAAGCACCCAGTGCTATTAACATCAAGATCGCAATTCCAAATTTGACCGATACATTACGATATTGGCGCCTTTTATAACTCCAAGCTGCCCCCACAACCGAAAGCGGTGCTGCCCAAAAAGATAATTGAGTTTCTGCCGCTATATCCGTTGCAATAATTCCCACAATTACATTTGCTAGCACCAGCACCCTTAAAGCAATTGAATTTTCTACTTCGATTGCAGATGCTTTAAACCCGTTGCGCCAATAATTCCATTCAGGTTTTGGGGCGCCAAGTCGTATCCTGGTAAACATTTTTTAGTTATAAAGCAATTAGTGGATGTAATTACTAAGCGATGCATTTGTAGACAACGGATACTAATGTAGTCAGTATAAACTCTTAATACATTGTCCGGATAAAATGCTGTTGACCGTAGACCGGAGAGGCACTATACCGTCGAAATACGACATGTACTAGTGCCTTTCTAATGACCGCTTATTTATACCAAGCATACGCTTTAAACTAGGTTTCGTCACCTGACTCGAAAACCAACAAGAGCCTATCTAAATATATTGGTGCTAGCAGTAAGTATTATTTTCTACATAGTGGGAAGAATTAAAAATGTCAACGGTTGTTGGTCGATTTCTGTTAGTTTTACTTCGAGAGTGTAAGGTTGACGTGGAGAAACACAAAGTATTTCCACACTTAAGTTACCTGAACTCGAAGACTGAGCCATTGCAGTTGTGCTAGCATTACCAACTTTGATGTTTCCTTGAGTAGGTAAATCAGCCCGAACACAAAGCTTTGCTTCGGCGCCGTATTGTACGTACTCAACATGAAGTTTGATAGCACCAACATCAGTTAACCATTCTCTTTCTACAACTGGATTAGTCGCAGAAACAGGTAATGTTAAGTTATCAAACAGTTGTTTTGCTGCCAACAATGAAACGGCCATTTGCTGACGACTTTGAAGATCAAAGTAATCACCATCCAAATTAGGCATTGCTTCAATGGTCGAAGCAGAACGATAAGGAGTTCTTAGCACTAATCCAGCTAAATCATTAATTGCCTGCTCATCATTAGGAAATAAGCTTTCCACAGCAGCCACTAATTTTGCTCCTAACGGTAATGAAGAAGCAACTAATTCTTGGCATCTAGCCAGCAATTGCTGAAATACACGTTCTGGTAAGTCAATCGGGAGCGTTAAAGATGCTCCACGACTCCATCCCCACGAAGGAACTAACGCGACTGAGGGATTGTCTACGTAGTCAGGATATTCTTGGATTTGGGTTTCCCAAGGGAATAACGGAGGATGGTTTTGTATTTGAATTTGTAACCGACGTTTAAGGACGGCTTGGAAACGTTCTTGCACAGTAGGAATTTCTCCTAGTTGAGAGGTTTGGGGCGTCCATTCCGGTTGCTGCAAATCCATTGGAGTATTCGCAGCACTCGGTATATTTTCGACCCCGTTATTTTCCTTACAATTGACCGAGGTATTTTCTGATTCTATAGCATACTTAGCCATTAACCATCTAAACAACTGGTTTTGTAAGGATTCTGAGTCACTATTCATGAGTAGATGCACCCGATCCGGACACTAGAGAGTTACGAATTTCCCAGGCTTGTTCAAGAATTTTAAACCATCGCTTTTGCAATTGTGCCATTGATAACCCGCACAACTTGGCAATTTTTTCATCAGGTTCTTTTTGTTGCTTTAGTTCGAGTAAAGACCGTTGCTTCGGATCCATTTCTTCAATAAACTTTTCCCACTGAATAGGTGTCAAACCCAAATTTGTACTTAAATCAGCTTCAAGCCATTCATGGACTAGTTCCCAGCGGTGCAATAAAGCAAATCGAATCAAGTGATACTTAAAACGCTGTTGTAAATAATCGCGTTGCCTCGAGGTCAAATTCAAAACTGATTCGATTTCAGTTGCCGACATATCCTGTAACCGCAGCGCAAAATAATCTGCACAATCGGTTTGTTGTCGTTCCTCTAAATAACTCATTAATTCAGTTATAACAACGGAACGTAGCGTATCTTCAGTTGGTTCTGGTTCTGGCTGTGTAGCCATTGCGCTTCGCAGCATTTGAACCGCTGGTTCTTCCCAAGAGCCATCACTTTCACCTCCACTACCTTCGGCAGCTTGTTCGATGTCAACACAGGTTTCTGGTGGTTGTTGTTGAGAAAAAGTTTGTGCGCGCAGAATAATAAGTTGTTGCTGTCTTCCTGGTAAAGGGATGCGACGTTTACCGTAACGTTCGGTGAACGCCATATACTCGGCTAATTCAAGGAGTGTATGAGGCTGGTAGGTAGCACCGAGTTGATTTTCTCTGCGAAAAGCATTAAGAGCTTCTAAATAAAAACTTTGTAGAAAATCTTCAATTATCGTTAGGCGCCCTTGATAGCTCAATTGGCGTTGCGGAGGATTAATATAACGATAGATAATTGCACTCAAAGTACTGTGAAGTTCGACCCTGCCACGAGATGAACCTAACTGGTAATATCGCAAGCACTGAGTCAGGCGATGTCGAGCTAGGGTAATGGCGGAGCTTTCTATAGAGCCAGAAGCTTGGATGCGTTTGCTCTCATTGCAAATCCGATAAACTTCGTTGGTGATACGCATTGCCACATCGTGACAATTTTTCTCCGAAGCTTTGGTTGATTGCCTTAGTTCCTGGAAGGAAAGTTCTAATATCGCCTCCACGCCGATAGAATTTTCTCCCTGAATAGTTGTGGTTGCGGCTAAATTCATAGTCTCGTTCTTAAAAAGACCCTAACATAATCTATTTACAGCCTGGGATCAAAATGAATAATTGGTAAAAAAGTATTATGTCTCAGATTAGCGCGATTGACGCACACCATAATTAAAGAATTGGTTTAGTTTATTATTCCCAACCAAATGGTGATTATTGAGCTATTCCTGACAAAATTCTTTCCACCGTTATCATTTTTCCCTCTGATACATTTATGGATTTACAAGCACAAATTCAATTGCTGAAAGAAAATGCACCCCAAGATGGCATTACACCACAACTGATAACAGCAATCGCTCCGGCTTTACAGACGCTTGCTCAAAGGTTAGCCCATAAACAGTACTTCATCTTCCAAAGTATGGACGAAGAGTGGGTTGTGACCACATTGAGCAATCGTACTAATCCAGAACTCGAAAAACGAGTGGTATATGCTTACCCTACATTACAAGATGCGATTAAAAGCCAATACAGGAGGGATAACCCCCAATTAACTGCGAAACCAATCGGAGTTATACACGTTTTGTTTCAGTTAACGGCAATGGAACCCGTAGATAGTATAGTTTTTTTTGAAACTTCTGGCGTGAGTGGTGATACAATCGAAATCCCACGTTTTGAACTACAATTATTGATCCAACAGGTAATGGCGCCGTACCGTAACTCCTCCGTGCCTCCTGATATCGCTTAAAAACTACCAGATATCAGCTTAACTTGTCATACGGGTTATTGTGGGAAATTGCTGTAACTATTTCAAGAGCTAAGGGAACTAGCACTACTGGATTTTACCGTCTGTGCCTACTCCTTAGCTCTTTTAAGACCAATAAATTAAATTTGGTAAATAAAAAACTTAATACAATCGACTCAGCGCAAAATCAGTCATGTTTATCAAAGCTTGACGAGACTCTGAATATGGTAAATCTACCAAATGCTCTACAGCCAACTTCGCGTGATGTGCTGCTAGCTCCCTAGCTCTTGCGATACCTTGACTGTCAGAAATTAACGCCAGCGCTTGCTCTAAGTCTCCTTCTTGGGCAAACTCTCGCTCTATTAGCATAAACAAAGCTGGCTTTTCTTCCAACGCATACAAAACAGGCGCCGTTAAGGTGCCGCTTTTCAAATCTGAACCAGCTGGTTTGCCTAAAGCTTCTGACGAACTCGTAAAGTCTAAAATATCATCAACTATTTGGAACGCCAAACCGATGTCACGACCATAAGAATACAGACGTTCTGCGGTTTCAGCAGAAACTTCGCTCAACACTGCGGCAGCTTTAGCGCTATTAGCAAATAATGTTGCAGTTTTATAATAATTTTTTTGAAGATAAGTATCGATTGTGATACTCGCATCAAAACGGTTTAGTCCCTGTTGAATTTCACCAACAGCGAAATCCATCAATACTTGTGATAAGAGTTTTACAACTTCTAAATTATCTAAGTTGGCTAAGTGCCAAGAAGATTGAGCAAAGAAGAAATCTCCTGCCAACACAGCAACACGGTTGCCGAACAAACTATGAATTGTTGGAACTCCACGTCGCTCGTTCGACTCATCTACTACATCATCGTGTACCAAACTCGCTGTGTGAATCATTTCTGTGATTTCAGCTAGGCGCCGATGACGAGTTGTAATATCAGATGACATGGTAGCGCGCGATACAAGCAGAACTATCGCTGGTCTGATACGCTTTCCCCCAGCTCCAAATAGGTGTTTTGCCGCCGCATAGAGGATGGGGTGGTCTGTTCCAACTAACTGTATCAGATTATCTGCTAGTAATCGCAGGTCTGCTTCCACAGGAGTAAAAAGGGAGGTTGCTGGGGTCATGGATGGGCGGACTCTGGCTTAAGTTACGAAAGTTTACATATTCTATACTCATTTTAAGATAACGCAGGTAGACTGCAAAGCTTATTGTGAAGAATCATTGTATTAATCAATAGCAACAGCAGTATTTTTGTCTACCCACAACGCCCAACAAGGTATTTTAAGGTAAAATACTACCTCAAAAAAGGCTTTTGTATAAAAATATACTTTAAGAACATTACAGAAGTGAGATAATTATTGTTATATTATTTACTACATAAGGGAAGGGTGTAAAATTATTAATATCTACGTAAGTAGAATAACTAGTATTTATACAATAGGCGAGAAACAAAAGAAAAACTTATTTCTGTGATTGCCAAAATATTTGAAAAATAACTAAGAACTGAGATGAAAAGTCCCGGTGCTTATGTTACGCTAAAATTAAGGGACTTAAAAGTTTTTTGTTAATCACCGCACGAAAAGTAATACACTCACGGGTGTTTTGCTTCTCGATAGTCGTGAGTCAAATAGATACTGTTTGTTGAACTAGGGAAGCTGTTTTTAGCAATTTCAGTAGTTTGACAGCAGGTTCATATAGTTTCTTGCCGGAACGAAATTATTTCGGTGAAGGAGTCAGTAAGCCTTTAACGCTTAATACAGAGGCTTACATGTCCTTTGTTGTAACTAAACACAAAGGCAAAAATTTTGCAGACTTGAAGAGACTGTCAAAGGCAGCGCTCTAAATTCCTGTATGGCGTTTAGATAGCTCAATAACAGCAGTGAGTCTGTAAACATAAATAACTATAAAGCAAAAACGCAAAGAACTTAGTTCTAGGCAAACTAAACCGTACTAATTATTTTTAGTACGAAACAGAATGCTGCTGTAATCGTGAGATGTATTCGCACGCTTACGGTTTCCTGATGGCGTTTGCTTAATATTAAACACAAATAACTCGTTAAAAAAAATAGTTTATGTGAGAACGGCGATGATGATTTTTATATTAGCTTCTGGATATTTATTTACTGTATACCTCTTATTGGCATTAGCTAAACGTTCTGGAAACAAAACTTCGCCAATTGATGATGTGTAACTATTACTCGATACCATTATTAATTTTGTTGAATTGTAGCACAGGCCGGAAAGCCTGTGCAGTACTTAAGCGAGAATACCTGACCCACAGTTTATGACTTCAACTGTTGGAGTGCAACCGAGCCAGTTTACAGAAGTAAGTGCGAACGTTTCTGGGCAACCACTGACGACAAAGCGAGTTGGCATTGGCGGGAAGTTGTTACGTAAGTTGAGTATATCAAGTTCAGTCGCGCAAGCAGAAGCAACGTAAACTGCTGGGTCTACAATGTTAACTGTGCTTGGTAAAAGCGAGCGTAAAATTGGTGCCAAGTGAGGATAGTGAGTACAACCGTAGACCAATGTATCGATTTTCTGTTGAATTAGTGGTTCTAGGTATGAGGTTGCTACTTCAACAGTGTAGGGGTCATGAATACGGTTTTGTTCGATTAAAGGGACAAATTCAGGGCAGCTAACTTGCCAAACTTGAGCTTGGGCATCAATTTCTAGGATAGCGTTTTTGTAGGCGTTACTTTTTGCTGTGGCTGGAGTCGCGATAACACCGATACGTTTTCCATATTGAACTGCGGCTAAGGCGCCTGGAAGAATAACACCAATAATAGGAAAATCAAATTCTTCGCGTACAGTTTCAAGGGCAAGTGCTGAACTTGTATTACAAGCCATTACCGCCATCTTAACACCAACACGCTGCATCCAAGTTAAAATTTCGCGGTTAAACTGAATAATTTCAGCTTGAGAGCGAATACCATAAGGTAGTCGAGCCGTATCACCAAAATAAAGAATCGACTCATTCGGAATCTGGCGATACAGTTCGCGTAGTACAGTTAAACCCCCCACACCACTATCAAATACCCCAATCGGGGCACGCTGTGGCTCTGTGTAATAGTTAAAGTTTTCTTGGAGAAGATTGGTTTCAAAATTCGAGGATAGAAACACAGCTAGTTAGTCTTTTTATTTTTGAATAACAATACAGGATTTATAGCAATTGCACAAATATCTAGCCAAGGATTTTGATTACAAATAGGGGAAGTGGGAGTATAGGGAAGTGGGAGTGTGGGATTAAATATAAATTATTTTTCTCACACTCCCACCCTCCCACTCTCTCTACCTTCCTAAATATTTGAGAACACCGCGTGCGATAGCTTCAGCCATGCGATTTTGATACTCACGAGTACCGAGACGGGGATTATCTTCTACTCCTGTCATATAACCCGTTTCTACTAAAATCGAAGGCATCGAGCTTTTTCTCAAAACGTAAAATCTGGCTTTACGGGTACCTCGGTCTTTGATGGTAGAGATATTTTGGAGAATGCTTTGGCGAACTACTTCAGCTAAACGATAACCGCTGTCATAATAGTAAACTTCCAAGCCGTTGACATCTGGGCGCCCATCGATAGAGTTAGCGTGGATACTAACGAATAAAGTGGCGTTAACACGTTCTGCCATGTCTACCCGTGGTTTTAAGTCAACAAAGTAATCAGAATCGCGAGTCATGACAACTTGAATACCATTTTGTTCTAGGATTGACCTAACTCGTAGACCTATAGGTAGAATTACGTCTTTTTCAAGTAAACCACGAAGACCTGGGGCGCCTGAATCTTTACCTCCATGTCCTGGGTCAACAACCACAACAATTTTTCCTCTGGGAGTTGGACGTACTGGAGGTTGTGGGTTAGGTACAGGGTTGCCACCGGGAGGTAACGGTTGCGGGTTAGGACGTGGAAGCGGTAATGGAAAAACTACAGGAGGTTTAATCGGTTGGGACGGTGGATTAATAGGTGGTAGGGTACTTATACGTCCACGAGTGAGTTCGAGTGATAATAGTTGACCACTAAGTTGATTGACTTGTCCAAATTGTACTCCCGCAGCAGGTTGTACTAATATTGCGACGGTGTTGGGGTCTTGCTGCTGTAAACGAACTTTTAATACTGGACTGTTGGCGCCAAAACTTGGACCGCGAACGTTTTGTTGTAACTTGGCGTTAGGAATAGTAATACGATATTGCCCAGTAGACCTATCCCACCCACCACTTCCCGTTAAACGCTGGTCTCCACTAATGATGAGCTGTGTACCTGTAGCGTTAAGTTCAACCGATTGAATTGTGGCTACTGTATTAACAGTTATTGGTGGATTTGGGTTTGGTTGGTTGATAGAAGGACGAGGATTATTTGGACTTGGAAGTCTCACAACTGAGGCAGCGCTAGGAATTAAAATCAATCCATTTGCACCGCTTAATGAGGCATTCCAGTCAGGACTGTCTCTATTTACCTGTAGCTGCATCCTGACAGTCGGAGTTCTAGAATCTAGTTGAGATAATAAAACTCTGTTAACACCGTGTTTATTAACTGAAATGTCGCGTTGCGCTTGCGATGATATTGTGGCGCCAGTAATGTCTACATCTATCGAGCGTCTATCGAGACTGCGAATTACTCTCAACTGTGGATTTCCAGCCCCACTAGTGCGAACAAAAAAGCCATCACCCGTAATTTGAACATTCTCAACTGTGGTTGGTACAGACGAAGCGGCAACTACTGTTGATGGGGGTAACGGTCTTGAGTTGTTTGCATTCAATGGAGGCGTGTTATTAGAGGGAGTAGTGACTACATTATAGATACCTTTATCAGAGGAATCTCCAACTTGTTCACGTTCGGGTTTTGGTAATTGTACAGTCCAACGACTGGGACTAACCCCGACAAATTTGACTTGAGCAGGGTCAAGGGTAAAACCAGGTGCGAGTTCTACGACAAGACGCGCTGTATCTTCGTCGAATTGTCCGATACGAAGCGAGCGTATTGCCCCACCTATTGGTTGCGTAAGTTGGGAACGACCAAACCGCGTTCCTGGTAAATCGATAACTACCCGTGTTGGGTTAAAAATTAGCTGTGCTTTTGGTTGCACGGCGCCGTCGGTAACGATTTCCAATCGGTTTTGATTGGCATCAAACCGCCAAGAGTTAAGTTTAGCTGCATGGGCGGGCGACGAAAGTATGAAGACAGTAAAAAGGGTGCTGGGTAGTAACCAGTGTAATCTCACAGTGTTTTCTCCTGAATCCATTGATGTAACGCCGAAGCGTCAATCGGTCAAATATAATGTTTTGTTTTTTTAGCTATTCCTCACACCGTCACCCAACGAGAAGCAGTTATTGCAGGCGTTTTGGTCACCACACATCTTGTATTGCTATCGCAGTTATATAGCTCCACACATGAATGCTCAGAAGAGAAAATTAACTTTTGATACAATTACGTATCAAAAATTGCTCGCTACGGCATTATTATTACGCCAATAATGAGATAACCAAAATTAACAGTAAGTGTCAATCATTGGTTGTAACATATACCACGTGTTATTTGAGATTTTGAGAACAGCGACACGGACAGGCGCACAAGACCTACGTTTAACAAACTGCCCAAAATAAGAATTGTATTTTTTGAAACAATTTATCCAGTTTTGAATCGTAGTGTCAAGCCAAGCATAAAAAATAAAAATTTGTCGAAAGGTAAAGTTGATGGAAGTAGCGAGGAATAGGACGTTTGAGTAATCGATGCACGTAAGCGTTATATAAGTCCCTGTCTATGTAGTCGTTGATTGTCGGGATTTTGTTCTTGGTCAGGGGTGCAAAATTTGATGCGCTCCCAATAGAACTAGTTACCAATAACCTAGACGCGATTAATAGACGCTTGGGAATCGCGTCTCTACAATGCTATTTGTAATGGCAGTACAAAATACTTGGTGTTCGGTTTAAACATATGAGTCTATTTGCTATGGAATTTGTCGGAGATATTGCAAAACACCGCGCGCGATGGCATCAGCCATTTGAGCTTGGTATTGTGGTGTAACGAGCCGCGATACGTCTTGAGTACCTGTCATAAATCCGGTTTCTACTAAAATTGAGGGCATTGAGCTTTTTCTCAAGACAAAAAATCTAGCTCGTCGTACTCCTCTGTCTCGGACACTGAGACTCTGAAGTATGGTACTGTGGACTATGCGAGCGACTTCTAGACCACTGTCGTAATAATACGTTTCCAATCCATTCACATCCGGACGACTTGCACCGGCTGAATTCGCGTGGATGCTAACAAAAACATCAGCGTTGATTCGCTCCGCCATATCCACTCGACCTTGCAATGTCACAAAATAATCGGCATTGCGCGTCATTACTGCTTGTATACCGTTTTGCTGAAGAATTTGAGCTACTCTAATACCTATTGGCAAAATTACATCTTTTTCCATTGAACCCCCTATCCCAAGGGCGCCTGAGTCCTTACCTCCGTGTCCTGGGTCAATAATTACGATTAAACGCCCATCATTACGTCTTCGGCCAGGTACAGGGTCTACAGGAGGTCGTGGAGGTTCACCAATAATTGGCCCCGAACCACCTGGTCTAATTGGGTCAGGAAATGGCGTAATCGGTGGTATTGGTCTATTACGGCGCAATTCGAGCGCTAAAAACTGCCCAGTAATTTGATTTAGTTGCCCAATTTGCACTCCGCTAGCAGGTTGCACCAAAATTACTACAGTATTTGATTCTTTTTGTTCGGTTAACCGAATCCTAAGAATGGGGCTATTACTATCAAGTGCTGGACCACGAACGTTATTGGTAAGACGCGCGTTTGTTACGGTAACACGAAACATTCCTGTTGTTCTATCCCAACCGCTTGTGGCAGTAAAGTTTTGGTCTGCGCGAATAATTAATTGCGTTCCACCACCTGCAAGTTCTACTGATTGAATTGTTGCTGGAGTATTACTGCGACTTGGTGTTGGTGGAATACCAGGGAACGGCGTCGAAGGTGGAGAGGAAGGTGAAGGGGAAGGAGCAGGATTATTTGAACCACCACTACTAGACCCGCTAGTATTGGCGCCACCACCAAAACGGTCAGGTAAAAAAATCAGATTGTTCGCATTTTTCAAAACTCTCCAGTCAGGACTGTTTCTATCAACTTGTAAAGACATCCTAACAATGGGAGTATTACCTTCAAGCTGCGATAAAATTATTTGGCTAACACCAAAACGATTTACCATCATATCTCGCGTTAAAGTTGGTGCTAGCGATGCTCCCGATATATCTATATTGATAGTTTTTTGATCACGACTACGAGAAATACGAACTAAAGGATTCCCACCATTGGTACGGACGAAGAAACCGTCACCCGTAACTCGTACATTTTCGATTTGTGTTCCAGCTTGAGCTGCTTTGAGTTTTTGAACTAGTTGGGATATTTGTATTACTTTTGATTCATTATCGTTATCAAATATAATTGAACCGTTCAGAGCGTAAACTTCGGACGGCAGTATGAAAAACGAAGTGATAAAAGTACCTGATAACAACCAATGTAGTTTCACAATATTTTCTCCACCAAAACGTTCCTGGTAGTAGTGCAATCTGAAGACAGCATTGGCAAATCCTTATGCAGTCAACGCACGGATACTCTAGCATTTGTTGTTACCCAATCGTTGAGATTTCTCAATAATTCTGGCAAACAGCACGTAGCGTCATATGCTATCACAAACTACTCCGCACATCCACGGCATCATTTAAAATACTTTTACCAAAATATAAATATAAAAACAAAAACAAAAGACACCAATAGAAGGTGCCGTAACATATAAGCTTTTTATACAACTCATTTACTCTTTGATAGCTAAAATTAATAGCTAAATCTTAGAAACCGGGTTTCTACGTAAAATCATCATTTTTATTACAAGACTTCAATCAAGAAACCCGGTTTCTTTGCTGATTATTGATTTTCAGCAGTATTGCTCAAAGCTGCTGGTTCTGGGTCTGGGAATACAATCCTTAAAAATGGCGGCGCCAAAAAGGTTGTGACTATCACCATTACAATGATTGCCGCTTCTAATGGCTTAGTTAAAATACCAACGCTGGAACCAATACCCAAAAATACTAGTCCAACTTCTCCGCGTGGTATCATACCTACACCAATAGCCAAGCGGTTAATTTTTTCTTTTCCAAATAAACTGAAACCTGTAACAACTTTACCGAGAATAGCTACTATCACTAAAAAGATTGCCATTATTAACCCTTCGCGGTTGCTAGGTATAGCGGGGTTTAGAACGCTTAAATCAGTTTGGGCGCCTACAGTTACAAAGAAAATTGGTACTAACATATCAGCAACGGGAATTATTTGTTGCTGTAGCTCTTTGCGTTTTTCAGTTTCTTCAAGAACTAAACCAGCAGCAAACGAACCTAAAATTGCTTCTAGCTGAATAGACGCGGCAAAATATGCCATTAGAAAAGCGAAAATAAACGCGGGTAATATAAGTTCACCACGGGTTTTGAGAACATTAACAACCGCTACAAACGATTTGTTAAAGAAATTACCGAGTGCAATGGCGCCAACTAGAAAGCCAGCAGCACTAAAAATTAAGTATATGACTTTGCCAACATCTACAGCACCATCTTTAGCAAGACTAGCGACGACAGCCAGAACAATAATACCCAACACGTCGTCAATGACAGCAGCCCCTAAAATTATTTGCCCTTCTTTAGAATTGAGGCGCCCTAACTCTGAGAGTACCCTGGATGTAATACCAATACTTGTTGCAGTTAACGCCGCTCCAGCAAAAATAGCAGGAACCGCACCCACACCGAATATTAACATTAGCCCAGCAGTACCCGCTGCAAAGGGAACCACCACCCCAACACAAGCTACCACCGTTGCTTGCAGTCCAACAGATAACAAATCCTTTAAATTAGACTCCAAACCAATTTCAAACAGCAGGATAATAACACCTAATTCTGCCAAAACAGATATTACTTCTGACTGTGCATGAAATACGCTGTTTGCAGCTTCAGGAGTTAAACCACCTGTAAAGGTCAAAAATTGCATTATTACTGAGCTTGAAGCATCAGCATCACCAAATACCAAAAGGTGTAAAGCTGAAACACCTACGACTACACCACCAACTAGCTCTCCTAAAACAGGAGGTAAACCGATGCGGTTAGATAGCTCTCCACCCAACTTGCTAGCAAAGTAAACTACCACTAAACTTAGTAGTACTGATGCTAATACTAAAGAACTATCGGCACTCTCAGTTGTAGATGCAAGTAAATGTAACGGTTGAAAAAAAATTGTCATTAAGTCTAATTGCATTGTAAAAGACGCGAAATCATCCCTCTACTCTATCAACTGCTAGGGGATTAATTGTTATTCAGTTAGCTTAATAGAAATTATTATCAATAATCTCAACTTGTAAGAAACCGGGTTTCTTGCCGGAGATTGAGAAACCCGGTTTCTGGTAATTTTTTAGTTTCAAAAAACGTAACCATGCATCGTTTTAAGAAGGCGCCATGTCAAAGTAGAAACATGAAAGTTTAGCTTTTAACTGAACTAAAAAGCAGTGCATTAAACAAAAATAAATAGCCACATCTTTGGGATAAAGCTGTATCGCATAATATTTTGTGATTAGAGCCAAAGCTTCCTATATATTGTCTTTGTCGTATGACAGGTGATATATAAGTTCAGTTTAAAGCATATCAACACGAGATTTATTTAATATATTAGTAAATAATTCTATGTAATTTTTTACTAATTTACTAAATAGATTATTGATTTTTTTGACATTTAATTTATTTCAGGTACTATTGATTTTACTTAAGCATCTGAAAAATAAGAGTGTATATATTTTTGAGGAGTGAAGAGTGATGAGTCAGTTAATTATGCCCAGCATTAATGGCAATTTTTGGAAAGCGTTACCAGTAGCGTTATTACTGTGCGCTAGTTTTGTGGAGCCTAGTTTAGCTCAAGAAAAAGAGCGGATGTTACGCACTTTAACAGTAAGTGGGCGTGGTGTTGAGTCCATACCAACGACTCTCTCTCAAGTTAACGTTGGTGTAGAAGTTCAAGGAAAAGACGCGAAACAAGTTCAGCAAGAAGCGGCACGTCGTTCAAGTGCTGTAGTCACGTTAATAAAATCGCGTCCTGGGGTTGAAAAGCTACAAACAACCAACATTAACCTCAACCCAGTTTACAGTTACACTAACAACGTACAGCGAATTACTGGTTACAGTGCTACTAACACCGTTAATTTCCGTATTCCTACTGATAGAACAGGTAACTTGCTTGATGATGTAGTCAAAGCAGGCGCCACACGTATTGATGGCATAAGTTTTGTCGCGAGTGATGAAGCGATATCCCAAGCGCAAAGACAAGCTTTACAAAAAGCAACTCAAGACGCACAGCAACAAGCAAATGCAGTATTCACGACCCTTGGCTTGAAATCAAAAGAAGTAGTTAATATACAAATTAACGGCGCCGTTCCTCCTAGACCTGTATATCGAGAATTAGCTAATACTAGCTTAAGGGCAGATGCTGCGGCGCCTCCTACTCCTGTTGTTGGTGGTGAGCAACAAGTTGAAGCTTCCGTAACTTTACAGATTAGTTATTAACCTTGGATTCTAATTCTTGTGGCATAGGCATCCTTGCCTGTGCTTAAAGGTAATAATATTTACCACTAAGGCACAGAGTTTACAGAGAATTAGACATCTGAGACTCTGTGCAACAAGTTAAAAATTATCAGGCCCGTCGAAGTCGCTTGCTGAGTTATCGGTGTCGCGTTTGGAGCCGAGCAATTCAAGCTGGTCTACTACAATAACTGGTGAGGAACGATTGGCGCCTTTATTATCAACCCAAGTATTAAACTTTAATGAGCCTTTGACTCCTATTTGCTTACCCTTTTGTACATAATTTTTGGCAATTTCTGCGGTTTTACCCCATAGCTCTAGGTTAAACCAATCAGGTTCGTCAGAGCGACTACGGCGGTTAACTGCGAGTGTTAATTTACATCTGACACGACCCGAATCGTAGTAATTTAGTTCTGGGTCTGAGCCGACACGACCGATAAGAGTGATAGAATTTATACTCATACTAATGCTACTTATTCAGTACAAAGGTACTTTATCTATATTACTTGTATCATAAAGGAATTGTCACTATCCAAAATATATGTTTAGATAAAGAGCAATTCATGATAAGCAGTAAAATTGGTAAAAATTACTTCGGTGCCGGAGTGAATCCTTACGGATATACTGACGTAGCCATAGAATAGAAAAAAGTAGTGCAGGTGATGTTTAGTAAAGATTACCAAAAGTTCTATAAAAAAATAGCCTGCTTTACTAGACTCAAGATAAAAAAAGTAATAGAATCCAGCACGATTCACTCAAAAACTCGTAGTCAAAAGTATCGCAAATAGGGGGCGTAGAAGCGCGTGGGTCTTTTTAAAAAGTTTTCCTTATCGCGGGATATGGGTATCGATTTAGGTACAGCCAACACCCTCGTTTACGTATGTGGTAAAGGTATTGTTCTCCAAGAACCCTCTGTGGTTGCCATTGACCAAAATGAAAAGGTCGCATTGGCAGTGGGAGAAGAAGCAAAAAAAATGCTCGGTCGGACACCTGGTAACGTGGTTGCTCTCCGCCCCTTGCGTGACGGTGTAATCGCTGACTTTGATACCGCCGAGCTGATGTTGAAAAGCTTTATCCAGCGCGTTAACGAGGGCAAGTCATTGGTTTTACCAAGAATTGTCATCGGTATTCCTAGCGGTGTTACTGGTGTTGAGCGACGAGCTGTGATGGACGCAGCTGCCCAAGCAGGCGCCAGGGAAGTGTTTTTGATTGATGAACCTGTTGCAGCAGCAATAGGTGCCGGATTACCTGTTGCTGACCCGACAGGTAACATGATTATTGACATTGGTGGTGGGACCACAGAGGTAGCAGTTCTGAGCCTACAAGGTACAGTACTAAGCGAATCGGTACGTATCGCAGGTGATGAGTTAACCGAGTCCATAATCGGGTATATGAAGAAAGTTCATAATTTGGTGATTGGCGAACGAACTGCTGAAGATATTAAGATTCGTATTGGTTCGGCTTATCCGACTTCTGATGACGAAGAAGCGATTATGGAAGTTCGGGGTTTGCACTTGCTTTCAGGATTACCACGCACTGTCACAATTAAAGGGCCAGAAATTCGCGAAAGCATGTCTGAACCTTTAAGCGTAATTATTGAAGCAGTGAAGCGGACTTTAGAACGCACACCACCGGAACTTGCAGCAGATATTATCGACAGGGGTATTATGCTTGCTGGTGGTGGTGCGTTACTTAAGGGTATTGACACTTTAATTAGTCATGAAACGGGTATTGTTACACACATAGCATCAGACCCATTAAGTTGTGTAGTTCTTGGTACTGGTCGTGTATTGGAGAACTTTAAACAGCATGAGCGAGTATTTAGCGCTCGTTCACGAAATATGTAAAGCAGAATGCAGCAAGTGTTACTGGATTCTCGGTAGAATCCAGTATCCCTATTATTTATAGCTATAAGAAAGGTACGTATGTTTACAGCACGGTGGTGGGAGCGCAGGGGCTTACAAATAGGTTTACTCGGTTTAGTAGTTGGTGGTGCTTTTGTACTGCGACAAACTCAAGGTTCATTTTTACTTGAGGTCTATCAAGGCGTAACTCGTCCACTACAAATTATGAGTTCTGGCCCAACTAAAGAAGAAAGATTACGTGATGCCCAGTTATTAGAATTGCAAACCCAGATTGTTGAGCTACAAAGTCAAAATCAAAAGCTTAAACAAATTTTAAATTATAACGAACAAGAAAAAGCCGCAAAACCTCTGGCTGTAGCTCGTGTAATTGGGCGCAGTGCTGACAATTGGTGGCAACAGGTAACTCTCAACCGTGGCAGTTCCAATGGAGTTCAAGAGGGTTCTGTTGTTCGCGCCGAAGGTGGGTTGATTGGTCTTGTAGAAAATGTAACTCCAAACTCTAGCCGCGTGCTGTTAATTAGCGACCTTAAAAGCCAAGTTGGTGTAACCGTTAGTCGCACTGGCGCCAAAGGTGTACTACGCGGTGATGGTTCTAGTGAAGCTGTACTTGAGTTTTACGAAAAAGTCCCCAACGTCAAAATTGGTGATTTAATCGCTACATCCACCTACAGCCAAAAATTTCCATCTGGAATTGCGGTTGGTCGTATAAAATCTTTAGATTTAAAGCGCTTGCCTGCATCGATTGCCAAAATCGAACTTTTTCCACCAATTCGTTCACTTGATTGGGTTGAAATTTATCCAAAGCCAGAAGCGCAACCAGAAGCTCCAGTAAACGCGGATAAACAAAAAGAAACTCAAGAATCACAAAAATCTGTTTCACTAGCTAAACCTAATTAACCAATCAAAAACTAAACATTTAAGATACGCATCACCTCAAAGAGTATGAAGCTATTTTCATGGAAGGGTTCCAAGCGTCGCACTAGCTCTTATTCAGCCAAACCTAAAAAAAGAAAACAGGTCGCACGCCAAAAAGAGGCGCCTTCCTCAAAACCAAAATCAAAACCACTATTTAAATTCAACTTCAAGCCAGTTGCTAGTTGGAAACCCCGAACTCGTCAAATCGCAGATTACTCTTTGATGTTTTTCAGTGTACTCTTATGTTTGATGTTGCTACCCAACCGTTTACCTGGTATGGAGTTACTCGGAATTGCGCCAAATTGGCTGCTTATTTGGGTAGTCGCTTGGAGTGTAAAGCGTAATGCATGGCAAGGCGCCTTCGCTGGTATCATTTTAGGATTCCTTCAAGATGCCATGACATATTCTGAACCAACTCATGCATTGCCTCTGGGTTTGGTAGGATTAATCACTGGTGGAATTCAAAAGCAGCGATTTATAGAAGAGGACTTTATCTCTATTGCTTTGATTGTGTTTGTAATGGCAGTTTTTAGTGAAGCTGTTTTTGCATCACAACTAGCTTTGAGTGGAGGTAGAAATGTCACATTTATTTGGACATATTTTCAGCGAGTCGCTCTTGCTTCTGCTATTCTTAGTAGTCTTTGGGCGCCTGTAGTTTATTATCCTTTAAACCGCTGGTGGCAAAAGCTTAAGCTCGCAGAGCAAAACTAAATTTTTTATTCAAATTTTAACGTTACCAAAGGTGTTGGCTGGTATTTTACTTGTTAACACCGAATCATTGGGCGGAGTGTGGTGATAAATTAGAGTTCCATTTTCTTTGGTGAAGATGGGACTCTTAATATTAGGACTTACGCAAAGAAACCGGGTTTCTACGCAAAATTGTCGTTTTGATTACAATATCTCAACGAAGAAACCCGGTTTCTCGGATTTTATGCGTAAGTCCTGAATATATTTATACGTCATATGTGGAGACGTGATTAATCACATCTCTACGTGTTTTGTCAAAAAAGATACTATTAATACAAGATCATTATGAGGAATAAACCACAAAGGCACAAAGGGCACAAAGAAAGAAGAAAGAAGAAAGAAAAATCAGTTTTACCTTTTTGCTGGAATTGTTAAGCATGACGCTTTAAACTTGGCTTAAGCCTGTCATTTTTATTCGTTATACAGTAGCAGGAAGTTTCGGAAATAAAGGTGTATATAGGTTATGGATAACTCCCCAATAGTGCAACATGCCAATGCCGAAGCGCTCCAAAGTCAGGAAAATACTATTAATATCTCAATGGGTTATTACTCACAATCTAGAAATATTGGAACAGATTTTGACGCACGCATGATGCAGCGATGCTTGGAACTTGCGCGTAAAGCTTTGGGATGCACGGCGCCAAACCCGATGGTTGGAGCGGTTATTGTTAAAGATGGAAAAATAATTGGAGAAGGATTTCATCCTAAAGCTGGTGAACCTCATGCGGAGGTTTTTGCACTTCGAGAAGCTGGTGAAAATGCATGTGGCGCCACAGCTTATGTTAGCCTCGAACCTTGTAACCACTATGGACGCACTCCACCTTGTTCGTCCGTATTAGTAAAAGCAGGTGTTGCAAAAGTCGTTGTGGGGATGGTTGACCCAAACCCTTTAGTCGCAGGTGGTGGTATTGCTAAACTTCGCGATGCGGGTATTGAAGTAATAGTTGGAGTCGAAGAAGCTGCTTGTCAAAAGTTAAACGAAGGTTTTATACATAGAATATTGCATCGGCGCCCGTTGGGTATATTAAAATATGCCATGACTCTAGATGGTAAAATCGCCACAAATACAGGTCATAGCGCTTGGATTACAAATCAGGAAGCTCGCAGCGTAGTTTATCAAACACGAGTAGCATCTGATGCAGTAATTATAGGTGGAAATACAGTTAGAAAAGATAATCCATATTTAACAAGTCATAACGAGTCCGCACGTAATCCTTTACGGGTAGTAATGAGTCGTAGTCTTGACTTACCAACTGAAGCTCACCTGTGGCAAACCGAGGTAGCTCCTACTTTGGTACTGACGAGTAAGGGAGCAAACCCCGATTTTCAGGCAAGTCTACGTCGTCGTGGGGTAGAAGTAATTGAATTAGATTTACTTACACCCGATAAAGCGATGGCATATTTTTATGAGCGTGGTTTCTGTAACGTGTTGTGGGAGTGTGGTGGAACATTAGCAGCAAGTGCAATTAAACAAAATGCTGTACAAAAGGTTTTAGCTTTTATTGCCCCTAAAATCATAGGTGGCAGTACTGCTCCTACCCCCGTAGGAGATTTAGGCTTTACCACTATGACTGAGGCACTTGCTTTAGAACGTGTCGAAATGCGTTTAGTTGGAACTGACTGTTTAATTGAGGGGTATTTACCTCTTAACATTTAATTGTACGAACGTTCGTAAGCCATGTCACGAATCAGAGCTAACCGTGATTGGATGTAATCGTTCAAAAAAGCAGTTTCGCTGTAATCGAGGGATGTTTGCATCTTGGTCTGTCTTACGAGCCATTGTACCAAGCTTGCATCATCCATTTGTAAAAGCGTTCTACTCTGAGCGCTTTCTAGTACCGACCAAAACTGACGCATAAGATTCGGAGTCACATTTACCTCCATTCCAAATAATCGACTGATTTTTTTCAGGATACACAATTGATTTGAAAACGTCCGGTATTATTGGACAACATGACACAACTATTAGGAAACTCTTAATATATTGAATTATTAGTTGATACAGTTTAAACAAATTCCAAGGAACCAGAAACCATAGAAACCCGGTTTCTGACGTGTTAATGTAAGCAAATTAACAAACGGCATACTTGAGCTTGATAGTGTAGTGATATCATGTCTATCAAACGGCTAAATCGCTTTTTCCGTCCTAAATTTGAACATTCTTTTTCATTAACGACGGTTTTGTCAGTACCATTTGTTTTGCAAACTTTTACTGCGGTCTCACTAGTTGGTTATTTTTCTTACCACAATGGGCAATTTGCTGTAACAACTTAGCAACACAAATGCGAAGTGAAATTAGTAAGCGTATAGACCAAAAACTAGATAGTTATTTAGAAACTCTGCACCAAGTCAACCAAACTAACTTGCAAGCTGTAAAGTTAAGAATGTTGGACTTAGAAGACTTTCAAAAAACGGGACAATATTTTTGGAATCAACTCAAAATTTTTGATGTCAGTCACATTAACTTTGGTAATACAAAAGGTGAATTTATCGCCGCCGGACTAGAGGACGGTTATAAGCGCATTTCTGAAAAGTTAAGCAATAAAGATTACCAAATTTTTTCAGTTGATGAGAATGGTAGGCGCCGTAGTACAGTTATAATTAAGCCGGGTGGACATCCAAATGAAGCATCTTGGTAATACATAACTCCTAAGTTCTATGGATAAAGCGTCAGAAAAAAATTTAATTAAACAAGCTAAACAACAAGAATACGAATGATTTAAAGCTTTAATTAAAAACCACTTTTTATTTTCTGAAAGACTCAAAAGAAGATATTTATACTTTAGCTAACGGCAAACCATTTTGTGACCCAGAATTTAATTGTTTAGTCATTAGTAACCCGAATTTTAATTTCGCCACAGATTCAGAGGAAGATATTTATACTATAAATGATGGGGTAGCTTGCATTTTATAATCCCTAAGTAAGCGTGATTTTTATTACTCATATATACAGGCTGTGCTAGCGGTATTACGGAAAGGTTCCTAATTTTGGTTTGGTTGACCGTCTTTTTTTTATGTGCTAGCTTATATTTAAGCAATCGCTTAAATATAAAAGTTAAAAATCAATATGAGTGTTTTTTGTTTAGTACATGCAGCTTTTAAAGGCGCCTGGTCTTGGGATTTGCTAATTCCGCAATTAGAAGCAAAGGGTCATTCTTCGGTAGCAATGGATTTGCCAATTGAAAACCCCGAAGCTACTTTGTCTGATTATGCAGAAGCTGTAATTCAAGCGCTCCCATCAAACGAGGATGATGTAATACTTGTGGGAGCATCAATGGCTGGTACTGTTATTCCATTGGTGGCAGCACAGCACCGAGTTCGGAAACTTGTATATCTTGGTGCTTTGATTCCATATCCAGGAATGAGTGTAATTGAGCAAATGTATGAGGATGTTGTGCCTGATATGTGGAATGCTGCTGGTTTTAAGGCACCGAATTCAACTAAATTTGAGCAGGTACGCGATGAACCTGATATATTTAATCCGGGTTCGTTAGAAAAAAGCCCACTCGAAGATGAAACAGTGGCGATGGAATTTCTCTTTCACGACTGTGAACCAGAGGTTGCGCGTTTTGCTGTATCTAAATTGCGAAATCATTTATCATCTGCACATTTAACCGAAGTTTTTCCTCTACAAGCTTTACCAGATGTGGAGTCATCATATATTGTTTGTACTGAAGATAAGATAATTTCCCCTGCTTGGTCTAAATACGCAGCACACAAACGTTTAGGAGTTGAAGCGATAGAATTGAAAAGTGGACATTGCCCATACTTGTCCCAAAGCGCGCGTCTTGCAGAACTACTTACTCAAATTGCTTTATAAGTATGATGATTCTCTTGTGGAATGGGCGTCGAGGCCATTCTAAATATTGTGTATATTAGGGTGTTTTTCAAATGCCCACCCCAAAATTGCAACTAACTGTGAGATTTGCTTTCTTTCTCTTTAATTATCTGCTTAAATAATTCAAATTGCTCTTTCTCCTCTTCTTTACTCTTTGGAGCATGAAATACAATTGGTTGAGGATTGTGCTTGCGTTTAAATAATAATTGCAAAGCTTCTATATCCTCATCTGAACGATGCTCTATTGCATAAGCTCTTAGTTCCACGTTTGTCATTTCTTCAAAGTTACGTTTCATAGAAAGTACCAAAGTCCAATGACAATTTATAGTTTATTTTACTTTTACATTATCCTCTCTAAAATATGAGCTAATTATGTAAAAGAACGGGCAGGGATACCCGTTCCACAAGAGAAGTATTAAATAAAGACCACACAGTTTATAAGTCAGCTAGTCCATTTTGAGTTACTGAAATGCCTTTGATGTGTTCGTGTAGGTTGCAGCAACGACGCATTAATCGGTATCCTCCTGTTGATGTTGATTGAATTACGAATGGGCAACCGGGAACGACGGGACGGTCTTTGAGACTGCGGTTTTCGTCTTTGGATGCTAGTGTGCGTTGAATGCTGCCTCCGTGTATTTTATCGAACTCTTCACGTACACGTTTCCATGCCGCTTTGCCACCTTCGGCGCCTGCTGGGTCTTCTTGTATTGGTTCTGGGTAAGCTGCGAGACAAACGGCGTTCCAGTTTTCATCTATTACTAAGGTTCCACCACCGTAGACGGTAAATGCGCTCATACCACCTGAGAGAAAATCTGACACCATTTGTGAATATTCATAAGTATATTCAAGGTAGTGTTCTGTAATTTCTTTGATTGTGGTTCCTTGGGCTTCTTTTACTTTGTCTATACGACGGGTGGTAGTAATTAAACGTGGTTTGAGAAAACGTGAGGCACTTTCAGGTATACGTAAAGCTTCCGCGTTATGAACAAGTGCCCGCATTAATGCGCGTGTATCGGCGCCTTGTAGCTCTTTAAATACATTACCAATATCAGGCGCCTTCAAGTCAATTTTTTCATTCCACAGATTGCGCGCTGTAAATACTTCTTTCGCAATATCTCTAAATTTGCTGTCAGTAGGATAAACACGCGCGTCAGCTTCGTATATTAATCGTGCCAACATTGGCATTGATAACGAAGTTGGTGGAGTGTAATGCAACGCACGAATGAGCATTCCTTTTAGTACGTGCGTAGCTTTGACAAGTGCAGTGATAAATCCTGCAAACCCGGATGCTGTATCATCAGAAGCATTTGGTTGTATAGCTTCGACGAGTTTTTGCATAATTTCATAAATCGCAGCAGTCCAAATTGTTGAACGTACATGCGGTTCTTTAGGTGTGTCAGCAGCATATTTTGCTCCTTCGAGTGCAGAACGTAAATAAGGTACACCTGCACCAAAAATACCTACACCAAACTCCTCTGCAAGTCGAGTAATTAAACTAGGATGGCGCATATCACCACCTGTTTCTCTATATATATATTCAACTACACTTGGATATTGCAGTGCTGCGAACATTGCTAAGATATCAGCAAAAGATTCATGTAATGCCGATGCATCAATATCACTACTATATAAATATAGAGGACGGAAGGTATCTAGAATCGCGTGTCCTAATTCGTGCGAAACTATATCGTGCGATAAACATGTCCAAACTGGCGCCCGTCGGAAGGGAGAATTAAAGTAGCCAAAATTAAGCGAAGGATTCATTGGGTCATAATATGCGTTCATCCCTTCAAAAGCATGAGGACGAATAATAAGAGGCCCACCATCTTTCCAAACTATGGGATGACCAACTTCTTCTTCAACTAAATCTAAAGTGCGACTTAATACACCAAATACATTTACCTGATGGAATGCTGGGTTATCTACTAAACCGTTTTGCTCGAAATGTTCAAATGATAAGTCTTCTTGTTTTGACCAATCAGGACTAGCAAAAACTGGTTGCCCACCTTCGTTGGTATCTCGAATCGTAAACCTACTTGAACCTGTTGCTATTAAATAGTCTTTGTCTAGAGGAAATTTGTAGTTACCTCTTAGTTTTGGCAAGCTAGGGTCTTGTAAAAACATCCCCATTAATTTAGTTGCAGGCGCCTTTTTTGCGACAGGTTCGGTCGTTGGCGCCGAGACTTCTTGGGTTGTAGTCTCAGTTGTAGAAATTGTGTCTTCAACTGTTGCTATCACGAATTCATCATCTGAAGCATTTGAGGCAGAAGCAACTTGTGCCTCTTTCGTTTTTTTTTCCGTCGAGGAAACCTTCGAGGCACTTGATGCTCTTCTTGCCAACGGACGCTTTTGTGCCGAAGAAGGTTTAGACGTAGAGGAAACTTTTCGAGACGCAGGTTTTCTTCGTTCTGCCATTTTTACACAGCCCTTTTAGTTTTTAATTTTTGTCGATAAACCGCTTGATTTTATCATCTGGTAGCATTTTATTGTTAAAAAAATTACCAAAATTATAGAGAAACCAGGTTTCAAAGAAACCTGGTTTCTGAAAACAACCTAAAGAAATCATATGTTCTAGTCAATATCGCTATATGATGACGAAGAGTGGTTAGATATACAAAACTTTACTTATTTATATTGCTTGATTATGTGTGAGTACAAGTTGATTTAAGCTTAAAGATGATGATTTTAGGCGGTTCTGACTTTTAGATTGAGTGCAAAAATACTTATCCCTGACTCGAAAAAATCTAGTACCTTACCCTATAAATGCTCGTACCCCTACCCTAAGAAAGATTTTAAAGTTTTGTTAAGTCTATATTTATATATATATTTGGGCAGTTGAGTACATTATTAATTAGTTTAATAAATTTAACACGCATGTCCTGAGCTAGCTAGTTCAAGGCGCCTGATATAAGCATAAAACTAGCACACCGCTCCCAAATCAGACATGTTTCCACAGAATCATTTAGGAAATCAAAAGCTGCAAATTATCAACATTCCGTTTGCAGAACGTTGGCAAATTTATCATCGCTTACAAGAGTTAAAAATTGCTTGCTGGTGTCCAGACGATGGTTCGTTACGAGTGCATATTAACAGCGTCCTTACAGCTATTCTTGTCCGTAGCACTTTGATGCAGTTTTTTGCGAATCGAGCCGATTTAATTGATTGGCTTGAACAATGTTGGCGCCTATAACTTTTTGTCAGGTCAATAGTTAGCTATGGCAATTAGAGGAGTTTAGTTAAGTATGATAAGTTGTAATAGTGACACAAAATTAATTCATTTTTTGCAAAACGAAATTAACCTGTCAACAGATGATATTTCAGTAGCTCTAAGGCACCCAGAGTCAAAAAATGCACCTTTCCCGATGTTACTCTGGCAATATGGATTGGTTAACATTGAAGAATTAGCACGTATTTTTGATTGGTTAGAAAAGCAAGTATTATAAATATATATGAAATTATTGCTCAACGCTAATAAACCGAGTTTATAGGATTTTAATTTTATACAGAATACTCAGTAAAATTGCAATATATAGGAGTAAAAATAATTCATAAATAGTTAGCTTTATGGTTGGTTAGTATACAGATAAATTATTATTACTAGGCAAAAGTTATATAAAGACTTTAACGAAGGAAAATTAATAGCAGTAGGAATATGTATAAATGTGTAAATTATTAAAATCATCAAAATTATGCACTAGTTTATGCGTTAGTTAATTGTATTAGGTATTTATTAGATGAACCAAATCTCGATAAACGACACTACGCTACGTGATGGCGAACAAGCTGCTGGCGTTGCGTTTAATTTGCAAGAAAAAGTTACGATTGCTAAATTTTTAGATGCAATCGGTGTTCATGAGTTAGAAGTCGGTATTCCAGCAATGGGTCAGGAAGAAACCTATGCAATTCGGGCAATATTAGATTCTGGCTTAAAAGCTAAACTGCTTGGCTGGAACCGTGCAGTTATTTCTGATATTCAAGCTTCGATAAAGTGCGGATTGCGTCGAGTTCACATATCTATACCTGTTTCTGGAGTTCAAATAGCAGTTAAATTTCAGGGACAATGGCGTACAACGTTACAGCAACTCAGAAATTCTATCAGCTATGCTGTTGATAACGGACTATGGGTTGCCGTCGGTGGTGAAGATTCTTCTAGAGCTGATGAATGCTTCCTTCAAGACGTTGCATTATATGCTCAAGAATGGGGCGCCTCTAGATTTAGATTTTGCGACACAGTAGGAATACTCGACCCTTTTAGTACCTGCACACGTGTTAAAAAACTTGTTACAGGTTTGCAGATTCCTGTGGAAATGCACACCCACAACGACTTTGGACTAGCAACAGCAAATGCACTCGTAGGTGTCAAAGCTGGTGCAACATCAATTAACACTACCGTAAATGGGTTGGGTGAGCGTGCTGGTAATGCTGCATTAGAAGAAGTCGTAATGGCGCTCAAACGTTTGCACGGCATTGACTTAGGCATCGATACACGACGACTGTTAGAACTTTCCCGATTAGTTGCAAAAGCATCTGGTTGCAACGTTCCACCTTGGAAAGCAATTGTGGGTGACAATACCTTTGCTCACGAGTCAGGAATTCATGCCCACGGTGTATTACAAAACCCCAGCACTTATGAACCGTTCGCACCAGAAGAAGTTGGTTGGGAACGGCGCCTAGTTGTTGGCAAACATTCTGGACGGCATTTACTAATGAACGTGCTAAAAGAGCATGGCATTGTCCTAAATCATGAAGAAACTCAAACAGTATTAGACGCTGTACGGCAAGAATCAACTCACAAAAAACGTAGCCTAACTACGCAAGAACTCTTGAATTTAGCACGTAAATAGAGGTATAAAGCCATGCAACAACCTGATGAAATGGAACTACATTCGCCACCAGAATTTAATATTGGCGATAAAGTTCGTACTCGTAAGCTTCTAAAAAATGATGGAACCTTTCCCGGTCAAGAAATTGGTACTGTTCTTGCCAAAAAGGGAGAAATTGGATACGTCGTTAGTATAGGTACATTTCTGCAAAGCTCCTATATATACGCAGTGCATTTTTTACAGTCAGGGTTTGTCGTTGGCTGTAAAAAAAAGGAACTTGAACTGATTGAAAAAAATCCGGATAAAGAGGCAAATACATGAAAGTGATGTTGCGTGAAAATTCTGCTGGTAAGTTGACAGTCTACGTTCCCAAAAAAGACCTAGAGGAAGAAGTTGTCAAACAAATGGATTCCGAAGCAGGTAAAGTTTTCACCTTAGCAAACGGTTGGGAATTAGAGATTTCAAATTTAGCCGAACCTCTCAAAATTCCTCAAACCTACGAAGCAAGACGAGTAAATTAAAAGTTGTAGAGACGCGAGGAACATCGCGTCTGTACAGGAGTTAGAAGTTAATAGCTCATATTTAACAATTACTCTTAGCTTCTTATTGGCGCCATATTACTTACAGCCTACCCCTATCTATTAATTAAACATCTAAAATGGGTAACAACTATCTCAAACTATCAGAATTCGACGTTGAAGGTGAATTTCTGGGTTTCGCAGACAAACATCCCAAAAAATCCAAATATCTACAATTTTCCTTAACCAAGTGTAACGCCGTTACCGCACTTACAGCCGGAAATTTGAAAATCAAACTTCCTAAAGAATTAAGAAAAGCACTTTCTGGTTCTTTAATACCAGGCGCCCACATTCGCGTCATCGGTTATAGTAAATTACATACACGTACAGGTGATATCAAGCTCAAAGCATATGATGTCACACCTTTACCTGTCTGTCCTATAAATAAATCACCCCTACACACAACCCATAACCCTGAATGTCCAAAAAAAGCCAAAATTTTGGTATGTCAAGGTTCTGGTTGTCGTAAACGAGGCGCCAAAGAATTATTATCAAAAATAGAAAAAACCCTTAGTAAAACCAAGCTATCGCAACAGCAAGTATCTGAAGTGCGAAATAAAGTTAAAATTCAAAGCACTGGCTGTTTAAAGAAATGCTCCAAGGCGCCTAACTGTATTGTACAACTTGGTAATAAAAAATACAGCCAAGTCAAACCCACTGATATTGCATCTCTAATCGAAGACCATTGGCAACAGATGTAACGGATGCTACAAACAACTTATCCGTTACATCCGTTTATATCCGTTGCCTAACGGGCGCCAATACTTTTTTTAAATCCATCGCGTTCGGTCATACGCTTAATATAATCAAGTACTGCTGGGTAGGCACTTAAATCAAGTTTTAGCATTATTGGAATGTAACAAAGGATAGAGCCAACTGCGACATCAGCAACCGTAAATTCGTCACCCATAATAAAAGGTTGCTTCTCAAACATATTATTAAGTGCCGTCATCAAACGCGGCATTTCTTTTTCTCTGCTTGCTTCGATAAAAACTCCTGTTGCCAAAGTTGAATTACCAAATAATACCCATTGATTAAGTACTGCGCGTGTTTCTACTGAAGTAATTCCTGCGTATTTTTCGGCAAGGTACATTAAAATGGCGCCTGATTCCCATAATTTAAAGTCACCATCTACTATTGCCGGGACTTTGCCAAATGGGTTTATTGCTAAAAACGCATCTTGACGATGTTCTCCTGCTGGCATGTCGAGCATGACTAGCTCATAAGGAACACTCAATTCTTCAAGATACCACTGAACGATTGATGCGCGACTGCGGGCGCCTGCATATAGTTTAAGCATGATAGTTCCTATGTATATTGGTGTAAGCGCGGGTATAGCTAAATCTTTATTATTAACTAGGATATGGGTTAACCCGCCCTTACAAGTTAGAGGATTTTGTGGGTATTTGGATGTTGTTTAACGTTGTCGTCTTTTGTGACGACTCGTGCAGCGTTTAGTACACGCTTACGGTCGATGGAGTATTGAAAGTCTTTGTAACATGTACCTTCAGGAATAAGAGATTTAGCACTTTCGCGTCGTTTGTAAGTACGCGCAGCAGAGAACACTCTTTGCTCAAATTCGTCACTCAATTGAGCAGTTTCGGGAAATTCTGAGGGTATTTGAAAGTTACTGTCGCTTAAAATACTTCCAAGCGTTGTTCCACAGGCAAATTTATATGAAGTGGGAATTCCTTTAACTAGTGCTTCCAATGCTGCTGATGGTATTGGTTCGATAACCTCGACTTGATGGACTTCACCATCTTCTTTGACGAAGCATGTTGCTAAACCTAAAACGATATAGTCGTCCTGAGTCAAGTCGGGTGCGCTGGGGTAAGAAGTTCCTGACATAAGAAAAATTTATGAAAACTTAATAAACAAATAGAAACTATTTAACAGAAAATTGAGACTACCAGCTTATAGGTGGGAACTATAAAAGCGAAGGGGTTGAAAGGCGACTTTTAACTCTGAATGTTTAAAAGCCCTGTAGAGTAATTGCAAAGAATACATCCTTGAGGTGGATTTTAGCAACCTGTAACTCTCACCACTTGCCTAGTCTGGCAGATTGAGGTTTACTTTTTCTGGAATTGAACCAGGGGACGAAGTATCTATTAATAGATTCGACCATTAATTGAATTAGAGCATGAACGCGCGTCAATTCGCAGTGACTGTTCTAAAAAGATACTTCCTCCTCGTACACACAACCAGATTCATTCTTGATACAGGGGCAGTACCGATACCAACCAACAACAATCAAAGCAGCACAGCAGGCAGGAAGATATGAATACTCACACTTTTCTCGCATCTGATGATGAGCAACACTACTCCAACCAGTTTGTTGCCAGTACGAAAAACCAGTTTCGACATCAAGAAACATCGAGTAACGACAATTTCTATGTGGGAGATGGGAATTTACGTTCTTGTGCGCTGCGTTCTGCGAAACTTGGGGACTACCGCGAAGCGATATCACTGTTGAGTTTACTTTTACAGCGCCACCCTGAAAACGCGATTGATTATAATAATCGGGGATTAATTTATTATCAATGTGGCGAAAGACAAAAGGCTATTTGCGACTATAACACAGCAATTGAGCTTAACCCGAATTTAGCCAGTGCTTATAATAACCGTGCGAACTATTACGCTGCAATTGGAGATTTAGCGGCAGCACTGGATGATTACGACAAAGCATTAGACTTAAATCCTAGCTATGCGCGTGCTTGGATAAACCGTGGAATTACGCTACGTGACTTGGGACGATATGAAGAAGCGACAGATAATTTTGAATGCGCGTTGATATTTGACCAATACGAGGGTCACATTTTTGCAGAGCGTGGACGTACCTATCATCTTTGGGGAGATTGGAATTGGGCTATTGCTGATTATCGTCGTGCTTTAGAGAAACTACCAACGTCACAAAACAGTAACGATGGTGCTGGTTGCCGTCTGCGCTTGCAAGTCGAGAATTGGTTGGGTGAACTTTTGTGTAGTTAATGGTGCCCCAGATAGCTTTGAAACTGATGTATTTGGGGCGAGTTAGAATCAGTAAAAACTAGCGTCGATTTAATTCAATTAGCCAAGTATTGAGTTCTTGACTTCGCTCGTTTGTCATGCGCGCGTAACAATTAATGCGTGTCGTTGGTTCAAGTGTTCCACCTTCATACATTCCTGCCTCAAACGCACAGAATGTATCGCGGTGCTTCAACCAGTTTTGGTGTGATGCGACTAAACGTTTTCTTTGACTAACACTCACCTTGTCCAGCAATTGTTTATTTATGGAACTGAGCTTTTTACTTGCTTCTTTGTAGGTACGTTCGCCACACTCAATCATATCCCTTGTTGTTTGGGGGTCTTTACAGTTCGGGGGTGGTAGCTGCTTTTGAGTTTGCGCTCCCACAGGTGCGGTGGGAACTCCCGATAATAAAAATCCCGTGATAATTAATATATTCCAGCGCAAGAGCAATTTCATTGCTACTCCTTACCAAGCACAGTGCCGTTAAATGTACCAATAATCGTATGCGCGAAATATCTAATGATTCCCAATCATCTTAAAGTTATATTTGTTACCGTTTTTGACGACTTAATTTTGGTGTAATATTTTTTAAGAAACCTTATCTTACATATATTCAAGCACACTCAAAGTGACCAATTACTATTTAATATGTGAGTAAATTTATACATTAGCGGAAGCTACACAGCCTAAAAATAGGTTCAACAAAACTAATTAATTAACAAAGATTTAAGAAGTAATGAGCGCACTTTCCACTTAGCACTCTCTATAAGTATGGTAGAAACCGCATGTCATAAATTTACTACCACAGGTTAAGCTGGAAGAGAGTAGCATTTTTTCAGCGCTATTTATATAAATTTCGCCCTAAGTGTTAATTTTTTATTTCAACTCAAGAAACTGTAATGCTAGACCGAATTTTTGATAACCTCCAATTTCATTTCAGCGTAGAAGCATCTATCGTACTGTTACTGCTGATATTTTTAGAGGCAGTACTTTCTGCTGATAACGCTATTGCACTTGCAGCTATTGCCCAAGGCCTTGACGATAAGGAAAAAGAGAAAGAAGCTCTTAACTATGGCTTGGTGATAGCTTATGTGCTGCGTATCACACTGCTGCTTACAGCTACTTGGGTACAAAAGTATTGGCAGTTTGAATTAATCGGTGCATCTTACTTGCTGTGGTTAGTGTTCCAACATTTCACATCAGAGGAAGACGAAGAACATCAGCATCATGGTCCCAAGTTTAGTTCGGTTTTACGGGTTATTCCGGTAATTGCGCTTACTGATTTAGCGTTCTCATTAGACAGCGTTACAACAGCTATTGCCGTAAGTCAGGAAACCTGGTTAGTTTTAACAGGTACTACCATTGGCGTTATCACCCTGCGTTTCATGGCAGGTTTATTTATTCGCTGGTTGGATGAGTTTACTCATTTAGAAGATGCTGGTTATATCACCGTGGCATTTGTGGGTTTACGCTTACTTCTCAAAGTCATTAACGAATCGCTTGTTCCTCCACAGTGGATTGTAATCAGCGCAATTGCGATTATCCTAATGTGGGGATTCTCTAAACGTAACGAACCAGAGGTAGTAGAAGAAGTTTTAACGGCGCCTGAATTGAAAAAACAGGAAGTTGTAGAATAAAAGTTATGAGTTATAAGTTATGAGTTATGAGTTGTAAATAACTCCTAACTCCTAACTCCTAACTCCTAACTTGACTTATTCGTACAACCAACCTTTGATTTCAGGTGTCCAGTTGACTAGTTCTTCTTCTTTAAACCATAGAGCGATTTCATTTTTTGCGGTTTCAGGAGCATCGGAACCGTGAATGATGTTACGACCAGTATTTACACCAAAGTCACCCCTAATAGTACCTGGCTCGGAGTTGAGAGGGTTGGTGGCACCGATAAGTTTACGGGCAGAGGCAATAACACCATCGCCTTCCCATACCATCGCTACAACTGGGCCAGAGGTAATAAAATCTATCAAGCTTGCAAAGAAAGGGCGTTCGCGGTGAACATCGTAATGCGCTTGAGCTAATTCGCGACTAACATTCATGAACTTCAGCGCAACAAGGGTAAAACCCTTAGTCTCAAAGCGGCGGATAATTTCGCCAACAAGCTTACGCTGTACGCCATCGGGTTTAATTGCTAAGAATGTGCGCTCCAAAGTTTTACTCCTCAAATATGGGTAATCGTGAAAATTCAACTGACCAATAAAAGTTTATCGGGTAAAGGCGAAAGCGGAAAGAGGAAAGCCAAAAACATTCAACTCGTTACCTTATCGGCTCGGCGCCTCTTAATCTTTTATTAATCTTCTATATGGTGCGGGACATAGCGTGGAATTTTGCTAAATTGTAGTTTCGTGGGTGAATATAGAGGTTTAGTAAAAAATGGGTGTTGAGTCAACTGCTACGACTGATGAGGTGTTGAAACCTCCGTCCAACGGTAAAAAAGCTGCACTGAGTCATAATTCAAACAATAAGCAAAAACAGTTGCTTTTACCGAGTAGTACGCCAAATACCCCCCGTCGTCATTGGACTATTGAAGATAGCGAAGATTTATATCGCATTGACGGATGGGGACAGCCTTATTTTTCGATTAACGCTGCTGGTCATATTACGGTTTCCCCCAAAGGTGACAGAGGTGGTTCGCTAGATTTATATGATTTGGTTAATGCACTCAAGCAGCGTAATCTCGGTTTACCGTTACTGATTCGATTCTCTGATATTTTGGAAGACCGAATCGAGCGTCTTAATGCTTGTTTTGCTAAAGCAATTGCCCGCTATAATTATCCAGGTGTGTACCGTGGTGTATTCCCAGTCAAATGCAACCAGCAACGACATCTCATTGAAGATTTAGTCAAGTTCGGCAAACCCCATCAATTTGGTTTAGAAGCTGGTTCTAAACCAGAGTTAATGATTGCTTTAGCACTACTCGATACTCCAGGCGCCTTGTTAGTATGTAACGGTTATAAAGACCGCGAGTACGTTGAAACCGCGATGCTGGCAATCAAACTTGGGCAAACTCCAATTATTGTGCTTGAACAAGTTGAAGAAGTTGACCTAGTTATCGAAGCGAATCTTCAGTTGGGTATTAAACCAATTTTAGGTATACGCGCGAAACTTAGTACGCAAGGAATGGGACGTTGGGGAACTTCATCGGGCGACCGTGCTAAATTTGGTTTGAGCATCCCCGAAATTATCCAAGCTGTTGATAAACTACGTGCGGCAGATTTGTTAGATTCTTTACAGCTTTTACACTTTCATATTGGCTCACAAATCTCTGCCATTCATGTAATAAAAGATGCCATTCAAGAAGCTAGTCAAATTTACGTAGAACTAGCAGCACTCGGCGCCAACATGAAGTATCTCGATGTTGGTGGTGGTTTGGGTGTAGACTACGATGGCTCGCAAACTAATTTCTACGCCTCAAAAAATTACAACATGCAAAACTATGCCAATGATATTGTGGCAGAGTTAAAAGATACCTGTAGCGAGCGTGGTATAGGAGTACCAACATTAATTAGTGAAAGTGGACGCGCAATTGCGTCGCATCAGTCAGTGTTGATTTTCGATGTTCTTAGTACGTGCGAAGTCCCCCACGAACAACCCGAACCTCCAAGAGAAGGTGAGTCCCACATTATTAATTATCTTTGGGAAACTTACCAATCAATCAACAACGATAACTATCAAGAACTTTATCACGATGCCACCCAGTTTAAAGATGAAGCGATTAGCCGCTTTAAGTTAGGAATTTTTAGCCTCACTGAACGTGCCAAAGCCGAACGTTTGTTTTGGGCATGTTGCCATAAAATACTTTATCTGACTCGGCAGCATGAATACGTGCCCGATGAATTGGAAGACCTCGAACAAATTATGGCAAGCATTTATTACGTTAATTTTTCGGTGTTTCAGTCGGCGCCAGATTGTTGGGCAATAGACCAATTATTTCCCATTATGCCCATACATCGTTTAGGAGAAGAACCAACGCGACGGGGGATATTGGCAGATTTAACTTGCGACAGCGATGGAAAAATCGATAACTTTATCGATTTACGCGATGTTAAACCTGTATTAGAGTTACACCCGTTTAAACAAGGCGAACCTTATTATCTTGGCATGTTCCTAAATGGCGCCTATCAAGAAATTATGGGTAACTTGCACAACTTGTTTGGCGACACAAACACCGTTCACATTCAGCTAACACCAAAAGGCTATCAAATCGAACATGTTGTTAAAGGCGACACCATGAGCGAGGTAGTTAGCTACGTACAGTACGACTCTGAGGACATGGTGGAAAATATTCGCCAGCGCTGTGAAAAGGCACTCGAAGAAAAGCGTATTACTTTAGCTGAGTCACAAAGGTTACTACAAACTTATGAACAAAGCTTAAGTAGATACACTTACCTTTCTTCGTAAGATTTTGATCCCCCCAACCCCCCGCTCTTTTCGGGGGGCTTAAAATTGTTGCAATCAATTACAATTGCTAAATATAAGTATTTGATTTACTACATATAAATTTACATTTGAGCTTCAAAACTAATACGAAAATTCCATTTAAATAATAATTTTTGACGTATTATCGACATTTAGCGCTAAAAGATAGCTCTAACCAAATATTACTTTAGTTTAAGTTAGAATAAGTGGTGCCTTAATTATTATGAAGAATAGTTTTTATTTACCTGATAGATAACTCTCTATCATCAAATCTTCATATACTAGATTTATTCCTAATTTTCATTACACAAGTGCGAGGTAGAAACATGCTTCATACTTACGAAGTGTTCGTTGATGTTAAAGAATTTAGTGATTACAAAAGCAACGATGCGCGTTTTGGCAGTACGCGCTACGAAATTGATGCGGAATCGAGGTCAATAGTTGATGTAGTGGCATTCGATAAAGCTAGAAGCGAGTATCCAAAAGCTAGTGAGTATGACATTAGGATAACTAGGCTGCTTAAATAAAGTACTAATCTACTATACACATAAATCTTTATTAGGACGGATTCTACCGTCCTTAAATTTTGTTTAACTTGCTCCCAAATCCATCATAAGTTTTGTTAGCAAGTAAATGCGCGGTGCAATACGTTCTAAATCGATGTATTCTTCTGAACTATGGGCGCCACCTCCTACAGGCCCAAGCGCATCAAGAGTTGCAGTACCAACAGCAGCAGCATAGTTACCATCTGTACCCCCACCACTACCTTCGACTCCAAGATTAAGGTCAATTTCTTTATAAATAGCTTGGGCTTTTTTAACTAGCGCATCGGTTTTCGAGTTAGGTGGAAAAGGTGGTCGTCCTCGTTCTGCAACAACTTTAATTTGGGTACAAGGCAGAAGTTTGTTTTGCGATATCTTTGTAAAGTCGCGCTCTAACCTATCGAATTCAACTGCTTCTAATACGCGCACATCTGCCTGAACTTTTGCTGAGTCTGGAATGATATTTGCGCGTTCACCTGCTTGAAACAAAGTAAAATTAACTGTTGTTTGTTTACTTGGGTTGCCAAGATTTCTCATTTGTAAGCTTTGATGAGCTGCTTCAAGTAAGGCATTACAACCTTTTTCTGGTTCAGCGCCTGCATGAGCTGCTTGACCTTTAACTTCAAATCCAAAGTTACCAATTCCTTTTCGCCATGAAGTAACTTTATCTTGTGGGGAACCAAATTCTAAAACTAGAGCATAATCATGTTGTTTCGCTATCTGCTTAATTAACTCGCGCGAACCTCTAGAACCTTTTTCTTCATCTGGGTTGATTAAAAAAGTAATTTTGCCAAAATTGTTAAAATTTACTTCTTTTAATATTTTAAGTGCTTCAACACCAAGAATGATTCCTCCCTTATCATCCATTACTCCTGGCCCGTAAGCTTTTCCAGCTACAATTTGAAATTGACGTTCGGCAGCGGTTCCTTCTTTAAATACAGTATCAGAATGAGCAAGGAGTAATATATTTCTATTATTACTTTTACTATTTCCTTGGATTGTTGCAATAATATTTCTTCCAACACCAGTAGTTACTTTCGTGATTTTAATTTGGGCGCCTATTGCTTTTAAGTGTTCAATTATAATATCTTCAACTTTTGTAATTCCTTCGGCATAACCTGTTCCAGAATCTATATTAACGAGAGGTTCAAGTTTTTTTAAGAACTCAGACTGAGCTTGTTGAGCTTTTTGATATAAATTAACATTGCGTATGGCAGTCGCAGAATTGAATGGCGAGAGTGTAATTGATATAGTTATAATCGCTACTGTAAGAATTATAAAGAAATTCAACTTGGCGTTTGTATGTAATTTCATTTTATTTTGCCTACTCATAAATTATTTTTAAAGTAGCTTTGTACGATTTTAATCCCCCCTAACCCCCTGCACGGAAGGGGGGATCAAAATTCTCAACAAAGCAGTATTGAATTTGGACGCACCTATTATGTCTCGCACGCTTGTAGCACTACGAACATAGGTTACAATAATTCATAAATTTTAAACAAACATGATTTTACTGCCAGATATTAATATTTCCACCCAAATCTACGAAAGTGCTAATTCACCTGTATATCGAGGTGTGCGAGTGGAAAATAATCAACCTGTAATTTTGAAACTCCTCAAAGAGCATTACCCTACACCCTCGGAACTCTACTGTTATCACCAGGAGTACGAAGTAACTTCGAGTCTCAACTTAGATGGAGCAATTAAAGATATCACCTATGATGGTTTTGACTGTATGTAAGGCTAAATCATATAATCCAGAAAACTAAAAAACACATGCAACAGTAATAACACTGAATTATTTACGTTTCTTTATTTTATTTAAATATTAATACGGTTGTTATTACGCTTGCGTTTATAGGCACCAAAATCCGACTTTTCCGACTTTACAACCCGACTTTTCCGACTGACGATACTTTTAATGACAGCGATATTAGATAAAGTATGTAGCTATAGTTAAAGTCCAAATTTTATGAATATTTATAAAGAGCAATCGATTGAATATCATCTGTTAGCTGGACAAAAAGTTCTTATTATTGAAGATGAACTGGATAGTTTAACTTTACTTTCGTACATTTTGCAAGTAGAAGGCGCCGGGGTAATTATTACAAGCTCAGTTTCTGAAGCTATAAACCAAGTAAAATGTCAGTTGATTGATGTTGTGCTTGTCAGTATAAAAACAATTGAGAAATATATATCCAGTAAAAATATAAGCATTGCGGATATAGAAATATCACAGGATATACCAAAAATAGCTATGGTAGAGAGTGCCAGACATTCTGATTGGAAGATTATTCGAGAATTAGGTTGCTGTGCTTATTTATCTAAACCGTTTTACTACGACCAAATTGTGCCTCTAATTATTGGGGCGCAAGAACTAATGGAATTAATTTAGAAACCGGGTTTCTACAAAAACCCGGTTTCTTTAAATTAACCTGGTTTTGTTTCTAATAATTCAGCGATAGCTTGACGTTCTACAGGTGTTTGAACTGGGGGGTCTTGACGTGCGTCGGTAATTAACCAGTTTAACTGTGCTTCTTGAACGTCGATGGTGGCGCCAGTTTTATCGACACAGTAGCGACCAAACACTAGTTTATCGACTAAGCGAACACCGGGTCCCAAGCGTGACCATTCAAAAATAACGCTATTATCAACGGTGGCGCCACTGCAAATCCAGCAGTTGGGGCCAATCATTGCAGGGCCAATAATTTTGGCGCCGTCTTCAATTTTGGTCATACCACCAATGTAAACTGGGCCTGTAATATCTACTTTGTCCCAGTTAACTGCGACGTTTAACCCAGTGTAAATACCAGGCGCCACTTCATGACCTGGAATTTGGACGTTTTTGATTTCTCCTAATAATACACCGCGAATCGCGCGCCAGTAATCGGGTACTTTACCAATATCAACCCATTCAAAGTCCATTGGTTTCGCGAAAAATGGGGCGCCGATTTCTACTAATTTAGGAAATAACTGTCCACCGATATCATATTCAACCCCAGATGGGATATAATTTAAAACCTCTGGTTCAAAGATATAAATACCTGTGTTGATGTTGGTGCTAAGTGCTTCTTCAACCGAAGGCTTTTCTTGGAAAGCTTTAACGCGACTGTCTTCATCAGTCACAACCACACCATAACTAGAAACCTCTTCACGAGGAACTGTCTTGGTGATAATAGTCGCGATTGAACCCTTAGAACGGTGCCATTTAACAGCTTCGGTTAAATCTAAGTCAATTAAGGCATCACCGCATAATACAACAAATGTATCATCAAAAAACGGCGAGAAGTCTTGGATACGTTTCATTCCTCCGGCTGAACCAACCGCTTCTCCAATTAAATTACCATCAGCAATTTTACCTTCAAAAGAATAAGCGATTTGAACGCCAAACTTTTGACCGTCCCGGAAGTAACTTTCGATTTCCTCAGCTAAATGGCTAACGTTGACCATAATTTGGTCAAAACCGTGTTGCCGTAATAGTTCCAGCAAAAATTCCATTACAGGCTTTTGCAAAATGGGAATCATCGGTTTGGGGGTGGTGTAGGTAATAGGACGCACACGTGTACCTTTACCTGCTGCAAGAATCATCGCCTTCATAATGTGTTTTTCCCTCGTTATTCCTCAGCCACAAGCTTGTTTACTTTGATGTTCGTGATACTTAATCATCTGTTTATTTCTACTCTAAGTCATCCTTAAAAGCACGGATAACGGTACTCAAGCGCTTTATGTAACCATAAGTGTAAATATGATGACGATTAATTAAGTCATCTATCCAATTTACCCAGATTTTGGTGACTCATGTATCAAAATTTTGGAATGCGATGTAAAGACGTTACGTTTAACGTCTCTACACGGCGGCATTCAATGGTTTATTAGTATTAGCATCTGTGAGTAATCGAATTTTGACATCAGTGTAAAATTCGTCTTGATATAACTCCACCTTGGACTGAGCAGACAGTAGTAACAATGCCCAAAACACGCCGACTGTCTCGCTGTTCGGTGAATGATGACCTGATAAAGTTTTATTGGGCTGTGCGTGAAGCCAAAGCGCGACAAGTTGTTCTAAATCCATCCACTCCTTGTCTAAGGATAGCTCACTTGCCGAATGATATAATAGCTGTTCAAGTTCAAGAGCTACTTCCGTCAAGTTTTCTTGGTGTGCTAAATCCAATGCTTGCCGCATTGTTCGCACGTTATTACTTGTATTGCGAATGCTTCGAGGCGCCTTGACTTCTCTGTGTAGCTGAACTTTTTTAAGTTGTTCAGCCATTACATGTAGCTGTTCGATAAGTTCTGGAAGCGTGACGCGACGTTTCGATGGAGGCATTGCAGCAGAACGACGACGTAACGCGCGCTCTAATGGTAATCGAGCAGTTCGTAAAAACACGTTTTCTTCGTCTGGGAAGTCATCTTCATAAGATTCTGGTTCTTCTTCGACCGCTTGCAATTGCGTTAAAGTATTGGCTTTGAATAATACCAACATCGAAGCAGATAGAAATGCTTGTCCTGATGTGGACAAGTCGGTTTCATATCCTCGCGTTGCTACAGTAGCCATTAGTTCGAGAAAACGGTCTATTACATCAATCACCTTCACATCCCAAGGGTCTATGTCCCCGGACTCTGCTTGGTGAATGAGTTGTGTAATTGTCTCTAATAGCTCGGAGGCATCCATTAATTAGTACAAACTATATTTTCTCGTTTTATTCCAATATTGGCGCCATAAAACGCCTTCGTTGACTAACGGTACAAGTATTACATGTTTACAGCCAAAATCTTATAAGAAAAGTTTTTTTCAGGCAAGTATTTTATGATATATTGATATTTAAGTATTAGTTAAATTTTATACTTTTATTTTGTAAATACTGACTGTACTTTAAGCTTTGTCTAAATACTGGTTAAAATAAGCACAGGTAAAAAAATTACTTATCTTCGAGTTTGCTAGCTTTGAAAGTGTCATATGTGCCCTTGATTGTACCAGCAATAGGGATAGCGACAATAGTTCCGAAAAGTCCAGCGATTTCAAAACCCATTAATATTGCCACAAAAATCCAGAGTGGATTTAAGCCAATAAAATTACCGATTAATCTCGGCGCCAAAAAGTTATCCTTAACTTGCTGCATAATCATCGAAGCGACCCCAACTTGAAGTCCAAGACTCCAGTTTTGCAACAGTACCAGCAGTGTGACTAATCCAATTCCTAACGTAGCTCCAATTACAGGAACAAGTTGAGAGATACCAATGACAATGGCAAACAACAAAGCAAAAGGTACCTTAAGTACAAGAAAAATGGGGATCAGACAAGCAGTCATAAACAAAGCTAGCAAAATTTGACTGAGAAAGAAATAGTGAAAATTAAGTAGTATCGATTTTGTCAGGGGTTCACGGATATTATCGGGTAAGAGACTAGATAAACCAAACCAAACGGTGTCTCCATAGAGCAGCATGTAAAACGCTAGTACAATAACTAGTATAAACTCTAATATCCATAACACAATTGAAGAAGCAAAGCCTACTGCACCAGAAGCTACCTGCTGTACTATATTTTGAATATAAATTTGAATATTGGCATTAATCTGCCTGCTAACAACGGTAAAATCTAGAGGTAAACGCCGTTCCTTGGCTAATTTCTCTAAAAAAAGCAAGTTTGATTGGCTCTGAGTCAATAAATTGGGTATTTTGTTCAATAACTGTGTAGCTTGGTCAATAATGACAGGTACAAGTGTCACACCGAGTATCACAAAAACCATCAAAGTAACCAGCAAAACGAGAGTAACAGCTTGCGTGCGGCTCAAATATGCGCGTTCAAAAAAGTTGACAAGGTAGTTGAGCAAAAAAGCCAAAATAGCAGCAACACTCAAAATAGTGATAGGGTGCTGGAAAAAATTGAACAGTTGTGACAGTATCCAGACATTGAGAGCGATAATCGGACCGCTCAGACCATAAAATAGTAGATTTTTAAATGTTGCTGAACGGCGCATAGTAATGTAGTAGGGTGCATGACGCTATGAATAATCTTAAAACGAAGCTAGCGATCTGGTGGCGTTACGCACAGAAGCGAGTTAAGAGTTAGGATAATAAATTTGAAATTGCACGAATTAATCACTATGATAATTACTTTTAGGCAACTGCCAACCACAAAGCCCAAGCGCTCTCATACACAAAACTCATAATAAGTCAAGCCAAAAGGAGTGCAGTTGATGGATAAAAGCATAGCAGACCTACGCAAAGACTATACCTTACAAGGTCTCCACGAAAACGACGTAGACACCAACCCATTCGTCCAGTTTAAACGATGGTTTGACGAAGCGCGCGGCGCCCAACTGAGTGAACCTAACGCAATGACACTTGCTACCACCACACAAGAAGGTCAACCATCAGCACGAATAGTACTATTAAAAGACTTTGACGCACGAGGTTTTGTTTTTTATACAAACTACAACAGCCATAAAGGGCAAGAACTAGCAGAAAATCCCCAAGCAGCACTTGTCTTTTGGTGGGCAGAACTCGAACGTCAAGTACGAGTATGCGGGCATGTCGAGAAAGTATCAGATACAGAATCAGATACGTATTATTACAGTCGTCCAATATCGAGTCGGCTCGGCGCCTGGGCATCAAACCAAAGCGAGGTTATCGAAAACCGTGAAGTATTAGAACAGCGTTTTAAAGAATTAGAAAGTAAATATTTAGACTCTTATGTTCCACGTCCCTCACATTGGGGAGGTTTACGAGTTATTCCTTATGAAATTGAATTTTGGCAAGGGCGCCCAAGTCGTTTACATGATCGTTTACGTTACACTGTTAATGAAGAAGACGGTACTTGGAAAATTGAACGCTTATCACCGTAACTTAATATGAGCGCATAGTTTGTTCAAGAATTTAGAAGGCGCTAAAACAGGAGTAATTTTTTCGTACTCCGGTGTAACTGACCAATCATATTGATGTAGCAGTTGGCTCAAAATAATTTTCATTTCCATTTGAGCAAACTGAAAACCCAAACAACTGTGAGGTCCATGACCAAAACCAGCCAACGCAAAAGGATATTTTTTATCTTCTTCTCGTGGATAAGCAAAACGGTCAGGGTCAAAGCAGTCAGGATTTGAGTAAATCGAATTCATACGATGAGTTAGCATTGGCGATACAACTACAACCCAACCTGCCGGAATATGAAAACCCTTATATTGAATATCTTTAACGACTCCGCGCGGAATACCATAAAGTGGAGGGTATAAACGTTCTATTTCCTTTAGCACATTGGTCATTTGGGTAAGTTGCTTTAGATGTTCAACTTTAAGTTCATTACCAGCAACCTGAGTTAATTCCTGACGCAGTTTATTTATCCACTCTGGGTGAGAAGCCAATTCAAACAGCACCCAAGATATTAAGTTCGCTGTTGTTTCATGTCCAGCTACGAGCAATAATAAAGTTTGCTCGATTATTTCTGAATCACTCAAACGTGAACCATCTTCACCAACTGCGTTCATTAATAAAGCAAGAACATCCGAATATTCTTTTGAACCATTTCGGCGCCTGTTAATAGTTTGAAGTAAATATTCGTGTAATTTACGGCGTGCATTTTGAGAGCGACCATATAAAGTTAAAGGATTATCCCAACGTACTATAGCCAGTTTACCTTCCACAAGTTGTGTAAACCAACTACAGGTTTTTTCAACTTCCTCAATAGTTTGCGTGCCCAAAAATAAACGACTAGCAACAATTAAAGTTAGTTTACGAAAATCGGATGCCAAGGGAATAACACCGCGTGTACCCCAATCTTTGATATATTCTTGAACTGTTGAGTTGATAACATCAAAATAAGTAGCTACTGTTTTGGAGTGAAACGCTGGATACATTAACCTACGTGCAGATGCATGTTCGGCGCCGTCTTGCATCAACAGTCCATTACCAAATATTGGCTCTAAAAACCACCAACCTAAACGTGATGAAAAACAATCTGCTTGTTCTTTGAACACAATAGAGTTAGCTTCCGGGCCAATTAAGAATGCATATTTCCTTCCTAGAACGCTTGTTTTAAAGATACTGCCGTGGCGCCGGAATTTTTCCCAGTAAAATAATTCTTCCCCTGCAAACAGTCCAAAAGTGTCTCCTAATAAAGGTAAGCCAAAGTTTCCAGGTAATGATGAGGCGCCTTTTAATTCTGTGATTTGTTGAATCGTCATTTTTGTATCGTTTTTAATTTTCGTATGGAATGTAATGATAATTATAGAGAAACAGGCAATTAAGAATTAAGCTTAGTTGAGATGGAAACACAAAGAAGTATCGCATTTAATGAAGGGAGAATTTCAACGCTTTAGTAAGGGAAAACTCCTAACTTTTCTTAAACAACTCGATACGGAAATTAGTTTACATCTTTGTCCTCGTCATGGAGACAATCTAAAGAGTGAAACTATAATCTCGCTGTATAAATTATTAGGTCATGATTTTATAATTCCAAAGCCAACTTCAAACAGCGATTTACCCCTTCCAAAGCTTCTTGTGTCAGCATACCTAAATTCCTTATAATCATTGATTTATTTAAAGTAAAAATTGACTTCCCAGAACTACTGAGTCAACCCTAATACCAGCAGCAATTATTTCATCACCAGTTATTAGATATTGCGTTACTGTCAAAGAACGATTCGTATTCGATGTACAAGGTGCAATAATAACGTCTTCAAGAATAGAATTAAGTCTCGAAGCAGAAATAATTACAGCAGGACGAACTTTGAACTCTTGCAGTTGGGTAGATGGCATAGGTGTCCGACATAACACTACATTACCGCGTTGATAATTCATCGGTGAAGAGTTCGTCATAAATATCGTTCTCAGAGCTTAACCATTCTTCATAAGCTTGAGATTGTATCATTGGTACAGTCGCTTTTTCTTTACTTTTTAATAAAACTGCAAAATCCAGTAATGTAGACAATTGCTCATTATTGAGTTGGTCAATTATAAGCTCAAGTTTTTGGCGAGTGTTCATGTTACTAGATTTATTAACTGCAAGACTTACAACTGTTTGAACAAGGCATGAGCCAATTCCTTTACGTCTATGTTTAGGACTAACATTTAATACATGGATTAAACACTTGGCGCCTGTATCAACAAAAACAATTCGACCCACTTCTTTACCACGGTATTCAGCAATATATATTTCTGGATACCACGGGTAGTAGCATATAACAACGAATCTAAAAAAGTTTGTGATAATTTTTGAATCTTATATCCAGAGCGTAATGAAAACGGTTCTACCATGCAGCTTATCAATACTAAGTATAGTTAATAAATCCGTTATAATTCAGGATTGAACAATGCACAAGTTTTAATAAGGCGCGTGTTGCAGCACAGCTATGTGGTGATAAATTAACCGTTGAGTCTTTAGGCTATAAGGTACAAGATGACGGCACGATTTTAGATGAAGATGGTAAAGCTTTTTCTTGCAACGGATTAACAGATGTAACGGATGAAATACATAGCTTATCCGTTACATCCTTTGTATCTTTTACAAATCTTTTCCACTTGTTAGGCAATAAACGGGGTTTACGGTGGGTTGATGGGTTGATGGGATGATGTTGGATGTTGGATGTTGGATGTTGGATGTTGGGTTACGCGCTGGCGCGCTCCACCCAACCTACGTTTTATTGTTCTGTAACTACAGCTTGAGCTAGTTTTATTGTGGGGTCGGGTAGTATGTTGTAGCGGATGTATGTTCCTAGCACAACTAATAATATGATTATTAAGGCACCTATACCTAATGGACTTGGGAGCCAAAATACTACTTCGACGTGGTTAAGTGTACCTGGGTTGAGATGCCAAGTTAGTTGTTTGCCGTTGGTTTCTGGTAAAACGGCGTTTTCTGTTGGTTCGACGATATTTTTGGCGCCCCACAGTGTTTTTAGGCTAAACTCTAGATCTAATATTGAGGCTGCGTTTGCTAGTACGTTACCGTTATTGGATATTAATGCTAGCGAACTTAAGTCTAGGTCGTAAACTAACTTGTTCCGAACTAGTAACAGAAAGTTGTTCTGGAATAGTAGTATATTTGATTCGATTTTCGGTAAGTCTGTATTAACATCTTTGTATTTACCTTTTTCATTTAGATTAGGGTTGAAGAATTTATTAAACTTTGTTTGTAATTCTTCGGCGTTGTTAAAGGGTATTGTGACGACTACTTCTTCTCTAGAAAGGCGCCGTATTTTACCATCAAGTTTACGCGCGCGACGTTCAATACTGTCTAACCATTCATATACCGAGTCTCCACTAAAGGTTGTAAGACGTTCGCCTAAGTGAATATGCTGAACAAATTCACCGTAGTTAGAGTTATTAAAGTTTACGGCAACGTCATATTTTACACAGCCTGATAACAATAAAGATGCTAAGGCTATCAAGAAAATAATCCGTGCGCGTTTTGAGATGCCTTGAAATAGATTTTTAAGATATTTAGTTTGTCTTGCAACCAGTCGAATCATATAGCTTTGTTCCTTGACGAGTTATGCATTAAAATTTAACCAAACTAAATATGAGAGCGTTATCGCAACCCCTATTAAAGCAACCCAAATAAAGCGATTATCTTTGGTGTTGACTTGGTTTAAGTCTACATATTCTTTTTCTGGAGCTTTGGAAGCTGTATTTGATGAAACATTCGTCACAAACTTGGTTTTATCATTATTACTCGATACGGCGCCCATATCTGGTATCTCTGTCAACCATTCTTTGGGACGGTTCAATTTAGGCGCCTTCCAGATATACTGTAAGCGTTTTGCTTGCGTACTAGTATCAATATCAGGATGACGCTTAAGCTGCTCACATAAGTCAACAGCATCTTGGTTTCGTCCTGCTGCTTCATATGCTGTTGCCAACCAAATTTGCACCTCTCCACCAAAGCGGGTATTACGAGCAACAAGCGAATTCGCTCGCTCTAAACTTTCAACAGCTTCGCGGTATTTCCCGTTTTCAAACGCTACTACCCCTCTCTGGTAAAGGCTTCTAGCCAATTCAATACTACCTTGATCCATTAAATGCACATCCCCGTTAAAGCACTTCTTTCATTGTGCCAATTCCAGCATTTTTTGGAAATCTTTAATTATTGGGTTTCCCAATATCCCCTTTTACCCCCTTACCAAGGCAGGGCTGATTCATTCCCTCTCAAACCGGATTTGTCAACATGGTTAGCAAGAAAAATCCTAAGTATAGGTAACGGTGGAACAGGTTTTTAAGCACACAGATATAAGTGTGATTGTCTATTTTATCCGCTCCGAGGGTTGCAAAAATACCAATAAAAATTGTGTGAAACCCTTGATTTAGAGAGCTTTTTAGGGAATGAATCAGCCCTGCTTACCAAGGGGAACTTTAAATCTTATCCCCTCTCTGGAGTAGCGGGTTGGGGGAATCAAATCTGTGTAAAGGCAATTTCAGAAGACTTATGTACATATATTGTGGCTTTTACAAGCGGTAGTCAGAAAATAAAACTTCTCTAGCATCACGTTTAAAGAGTTGATACCAATAGATAATATTGAATGCGTATTTATACTTAAAAAGAATTTCTGAAATTACATGTGAAGTGAGAATTTGTAATTTCTTATTTGTATAGTAGTTCCGCACTTTCACTGTTTACCTAAGAAAAATTCTGCTGTTAAGACTGAGTAATAACAAATGTTGTTTTCAATTGTGATGTTGAGAAAAGGGCATTTTTCTTGACATCGATTTTTAGAATTAATGTTTTTATTTTGTTAACACTAATCCCACAATAAATAATTGTGGTTGAAGGTATAACAATTAACACATAAGTGACTTTTTGATATTTAGAATAAGCTTAGTCATTATTTAGGTTATATAAAAATGATAATACATCAACCAGACGGAATTAAATACTACTATTCTGATGAAATTTTAAGTTATTTTAAAAACTTGCTTATAAAGCCTTTTGAACAGCATATAATAACGAAAGCTTGGCAAAAAGAAGTTTTAGACTCATATAATAACAAAGACTTTAAAACTATCAGAGAAATTGTAGGAGGAGGACAAGCAGATTTTGAGGAGCCTTTTAGAGGACTTACCCCTGAAGAAAGAGTATTAGTATATTGCTACAACGGTAATATGCAACAACATACAGTCAGCCAATTATACATATTTGAGAAACATGCTAACATTTTTGACAAATATTTTTTTGAGCCTGAGAGGCGGGTTATATTTATTGATTTTGGATGTGGGCCACTAAGCTCAGGTATAGCTTTAGCTATGTATTATGCCCAAGTACAAAAAAGTAATAGTCAAAAATTTTTTTTAAATTATATTGGAATGGATAAGGCAGAATCAATGCTTTTAAAAGCAAAAGAATTTAGCAGATATCCAAATCTTTTTCCACAAGAAACAACATTTTATTTTATAAATACTTATAAGGAGGCATCTATCTTTAAATATAGATTGTACCAATGCCTAGATAGTTATATTAGTAAAAACGCTTTAATTATCTTAAATTTTTCTTACTTATTTGCCAGCGAAAGCCTTGATATTGATAAACTTATTCGTTTAATTCAAGAAATTTTATCAACATATGAGTCTCAACAAGTATGTTTAATATTTCAAAATCCACCGGGAACAGATTTAAATATTAAATGGAACAAGTTTCAGAGTCAAATTAAAGAATTAAAGACTGTTATCAAAGGACCAATATCTGAAAAGTTTAATTTTTATTGTATTCAAAGTAAAAGGAAGAGAAACACACAACTTTATTATGATATAAAATTTAGAACCAACTAATTATTGAATTTTGATTAACTCTAACATATTACAATAATAATACGTTAAATTAATATTGTTGACATTATAATAACGATAGCTATAATAAATGTAATACTATAGCAGTTCTAATTTATTCATGTTAATTAAAATTTATTAGATAAACCACAAAGCGTACAATTTTTTTACAAATGATTAAAGATTGCTATAGTAAATTTTTACATTAGCTTGACGCTGACTTTTTCATAAAATTCAGCATTTGTTTGCTACAAATATTGATAGAGTGCTTACTGATACCAATCATCGATTGTGCATCAAAAAATTTATTTAAAGGAGATAAAAAGAGTGACTAAAAAAAACAAGACAGATCAATTGATATCTGGTATACAATTGGAGCTATTTAATACTCTCCCCAACGATGCTAATCCAGATAAAATAAACCTATCTGATAAAAACTATAACGGGAATATTACTAGTTATAATAAATTTAGTAATTTAAGTGACAAAACTGAATCAATAAATCAATCAGAAGAAATAATAAAAATAGATGATATAAATGGTTTAACTTATGTACGTAATTTTATAAGTCAAGATGAACATGACATATTGTTAGAAAAAATAGATAGTCAACCTTGGTTAGGCGATTTACAAAGGAGAGTACAACACTATGGTTATAAATATGATTACGTGCAGCATAAAATTAATCGTGACATGTATATTGCTCCTTTACCAGACTGGGCGTTAAATATAGCAACAAAGTTACACGAACATTATAGCGAGACTTTGCCTGACCAAGTAATTGTCAATGAGTATGAACCAGGTCAGGGAATAGCAAATCATACTGATTGTAAGACTTGTTTTCGAGATACTATTATCTCACTCAGTTTAGGCTCTGAGTGTATTATGGATTTTACTCATCCTTCATTAAATCAGACATCTATTTTACTAGAACCCAGAAGCTTAATTATTATGCAAGGGGAAGCGAGATACAATTGGAGGCATGGTATAGCAAAAAGAAAAAGCGATAAATTTCAGGGGCAAGTTATAAAAAGAGCAAGACGTGTTTCTTTAACTTTTAGAACGGTAATTATTCCGGACTATTGCCCATAAGTAATCATCGGACAGATAACTATTAGTTCATGTCATTAAATTCGATGGGTATATCTTAATAATTCTTTCTTTGTCTACGAGCGTGACGAACGTGGTTCATTTCTTTCACTCTGTGTCCTCTGCGCGTAATAAGGTAAAGATAAATACTTTACTGCACAGACGAGACGCCTATGCTACAAACTATCGTACTCTTTGCATTAAAAACTTTGTTTTAAAATTCCTCAAATTCCCTGACCGCAACACTTGACCCTACCTGCCAACCTCGTTCAATATATTGCGGTATCAATGTTTTGACATCAAAATTAGGGAAATTATAACTTGTTTGGCTTTCCCAATACTGTTTTTTATCAAATTGGTAAATGATTAAGCCATTTCTTCGATAAATCCAAAGTTCAGTAGGGGCAATTATTTGGTAATCTTCTGGTTTAGTCATTGACGTTAAATCAACTTCAATGGCTAAATCAGGGGGTGGGTCATTTTGTAGGTCAATACGTTCTTTACCTAAAATGCGTTAACGATTTTCGATGTAGAAACAGTAATCTGGTTCTGCTCTTTATTGATTACTATACTTTAAAGTAATAGGTGTAAATGCCTCCCAATGTTGAGATTTTTTTCTGAGTAATGCTTTGACAAAATCTGCCAACATGTTAACATTTTTACCATGTCCAGGTAATGGAGACATAACCCTGATTTCACTAGTTAAACTACTATATTTAATTCTTAGTCCTGCTTTATCCTGCCGACGAGCAAGCAAATCTTCGTAATCTTCCCATGTTCTACATCTGAGAATTAACTCATCACCTGGCGCCAGTTCTATCTTATCTTCAGTGATAGTAGGTAAAGTCATAAAAACCTCATGGCATTGAGTAATAAGTTTAGAACATAGCGCCATTATAATATTTTATCCTCCCACGTGAATACCTGGGCGCCGTTGAGGATTTTTCTCAGCTCGACGCAGTACTTCACGGGTAACAACAGCTATATCACCTTCACCAAACAAAATAAAACGCAGTAGATATTGTATGGGGTTTCCTTCTACCCAACCAAAGTAAGCATGAGGAATTTGGCCTGTTTCGTCACGTATATAAAGAAGTAACGCAGCAATGGCGTTAGGTACAGCAGCACTTTTGGCACGTAAAATGTGATAAGTTTCTACTTCCACTCCTTGGACTCTAATAACTTCGGTAAATTCTGAAGCATCAGATACCTTAATTTCTAAAAATATTACTGGGTCGGTGGATGGTATGTGATTGTCTGCACGCACCTCTTGTTCTTTCACAAAATACTCATGCACATCGCCTCTATTCAATCGATTTGCAATTATTCGTATGGGTCCATTACTGTGTTCGCTAATGAAGCGACGAGCTGAGTCGTCTAGTTCGATTTGCTCTACCCTTAATTCAGTTGAACGCCAAACACGCGAAATTAGTGAGGTAATGACGATAAAACCGATAAAAAACGTAGCAATTTTAATACCTTCTGGTCTTTCAATAATATTTACAACAGTTGTATATATAAATACTAGTGTGATTATTGCCAACAACGATGCTCCTCGCTTTGAAGAGTGTCGGTAAGCTGATAGAGTTACAGCAAAGGCACCTGAACTCATCAACACAAGTACACCTGTTGCGTAAGCACCACCTTGAGCTTCTACGTTAGCCTTAAAGATGATTGTAACTACAAATGCAATTATTGTATAAACTAATACTAAAGGACGAGTTTTTCGCGCCCAATCTGGTACCATACCATAACGCGGTAGGTAGCGGGGGACAATATTAAGTAACCCAGCCATTGCGGAGGCGCCTGCAAACCAAAGAATACTAATGGTACTTAAATCGTAAATCGTGCCAAACCAATCATGTAAATATAAATGTGCTAAATAAGCAAGCGCGCGTCCATTGGCTTTACCTCCAGTTTGAAATTCTATAGAAGGAATTAGTAAAGTAGTTATTAAGCTGCTGGTAATTAAAAAGAAGCTCATAATTAAAGCAGCAGCAGTCAAAAGCTTGTGCGTATTATAAATGCGTCCTTTGGGTTGACTCGGTGTGTCGTTACTACTGCCTTGTACAAGAGGCATTACAGCTACACCAGTTTCAAAACCTGACAAACCCAACGCTAACTTGGGAAATAACAGTAAAGATGTACCAAGTAAAATCAAAGGATTACTACTGCGCGCGAAAAGTGCAGTTTGCCATTGGGTAATTGTAGATGGGTGGGTAATAACTTGATACGTACCAACGCCAATGACGACTAAGTTAAGCAGCAAATAAACACCAACCAGAAATACCGCAATTCCAATAGCTTCTTTAAAACCTCTAAGAAAAACGGCGCCTAGCAATATTATCAATATCAGGGTAATGCTAATTTGTTGATTGTGAAACAAACTTGGAGTAAAGGGATTTTCGATAATATGTGCCGTAGCATCAGCAGCCGAGAGAGTGATAGTAATAATAAAGTCGGTTGCGACAAAACCGAGTAAGCAAAGTACAAATAATTTGCCCTGCCACCAAGACAGCAAGTGTTCGAGCATGGCAATAGACCCTTCACCGTTCGGACTTTTGGCAGCAACACGCCGATATATCGGTAATGCTCCAAAAAGTGTTAGTAGTACCAGAATTAAAGTCGCTATCGGAGAAAGGGCGCCTGCTGCTAATGCCGCAATACCTGGTTGATAGCCAAGCGTCGAGAAATAATCTACACCAGTCAAGCACATAACCTGCCACCAAGCATGTTTACGGTGCGCTTCTTTATGCTGTGTCGGTTCTTGCTTCTCTTTTCGGTCTTCTTCAAGCAACCAGTCGGTAAACTTGTTGCGGAACCTGTTTGTTGAAACAATTGGTTTAGTCATAGAATGGCACTCCTATACTCAAAAAAAGACGCGCTTGTTTTTCCATCAACAAGGTAAATGACTCCTGTTTAATGAAATGTTGTACTATAGATTTTATAACGCAATCGCTTACATTTAATTAATCAATACTAAATTCATTAAGGTTTATAAAATTTATATAATAACAACTTTAAATAATTCGTAGGTATGGCGTGTGCTAAACACCGTAAATTTACCGTATCTACATTATTCATATCTTTATAATTCATTGAAAACGGCTATAGCATTTGGCGCGCAAATTATTATATTTACTTCTTAAAATAATAACAAAAGTTAGGTAGTATTTCCTCTCCCCAAAATCTAGGTTATGATAGTTAATAATATCTGTCTGAAGGACTAGTAGTTCATATCAGCTAGAGAATTGCATGTCAAGTCAAGAAGTTTTTATATTCGGCGCCTCTTTTGCCCAACTTAGGTTGTGGTTCTTTGACCAGCTTGTACCGGGCAATGCTATATATAATGTGCCTACAGTTATTCGTTTACATGGTTCGCTCAATCAAAGTGCGCTCGAATTCGCATTAAACGAAATTGTCCGGCGCCATGAAACATTACGCACTACATTTACAATACTCGAAGAGCAATTAGTACAAGTTATTGCCCCAAGTTTGCTGATATCTATTAATACATTAGAGTTAGTCACACAAGAAAGTGAAGCACAAGCTAAGTATATTATTACGCAAGAGATAGAGCGTCCCTTTGATTTGTCTTTAGGGCCATTGCTACGAGTGATATTACTGAAGCTTTCAGAGAATGAGCATATTTTGTTACTGAATATGCATCATATTGTTTGCGATGACTGGTCTATTGGAGTGTTAATTAGTGAGTTAGGCGCCCTTTACACTGCTTCATTTAAAAATCAGCCATCCCCGTTATCGGAACTGCCTTTACAATATGCTGATTTTGCAGAATGGCAACGTGAGTGGTTAACTGGAGAAGTTCTAGAAAATCAGTTAACTTACTGGCGCCATCAATTAAATGGTATTACAATGCTGCCTTTACCTACCGATAAACGGCGCCCTAATATTCAAGCTTATCGCGGAGCAACACAATTTTTAGAGTTACCCCTCAGTTTAGTTAATGCACTCGAAAAAATATCTCAACTTGAAGGCGCCACTTTATATATGATATTGTTGGCAGCATTTCAAACATTACTTTACCGCTATACATATTCTGATGATATTACCGTTGGTTCACCAATTGCCAACCGTAACCGTAGTGAAATTGAAGGGTTAATTGGCTTTTTCGTCAATACTTTAGTGTTGCGTACCGATTTTTCAGGAAATCCAACTTTTCGCGAACTTTTAGCCAGAGTACGGGAAGTTACATTAGGAGCATACAGTCATCAAGACTTGCCGTTTGAAAAGCTCGTTGAACATTTACAACCAGAACGTAATTTGAGTGCAAATCCTTTTTTTCAAGTTGTATTCGGTTTTGAGAATGCACCAATGCAGGAATTAGAGTTGCCTGACTTGGCGCCGAGTTTTATGAATATAGATTTGAAAACTACTCGATTTGATTTAGAATTACACCTATGGAAATGTTCTTCTGATTTTAGAAGTTTATGGGGTGGAGGCTGGAAATATTCAGAGGGTATTAGAGGAATAGTAGTATATAACTCTGATTTATTTGAAGATGCTACTATTTCTAGGATGTTAAAGCATTTTACAACACTTTTAGAAAGTATTGTTGCAGAGCCAGAAGAACGAATCGCAAATTTACCAATTTTAACCGAAGCTGAATTAAACCAAATATTGTTTGAATGGAATGATACTCGAAGCGATTATCCTTCAAATCACTGTATTCATGAATTATTTGAACAACAGGTTACACAAAACAGTAATAATATTGCATTAAACTACGAAAATATCGAAACGCAATATAATGAATTAAATAATCGTAGCAATCAACTAGCGCATCATTTACAAAAATTAGGTGTAAATACAGAAACTGTAGTTGGAATTTGTGCCGAACCTTCAATTGATATGATTGTAGGAATACTAGGTATATTAAAAGCAGGAGGAGCATATTTACCTTTAGACCCCACCTATCCCCTGGCGCGGCTGAATTTTATGTTAAAAGATTCATCTGCTCAAGTTTTGCTTACACAAGAAAAATTTGCTCAATACTTTGAAAATTTCTCTAATCCAATTGTAAATTTAGATAAAGATTGGGAAATTATCGCACACGAAAGCAAACAAAACCTATCGAGCGAAACAACAAGTGATAACTTAGCTTACGTTATCTACACATCAGGTTCTACAGGCACACCGAAAGGAGTTGCAGTAACTCACAAATCAGTAAATAGACTAGTTCGCAATACTAACTATATAAATATCACTCCTAATGATAAAATAGCTCAAGTTTCAAATACTTCCTTCGATGCCGCAACGTTTGAAATTTGGGGAGCATTACTAAACGGCGCCCAACTTATCGGCATTAGTAAACATATAATACTTTCACCAACCGAATTTGCATCACAGCTAAAACAAAAAGATATTAGTATCTTATTTTTAACAACTGCCTTATTCCAAAAAATCGCTAGAGATGTACCCCAAGCGTTTTCAACCTTAAAATACTTACTATTCGGCGGTGAAACAATTGATACCAGATGGGTAAAGAAAGTTATCCAGAATGGGGCGCCGCAGCAACTAATCCATGTTTACGGACCTACCGAAAACACTACATTCTCTTCTTATTACCCCATACGCGAACTACCATCAGCAACATCTATACCAATTGGGCGCCCAATCTCCAATACACAAATCTATATATTAGATACAAATTTACAACCTGTCCCCATCGGTGTTGTAGGGGAAATATATATAAGTGGTGATGGACTAGCACGCTGCTACATAAATAATCTTGCAACAGACATCTTATGGAGCGGGCATCCTTGCCCGCCCAGTACAGATGGAAGGGACGGGCAAGAATGCCCATCCCACAAGAGTTTATCCCACAATAAAAATATTTATAAAACGGGTGATTTAGGGAAATATTTACCAGATGGCAACATAGAATTTATCGGTCGCATCGATAACCAAGTTAAAATTCGCGGTTTCCGCATTGAGTTAGAAGAAATAGAAACCCTTCTAAATCAACACCCATCAGTTAGAGAAGCAGTAGTTATTGCCAACTCGGACATACCAGGTGATAAGTATTTAGTTGCTTACATTGTGCCTCAACCACAACAAAAAGTTACAACTAACAATCTACGCGCGTTTCTCAAGCAAAAATTACCAGAGTATATGATACCAGTAGCTTACGTAGTATTGGAATCATTACCATTAACACCAGCAGGTAAAGTAAATCGTCATGCCTTACCTAAGATAGATACGCTGAGTCTAAATGTAGAAGAAAATTATGTCGCGCCTCAGACTGATGTCGAACAGGTGTTAGTGGAAATTTGGGCAAACATCTTGACAATAGGTAAACAACCTATAGGGGTTCATGACAATTTCTTTGAGCTAGGTGGTCATTCTTTACTTGCAACTCAGTTGACTTCCCGAATTCGAGATATTTTTCATATAGATTTGCCATTACGCAGCTTGTTTGAGGCGCCGACTATTGCTAGTCTTGCTAAATGCATTAAAATGCTTACTGACACTGGCTCGAATAATACTAATATTGACCGAGAAGAGGTTGAGTTTTGAATACAGCAGAATTTTTATCTTACCTTCGTCAATTAGACATCCAAATTGTTGTCGAAGACGAACGTCTACTTTGCTCTGCTCCCGAAGGAACACTGACACCCGAACTACGAGCAGAAATTCAAAAACGTAAACCAGAAATTATTGCACTTCTGACAATACATAATCCTATACTTCCTTCACATCTAACAAATCCTCCCCTTTCTTTTGCTCAACAACGGTTATGGTTTCTTGACCAGTTAGTTCCAAACAATCCTTTTTATAATGTCCCCTTCGCGCTTCGTCTCACAGGTACACTAGATATAGCAGCACTCGAATACACTTTTCAACAAATAATTCGGCGCCACGATGCTTTACGTACCAATTTTGTATTACAGCAAGAACAACCAATTCAAGTTATTGTACCAGAACTACAAACACCCTTAAAATTCATAGATTTACGTCATCTTGCAAAACAAGAGCGTCAAACACAAGCACAACAGCTAATTACTCAAGAAATTCAAAGTCCTTTCAATTTATCAAAAGGCTCTTTACTACGTATATTATTACTTCAGTTAGATGACACAGCGTATATATTGCTCATTAATCTGCACCATATCATTTCCGATGGTTGGTCTATTGGAGTACTAATTAAAGAAATCGCTGCATTCTACCAAAACACACCATTACCCAAATTACCTATCCAATATGCAGACTTCGCACATTGGCAACGTCAATACCTCCAAGGAGATATATTACAAAACCAGTTGAATTACTGGCGCCATCAGTTAGATAATATTTCAGCACTAAATTTACCAACCGATAGATCAAGACCAGAAGTAGCGACTTATAAAGGTGCAAGAAAATTTCTACAATTGCCTTCAAACCTAAGTCAAGCACTAAAAACTCTTTCACAGCAAGAAGGAGTAACTTTATTTATTACCTTACTGGCAGCATTCCAAACTTTACTTTACCGATACACTCATCAAAATGATATTGCCATTGGTTCACCAATTGCCAACCGTAACCGCAGTGAACTAGAAGGGTTAATTGGCTTTTTTGTCAATAGTTTAGTGCTGCGTACAGATTTATCAGGTAATCCTACTTTTAAAGAGTTATTATATCGAGTTCGAGAAGTCGCTTTAGGCGCCTATCAACATCAAGATTTGCCGTTTGAAAAATTGGTAGAATTACTGCATCCAGAGCGTAACTTAAACCAAAACCCACTGTTTCAGGTTGTATTCGCAATGCAAAATGCACCAATGTCAACCTTAAAGTTATCAGGTTTGACTTTGAGTCCACTACAACTTAATTATGAAACAACACGGTTTGATTTAGAATTACATTTATGGGAACAAGGTGAAAACGTATGGGTAAACTCAGAAGGAATCAGCGGTTTCGTAATATATAGTACCGATTTATTCGATGAAGCGACAATTACCCGAATGCTAGGACATTTTCAAGTCTTACTCGAAAGTATTGTAAATAATCCAGAACAAAATATAGCCAATTTACCGCTTTTAACCCCAGCAGAGCAACATCAGTTATTAGTAGAGTGGAATAATACTCATGCAGATTATCCTCAAGATAAATGCATCCATCAGTTATTTGAAGAACAAATAGAAAAAAACAGTAATGCACCAGCGCTCATATTTCCACTAAAAACAATCCAAAACTGTCATTCTGAGCGCAGCGAAGAATCTCAAACCTTAACTGAGATGTTTCGCTACGCTCAACATGACAAAAGTACATACGAACAATTAAACATTCGCAGCAACAAAATAGCGCATTATTTACAAAAATTAGGAGTCGGCGCCGATGTTATAGTTGGACTATGTGTAGACCGTTCAATTGATTTAGTTGCGGGAATGCTTGGTATTCTCAAAGCAGGTGGTGCTTATTTACCTTTAGACCCTAGCTACCCAACCGCGCGTTTGAACTATATGCTTGAAGATGCCCAAGTTAAAATTGTCTTAACTCAGCAGCAATGGGTAGAACATCTTGGTAAACATGAGTTACAAGTAATTTGTTTAGATAAAGATGAGAACATTGCTCAAGAAAGCGAAGAAAATCCTTATAGTAATGTCACAATTAATAACCTTGCTTACGTTATTTATACTTCTGGTTCAACTGGAAAACCAAAGGGAGTTCAAATAGAACACCGTTCGTTATTAAATCTTGTCTATTGGCATAAAAAAGCTTTTTGTATTTCATCTCAAGACCGTAGCTCACAAATTGCCTCTGTAGCATTCGATGCTTGTGTCTGGGAAATATTTCCTTATTTAAGTGCAGGGGCAAGCATTTATTTTCCAGATGATAATATAAAACGGGCGCCGGAGCAACTGCAAGAATGGCTGAATAATAACGGAATCACAATTAGCTTTGTACCAACACCTCTGTGTGAGAAACTTTTATTATTAGATTGGTCAAATAAAGATACTAAGTTACGAATATTACTAACAGGTGGCGATAAACTTAATTATTATCCCACAACTGAGTATCCTTTTGCTGTTATCAATAATTATGGGCCTACTGAAAATACAGTTGTCACAACCTCTGGCAATATTCCTACAATCGGTCGTCCAATAGCGAACACACAAGTTTACATTTTTGATGAGTATTTACAACCTGTGCCAATTGGTGTAAAGGGTGAATTATATATTGCCGGAGATGGACTAGCGCGCGGATATATTAATCAACCTCAATTAACAAACATCTTGTGGAGTGGGCATCCTTGCCCGCTCGGTGTTAATATAGGGGATTACAAAATTTATAAAACAGGTGATTTAGGACGATATTTACCAGATGGCAATATCGAATTTTTAGGTCGTGTTGATAATCAAGTAAAAATTCGTGGTTATCGTATCGAGCTAGAAGAAATTGAAACCCTTCTCAACCAACATCCAGCAGTACAACAAGCTGTAGTCACAGCGCAAAATACCACATCTCTACCAGAAAAACGTTTAACAGCTTACATAGTCCTAAACAAAACTCCTAACTCCTCACTCCTAACTCCTAACTCTTCATTACAGGATGAGCAAATTTCGCAGTGGCAGATGCTGTATGACGAAACTTATAATCAACCTGCTGCCGACTTAGACCCGACATTTAATATAGTAGGTTGGAATAGTAGTTATACAAAGGCGCCAATACCAGCAGAGTCTTTACGTGAGTGGGTAAATAACCAAGTAGCGCAAATTTTAGCTTTACAACCCAGTCGAGTATTAGAAATTGGATGTGGAACAGGTTTACTATTATTTCAAATAGCACCTCACTGCACTAAATATTGTGGGACAGACTTTTCTAATGTTTCGCTTAATTACATCCGTCAACAGTTGGCACAAACGCCATATCAACAGGTAACATTGATGGAGAAAATGGCAACTGATTTTGAGGGTATCAAAGCACAAGCTTTTGATGCAGTAATTCTCAATTCAGTTGTCCAGTATTTCCCCAGCATTGATTATCTAACACAAGTATTAGAAGGCGCCATCCAAGCAACTGCTCCAGGTGGGTTTATATTTATTGGAGATGTGCGTAGTTTGCCACTGTTAGAAGCTTTTCATGCGGAAGTGGAACTGTATCAAGCAGAACCGGATGTTACACGTGAACAGTTGCGGCAGCGGGTGCAAATGCAAATTTTCCAAGAAACAGAGTTAGTAATAAATCCTGCTTTCTTCTATACATTAAAACAGCGCTTTCCTCAAATTAGCGACGTACAAATACAATTGCTGCGTGGTCATGATGATAATGAATTAACACGGTTTCGTTATAATGCGGTTGTTAAAGTTGGCGCCGTTGATCCCCACCATAATAATACCGTAGGGGCGGGTTCACCCATACCCTACAATCAAATCGAAAATATTGCTAAACCCGCCCCTAAACCCGCCCCCAGAATATCATGGCACAAAAACAATTTAACAATAACGACGATATACCATGAATTAATTCAAAACCAACCAGAAATATTACACATTACCAACATACCAAACGCGCGCGTAACAGCAGCAGTTAAAACAGCACAATGGATATCAGGCGCCGAAGAATATAAAACAGTAGCTCAAATGCGCGAAGCATTACAAAAACTCGATAACCCAGGAGTAGACCCAGAAGATTTTTATACTTTAGTTGAAAAACTACCCTACAACATTAATATAAGCTGGTCAGACTCTAATATAGAAGGACGCTATGACGTATTATTTGTCAGGCAAGATGTAACAATTACTCCACTTACTCAGCACTCAACACTCAGCACTCAGCACTCAAATAATCCCTTACAGGCAAAAGCCGCGCGAAAAATTATACCACAATTACAAACATACTTGGCACAAAAATTACCAGAGTATATGGTGCCATCCGCTTTTGTCGTACTGGAATCATTACCCCTTAATCAAGCAGGTAAAATAGACCGTCACGCAATACCTCAGCCTGATACGATTAAAAAAGAATTTTCAGAAGCTTATATTGCTCCCCAAACTGATATTGAGAAGACTTTAGTCAAAATTTTTACAGAGGTTTTAGGAATTAAGCGTTGCGGTATTCATGATAACTTCTTTGAATTAGGTGGGCATTCGTTACTGGCAACTCAGCTTGCATCTAGAGTACGCGATGCTTTTAAAGTGGAATTACCTTTGAGTAGTATATTTGAGGCGCCGACAATTGCAGGATTATCTAAAGTCGTGGAAAGCTTGAAAGATAATAATGCTAAAAGTCAGGCGCCTGCACTAGTACCAATATCTCGTGAGAGCCGACGAATGAGATTATCTTCATTAAATAAAGATAGTAAAAAGCAGTAAGCAGGAATGTAGAGACGTTACATCTTTTACCTCTACTACGTTGTTAGATAAGCTTTGAGTAGGCGCCATAGTTCGACATCAAACAAAATTATTATTATAGTTATAACTGCGCCAATTGGCAGTATAAGCTAAAATAGAATTGTATACATAAGTTACATGCTAATAAATTATAAATATATATGCCATATAATAAGTTTGACCTTGAAACGCTGGTTACAGAGTTCAGCTTAGAAATATCGGAAGATACTAGCTTATTTCCTAACATCCAACCTATAGAACCAAGTGATTTATTGAAAGCTACTTTAGAAGAAAATATACCTTTAGCTACAGCAATTAACACAGAAAAAGCACGTGGTGAATTAATTATTTTTCCTATATTACTAGAAGTCAAACGAAGAATTAATATACCAATATCTATATTTTCGGGAAAAGAGTTTAATGTTGATATTGTACGTGGTTTAAATGGGAATCCTGACTTTTTAATTAGTCGTAACCGCGAACAGTTTTTTATTACTGCTCCTGTAATAACGCTTGTGGAAGCAAAAAACCAAGATATTAACAGTGGTTTGGGTCAGTGCGGCGCTGAAATGGTTGCAGCACAGATATACAATGCAAAAAAAAATAATGCGATTGATTCTGTTTTTGGTTGCGTTACTACAGGTGCTTTATGGAGATTTTTACGCTTGGAAAATCAAACTTTATATATTGATAAAGTAGAAATACCACTTGAACCTGTGGAGCGATTGCTAGGCATTTTTTCACAAATTATAAAATAATAAACTCGCTACACCCTAGAAGGGTGCAGCTAATTGAAGAAAGCCCCACCCTTCTAGGATACAGAAGAACGGATGGTGGGTCTTACCCCTCAGTTACACGATTTGTCTGTGACAATGAATGCGACATTCCCGAAGGGTAGGGATTAAACCCTTGTGTCTACAACAATTTCAGACAGCATATAATTCTTTTCAGGAGGTTACAGGTTTCCAATTATTAAGTTTTTCCTCAATCAACTTCAATTCATTAAGATATTCACTTAATTCGATTCTTTGACTTTCAAGATGAGCAATAATATTAGGCGCCTCAACTTCCCTCGTTGCCCGTTCCTTTAACAAGTAGTCAAATTCAGCCTGAAACCGATTAATATAATTATTGATTTGTTTTTCGCCTTTTTGAAAATCCTCTGATATTTGTTTTTCAATAACGCGCTCAAGCAACTCAATGTTATTCTGAACTTGTAAGTCTATCTTTTGCTGAATGCCTTGACAAGTAAGCCGTAAATCGATTTCATAATAAGACACTGTTTCATTATATGGAACATCTACTTCATAGACTTTATCTGACTCACAGCAACGGCTCTTTGTCCTTTTTTCTTTTTTAGTTCTAGCGTATACTTGTTGCTGATGCTGGATTTTTGCATCAATTCCGGAGAATTCAAACTTGGGAAACTGAATTTCATTGATACCTATTTCAACTTCCAAAGCACTTCCTAAATATTTAGAAAGTTCATTAGAGATTGCTTGAATTTCCTTTTGAATTTCTTTAACTAAACTTTCACGAATATTTGTTCCTTCTCTAATGAGTTTGTCTTGAGTATCTAGCCAAAAGCTTTGTATTACAGGGGTGCAGTATTCATTGATGGTTTTACCAATTTTCTCAGCATCTTTTTTATTATTGACCCTAATTTTGTAAGGGTCTGAGCTAGAAGCTGCTACAAAAAAAGCAAACTCCCACAAATACGCTAAAAGGTTTTTGCCTTCCTTATTATGTACAGGTTTTTGAGATTTATTCTTCGCTACTTTCTCAATTTCCATTTCTATACGTTTTTTAGCGTTTTCAGCAAATTTATTAATACCTTTGCTAAATGTATTAATTAATACTTGCTTTTGCTCCTCTACGGACTTTTTTACTTTTGCTACTTTCCCCCTAGCTAAATCAGAATTTTGCTTATATTCTTCTATTGTTTGTTGAAGTTCTTCAAACTCGATCTCCCACCCTTTTATTTCTGTAATAAAAGTCTCTTCAATAGCTTGAGCAGACTTATTTAACGTAGCTAAAACATCACTTAATAAAATCCACCCCGAATTACGGACAACTGTTTGAATTACAGTATTTTCTATGGTTGTAATGCCACTATCCTGTAAAGCTCTTGGTGCAATATCTGTTAATTCTGAAATATAACGTCTGCCGTGTTCATCTTTTTCCATGTAGCTGAAAAGGAAGAATTTGTCAAAATCTGCTTCATGTTCTCTAGTTGCAACTTTATTTTGTATAAGTTTTGCTAATAATCCTTGCCATGCACTTGCTGGGAAAATAATTGGTTCTGGTATTCCAAACCCTGATAAGGTTTCACTTAAATCTTTGATGACATCTTCGATGGGTCTATCTTTCTCGGCTTTTCTATCTACTTTGTTCAGAATAAAGTAAATTTTATTACTCCTTGCTAAAAACTCCTTACGTTGCTCAATCAAATCTTTAAGTAATTCCGCATTCGTATTATCTTTAAATGATGTGTAATCCAGAATGAATAATATAGCATCGCTAGTTCGCAGTGCTTCTAGGGCAGTCTGTTTTAGAGCTACTGTACTAAATTTTACTGATTCCCACTCATTTGGACCAGGAGTATCCACGAGTGTAAAGCTAGCTAGAGATGGAATTTGACTAATAGCCTCAACAGGATGTTCTAATTCAAAACGTATTGTACCATCAGCGTTCTGTGTTTCTCGAATTTCATGGGTACGCTCTAAAAATTTTCGACGAATTTCTCCTGCTTCACCTTGTATTAAAACCACAGGTTCTCGTCTACCATCTCGATATTCTAAAAGTCTAGGTGTTTGTCCAGCTTTAATTGGACGAATGTCTGTCCGACAAACTGTACAAGCTTCTGTTTCGCTTGCTAATACATCGGCGCCAATTAAGGCGTTTAGAAAGGTGCTTTTACCCGCTTTCATTGCCGCAATTACAGCAACCTGAAATTTTTGTTCATTTAAAGCTTTCAATGCTCTGGTAATATCATCTTCAACACTTTGTAGTCTTTGAGTAGCATCTCCTTCTTTTAATCGTTGAGTACGAAGTTGTTTGAGATAGTTTAAGAATCTGTTACCAGTATCAGAAAGTTTACTATGGCTTGACTGAAATTTTTCAGAAGGCATATTTTTATAACTGTATTCCATTACATTTTTCTCCGATGTTGTTTCACGGTCTTCTAAAGTTATTTTCTCTGTTATACTCGATTCATTTAAATAATCTACTTGCTTCAAATATTCTCGTTTAACAGCAGCAGTAAGATTACGCGCGTAGTAATCACTAGGAACACAGATTAACTCTTCATTGATTTTGCAAAGAACGGTATTTGTAAGTTCTACTGCTTGTACAAAGTTTTTTAAAGCTGCTTCTGTAGGTTCCCTATCAATATCCCACATTAGGGAAATGAGACTTTGTTGCAACCTAACTGCTAATCGCAAACAGTCTTTTTCGACTTCATCTAACGCGCGCTGACGAGTTAAGTCTAAAATCTGCTTTTTGCTTTTATCTGCTAGTTCGTTATACCGTTTCTTTAAATTTGTGTATTTATCTGCTAGTTCATTTGCAACAGTTTTATGATGTTGAGCGGCTTGTCTATCACTTTCACCTGCTGCATGAGTAGTAAAAGCACCAACGACAGCCCCAACAGCTAATCCTAGGGCGCCGAAAAGAAAAGGGAGCATAAAAAGTGTGGATACTAAAATTTATTTCTTATTTTCTGGAAGCTGAGGAATAAAATCAGCAAGTAACTCACTATGTGCTGATGTTAATCCTAGAGGTTTAGCAATAAATGCTGATTCCTGATATCTTTTTATTGCTCCTTCGATACCTGGTAATATAGGTCGATTTGTAATCTGTTCATTAACTAATTTTGTCTCAGCCAAAAACTCTAGATTTTTCTGATGTTCGTAAATTAGCTCATTTTCAATCTCTTGCAAACGTTGTAATTCCTGCTGAGTCAAAGATTCGTAATAAGCTTTAACAACCTGTTTATGTTCACCAAGAATATTAAAAAACTCGTGAACCATACCCGCAGTTCCGACAACAGCCAAGGCAGGGGAAACGGCAGTTAAAGCTATTGCAATTGGTGGACACATTGTTGCTACTGTTGTAACTGCAAATGCTGTTGTACCTCCAACTACACCCCCAACAAGAGTATCTTTTAATGTTTCTACACCAGCTTGTTGTGGAGAAATTTCATCTCGAATTACACGAAGCGCATTGGTGAGCATTGAAAATGGTGCCATTGTTGCAGCACCAATAACTGCTCCTTTTGGCGCCGCTTTAATGCCAGCTTTAACACCTCCTGCCAAGTTATCAAAATGCCATTTGGCATCTAGTCTCATTTGCTCTTGCCAAGACATAGGTTTACCACCACGAGCAATATTGTCTTTGGCATTCTCCCATTTGATGTTTTTGGGGTGATTAGAGCCTCCTTTACTATGAGGCTTAATGTGGCTAGCGTGCTTATCAGACAAGTATTTTTGTGCATTTTGACCAGCTTCGGTGCTGTCAATACCTGCTCGCTGAGATGGGGGGATTTTATTTAACATTTCTTGAGAAGAGACCCTAGTTCTTAAAGGTTCACCAGGTCGAACCCCACCTTTGTGCAATCTACGCACTACATTTACAGGTAAATCCTGCAATTGAATATGCTCGACGCTGTTTGTAGCAGCAGCGTTCACAGCAGAATTACGCTCAGAATCATTGGACATGGGTTGATTATACGTTCTTAGGTTTCACAGCTTAAAACCAAAACATGGTTAAATAGCTTCTTTGTTCATAATTCCCATGCGCTCATCAGTAATAACATAATTAGAGCAAAACGAGTGCAAAATTCTTTGATGCTACTAAATCTTTTGTACTAATTAGGCGCGATTTGGAGAGAGTGGCGCAAGAATGCTGCTCGTCTAAATTCTAAACCTGTTCGTTTATTTTGAGTGTAACTTAATGAAGAACAGCAGATTTTTGTAAACGTCCTGAAAGTTGACGAGCTTTGAGGATAGCTGCCATTAAAAATACATAGGCAACAGAGCCAATCACAGCTAAAAATATACTAGCGAGTAAAGTGTGCTGTTGTTTGTCTTGTAAAATAGTTGCTACCGCCGCTACGCTATGTATAACACCTGATGTTAGATAGCCAATTCCTAAAAGGTGCCAACGTTTGCCCGGTTTAAGCGCACTCAATCCAATAAAGTAACCGAAATAGCCACTGTATGCGACCTGTCCAAAAATATCACCTAAAATTTGAGGAATTAAAAGAGTTAATCCGGCAAAATGGCTAACGCTTTCGATTTCGTGATGTACATGCATCATAGTCTCGACTAACGCAAATCCAGTAGCAGATGCAGTTCCCAAAAGTATTCCATCCATCGGTTCCCATATACCAATGAGTTCCCGCTTTGGTGATGGAAGTAGTGTACCGAGCAAGTAAACTAATAGTACAGGCAATGCTTTAAACAGTTCTTCAAAGAACCCTTTTGCTAAAATAGCCTTGATAATTAAATCAACAATCTGCAAACCTGTTTTTGGTGTTGATATATGGAATCCACCCAAAAGTGGTAAACCAGTAGCTAAACCGACGCTAACTAGCAACCACCAAGGTTTATGTTTATGGCAAAATTTATGCATTAAGTAATGACTCGCACCAGCTAGATAAGCTGCCAAAATGTAAAAGAAAAATAATTCATTGATTTTCCTAGTCACTAACATTGCAACTACGAACATCACCGTAATAATACCTGGTATAAAGAAACCATTTTGATGTAAATTGAATTTTTTCGAGGCAACAGGAAATAATTCTGTCAGGCTAAGGTGATGGTTATTGAAACTTGGTAGTAGAGAGGAAATCGTGAAATTTTTGCTGAGAGAATGTTGCGGTGGGCTATTGACAAAGGTTACAGTTATTGTATAAGAACCTATTTGCAAAGTATCGCCATTATTGAGAATACACCGTTTCTGACGTTTACCATTGACAAAAGTATCATGAGTACTGCTCTGGTTTATTACTAGCAAATGGTCGCCTTCCCAATCAATTAAGGTATGATACCGAGAAACCTTATGACTATTAAGCACCATTCGAGAAACGGGGCGGTTGTGGATTTTGCTAGGCATCTGGGCAAATTCTCTACCAAAGGCAATCGGCAAACTCAAACGAGGTTCGCGCGGTTTAGAGGTTGCTGTATCTTTCCAGCTTAATTGAATTTGAAAGTTACTCTTCATTAGTCTTATACGGTTATTGGCACTGCTGTCTGTTACTAGTGGTGACATGCGGCTTAATATGCAACCACATTATTATATGAGTGGAACAATGAGTGGAACGGGCGGACTCTAGAGTTTCATCTCAAAGCCCTGCATAAATTGTCTGGTGCCACTAAATCTTTTGTACTATTTGCCGGATATAAAGTATCCGCTTCCAAGGTGCCAAAAAACCGTCGAAGGTATTGAAGACTATCTCGACAGACCTGAATCTAATATTGATTTGTTAACTAAATAATGTTTAAGTTATAAATACGCCTTTGAATTGCTTCGCCCTTTGTTCATTAGCGATAATTAAAGATATAAAATTTCTAGTTCAAAGTTATCAGGGGTTGGATCAAGTTGCCAAACTAACCCTTCGGGTGACTCACCAAGCGCGACTTCAAGGTAAATACTTTCGCTCGCGTTTATAACTTCAACTTCATTACCTTCAAAAGGTTGTAAATCTTCTGTAAGAAGTCTTAGTTTAACACCTGTGGCAAGTAATTCACCTGGGAGCGCGCGCAATTCAAAGCGCCAGATTCTCGAAGTAATATTACTTTGAGGTAGTACTCGCAATTCACATTGCTGTGAGTTGATAGTTAATCTACGTGTGACAGTTGGTAATGTTTCTGCCTCGTTTGAACCTCGCGCGCCAGCTATTGCTTGTGTATCGATTGTTCTCCATCCAAATCTTTGGGCAAAATCTGATACACCATTTTGTAACCATTCGCCAACAGACCACTGTTGTTGTCCTTGACGTTGTTCGTATAAACGCTGTCTCCAACCACCGTGTTGTAAAAGGGCGCCCCATGTGGTAAAAGGAATTTGAGTCCGAGGCATAATAACGTTAGGGTTTCCCAAACGTTGAATTAAGTTTTGCGCTTGGGTTAATGGTAATTCGGGTAAAGGCACCACTTCAGCACGAGTTATTACATCAGGGCAAAGTTGGCGTGATAACCACAAAATACTCAGGTTTGATATTAACTCTTCTCCATCTAAACAATATGCTTTATCAAATGCGTCATATGTTGCTTGATTTTTGAGTTGTGCGTGAGTTGTATATCCCCAAATTCTGATACACCCTTCTTCTAAGTTCACTTGTACTGCTACGTAGTAGTCGGCTACCCAGTTGGGAATATCTATCCATTCTTGAGGTACACGAAATTCGTCAATATCTAATGCTTCGGTTGGAATTAATACCATTTTTGTATTTCCGAAGCTGATTGCTGTACCGTTAACAAATTCCCAGATACTAGGTAAAGCGGCGCCTTTTGGATATGGTTTCGCATTGGCGCCATGTTCCTCAGAAAGCCAAGGAAGAAATGTTGTTAAAGTCAAACGGTTGAGATATGCTATCCAACTACGGTTAGGTGTAGAAAAAGGTTGTTGCTGCCAACTTCTTTCTAATTCCAGAAGTGGAATTTCTAACCATAAATGTGTAGCGTTATCGAAGGTAAGTGATGAGTTAGATGTCATATACTGCTCCTTGTTATAGGGAGTTAGGGTTGTAGTGAGCTTGCAACCATTCCTCCAATGCGGTGTTTATATAGTTTAGTACCGAGGGATTTAGAGAAATATGCATCGACTCTTGGCTCCATGTTGCCAGTTTAACGAGTAATGTGTCTCTAACTTTGGTTAGTCGCCGAGAAACCGTATATTGTTTGACTCCTAGCTCTTTAGCTATTTGCTGTTGTGTTAATTGTTTAGCATAATATAGTTGAATTATTTTTTGTGCTTCTTCATCAAGCTCTTTAATCGCTTTTACTAGTACATCACTAATTTGGGCTTGTTGTGACTGTCTATCACGTTGTTCTTCACTGGCAATAATTTCTGATATGTAAGACTGTTGTGTCAGTTGTGGCAGAATATCTTGCAGTTCTCCTGCATTATCTTCGCCTCTAGGAGCATTAAGCGAAGTCATATTTGGATATAAGTACGCCCGCACTGCTTTAGCACAACTACTTAACCATTTTTCTAGAGTTTCTGGGTTTGATTCGGCGCCTGGAGTAGTTAGTTGAGTCAGCCGTAACTGATTATAAAGTTGAGCAATGCTTTGCCAGGTTTCAATAGAAGGCTTTTGTAATCTACGAGTACCTGATGGAAGTTGGGGAGCATATAATTCCTGATAGCATTTCCAAGCTAACACGTAACGCCCAATTGCATCGGCACTTTGTCCAGCATTTTGCAAAGACTCTACCAACCGTTTTTGAGTTAGTTTTTTTAATAGGCGCCAGTTAGTACAGATATCAATCTCATTTTGCTGCCGCAACATTTCTTTAAGTTCACTGTTGAATATGGCGCTACCATAATTCTTGAGGCTAAACCCCATATTTGGTTTATACCCTTTTAAGACTTTATCGACACGTATAACTGCCATTTGAAAACAGTCAGATAAAGTGTACTGTGATGAAGAAATACCAGAAACCGTTTTACGTGCAGCCCAATAACAAACTTCTTGTAGATAAGCTGATAAATGTCCTTTCCCTAGACTTTCAGGAGCATTCGACCAGAGTTTGTACCAATAAAACACCCAAAAATCCTCTGATTGCTCTGGTTGCGGCAACTGGGACATCGAATTCATCATATGACGCCGCAATCTCGCATCGGTAGCCCAACCAATTACCTTAGAAGCGTCTAACTCTAGGAATGTTGAAAATAATTCAATTAAATTTTGACGCACTCGCATGGTTATATAACTTATTCCTGCATAATCAGTGAACAAAGAACCTATATAGAAGATGGGTAGTGATTCATGTGATTAATGCACTAATCTCAAAATTTTTCTACTCCCTTTCTGTTTTCTCTGTATCTTGGTGGTAAATATTATTACCAAATAACTTCATAAAATGAATCAGTAGTTTAATGCAATACCTATATTTTGCTTATGGTATCCATCACCACTAACCTTTATACCTTAATTAACGGCGCCGTCATCGCTAATCTTAATTAATTATAAATGTTTGTAAAGTATACTACTAAACTTTTCTTAACCCCTATGAAATTTCATTTGTCAATCTATCTTTAGTGGTATACGCATCTTCAACAACTTCCGTGATATAGTAATAGTCTATATATATTCGTATTTTTATAGCCAATATTTATGAATATCAAGTAGAAATTTTTAAAATAACCCTGAAGTTAACCAGAAACTGCAAATGGTAAAACAAAACAGCAGCAACCATTAGGTATTATTTATAGAATTCATAATGAAATATTATTGTTAAAATAAAATAAGCAAAAAAACTTTTGTAGTACTAGCAAAAAAATCTTAATAATAAATAATAATCGTTTTCATATGTAAGAATAGGATTAAAACATATGCCTCCAGTTGGTGTTGGTTCAAGTTTCTCAACTAATACATTAAAAACGGGAAAAGCGAAACTGTGGATTTTATTGGTGGGTATAAATGACTACCAAGATGACAGTTTACCTTTTTTGCGTTACCCAGCTTTAGACTGTCAAGGGTTGGCAGAGGCATTTAGTAAAGCTACAGAAGGATTTCCAAATAAAGAAGTAATAATTCATCACGACAATACTCCACAACCCCCGACCTTGGAGGTGATACGCGCATCTTTAATGCGAATAGTGTCGCAAACTCAAGCTAGTGACTCAATATTGTTATACTTTTCTGGACACGGAGTGCTAGAGCCAAGTCAGCAAGAAGCCGTGCTGTGTATGAAAGATACCCGTAAAGACGACTTGCTAGCGACAGGGTTAAGGATGAATGAATTAGTAGATATGCTCTCAAAAAGTAGTGCGAATCAGCAATTACTTTGTTTGGATACCTGTCATAGTGGTGATATGCGATTGCTCGGAGGAGGTAGAGCTAGAAGTGCGGTGGAAGCTCCGGCCAATCCGGTGTCGCAGATGGAAGATATATTACGGCAGCGCGCGTCACAAAGTAAGGGATTTTGTGCTTTACTATCATGCGACCAAGGACAACAATCGTGGGAATTTCCTGAGTTAGGGCATGGAGTATTTACTTATTTTTTAATGCAGGGGTTACAAGGGGAAGCTGCTGATTCGCATGGTGTGATTGAAGCCGATGGACTTTATAAATATGTGTATCGTCAGACGCTGCAATATATAGATAAAATGAATCAGCAACTGCGTTTGATAAATCAGCAAAAGCTCAAACGTGGTGATAGTAAGTTACATCCTGAATACCCTTTGCAAACACCGAAGCGGATTGTTGAAGGTGTGGGAGAGTTAGTTTTAGGGGTTAAAGCTAGAAACGCCGAAAAATCAAGTAAATCACGACGAGCATTAATAATTGATGGGCTACCAAACGACAAAAATGCAACTGATTTAAGTCGTGTATTAGAAGGAAGTGGTGGGTTTTCGGTCGAGTATGTTTCTTCAGAAAATAAAGGGTTATCAGAGATACGCGCTTCAATACAAGAATTAATTCGTTGGTGTAATGAGCAAACATCATCTAATAGCGGTACAAAGAAAAATATTCCGACAGCGTTGTTGTATCTACGGGGGTATATTGAAGAAATTGAAGATGGCGAAGCATGGTTGGTTTTGGGTAATGGCGCCCGTTTGAGTCGCTCGACTTTAAGACAAGAATTACGGCGTGCAGCATCTTCAAAACAAATTATTATTTTAGACTGTCCAGAAGCTGAAACTTTAGAAAACTGGGTAGAAGATTTGCAATCTGGAATAGAAAATGGACAATATTTAATAGCAGGAGCGTCAAGGACAGAAGAAAAAGAGGCATTTACACGCGCGCTGTTTGAAACTTTGACAGCAGCAAATTCACAGGTTGGTTTACCAGTTGCGTCTTGGATTAGCGAGTTAGAAAATATCTCTGTTGCAAAAGGGATTGAGTTACATACATGGTTATCAGGCACGCAAGCGGTAATTGATATTTTACCTGGTAATATTTCTCAGGTTTTTCAAGAAGAGAAGAAACCAGTTGTTAACACTCCGACTCCGTTACCTCAAGTGCCTCAACAACCTGATGTACCGGAAACTAGTGGATTAGAGATAGATACTAAGCAATATTCACAACTCGAACAGTTGTTAAAGCAAGAAATTGGACCAATTGCGTCTACTATATTACAACAAGCGTTGAGACAAGTAAGCAGCTTGGAACTGTTGGTTAAGAATTTAGTCGCTTACCTGGCGCCTGAAAAACAACAACAATTTCAGTCCAAAGCAATGGCGATGTTAGAAGCTGTTGTATCTCAAGACAAATCAGTGATTATAAAGAGCGTCGATGAAAAATTTGCTCGTGAATGTACGAGCGAGTTAGCTTATATAGTTGGTCCGATTGCTAATTTTATGGTTCAACAAGTTTTAAAATCAAATCCGCAAATCTCACGTCCGGAATTTATCAAAAAGTTAGCTGCCACAATTTCTGAGCCTAAGCAAGCTTATGAATTTGAACAACGGTTGATAGGCAAGTAGGGGGTTTAACCCCTAATCTCACCTTATCGTGGATTATTCAACATACCTAGGGCAATTTCTAAGCTATATTTCATGCGGTTGAATGCTTCAGCTAAGGCGCCGATTTCATCTTTATCTTGCTTACCAAAACTAGCATCCATATCACCAACGCTAACTTTTTCCGCTACAGACGCAATATTTTTAATGCGTTTGAGTACGGTTCTCTTTAATAAAAAATTGATGACAATCACAATAATTGTAAAAATAGCTGCTAATACAGCTAGTACAATAACAAAAGAGCGATTTGCCTGATTAGTTATATCCTCTGCTGGAACATAGACAATTTGAGTTGCAACAATGTCATTCAACTTCCAACCAAAACCATTGTTCCTACCGTAAGTCGCTAACTGACTTTTTGGCGCCTGTTCTGGTGTAGAATGACAGCGTAAACAAGTCTGTTGTTCGATTTTAAAAGGTCGGGCAGTATAAAATAATTTTTCTCCAGATACTGTTCGGAAACCAGACTTATCGGGTACAGCAGGATTTTGGCGAAACTCTTTGACAATATTACTTTCAAAAGTATCAGCTTTATCTCGCAAATTTGTTGGGTTCAGTGTTGCGTCTTTGTAGATAAAATTGGCATACTCTTTGTGTTTACGAAAAATTTCAAATACTTCTCTTACTGAATAGGTTGGTATTGACTCTGGAATAAATCGTTCTTCAGTATCGACTTTTGGTAACAATAAAGGTTGTACCCTATCATTGGTGTATTGTCGGAGAGAGTTAGTGAGTTCCATTAGTATTACTGCTTTACTAGCCACTTCACGCTCTGTTTTTTGTTCAAGTACGCTAGCTAAAGCCGTACCGCTAATGAAAATACCGCCAATAAAAACTATTATTAGAATGAAGTTGACTTTTGTGTTAATTTTCATAAATTGATGATTTTTGAATTGCGAAAATATTAAATATATTATTATACATTTTATCTTAACAATAAAGTAATTTAGTAATATATTATAATATTTTTTGTTAACCAATATCATTAGCTTGAAGTACTAG
>NZ_MRCD01000139.1 GCF_001904745.1 Calothrix sp. HK-06
AATAAAAAGTAAGTAAAATAGCTTAGTAACTGAAGCAATTTTAACGTAATATATTTAAGGAGATTTTAAGTGTAAGGCAAATAATTGCATAATGGCAATTCCTTTTACTGACAGAGAGATGGAGAAGGCTTGGCGTGAAAATTTGTCAGCTTCTCACAGTACTCAACGAACAAACGCTCATCGTTTGCTTTTGTTTTATGCGGTTGAATGTGGGTTAAAAGCTGTTTTGATGCGGAGGCAGAAAAAAATTAGAAGCGACTTATGTGCAGAAATTGCTCAATACCAACACGATGTAAATAAGCTACTAGAGTGTTTGTCAGCAAAGCCAGAGCTAAAGCTACCAGAACAGATAAGTATGAAGCCGATCAAAACAGGGAATGGCTATGATGAAAGGAAGTTTACTCCCGGAGATATTAACCAAATGTGGCGCTACGGTGGTAGCTGTTCGCTAAAAGATGTAACAGACCAGTATATAGAAAGTAAATTGTTAGAAATAGTAGAATGGATTAAAATAGAATTAGGTCCAGTATGAGAACTTTAAAATTTTTGACTTGGCTCGATATTAGAAGAACTATTAGCCGTAGAACTAACTATGGCAGCAATTTACCAGAAGGAGTAGTTAGGATTCGTAGTTTCTCCGACGCTTTAGAAATAGGTGTTGATAGCGACACAAGCATAGATAATGCTAAAAGCGCTTTGAAAGAATGGTTTGGCGATTGGTATCAAGAAGACCAATCAGTTATCCAGCTTGATCTTGGTGATGCCACCTTACCAGTAGAATTTTTCCCAGGAGAAGAGTTATATACAAATGATATATATGTACGCCCTTTTTGGGAAGAAATTGTTTATATAGATGGCGACAATTTAGAAAAACAGAGCGTATCACTATCACCAGTTAAACTTCCGGAACCATATAATCAAAAACCTAATTTAGTAGCTTTTTATTCTTTTAAAGGCGGTGTTGGCAGAACATTAAATACAGCCGCTCATCTTTTTGCATTACTCGATAGGGCAAAAGAACTAGATAATCCTATAAATGTATTAGTGATCGATGCAGATTTAGAAGCTCCAGGTTTAACATATTGGAATGCATTTGAAAAACAACAACCTACGGTTTCTTTTATCGACTTTCTTGAATCTTATTACTATTCTCCTATTAATATTGAAGACACTCTTTCAATATTTGCCAGAGAGGTTAAAAAATCTCCTAGGCAAGAAGGTGAGTCAACTGTATATTTTTTACCCGCGTGTCTTGAAAATGAACAGTTACTAGATACACCTATATTACCAGAGCAGTTAGTTACAAGCCCCAATGGAGCTTGGGAATGTGGAAACGCTATCCATCGATTAGGGCAAGTTTTAGAAGTTGATTATGTACTAATTGATTTAAGAGCAGGCTTGAGCGAAATATCTAGCCCTATTATTTTTGACCCAAGATTTCAGCGATTTTTAGTTACAACTATTAATGAGCAATCTGTAGCAGGAATAAATCTTGTTCTTAAGCAAATAGGTCGAATTGCACCATCAAAAGCAAGCATTGATGATGGAAGATATTATGACCCTTCTTTAATAATTAGTATGCTCACGCCTGAATTGAAATCTTTACCAGCATTTGAAGATGCATTAGTCAGGTTTCAATCTGCTTACATAGAGCCAGAAGAAGATAATATTTATTCTACAAGGTTAGAAATTAAAGAAACTTACTTTGCTCAAGACTTACTTTATATCAATAATTGGGATGAAGCTCGATTAAAGCTTGGCGCAACTTCAGTAATGGAAACAGCTAGAAGTTGGGCTGAAGAACAATTAGGTTCAGAATCAAAGCCTGAACTTGCAGAAAAAAAAGATACCTTAACTGCCGTTCGTACACTCCGAGACGTTTGTCAGCGTTATGAATATGCTGAGGAAGGTCAAGGGGAAGACTTGTTAGTAACAGAACCATTAAAGAATTTAGCTACTACTTTTAGAGATGATTTACCTCATGTAGTATCTATAGGAGCAAAAGGAGCAGGCAAAACATTTAATTATATTCAATTATCGCGTTTTAAATATTGGGAAATATTTTTAAATCGTATTGATAAGACAGATTTAGAACTAAATTCAAAAATACATATTTTTCCTCTATTGCAATCGGGGAAACTTGGTGATAATGCAAAAAATGTTATTAACGAAGCGAGAAGCGAAGTTAAAGCACTGTTAGGAGATATTATTCCTGAGTTTCTACACTCGGAGTATGTAGACAAGATTAAAACAGCGTTGACAGAACAAGACTGGAATGAGCCGCAATGGACAGAATTTTGGATTAGTGAAATTGCTAGAGCTATAGGAATTAACAGTACTAATCAGAGTGCTAACAAGCTTAGTTATATAAATAGTGAGTTAAAAAATAGAGGATTACGTATTGTTTTTATTTTTGATGGTTTAGAGGATATTTTTCCGAATATTGCTTCCAATAATCAAGAAAAGATAGCTCTAAAAGCTTTGATTGATGACTTACCTAATAAACTTTCAGAAATCAGGCAGTCTAATCTCGGCGTAATCATTTTTCTGCGCCGTGATTTTCTACGCTTTACAATCAGTCAAAATTTGAAACAGTTTGAGAACCTTTATCGTTCTTACGACTTATCCTGGGATCAGGATTCTTTTATAAGGTTAGTTTTTTGGATTTGTAGTGAGTCAGAAGTAATTGGTGCAGAAAAAGCAAATATTTATAGCTTGAGTAAAGAAGAATTAACGGAAAAATTAGAGAAATTATGGGGAAAAAGGGTAGGTTCTAATAACTCGAAAGAAGCTTACACAGCTTCTTGGGTATTTGCGGCTTTAACAGATTTTAATGGACGGCTTCAGGCTCGAGACGTAGTTCGATTTTTGTATCATGCTGCTGACATCACTGCTGATCGAGCTAAAGAAGTTCAGTTTGAGAAATGGTCTATTGATCGATTGTTACCTCCTCAAGCTATTCGTAGGTCGCTTGAACCATGTAGTACAAAGAAAGTGGAAGAGGCAGAAGAAGAATATCCTGCTTTCAAAGCATGGGTTGATGACATCCTTCCAAAATATAATCCTGATAAGCGTAAAATTCCGTTTGCTGTACAACAGTTTAATATGGAACAAACAACAGTAAGGATGCTAGAAGAAATGGGAGTTATATATGAAGATAAAGAAAAGGATGAAGAAGCACGATTTTATATGCCAGAAATCTTTCGTGAAGGTCTTAAATTCTCTTTAGGTCGGGGAGCAAGACCTCGTGTATTAGTTTTGAAACGCAAGGCTTTAGGGAAAGGAATTGTTTGAGTATGAGTGCTTCGCTCATTCACCTATATATGTTAGCTAATTAATTATTTAGTGACTTGTAACATTTCCGCTCTCGTGAAAAAAATTAATGATTCAGATGATTCTTAAAAACTTAGACCCAGTTGTAGCTGAAAAACTTCAAGTCAGTGTGACTCGCCTAGAGCGCCAGTCTAGTAGCAGTAGTTGATATAAAAGTCTGTGGGGTGCATGTTGCTCTAATCGAACATTGAGGCGCCTATTTTTGATACGAAGGCAAAATAATTTAATCTAAAAATAAGCGTTTTGTCCCAATACAAAAATCCAGGCTTGAGATAATATTATTAACAATAATATATCCTTGCTCTTGAAAAAAATATTATTCATCTTTCAAATTTTAGTTTGCGGGAAGTCTAGAATATATTATTTACTAACGTTCCTCTCTCTGCTTTCTCTACCGAGTTTTCGTTGACTCCTAATGTCAGTTCTAGAGGCACCCGTGATGGATATGATTTTACTACTTGTCTGTATACATCGTAGTTAGTAGGTAGTGTTCTTCGTTAGGCGCCGACTTCATAGGTTATTTCGTACTTTACTGATTTTAATAATTCAGGCTTGCTTGCCTCTTGTTGTGCCCCCTTCCGTTGTTCTACTTTTTTGAGCTTATCACCTGTATACGGCGCCACTCGTGCATGAAGATTTGTTCTATCTAATTTCTTTTTTGCTGCCATAAACGTTAACCATAATTATCTAAAAGTGGTTTACATAAATTTAAAATACCAGGTATACGTTATGGTTTGGCGTGCCTCGTTTACAATCGTTTACATAACCGAATAACGCACATCAAACTCTCAGCAATGAATATTGAACGAACAGCAAACAACCAAATCCCACTGCAAGTGTGGGTACAAGCGATTGGACGGGGACTTTATCAACTTGGTTCGGCGGTGTTACTGTTTTACATGCCGATTGTTTTTGTCAACTACGGTAATTTATCAGCTACCGAAGTTGGACTTGCGATTGGTGGTGGTTCGGTGGCAGGGTTTCTTGGCAATGTTTTGGGTGGAGTTCTTACAGACTCTCCTAAATTTGGACGCAAGCGAAGTTTACTTGCATCGTCTACATTTGCGGTAATTACGTGTACTATCGCGGTGTTTACTTCGACTTTTGCTTTACTACTGCTAGCTAATATAGTCTTTGGCTTCAGTACGGGTTTGTACTGGACTGCCGCTGATTCTTCAGTAATGGATGTTACTAATCCTGAACAACGCCAAGGCGCCTTTTCTTTATTAGGTGTGGCAGATAATGTTGGTTTTGCTGCTGGAACGCTTGGTGGAGGAGTGTTACTTAAATTGCTTCATCCTGAAAAGTTACTATTTGCAGCAGGTGGAATTACATTTTTGATATTGCTGCTATTATTCGCTGTGGCAATGAAAGAAACTCGTGTAGAAGGCGAGGGAGGAACTCACAATATCCAAAAAGGTTGGAAAACAGCGTTAACTGACACGCGCTTGATGATTTATCTATTAGTGAATACTTTATTTATTACTTATATTGCTTTAGTGGGTGGTAACTTACCGCTATACTTGGTCAAATTTGGCGGTACACCAGAGACAACTGTCGCTAACTTATTTACTGTAGGATACGTTGGGTTAGGTGCCTTGCTACAAGTACCCGTTGTCAAAGCAATTAGTAAATTCAGCTATTTAACTTCACTCTCTATATCAATGGCAGTTTGGGGTATAGGTTTCGCTTTAGTATGGGTTTTAGGCAACTCCAGTAATATGAGTGAAGTTTTCCAGTTAGGAATATTTGCAGTATTTGCAATTGCCAGCATTATCTATAAACCTACCTCAAGCGCATGGATTTCGGAACTGGCGCCAACCAAATTACGAGGCGCCTATACAGCAATAGCCTATCAATGCTGGACAATAGGGTACGTAATAGGCCCCATTGTCGGCGGTTGGGCAGTAGACCAATCACCTAACATAGCCCAAAATGCATGGTTAGTAATAGCACTAAGTACCCTATCAGGACTAGTTATTCTACAAGTCTTAAACAAACAAAACACAGCAATATCCAAAGAACAAGCCACAGTAGAAAGTTAATACTGAGTCTCTTGTGTAACAAGTCTCTTGTGGAACGGGCATCCCTGCCCGTCCTAAACCCCCCCAATTCAAGCTAAAATTATTTTGTTAAGCAAGTAATTATGCTCACCGCATTCATTATTTACCCATTGGGTTAGCATCAAAGGGAAGGTTCACTGTGGAACAAGAAATCAACTGTAAAGTACAGTGCGTCAATGGCTGTGTATTGGGTGATGAAAATTGTCCTAACAAAGAAGTTCGCGAAGCTGCATCCAAGTTTATCGAAGATACCTCACTCGATAAAATCATTGAAATCGCAGAAGCTGCCCGACTTAAAAAATTAACCGAACCACCCAAGTGGATATTACCCGATGATATTTAAGGTACCTCCCAATACTACTCGGTTAAGGATTTTTCATATCATTTCGGGGATGGGCATCCCTGCCCGTCCCAACCTAAGCAGCTCCCAATATCTAAGCTATATAAGGCGACTCTATTGCCGCAACACGTTTAGCATCCACCAAAGCTTGATATACCATTGCCACAACTTCCGCGCGTGTAGCTTCACGAGTGGGATTAAGTTGTTTGATATTTGGATAATTTACAATAATGCGTTTATCACTAGCTATTGCAACTTCGTCTAGAGCATAGTTAGGTATCTTACCTTGGTCGTCGTAAGATTTCAAAGATTTAGCTGCGTTATTACTTAACTCTAATCCATTAACTAACGAAACTATTATTTGGACTCGTTGAATATTTTCGTTAGGACGGAATGTATTGTTCGGATATCCAGAGAGAAATTTTCCAGCGTAAGCTTGTTGAATGGCGCCGTGTGCCCAAAAACTTTCAGGTACGTCTCTAAATTTTATTGCTTGGCGTTTCACTGTTGGGTTAAAAGCTTTTACTAACAACGCTGCATACTGTGCGCGTGTCATTGTTGCATCTGGTTTAAATGTCTTGTCACGGAACCCGGTAACTATACCCAGTTTATTTAATTCTCGAATAAATGCTTCTGCCCAATGTCCATTTATATCTTTTAATTCACTATTGTCTGGTGTTGGAGATGGTACGGGAATTGGTACCGGGGATGGTACGGGTGTTGGAGGTGTTGGAGGTGGTACGGGAATTGGTACGGGAATTGGTACAGGAGATGGTTCGGGTTCAGGTTGTGGCACCGGAACTGGTGCTGGTGTTGGGTTTGGTGATGGTGTAGGGGTTGGTACGGGGGTTGGAGATGGTACGGGAGATGGTACGGGAATTGGTGTAGGGGATGGTACAGGGGTTGGCGCCTGATTCCCGACAAATTCAATCTCCCCTTTGCATTTTGCCGCGTCTATTTGGTTTCCGACTGATACTAATTTATTGGAACCAACGTTTTGTATATCAAATTGCCCGTTATTGCGAAAAATGTTACCACCTGGGCTATTTGTACTACCAATGTCGGGTAGAGCATTGGCTATTACAGTCATGCCATCTTGAACATTGCGTTCGCATACGTTGCTTCGCAATATTGGACGTGCGTCGTTAGAGATAATGAAACCTGAACGGTTTTCGTAAATTTTGTTGTCGGTTAATCTTGGTGATGCTGTATCGCTAACTACGATACCAAAACCAGTTTTAAAGCACGAGTTATTACGTATATCACCTCTACCGTTTTTTGCTATTGCAATTCCATTGGCTGCGTTCTCGGTGCAAATATTATCTCGAACAATTGGGTTGGCATCACCAGATACAAAAACTCCTTCGCGCTTACATTTTGTAAAAGTACAGTTGGCAACTAAGGGAGTTGTTAATTCTATCCAAACTCCTGTTCCGCGAGTTGCTGGGTTCGTAACTGTAACACCCCGTAGTTCGGCGCCACTATTCATTAGTATAGTTACATTCTGGCGAGCAAAGAAACGACTTAGATATTCTCCGCTTCCTTCAATGACAATTCCACTACCTTTTTTCGCTTCATTGCCAGTAATTGTAATGCCACCTGGAATATTGAGAGGGAATTTTTCTCCACTTGTAGTATTATAGTTACCATCAGCTAACTGAATAGTTATACCTGCACTTGCACGTTCAAGCGCTTTTGTAATAGTTTTTAACGGCGCCTGTTGGCTACCATTGGCGTTATCGTTACCACTATCAGGGTTTACGTAAATAGTCGGCATATTTATACATTTATCAAGACATCAACATACTACCCCCAACAAGGAATATTGGGAGTAAATGTCTTTAATTATCAAACTTTTTGATGATTTCTAGCGCACGCTGGGAAAATTCAGGAAGTCCTTGCTGTTTAAACATTTGGGCAGCTTTCTCTAAATCAGCAGTGCCGTTATTTTTGTCACCAAGTTGAAAATGAGCAACTCCTCTATTTCCGTAAGCTTGAGCAAGTGAAGGATTTATTTGTAACGCTCTACTATAATCTTGAATCGCACCTTTTTTATTTCCCATATCCGCGCGTGCTGTACCTCTGTTATAGTAAGCTTCGGCGAGATTTGGGTTTCGCTGTAAAGCTTGATTAAAATCAGCTATTGCCGCTGGCTTATTGCCCATTTGTAAGTGCGTAGTACCCCGGTTATTATAAGCATCAACGTAATTTGGATTTACGGAAAGCGCTTGGGTATAATCAGCAATTGCCCCTTGCATATCACCTAACTCACGTCGAGTTAATCCACGATTGTAATATGCTTGATAATCTTTGGGATTAAGCTGTAACGCTTGATTATAATCGGACATTGCCCCTTTCATATCTTGTAAGTCTACCCGCGCATTGGCACGGTTCAGGTAAACTTCTGCTAATTTCGGATTCAGTTGTAACGCTTGATTATAATCGCTTACTGCTGCTTGCATTTCTCCCAAGCTATAACGCGCACGTCCACGATTATTATATGTTTCCGCATCTGAGGGGTTTAATTGTAATGCCTTATTATAGTCAGCAATTGCTCCCTTCGCATCTCCAGACTCGCGACGCGCATTTCCTCGGTTATTATAAGCAGCAGCATAATCTGGATTTATTAGTAGCGCTTCATTAAAATCTTCCACCGCACCTTTTTTATCTCCCAACTCCGCACGCGCTAAACCCCGATTATAATAAACCTCGGCAAAATCAGGCTTCAACTTTAACGCTTGATTAAAATTTTCAATTGCTCCACGTTTATCTCCCCTACCATAACGTTCGTTACCTCGCAGAAAATAGAAAAACGCATTCCTACTAATAGTCGGCAACGTATCACTCTCAACATTATCACCTGCTGCAACTAACTTTTGACTCGAAGCTATCGCACTTGCAGGCGCCTGTGAAAAACTAAAAATACCACCTAATATAAAAATCAAACCTAAAATTTTCGATACCTTCATTTTAATTCCCCACAAAAAATTAACAAAACTATCCGTTATATCAGTTCTATCCGTTGCCACTACTAACCCAACTTTGTACCACATCTTTTACAAAACTGGGCATCTGCATCATGAAACGCTAAACCACAACCAGTACAAATGGTTTCGATTTGACTTGTTGATTTAACCAATCGTTTAATTAAATCACCTATCTGCCAAGGAACAAGTGCTATTCCTGTCAGAATCATAAAAACTGTAAGCAAACGTCCTAGTTGCGATGTTGGTATTACATCTCCAAATCCGACTGTCGTCATTGTAACGACCGAAAAGTAAAATGCATCTAAAAAAGTTCTAAAGCTACTAGGGTTAACTGGATGCTCGACTTGGTAGATTAACCCAGAAAATACAAAGATAATCGCAAATAATGTAAATAGTATCCGTGCAAAAATGGCGCCATCTTCATTACTGATACCAAACATGTACTTGCTATCTACAAACCTGATGAGACGTAAAATTCTGAACCAACGTAGTAAACGAATATAGCTGATATCGGTGGCGCCTAAAAAGAAAGGTAAAATTGCTAGTAAATCTATAATCGAATAAAAACTTAATAAATCTCTAATATTAAAATTATTACTCCACAACCGCAAACCATATTCCAAGACAAAAATTATTAAAATTACTTTGTCTACTATATTTAAGTACTCATTAATATCCGCACGTAAAGTATACGTTTCAGCAACAAAAATACCAGATGAAATCAGTACTAAACCAGCTATAGCTAAATTGATAATCTTTCCCGCTGGTGTGTCGAGGTCTTTGAGGTAGAAATCGATTTTTTCTCTACTAAGTAGCATAAATACTGTTTAATGAAGAAAAAGAACCCATGAGATAAACCATATGGATAATGAATATTTTATGCGTATAGCACTTGAAGCGGCAAAAAAAGGTGATGCACCCTATGGTGCAGTAATTGTCAAAAATAACGAAGTTGTTACCGTTGCCCATAACACCGTGCGACAAGACTGTAACCCTACTGCACATGCAGAAATCAACGCGATTCGTAAATTAACGGCTAATCTAAAAAATACTTCTTTAGAAGGATATACAATTTATACAACTGGTGAACCTTGTCCAATGTGTGCCACCGCTTGTGTATGGACAGGAATATCACAAATTGTTTACGGCGCCTCGATTAAAGATTTAATGGAAGTAAAACAATCACAAATTGATATCTCTTGTGAAGAAATAATTGCTAAGAGTTTTAAAAATATTACAGTCACACGCGGAGTTCTACGCTTTGAATGTATGGAATTGTTTCAAAGATAATCCCCCCAACCCCCCGAACTCGCGGGGGGGTTGGGGGGGATTTTTAAAGTCTAAAGTTTTATTCAATGCTTTCCAAACATAGCCTTATAATCGTACTACGGATGGTTATTAGGATTTTCAATCGCCAATCCCTCAGCTATTATTGCTGCATTTAACTCATTATCTGCGGACACAAAAGTTATAGGAAGTAACCCGTTTTCTACGCAAAGGGTATTCACGACTCGACCAACTGCTAGCTGAATAGCATCATAACCGCGCAAACCATAAGTTTCAGCCAATGCCATTCCAGAGTTAATGATATTTTCTGTGATTTCAACGATTTGATAGTCCTTCACCAAATCACTTCTGAATTGGTTACGTATCGCAGCTGCATCCGTAATACTGATACTGCCACCACGAGAGCGTCTTGTAATAGCAGCAATAATTTCTACACTGGTAACTGTGCTGCTATAAATACTTCGTTATTTAATGCTGGGTCAAATAGCCTTAAAACCCAAGCCGAACCAGCTTCAGTAATGTAACGCTTTACCAATGCGCTACTATCTAAGAAGTAAACTGCCATTTAGCGGCGTTCCTCAATGATAGTTTCTGAAACAGGCTTTCCTTTAACCTCAAATAACCTTCGTTCAGAAATTGGCTCATAACAAGGACGCTTAATCTGTTTTACTAAGCCAGAATCTAGCAGTGCTTGATGAAATGCTGCTTGTGCACGTAACTGATTTTTATCAGCCAGATGTTTTTGAGTTGTTTGGTTAAGTTTCACAAGTTCTTCTGGTGAGAGAGTTTCAAGCTGACTCAATATTTGATTTAAAGTGGCTTGTGTCATAGTTGAGCTATTAATTATTGCTTCTACTATCATAAACTAGTAGGTTGGCGCCGATAGTATGGTGGGCCGAAGCCCACCGTACATTTAGTACAATTATGTGTCTTCGAGAAAAGATGAATATGATTTGGCGAATAAAGCTGCTTGAGTGCGGTCGCGTAAGTTTAATCGGTTGAGAATATTTGTAACATGATTTTTCACTGTTCCTTCAGAAATATATAACTGTTTGGCTATCTCACGATTACTGGCGCCATTTGCAATTAAACGTAATACTTCTTTTTCACGTGGGGTTAGTTGTTCTAAAGCTGGTGGTGGAGGTGTTGGTTCTACATTCGTTGAAAATGCAAATAGTTTTTTAGCTATTCCTGGTCCCAAATGTGTGTAACCTCGATGTACTGCACGAATTGCTACCGCTAACTCCTCCGATGGAGTATCTTTGAGTAAATAACCCATTGCTCCATACTGTAAAGCTGCTGCTACATACTCTGTATCGTCGAATGTTGTTAATACTAGTGTTCTTATATTGCTAAATCTTTGCTGAATTTCTCGCTGGGCGTCTACTCCATCCATAACTGGCATTCGCATATCCATTAATACTACATCAGGATGTAACTGGGCTATTAAATCAATCGCTTCCCTGCCATTCTCAGCTTCTCCTACAATTTCTAAATCTGGCTCTAGTTCTAATAAAGCTCTCAATCCTTGACGTATCAAGTATTGGTCATCTACCAGCAGCACTTTTATCATAAGGTTTAAGTATAAAAGAGTTGTTCCATGTTTAAAATGCAAGAAACCCGGTTTCTTTGTTGAAACCTGACAATAAAAATAACGATTTTACGTAGAAACCGGGTTTCTTGGTGTGAGTCATTGTTTCTAAGAATTAACAAGTCCTAATTTAATAGTTTATCTAACCAGCAAATATCAAGCTAATTCCAATGAATGAATCTGGCTTTGATGTATTGCTACACAGTATGGGTAAACTAGCAAGTATAAATCAAGTTCATATAAAATAAGCTAAAACCCTTGGTGTCCTGAATCTATTTTTATTTTTTGGCATAAAAAAAGGAACAATAAAGAATTAAAAAAAATTATTATCCTTGGCTTAAGCAAATCAAATGTATTATCAAAAACAGTAAGTGCAAAAATGTTTGGTAGATAATAGAATAAAAATAACAAAGGCAATAACTTTGAAAACGTCTAGTGCTAGATTTATGGTGTCAGCGGTGTATTGACTTGTGCTTTACATTATGAAGCTAGGTAAGGAGCGCGTTTTCAACTGCCTCATTGTAAACATTTTTTTTAGACAGCAGGCTTGAGAAGGAGCAAATGGTGAATCAAGCGTTGCACATACTACTATTGCAATCGGGTCTAAATACGGATTTAGTATTTGAACAACTAAAAAACGTCCGGTCGTATATAGTCGCAAGGCAGCAAGTCGATACTGTGGTTGCTTTTGAGAACCTGATATTTTCAAGCAACTGGAATGTGATTATCGCTGATTTCGGCGATACTCATTTGTGTCATGTCGATATATTAAGAATTTTACGTGCAACTTCTAATTCGATACCGTTAATTTTGATTGCCGACCAAATTAATGCTGTTGATGCTGTTCGCTCATTGAAAGCAGGGGTAAGTGATATTATTTTGACATCAGAAATTAGCCGATTACAGGAAAGTATTAACTTTGAGGTACAATCTGTAAAATCGCGACAGCTACAGTCACAAGAACACGAATTAGAACGGCAAAGCGCAGAATCGATATTAGTTGGTCAAAACCAGGTCTTAGAATTAATACTGCGAGGAACTCCTCTTCCTGAAGTGCTAAATGCATTAGCTCTAGTTATTGAAGGGTTATCTAAAGAGATGAAGTGTTCGTTTTTACTGTTAGATCCGGAAAATAATCAGTTGTATCACGGAGCCGCTCCTAGTTTACCAGATACATATGTACAAGCAATGGATAGTATTGATATTGCCGTTGATGCGTGTTCTTGTACTATGGCGGCGAGAACTAAAGAGTTAGTAATTATAGAGGATATCGCAAAAGATGCATTGTGGGGTCAAAACCGAGATTTTGCTTTAAAATTTGGGCTGCGTTCCTGCTGGTCATTGCCTATTTTGACGAAAAGCGGTGAATTACTGGGCATGTTTGCTGTTTATTACGACCAACTTCGTACTCCTAGCGATGCTGATAAACAGCTAATTATTAAAGCAGTTCATTTGGCAGCAGTCGCTATTGAACTTGCACGTGCTGAGTCTACCCTTAAACAAACGCAAGCACAATTTCAACAGCTTGCTGCAAATATACCAGGCGCCATTTATCAATTTTTGTTAAAAGCAGATAGTTCTTACTCATTTCCATTTGTGAGTCCTAGCTGTTACGAAATATACGAGCTAACTCCTTTTGAAATTCAGCAAAACCCAAAAAGGCTACTAGATATTGTACTACGGACTGACCGTGTGCGTTTAGCTACTTCTATTCATCGCAGTGCTACTCAATTAGAACCTTGGGAATGGGAGGGAAGAATTGTCACTGCTTCTGGCAAAGAAAAGTGGATAAAAGGCGCCGCTCGTCCCGCAAAACAACCAAACGGTGATATTCTCTGGGATGGCTTGGTAATGGATATCACCGAATCAAAACGTACTCAAGCAGCTCTTGAACATTCGGAAGCGCAACTGCGATACAAAGCATCTGAACTCGAACAAACGTTGTACAAATTGCAGCGTACTCAAACCCAACTTATTCAAACCGAGAAAATGTCATCGTTAGGACAATTGGTTGCGGGGGTTGCACATGAAATCAATAACCCGATTAATTTTATTTGCAATAATATCAATTTTGCTAACGAATATGCAAGTAATCTTCTTGATATTCTTGAACTTTATCAAAAACACTACCCAATTCCTGAGCCAGAAATACAAAAACAAGCTGAAGCTATCGAACTAGATTATCTCAAAGAAGACTTTCCTAAAATACTGTCTTCTATGCAAACTGGCACCGATAGAATTTATGAAATTATTCACGGTTTACGATGCTTCTCGCGCATTGATGATACTACTACTCAGAATGTTAATATTCACTCCATTATCGATAGTGTTTTGCTTATTTTACATCATCGAATTAAAGCAAGTGGTCATAACCCTGGCATTAATATTATTAAAGAATATAGCGCTCTACCCTTAGTTAAATGTTATCCTGGTCAGCTTAATCAAGTTTTTATGAATTTAATTGCTAATGCTATCGACGCATTAGAAGACTTTTTCTTTCTAAATATTCAAAAGGCGCCGCGTCAACATGTAAATAAACCTACTATTCGTATTTCTACTTCTCTCTCTAGCAATAAATCACACGCAATAATAAAAATTAGCGATAACGGTTCGGGTATTCCTAATGAGAATAAAGACCAAATTTTTACCGCCTTTTTTACTACTAAGCCAGTTGGTAAAGGTACTGGTCTTGGGCTTTCAATTAGTAAACAAATTATTGTTGAAAAGCATAACGGAAAGTTAGAATGTATATCTGAACCTGGGCAGGGTACTGAGTTTGTAATTGAAATTCCAATACTTGATCCCCCCCTACCCCTTATTAAGGGGTAGGGGGGATTCTAATGCTATAATTTCAGCTGTAATATTATTTCGAGCTATCAATTCTAATTGCTGATATAATTCCAAAGTTGAAAATATTCTCGCGCGCTGTAAAAACTTTTGCAATACTTCACTTCTCTTAGTATTATATTCATTCTCTTTGACCCAAGCGTACTCTTGACGAATACCCAGCATGTACTCACGATATCGCTGTGGGTCACTTCCTAATATCGCTAAATCAGCATCGAGTAATATTTGACTTTCCAAATCATCTTCAGATGGTTTATGATGCTTTGTTGTTAAAATCAATCGGCAGGTTTTATCTACGGTCGAGCTAGGAATATTTAGTAATGATAATAAGTTTCGCGCATATTCTGCACTTTTTTCTTCGTTATTATGCGCTTGTGTGTCATAGACAATATCGTGAAACCAAGCGGCAAACTGTAATGATTCACCGATTTTATACTTACTTTGTAGATTATCTATAATTTCTAATACTTCTTTAATATGTTTTAAGTTGTGGTAATAACGACCTTGGCACTCGTATACTGTTGCTATTTCACTAAAAGTCTGATTGATTATATTTTCATCAATCTCAAATAATTTTAGCAGGCGCCGCCATTTATTTTGTAGTAACATTAAGGTTTTTTAATATAGTACATAATTCATGCTTATATAACTCAAGAAACCGGGTTTCTACCCATTCATTGTCGCAGACAAATCTTTATTTTTATTACAAGTTTTGATAAAGAAACCCGGTTTCTGATGCTTTATAATTATTATTGACAATACTTAACAAAAATTAATAATAAATTAACATTCGAGATTTGAAGTTACAGAGTAGGTATGACGAACCAAAAACCAAGTCAAACACAATTATTCGTAGTCGGGATTGGAGCATCTGCGGGGGGACTGCGTGCTTTGGAAGAGTTTTTGGAGAATATGCCAGTTGATAGCGGCGCCGCGTTTGTGGTAGTACAGCATTTATCGCCCGATTTTAAGAGCTTGATGAAGGAGTTGCTAGAGCGACGAACACGAATGGCGATTTATCGGGTGACGGAAGGAATGATGTTAGAAGCAAATTCGATATATTTGATTCCACCGGGTAAGAATTTAGTGGTGGAAAATAATCAGTTACATTTGCTGGAGCAAGAAGACAGAAACCGTCACGGGTTAAATTTTCCGATTGATATATTTTTTGAGTCTTTGGGCAGAAATTGTGCTGAACACGCAGTTGGAATAATTTTGTCGGGAACAGGTAGTGATGGTAGCAACGGGTTAAGAGCAATAAATGAAGCTGGTGGGTTCGCAATGGCACAAGACCCTGTTACCGCTGAATTTGATGGAATGCCTCGTACTGCAATCGCTACGGGTGTTGTTGACCAAGTACTTTCGGCGCCTGCTTTAGCTGCATCAGTGTATCACTTAATACGTTCATTTGTTGAAATACCAGTATCGAGTCGAAGCCAACTTCAACCGTTTGAATCCCAGAAACTACAAAGAGTTGCGAGTATTCTGGCTAAACACGAACAAACAGACTTTTCACACTATAAAACTAGTACACTGACTCGTCGCATTCATCGCCGTTGTTTGATTAGTGGCTGTAATAATTTAGAAGAGTATATCAGCTTGTTAGAGCTTTCTTCAGAAGAACGCTCAATACTTCGTCATGATTTATTAATTAGTGTGACTCACTTTTTCCGTGACCCAGAAGCATGGAAATATTTGGAGACATCGGTAATACCGCAGTTGATAGAGCGCATCCTACCTGGGGAGGAAATACGGTTTTGGGTGACAGCTTGTGCAACTGGTGAAGAAGCTTATTCACTCGCAATATTACTCGAAGAAGCGATGGAGAGAATGGATAAGCAAGTTCGAGTCAAGATTTTTGCTACAGATATAGACAAAGAAGCTTTAGAGAAGGCAACAAACGGGGTTTATCCTGAAACAATTGCTAATAACGTTACATCCGAACGTTTGCAGCGCTACTTTATTCGTAGGGAACAATCTTACCAAGTTATTCGTAAATTGCGCGAGCGAGTACTGTTTGCCCCTCACGATATAACGAAGGATGCGGGTTTTACGCGCATGAACATGATAACTTGCCGTAATGTCCTTATTTATATGCAGTCGGAATTACAACAGCAGGTTTTACGAAATTTACACTTTTCGCTATTGTCGCAAGGGGTATTATTCTTAGGAGAAGCTGAAACGCTTGGAAATATCCAAGAAGAGTTTAAACCACTAAGCAAGAAAAGTAAAATTTACCAAAAGCGACGTGAGGTACGTTTACCCATTCCCACTAGAGGAGTTGAAAAGATTTCAAGGAGCAATTTTTTACCTCAGTCACAACCCCCACAAACAGCTGAAGCACGACTTGAGCCTATACTTAATGAAGCATTCAGCGTTTTTCTATCTGAACAAAATGCGACTTGCTTGCTTGTAGACCGAGATTATCAGCTTTTTCACATCTTTAATCATTCGCTGGAAATACTTCAATTTTCTACAGGGAGAGCTAGTACTGAAGTTTCTAAATTAGTTGTTCCGAGTTTGCAGCTAGCTTTGAGTACTGCATTGCATCGTGCTTCGCGGGAGCGGCGCCTTGTTGCCTACAGTGGAATAAAATTAGGGGAAGATGATAGTCGCGTTGTGACTTTGAAAGTTACATATCACGAAACGAACAAACTCGCGGGTGATTTTTTCATGGTCATAATTCAAGAGGATACAAGACCTATTCCCACCGACAGCGAACGTTTTGAAGCAGACAACGAAGCATCGCAAAGAATAATGGAGTTAGAGTATGAGCTTCAGCAAACACGCGAAAATTTGCAAGCAGTTATTGAGGAGTTGGAGACAACCAACGAGGAACAGCAAGCAACGAACGAAGAGTTAATTGCCTCGAATGAAGAATTGCAAAGCACTAACGAGGAGTTACACTCTGTGAATGAAGAGCTTTATACTGTTAACGCGGAGTTTCAATCTAAAATTGAGGAATTAACCGAACTTAATAACGATATCGATAATTTACTGCGTAGTACAGATATTGGTGTTGTTTTTCTAGATAGCTCGCTCAAAATTCGCAAGTTTACTCCTGCTGCAACCGTAGCTATTAATTTAGTTGAAGCAGATATTGGGCGCCCATTAGAGCATATCACCCATAATTTAAATTGCAGCGATTTACTCGCAAAACTACAACAAGTTATCGAAACTCAGCGACAAGTCGAGCAAGAAGTCAAAATTTCTAGAGTTGGGTCTAACTTTGGCTTTAACTTATTGATGCGTGTTAACCCTTACTTACAAGAAGATGGGCGCCTAGATGGGGTAGTACTAACGTTCGTTGATATTGATGAAATAAAACAAGTACAGCAAAAGCTGATTCAAGCAGAAGTAGCTTTGCGAGGGGTTAACGAAGAGTTAGAACAACGAGTTGCCGAACGTACAGCAGAACTAGCACAAGCAAAAGAATCCGCTGAAGCTGCCAATCGTGCGAAAAGTGCTTTTATCGCTCATATTAGTCATGAACTTAGAACTCCTTTAAATGCAATTTTAGGATTTACACAAATACTGCAACGTGATACAGATATAAATTCAAGTTATCAAGAGCTTGAAATAATTCATCAGTCAGGACAACATTTACTGACACTTATTAATGATATTTTGTACTTAGCAAAAATCGAAGCTGGAAAACTCGAAATAGAAGTTAATGATTTTCATTTTCTGGCATTTCTCGATAATTTAATCGCGATGGTAAGATTACGCGCACAGCAAAAAGGTCTTGATTTTAAATATCAAGCCCTGTCACTACTACCTGTGATTATATGTAGCGATGAAACTAGGTTGCGTCAAGTTCTCTTGAATTTATTAAGTAATGCCATCAAATTTACAAACTATGGGAGTGTATTATTTCAAGTTGGCTATATCAAAGATTTTGAACAAGATTTTCAATCAAGCAATCAAACAAAAATTAGGTTTAAAATTACAGATACAGGTATTGGCATACCTAGCGATAAATTAACCGATATCTTTTTACCTTTTCAACAGTTGAATCAAAATAATTCTTCCCAAGAAGGTACAGGACTTGGTTTGACTATTAGTCAAAATATTGTCCAGCAAATGGGTGGAAAAATTCAAGTTACCAGTCTTCAAGGAACAGGAAGCGTATTTTGGTTTGATTTAGACTTACCAGAAAATTACAATGCTGTACGACAATTAGATAACGACCAGAAAATTATAGGTTATGAAGGCGCCATACGAAAGATTTTAGTCGTAGATGACAAAACGAATAACCGAACGTTTATTGTGAATTTCTTAGAACTATTAGGTTTTGATGTTAGTCAAGCTAGTGATGGGGGAGAAGCTATACAGCAAGCTAATCAAAATCAACCCGATTTAATTTTACTCGACTGGATAATGCCAGAAGTCAACGGTTTAGAAGTAACCCAAAGACTTCGACGGCAAGAAATGAGCAAAAATACAGTTATAATTGCAACTTCTGCACTTCAGCTTCCTGAAGAACAAATTGCGTGTATCGAAGCAGGTTGCAACGCTTTCCTTCCTAAACCAGTACGTTTTTCAGAATTATTATCTATATTAAAAACTTATCTAAACCTGGAATGGATAACCCGTGAACCAGTAAATTCCACACAAGACGATGTTACTAATGACTCAGTTTCACCTGCCATCGTTCCACCCAGCACCGAAAACCTAAATAAACTCTACGACCTTGCAATACAAGGTGACATTCGAGGAATTTTAGAGCAAGCGTCTATCTTAGAACAACTTGGCGCCCAATTTACACCATTCGCTCACTCAGTGCGACAGCTAGCAGAAAACCTGCAAGTAAACCAACTTCAACATTTCCTCCACCAATTCTTATGCAACGGATAATAACGGATGGTTTTACTGCTACATCTGTTACATCACATCTTGCAGCATTCTCAATAAGCTTAAAGAAACCGGGCTTCTGTACGAAA
>NZ_MRCD01000140.1 GCF_001904745.1 Calothrix sp. HK-06
AGGGGGGAAATAATTGGATTTACGCTTTATTAGAAAAGAGAAAATCACAAGATTTTTAGCCCCCCTTCCGCGTGGGGGGTTGGGGGGATCAATTCGTTGGGTTGCGCTGTCGCTCCACCCAACCTACGATTATTAAACACTAATTCACATCTCCTAGGTAAACTTTGTTATATATTTGATTAATTAATAAATGTTTTAGTGGACTAGGATATATACGATATTCATTTAGCTTGGCAATGGGCAACCACTCGACTTTTTCTTGCCCATCATCGGGTAGTGTCCCATTTCCCAGAATATAATTCTCAGGGATGCTACAAGCAAATATAAAATCGATAGAGTGAACAAGCTTACACCATTCAACATCGGTACAGTCTTCTAAGTGGTTTTTACCGATAAACTCGCGCACAAATACCAAGTTGTGAATTTTTACTAAGGCGCCTATTTCTTCTAAACATTCGCGCTGTAATGCTTGTTCTAAACTCTCACCGTGCTTTTGTCCTCCACCTGGTAACAAATACCACATACCTTTTAGATCACGTTTGGTAATTACCAGTAGATGGTTGTCACGGATGATGAGTGCTTTAGCAGCGTTTCTTATTGGTCGGGAATGGTCTGGCATTTTCTGTACCACTCGAAAGTGATTAATAAGATACACGCATTTTCATAAATTTTATAGTCAATCTAGCTATAGTTAGATGTATTTATGTATCAGATAGAGTTTAATTTACTGCTGTTGTTTTTTGAGATATTAATTTGTGGATGCAATATTAGAGCGCACGCACCAACTCAAGCAAGATTTAATCGATTTTGTGATGGATGCTGAAGGAGAGCTAGCGCAAGCTTTGGAAAGTTATGCAGCAATTCAAGCACGTCGCGGTTCAGGGGATACTGTTCAGCGTGATATGATAATCGATGGCTTTATTACCGAGGGTAAGGTTGGGGATAAAGCGCCGCTCGATATTTATTTACACGAAACCAAATTACCACAACCCGATATTGACTTACTTCAAAACTGGCGCCGGAGTTTCATCGGTTTATTTACAGTATCTGAAGTACTACCTGATGGGTTTGAGTTGACAAACTGGCTAACAGAGAAGCGCTATATTGTAAAGCCAGATAATCAGCGGATGCTACAAGACTTATCAAGATGTACAGTTGGAGAGATTTTACTTAGTCGTATATCTCCTGTTACAGACACATACTGGAGTTTTTCCGGCCCTTGTTCGGTAATGGGTAAATTAGGTAGACCAAAGTTAGCTGTAGCTATTGGTAAATTTAAAGATAACCATCGTAATCATTTATATAGTGATGCACCCGACTTATTAGAAGAAGCTTGGCTATCTGTAGAAAAGTATCACCAACAGTTTGTTGACTTTTTTGGTAGTGATGAAGTCACAATGCCGGGATACCAACTTAGTAAGAAAATGACAGAGTTTCAAGAAATTCTCACACAGAACCAATTAGAACAAGCAGGTGTTGATACTTCCAAGTCACTTACAGAAATGGCAGAATCTGCGGGTGTAGATGAAGACGAAATTAAAGCTGCTGCTACAGAATTAGGCGCCGACTCCAGTGTAGTATCACAATTATTCGATGCTAAAAATACTACAGGTAAAATGGTGGCGCCAAAAGTTGAATTACCACCAGACCTCAAAAAAGCAGAGCAACTAACAGCAATATCACATCCGCGTTGGGGACAAATGCTTTTACCAACTTATGCCAAAATGAAATCTATATTAATAACAGCAGACGATTGGCAAAGCATTGAAGGCGCCGAGAAACTAGTACGCTTCTACCTTGAAGACAAAACTATCAACGCTTTTATTTGGCGCCGTTTAGCAAAAGAATACCCAACACAACTAGAAAAAATTCTACAAACAATATTAGGGCGCCCCGACTTCAACCTACAAAGCGACCTCGACACACTATTAGAAAGTAACCATAAACTCCTAAAACCCGAACTCCCAGAAATTGCTAGCGTACCCCTACATCTACACAACCTCTTCACTGAAGCAGTAACAGAAGTTAGCAAATCAAAATCCAAAACTAAAAAGCCAGCAGCAAAAAAAGGCTTCTCTTCCTAACCAATTGTGGCACAGGCATCCCTGCCTGTGCAGACACTTGTATAAAATCTATCTACCGCTAGATGTAATCTTATAAACAACTCAGATATAAATTATCCGAAACCGTCCGTGTATAAGTTGAAGCTTAATTTATTAAATAAATTCCAATTACCAGGTGTACATATGGCTTTAAACCGAATAGTTTTTATTACAAACACCACCATCAAGCAAGAACCAATCCAGTCAAATCAATTACCAAGTAACAGACTCCAAAACATCCCTGCTGGGACTACATTCGTAATACAATCTTACAGTTTGCCTCCTGGCAACAACGACCACTACAAAATAACCCTGCAAAACATTCAATTCAAAGGTTTTAGTAACTGGTTCGCATTCGCAGACCACGTACAAATCATTCAAGAACCAATTGTAGCTGCTACCACTGTAGAAGCAGTAGTTAACAGACAAACCGAGAAAAACGTCGCTAGAATTGCAGTAGACCGCAACACGCTCGGAACTCAGCAAGGTTTCCTCAAACTAGTTTTCAACGTTGACACATTTATTAAACGTCAACCAATAGACTCGAATGTATTGAACGACCAATCAAAACAGTTAATACCTGCTGGTACAGAATTAGTCCTCGCAACTAACTTACCCGACAACACCAATACAGTCAGACTACCAATTCAAGACAGCCACGTCAGATTTAATCTTGATGACATTGAAATCAAAGGGTTTTCACAAGATTGGTACGCATTTATTAAACACGTAGGTATTCAACGAGTAGGATAGGCATCTTGCCTGTCCTAAAATATTTATACATTTCTATGGTGGGCAATGCCCACCATACCATACAGTTTACACTTCATCACTGTGCCAAATTTGCCTATCAAGATTTAAGTCTTCGACAATTCCTAGCATTAATTGTATAGCTTCAAAATATTCGCGCAATGGAGCAAAGCTCAACATACTTTTATATAAATTGGGTTCAAATAAACCATTCGGATATTCAGCTGCAATATAAATCATATTTTCTACAAATGAGACATAAATGTTCTTACCTACTTTCTTTTTAAAATTAACTAATTTCTCCATCAAGTTTGTAGATAATATGTAACGTGCTTCTACTTGGTCTTCGCTATATACTGCAAAATACTGGGAAAACTCTGGGTCTTCAAGTTTAATTAATTCTTTATTACCATGACTGATTGGGTTTATATCACTTTTTAAGCCTTTCGGTTTTATGATTGTTGTAACTCTCGTATGTTTGTTAAACTTGGCGCCAAAGAATAAGCCTTTAAATATATTTTTATGATAAGCTTGATTATTTATAATCTCTATTTTAGAACGTTTATAATCAATGTTTTTACCCTGAAATACTTGAGTTAACACGTAGGGAACACCTTTGATTAGCCTTATAATTAACATTACAAGAGTTGGAATACACAATAGTACTATGTTACCAACTAACATTAACCCATTTAAAGAAACAAAATTTTCTGGCGCCGTAGCAGAGAAATCTATATCTAGCATTCGAGTCCAATAATGGTCAAAACCTGATTGTGACTCTATCTGCGTAATACTTATACTAATGTCATTCACATAACCATGAATATAACTATCTTGCTTTATATTAGTAGGTTTAAAAATTCCGTCTAGTATTTGGCTATGTTGTAAATTTCGTAAAGTTTTATTGATATCCTGTTCAAGAACAAGATTTGATGCATTTGAATTTTCCTGAGAACTGATAAATTTATGTATTTTACCCCCAATTTTATTATCAAAGCCATAACTAAAAGTTTCAAACAACGAGTTATACAACAGCGACCATCCCAAAAATAAGATTAGTATAAGTATTATATATATAAATAATATAGATAATCTGATAATAAGGTTTGCATACCAAGATATAGGCAGTGTTATACTGAATAAGCCAAAATCTATAAACTCAAAAACTTCATCTGTTGTAGTGTGTGATGTAGAAATAAGTTTGATGCATAGTGGAGTTGGCAAATAAATAGAAACTATTAATATTACGCTTGATACTATTAAAGTGATTAATGCTTGTCTTCTTCTTTTTTCAAAATTCGTAAATCTAATAGTAGCTCTTGTTTACAAAAATTTTTAAATGAATGTAAGTTTTTTGATGTAAAGTTAATACCAGTATGCTTAGAAGGCGCCGAATGAGCTTGCTGAGTTATCTCTTGCCTTAAAGCTGGTTGCTTGCGCTCACTTACCAATTGAATAAGAGGTAACGGTTTATTATTAAATAAATCTGTAAATAAAAGTTCTCTTGCCCATCTACGAGTCGGTTTGTGTTGGCAAGTTAGTAATTGTTGGCATAAATAAATAGCATTATCTAACTGTTGATTAGCCTGGTATGCTTTAAGTAACCATTTACTAGCTTGTAAGTACTCACTTCTAGATGGAGAAGCACTTTGGTGATATTCTTCAAATACTTGGATTGCTTTCGTGTAATCTTTACTGACTATTGCATCGTACCCTTTTTGAAAAGTTGTGAAGCTTCTACAGGAGTTATAAAACTTTGCTCATTCACAACTAATACATTTTCTGAAATTGTATCTATTGATGATGTTGAAAGGTAATGATTTGCAAGTCGCTGAGTTAAAGAATGTTTGCTGATGCAAAGTTTTTGTGAAAGTTCTAAAGCTTTTTCACGTTGATTATCATTGTGATAAGCTTCTACTAATAATACTTGTGCGTACAAATACTCTTTACTGTCTAGCTCGACGCTTTTACAAAATGGTTCTAGTAAATCAATTACTAAAGCATTATTACCATACGATATAGACTTATCAATAGCCTTTAACCATCCCACAACTTCCTCAGATGTATAAAGCGATTGTTGCGTGATGTTAACTGTACTTACTTCGTTTGATTCTGGTATTACTGCTTGTGGAGATAAGGAAGTAAGAACTTTTTTTGCCCATTCGCGAACTTGTGGATGTTTGCTTGTTGCTAATTTCTTACAATGTGCGATTGCTTGCGGTTTATTATTTGCGTAAGTATAAGCTTTAATTAAGCTTGCTTGTGCTTGAATATATTCGCGGAAACTGCCTTGTGAGTTAAGCTCATACTCTTGACAATATTCTTGTAATAATTTTATAGCTTCTAAAAAGTTGCCTCTTTCGATTGCATTTAACCCTGCTTCTAATAGGTTATTCATTATTTATTAAAATTTATTAATTAAATAAACTACCAATGTTGACATTTCGCCGTTCTTGAGCGTTGGCTTGAAAATGCTGCTTTGGTTTATAGTTCATCGATGAAGCGAATATATTACTCGGAAACATTTCTAGCGCGCTGTTATATTCGGTTACTGCTGAGTTATAAAACCTACGTGCGGCTGAAATTTGTTCTTCGACTTCATTTAACGATAATTGTAGTCGTGTAAAATGTTCGTTTGCTTTTAATGCTGGATATGCTTCTACTGCTACAATGATGTTGCCTATGGCGCCTGAGAGTTTGCTTTCAAGTTTTAATCGAGTTTCGCTATTTACCTTCTCAGACATTAGCTGATTTCTTAGTCTGGCAATTTCTGTCAAGGTTTGCTGCTCGAATTTCATGTACTGTTGAGTTACAGCTACTAAGTTTGGTATTAGATCCCACCTTTTCTGTAACGATACGTCTACGCTTGAAAATGCATTGTCTACTTGATTTTTTTTGTAAATTAAGCTGTTGTATATTTTTATTCCAGCTATACTTATACCTATTATTATGGATAAGTTGATAAATAGTATTATTGCAAAGCTTGCCATTTGTAGTTAAAAGTTTTTAATACACAGCATAAAATTATACATTTATCTTATACAGGATGCTTTGCTGTAAAAACAGTGATTTTTCTTAACTTTGGCAGAGTTGTTAAGGGTTAATCTAAGTAGAATTTATGAATATAAATGTAATTTAAATGTAAAAAATAGTAATTATACTAAAACTCAATTAACAAATGTCTGAATATCTCTTGTGGGGTGGGCATCCTTGCCCGCCCTGGTATCCCAATATTATGACGGGCAGGGATGCCCGTTCCACAAGAACAAGAACAAGAAGAAGATTATTGATTTATAGGGTCTGGTTGGATGCTAGGGATTGGTGGTTTTGTACCATCTAGGGTTTGAATGGTTAGGACTTGGGGTGGTGTTGCGTCGGGTGGATAGAGAAAGTTTACTTCTACTAGGCGCCTTTGTCCTGGTCTTACTGGTAGTGCTACTAATGACTCACCTGGTTGTCCGCGTTTTTGTACTAAATGTATATAGCTTGTTTGAGCTTTTCCTAGGTCGTCACGATATGTTACTCTTACTGTCCCTCTAAAAAATGTGGGACGTGCAGGTGTGGCAAAGAAGCGCAGTCCTTTTTTACTAAGTTGGTCTTCTTTTAGTGGTGTTTGTATAGATAGACTGACCGTTTGGACGTTTTTAGTGTTGTTATATAACGGTAATCTTAAGTTATATTGCACGCCATAGTTACCATGAGCAACATATGCTGTATCTGGATAGCGAACTAGCATGGGTGCGCTTTGAATTTGATTTGTTCCTAGGGTGCCACCATGAAGCGTGCTGATGCCGTAGGAAATTGCTTGTCCTGGTTGAGGAATTGTTAAGAATCTTGTTTTAGGAGTATCTGTAAGTAGCGCACGCCAATATGAACCTCTTGCAACTCCTGCGACTCGTCCATATTTTTTAGGGCCTGGTTGATTAAGAGGGGTAGGTGCAATATCTCTGGGTGTGGAGAGTGTACCGTTATCTAATATATTACGCCATTCTTCAATTGTCGGCGCCCGTTCTGTCCCATCAGTATTTGTACGTGCGGGAGTTGCTAAAGAAGCTATATATAATGTGCCGTTACTCCGCAACCTTGCATAAGTAGAACGTCCATTTAAAGGAGGTGTTAGTCCTTGAACTGGGATTGGTTCATTTTGCAACATTTGATACTCACCTGGAGCAATGACAATTTGTTTAGGAAAATTATTTTGTCTTAGTCCTCGTAAAACATCACTCATTACTCGACTACCTGGACCCGCATAAACATTATTTTCTGTGTTTAAAGCAAAGGATGGTAACTCTATAAATGGTGCATCTGGTTGACTTAGATAACTTGCACCTTGAAGAACACTGACTGTTACAGGTTTTTTGCCGGGATTATATAAGATGATGCCAACGTAAAGTGAGCGCAAATTATCAGGTGCTGGCGCCCCAAAAACGTGGTGGGCAAAAACATCGAACCTCCCGTTGAAAGGAAAGTTTAAATGCGCTTCAGGATTTTTTTTGCCTGCACTTGGAAAAGTTGACAGCAGAATTCCTTCATTGACTACTTTCTCTGGACTATTGCTGTTAAATACAGGCACACTATCTAACCTACCAGGAAGCGATCTTATTTCCTGGGGAATGACAATTTCTTCGGGGGGAGGTGGGGTAGGAGTTGTCTGGGCAATAGGAGAGATTAGTAAGATTGGCAACATATACTTACATATTTTTCTTTTTGAAGACGCTGTTATCTTTCGGAAAGTGCCAGTCTGTCTATAACTAATAAGAAGTCGTCTACAACAACCCGTATATTACTCTCTGTCAAAACTGGTACGTGTATAAATATGCAAGAGCTTTTTGTCGAACTTGAGTGCAGGTAATCTAAAACCGAATAATAAAGTCCTTCGCATACAAACTTACCGCAGTCGTGACTAATCTCTGTCGCTTGGCATGGTGCCACCAATTCTTCCAAATTGACTGAGGTATGTAATGTACTCTCTTGATAATCTTCTGGTAACATGCTCATACTACAATTAGTGAAAGCGGCTGTACTACGAGCATTTGATTCCACGCTTAAGCGGCTTCGACTTTCTGCCATGCCACAGCAAATTATATAGTCAGGTTGGGTTTCGCGGATTTTGGCTATTACTTGGTCAACTGCTCCTTTAACATCTACAGGTAGTTTTCGTACTAGCGTTAAAGCATGGGGTAGGGCGCCAAGTCTAGTTACTTCCTCTAATAAATCATCTGAGGAATTTGATTTGTGATGTGGAAGCCAAATGTCAAAAGAAGTTAATAATAATCTTTTCATCGTAAAGAATATTAATTACAATATAAAAAGACTCCATAATAATAGTTTTATCGGGAGCAGGTCAATGGCAGTGATTGCAGTCGTAGATTACGACATGGGAAATTTACACTCAGTCTGCAAAGGACTGGAAAAAGCTGGTGCAACTCCTAAAATTACAGCGACTCCCAAAGTTATCGAACAAGCGGATGCAGTTGTTTTACCTGGTGTTGGCGCCTTCGATCCCGCCGTTCAACACATAAGAGCGCGCGGTTTAGAAGCACCCATAAGAGCAGCGATAGCTTCAGGTAAACCTTTCCTTGGCATCTGCCTAGGACTGCAAATTCTTTTTGAATCTTCTGAGGAAGGAACTCAACCAGGACTCGGAATTATTAAAGGAAAAGTTAAGCGGTTTCGACCTGAAGCTGACATTACAATTCCTCATATGGGTTGGAACCAACTCCAAATTGCTCAACCAAAAAGTGTAATGTGGGAACATTTACCCCCACAACCTTGGGTTTATTTTGTTCACTCATATTATGTAGACCCAACTGACTCAAGTATACGCGCGGCAACTATTACACATGGTTCACAAACTATTACCGCTGCTATTGCGCGCGACAACTTAATGGCAGTACAGTTCCATCCAGAAAAATCCTCTAATATTGGACTACAAATCCTCTCTAACTTCGTATCACAAGTTTGGACACAAGTTGCCGCGTAAATTCGATTTGGGTACTGGATTCTATATATTTAGATGAGTTGTTTATGTTTTGCCTTGTGTATTACACTAAACCCGGTCTAATATCTATCCAAGAGCAAAAATCCAAAATAATAATGAGCCTGAGAATACACGGGAATCGACTGTTAAAAACTTTACCAGGGCTAGATACCCGTCCAACGAGTGCGCGGGTAAGAGAAGCACTATTTAATATTTGGCAGGGTGAAATATCAGAAAAAAGCTGGCTTGACATATGTACAGGTAGCGGTTCGATGGGAGCAGAAGCACTATGTCGAGGCGCCAGTTTTGTAGTAGGTATAGAACAATCAAGTCGTGCGTGTGCAGTAATTAGTCAAAATTGGCAGCAAGTGGTGTCACAAGAGCAAACGTTTCAGGTCTTGCGAGGAGACGTACTGCAAAAACTACCAAAATTAGCTGGGCAACAATTTGACCGCATCTACTTTGACCCACCTTATGCAGCTAACTTATATAGACCAGTACTAGAAATAATTGCCAAACATCACCTTTTACATCCAGAGGGTGAAATAGCTATCGAACACAGTCCTCAAGGATGGGAAACGCTACAAATACCAACCTTAGAAATTTGTCGCGAAAAAGTCTACGGAAACAGCGCACTCACATTCTACCGATTAAGCGAAGAATCGTAGGTTGGGTGGAGCGTAAGCTCCACCCAACATAAAAATTAAGCATTTGTTGGGTTGCGTTCCTCCAACGGCACTCGCTTCAACCGGGGCAACCCCGGCAACGCGGTGCCTCCCCAACCTACATAGATTAGTTAATCCCTAACTGGTCGCCACGCTTGTATTGAACATAAGCCTTGTAAAATAGACCAGCGAGAGTAACGGGAATCAAGCCAAGGACAATACCACACAATAAAGGTTCAATCACTTTTAATCTCCTTGTAGAAATTATTAAACTTTTGTATCTGTCTTGTGATTCTACCAAATTTCATAGCTTTCCGCTCTACATCTAGCTTACGGCTAAAATTTGGCGAGAAAAATATCCGCTTGTGCTTGCAGACACTGCTAAGAACTTTTAAGCTATGTGTATGAAATGAAAAAAACTTTGTAAACCTCTCATTTAACAGTAAACCTTTTGGATAACCACATTACCACACCCTCAATTCTCGTACAGCGCGCGATGTTAATCATGCTGTCGGTTGTACTTGCTTTTATTTTGGGCATGTTTGCCGTGCGTGTGGTGCAAGCTTCCGACCCATACGTTAAAACAGTGCTATCTCTCAACGGTGACTCTGTTCAAGGACATGCTATCTTTCAAATCAACTGTGCTGGATGTCATGGTTTAGAAGCTGCCGGTCGAGTTGGGCCAAGCTTGCAAGGTGTTTCCAAACATAAATCTCGCTACGGACTAATTCACCAAGTCATCAGCGGCGACACTCCCCCCATGCCCAAATTCCAGCCCAACACCCAAGAAATGGCTGATCTATTAAGTTACTTAGAAACTTTATAGAAATACACACAACTAACTATTCGGTACCTGTTGGTACTTATAAACCAACTCAAAAGGTTTACCTGGTTTTTGCGGTTGCCAACCAGCAGAAATTGCCCTCTCTATCGCGCACTTCACATCAGCAGGATAAACAGGAACAATAACCTGCGTCCAAAAACTGCTCGGATGTCCTTGTGGCATTATCACCACTAAATTGGCGCCCTTGTTTTCTGCATGTTCAACAGCCACCGTCAAATGTACCCCAGGATAATCACCTTGAGCATGAGTTGGTTTTTTACGAACTCGCCACCGATAACTCTCACCATCTACAACTATTAATCTAGAACCCTTCTTTGGAATTGCCATATCACCTTGTAGTATCTTGTCCTATATTACTACAATCGTAGGTTGGGGAGGCACCGCGTTGCCGGGATTGCCCCGGTTGAAGCGAGTGCCGTTGGAGGAACGGAACCCAACATTTTAATTTCGTTTTATTACCACAGAGGCACAGAGTACACACAAAAATATTTATTAAGATATTTATATGGCGCCTATTAATCTAAATAAATGACTTTGAACAATTTCCACAGCTTCAAATTCTGTCGCTTTAGAAGTGTCAACAATCGGAATATTCCTCTGTCGTGCTTGTTTACGTAAAAACCTAGCCCAGTTTCGCATTCCAAAGTTAGCTAGCTCTCGTTGTTTTCGTTCATTACAAAGACGCAAGCGCATATCCTTCCAAGCACAGTCAACCAAAACAATACTATATTGCTTTACACTATATATATTACAAGCATCTTCAATAAAGTTAAAACGAGCCTGACCTTCAAAAATGACTGTAGAGAATTCTGAGTAATTGTCTGTAATATTTTTAACATGACGATGAATTAACAATTCTTGATATCGTTCTAATGAACCAGCTTGTTCCAACATTTCATCAATAGATGGAACTCCCTGAGCATCTGAATAAAAGAAAGCTAGCTGCTGATTCGTATTATTCGCTTGTATAGTTTTTACTATCGTTGTTTTGCCAACTCCGGAGGCGCCTGTTAAAAAGAGTATAGCTGGACTTGGTTGCGACATGTAATATAAAGTAAGCTGGCAAGACCAGAGAGGGTAACATTAAAAATAAAAATCTAAACCTATTAGCAAAATTACGCGCGCATTACTTATTAAAAACAGTATAGTTGGACGCTTATCGCGACATATAATGAAAATAGGCTATTAAGGTGGGACGCTTACATTAGAAGATTCAAAAGAATTAGATAAGTATCTTGTATTAGAGCATATTATGAGGTTAGCCAAGATACCTGCTTATCAGTTACTTTCCAATAAGTAATTAACTTGCAATTTGGGACAGGCAAGGACGCCCATCCCACAAGAAAATTTTGGATAATTTTTATTTAGAATATTTAAAACTCCTAACTCCTAACTCCTAACTTATATAATTCTTTCACCCATTGCCATTCTTGGGTTAATCCTTCGCGTAAGGAAACTTGTGGTTGCCATCCTAGGAGTTTTTGTGCTTTGGTAATATCGGCGCCTGTGTGTCGTGCATCACCCATTGCTCTTTCTATATGTTGCCGTTTAATAGGTTGCCCTACTATTTCTTCCATCATATTAAGTACATCTGATAGTACTGCACGACTACCACCACCAATATTAATGATATGTCCAATAGCATCTGGCGCCGTTGCTGCTGCTAAGTTTGCTGCTACTGCATCACTTATATATGTAAAGTCGCGTGTTTGTTCTCCATCTCCATATACTGGAATTGCTTCGTTTTCAATTACAGCTTTGAAGAATTTATGAAATGCCATGTCTGGACGCTGACGTGGCCCGTAAACTGTAAAGTAACGCAAAGCTACAAATGGTACACCAAAGTTTTTATGGTAAAGTCCACATAATCTTTCTGCTGCTAATTTGGTGATGCCATAAGGTGATACTGGCGCCGGACAAATACCTTCGTGTGTAGGCAATGTTTCCGCATCTCCGTAAATGCTCGATGTTGATGCAAATACCAAACGTTTGAGGTGCTTTGCGTCTTTGGCTGCTTCTAATAAGATTTGTGTAGCACTAATATTACGTTCTGTATACGAACGAAACCCTTTACCCCACGATGCGCGTACACCTGCTTGTGCTGCTTGGTGGTAAACCACGTCAACGTCTGATAAAAGCGTTTGCCAGTCTACAAGTTGAATATCATCTTCGATTAACTCAAAATTTGGGTTTTTGTGTAAATGGGCGATATTTTTACGTTTGAGCGCTGGGTCATAGTAACTGTTGAACTCATCTATACCAATTACTTGTTGTCCTTGTTTTAATAAAGCTTCGACTAAGTGCGAGCCTATAAAACCTGCGGCGCCTGTTACTATACTTTTATTCATGTTCATTGTTTTTATATCACGTTTGTACAATATTTAATGATCAATATTTGAATTGAAAAAGCGTAATCTTTATACCAATATAACCGCTACTAAGAAAGCGATGTTTTTTGTCTTCTCCTAGGTTGTTTGATTTTGTTTCAAAAGTCCTCAGTATAAACTTTGAATTTTAGGATTATTTAAGAATTTTTTCGATTAGGTGACAGCTTAGAGAAACTACATATCAATTGGTGTAATATGAAAAATTGTCATAAAGTCTGCTTAATGGTGGCGCCATATTGAGGGAAAAGGGTGAAAGTTTTAGTTGTTGGTAACGGTGGGCGAGAACATGCCCTGACTTGGAAACTTCTACAATCGAAGCAAATTGAGCGTGTTTTCTGTGCCCCAGGAAATGGTGGTACTGCCCGTATGGAACGCTGCGAAAACGTTCCTGTAAAGGTTGATGATTTTGAAGGGATTAACGAAATAGCACACTCTGAAGGTGTTTCATTAGTAGTCGTTGGTCCCGAAGTACCTTTAGCTAAGGGTATTACAGACTTTTTACAAGCCAAAGGTTTAAAAGTATTTGGCCCAAGTCGTGCTGGCGCCCAAATTGAGGCAAGTAAAGCATGGGCAAAAGCATTGATGCAAGAAGCACATGTACCTACAGCGGCTTCTGCGGTATTTACTGATGTGAAAGCAGCGAAATCGTATGTTAAATCTAAAGGGGCGCCTATCGTTGTTAAAGCTGATGGGTTAGCAGCAGGTAAGGGTGTAATAGTCGCTCAAACTATTGAAGAAGCTCATGCTGGACTTGATGCGATTTTTGGCGGGCAGTTTGGTAGTGCTGGCAATTTTGCGGTTATTGAAGAATTTTTAACTGGACAAGAAGTTTCTGTTTTAGCATTAACTGACGGTGAGACTATTTGTCCTTTATTACCCGCACAAGACCATAAACGTATTGGTGAAGGTGATACTGGTGAAAATACGGGTGGTATGGGCGCCTATGCACCAGCACCTATTGCTACCAGGGCTTTAATGGCTAGAGTCCAAACTGAAGTACTAGAGCGTACAATTGCAGCTTTAAAAGCTAAGGGTATTGACTATCGAGGTGTTTTATATGCTGGGTTAATGGTTTCAGAAGATGGAAATTTTAAGGTTTTAGAATTTAATTGTCGTTTTGGCGACCCTGAAACACAAGTTATTTTACCTTTGCTCGAAACACCTTTAGAAGAACTTCTTTTAGCCTGCGTAGAAAGGCGCCTAGCACAAATGCTTCCCATCGCATGGAAGAATGGTGCGTGTGCCACTGTTGTCGCTGCTAGTGGCGGTTATCCTGGTGATTACACCAAAGGTAAAATTATCACAGGATTCAATGATGCTGTTTCAACTGGCGCCACTGTATTTCACGCTGGAACAACGTTACAATCATCAACACAAGCTTCAGAAGTATGTACTGATGGTGGTAGAGTGTTGAATGTCACAGGTGTAGGAGAAGACTTTAAACAAGCACTCAACCAAGCGTATGCAGGAATTGCCAAAATTAGCTTCGACGGCATGTACTATCGAAGAGACATTGGATATAGAGTGGGAGGGTGAGAGAGTGTGAGAGTGAGAGGGTGAGAAAAATGTATTTCTTTATCCCACTTCCCCACACTTCCACACTCCCCTTTTATATAAATAACTGTTAATTTTTTAGTTGTTGCAGTTTGTTTATAAAAAACTACTAACAACTTAAATTTAAAATGCTCGCTGTTTTTACTTATATCCGAGAAGCGATTGCCTCCTGGTGGTCGCAGTTTACCCTCCAAACTAAGCTCTTGGCTGCTGCCACCCTGGTGGTATCTTTAGTTATGAGCGGTTTGACGTTTTGGGCAGTCAATACTATTCAACAAGATGCGCGCTTGAATGATACTCGTTTTGGTCGCGACTTAGGATTACTACTTGCTGCTAACGTGGCGCCTTTAATTGCCGATAATAACTTAACTGAGGTTGCCCAACTATCTCAAAGGTTTTATAGCAGTACATCTAGCATTCGATACATACTCTATGCAGACGATACTGGAAAAATCTTTTTTGGCATTCCCTTTTGGGAACCAGAAGTTGAGAACTCACTCACAATTCAACGACGAATACAACTACCTGACGACTACGCAACTGATGCTGAGAAACCAATGGTACGTCAGCATCAATCACCTGATGGGGAAGTTACCGATGTATTTGTACCATTAACAATTAATGGTAAGTACCTTGGTGTGATGGCAGTTGGTATAAACCCCAACCAAACAGCAGTTATTTCTACTAACTTTACTCGTGATGTCACTATTGCCGTATTTATCACGATTTGGGTAATGGTAATTTTGGCTGGTGTTGTTAATGCTTTAACTATTACTAAACCGATTAAAGAACTTTTAGCAGGTGTCAAGCAAATTGCTGCTGGTAATTTTCAACAGCGAATCGATTTGCCTCTCGGTGGAGAACTTGGAGAATTAATCTTCAGTTTTAACGATATGGCAGAACGTTTGGAACGTTACGAAGAACAAAACATCGAAGAACTCACTGCTGAAAAAGCCAAACTTGAAACCCTCGTCTCTACTATTGCTGACGGCGCCGTCTTGATTGACAATAATATGCAGGTAATTCTTGCCAACCCAAATGCACGCCGTATTTTTGGTTGGGACGATATTGAGGTTGAAGGTAGTAACGTATTGCATCAGCTACCAACTGGAGTACAAATGGAAATTACACGTCCTTTGTACGAAATGGCAGCAGGAGAACGCGAAAGTGCTGAGTTTCGTATTCCACTCGGTCAACCCACAAAACGTACTATCCGTATTTTATTGACAACAGTTCTTAATCTTCAACGCGAAAGCATCAAAGGTATTGCCATAACCGTTCAAGATATTACGCGCGAAGTTGAGCTAAACGAAGCCAAAAGTCAATTTATTAGTAACGTCTCTCACGAATTACGAACACCACTATTTAATATCAAAACATACATCGAAACACTGCATGACTACGGTGAAGATTTAGAAGTAGAACAGCGAAAAGAGTTCTTATCAACAGTAAATCACGAAACAGACCGTCTCACTCGATTAGTAAACGATGTATTAGATTTATCAAAATTAGAATCGGGACGCATTTACAATTTAGATGGAGTGGATTTAAGTCAAGCAATCGAACAAACGCTGCGTACTTATCAACTTAACGCTAAAGATAAAGGAATCGAAATATTTCAAGAAGTTGAATCTAACCTACCTTTAGTCGTCGGTAACTACGATTTATTACTGCAAGTCTTTGGTAACTTAATTGGTAACGCACTTAAATTTTCCACTCCTGGTGGTCAAATTGCCTTCCGTGCGTATCAACTCGATGCAAAAAAAGTGCGAATAGAAATATCCGACACAGGAATTGGAATTGCACCAGAAGACCAAGAAGCGATATTCGACCGTTTCTTTCGCGTCGAAAACCGAGTACACACTCTTGAAGGTACAGGTTTAGGACTATCAATAGTGCGTAACATCATCGACAAACACCACAGTCGAGTCAACCTAGTCAGCGAAGTTGGTACAGGTACTACCTTTTGGTTCGACTTATCAATTGTAGAACAACAGGCGCCGCATGTTGAGCAGTTAGGAGTTAAGAGTTATGAGTTAGGAGTTGGGAATGTAGAGACGTGACATGTCACGTCTATTATTAAATTAAGTGAAAGCCGCTATCATTAAACAAACAACAAACAAAGCCACAAACAGCAACAGCGTTTGATTTCGTCGTACCCAACTCTGTAAACTCTCATTAAAACTGGGTTTACGATACTGCTGTTGCTTTTGCGCTTGATACTCTTCAAAATTTTGATATAAAGTACACTCTTTCGCCGTAGGACGCTGCGGATAATTACAGCTATCATCCACATGGTAAGTACAAGTGTCACACAAGTACTCACCTTTTCCTGCACGGTGCAACGGAATACCAGGATGTCCAAATGCTTTTAACTCAGTGCGACAAAAAGGGCAAGTCACAGCTTGTGAGTCAACTTGCTGTTCACAACGGGGACAAAATATACTAGCCACCTGAATAAATATAATTAATATAGATGTTTACCCAATTTTAGCTAACCTATCGGCTCACCGCATCTCGCCTGACCTACTAAATAGATGAGGCGCCTATACCAAGAGCTTACAAAGACGAGAAAATGATAAGATGCTAGACTTTAATAGAATACAGCACAAGGTAAATAAGAACGCAGCAGAAATAAGAGTTAAGGTTAAGCTCACTAACTCTATTGATGAAGGTTTAATTAGTCGAGGATACCTTAATCCAACTGATTTACATGTATACCAAACAACAGCATTAGCCGATACCAGCTCGGTACGTGCTGTAATCCCGATGCATGTGGCACAAAAATTAGGTTTACAAATTCGTAGTGAGCGATTACCAAAGTATGTTGATGGAAAACAACTAACTGTTGAAATAGCTGAACCAGTACTTATTGAAATTCAACGAAGAGAAACTTCGGAAGATGCATTAGTTGTTGGAGATGAAATACTCATTGGTCAAATTGCCCTGGAACTTTAGATTTTGTTGTTGATGTTGAAAATCATTGTTTGATTCCTAATCCTAAACATCCTTATGATCCTGTTTTTCACATATGATGGTAGAACAGGCACCCATCCTCATACTACAACCTAGCTAATTCAACAATTGCACGCACTAATTCATCAAAAGCAACAGGTTTGACTATGTGATATTTATAACCTGCATTAAGAATTCTCTCATGGTCTATATCTGTACCGTAAGCTGTAAGCGCAATCGCTGGAATTGATATATTTTGATACTGTGACAACGCGCGAATTTGACGCATTAGTTCATAACCATCCATTGTTGGCATTCCAATATCGCTTATTATTACATCTGGCTGATTCAATCTAATTGCTTCAAGTGCATCACTACCAGAGTTAAAAGCTGTTACTCTGGCGCCATATTGCTCTAATACAAATGTTATCAGTTCTAAATTATCAGCTTCATCATCAACTACTAACACATTTATTTCAGCTAACGAAGTTAAATCTGGGTCTAATTCTTGTTTTACTTGTGGCGTCATAACTGTTACAATAGGAAAATAACAAGTGAAAGTTGCCCCAAGTCCTTCACCTAAACTTTCTGCCATAATTGTGCCACCGTGCAATTCGACTAAATGACGCGAAATTGCTAAACCTAACCCCAACCCACCAAATGTTCTAGTAGTACTGCTATCAGCTTGACGGAAAGACTCAAATATGTATGGTAAAAACTCCCGTGTAATACCTTTTCCAGTATCACTAACCTTTAGTTGAACCTGCGTATCAATTTGTTCAAGACTGATTGTAACTTCTCCACCTGTAGGTGTAAACTTAACGGCATTAGTAAGTAAATTAATCACGATTTGCTGTAAACGGTTGGCATCACCCAATACTTTACCAATGTCATAATTAATTTCGATAATTAGCTGAATCGATTTTGCTTCTACTGCTAACCTAACTGTTTCTAATGCTGCTTGAATCACATAACCCAAGTCTACAGTTTCTAATTTTAATTCCAGCTTACCTCGTAGTATTCGTGATACATCAAGTAAATCATCAATAAGTTGCACCTGTAATTTGGCATTGCGTTCAATTGTTTCAATTGCTAAACTTTTACTCTTTTCATCTAAAGTCCGAGTTTTTAGCAATTTTGACCATCCCAATATTGGATTTAGCGGTGTACGCAACTCGTGCGATAAAATGGCTAAAAACTCATCTTTGACTCGGTTTGCTGCTTCTGCTGATTCTTGCGCTAATTTTCGTTCTACTGCTTCCGCTAACGCACGGTCACGCATTGTTCTATATTTTTGAACACGATATGTTAAATCTGTTACGTCTTGTATTGACATCAACGCATAATAACTATCTTCATCGACACTAAGTAGCGACGTTACAGTTGTATGTTGAATGCGGTTTTTTCCTTGGCTACTCGGTGCCGGAATTATATAATTATGTAGTTGTGAAGAAAAAATTGCTGGTGGTCCACCTTTAAATATATCTTCAAACCGACTTGCATACTGTGGTTGACTTAAATGCGAAAATCTCTGAGTTAGCGAAGTACCTAAAATCGACTTACGCGGAATTTTTGTCCATTCTTCTAAACAGTTATTCCAATAAATTACTGTGTAGTCAGATTTGAAAATACACAAACCCAACGGAATAAGGTCAAAATGACTAAATTTCTCCTGCGATTGAGCGATTATTTCTAGCATTATTCAGATATATGCCCTAATTTATATAATAACTTTACTATATTTATATTGAATCTTATTCTAGACATATTTTTAACTAAGAAGGTTGAAATTCTAACTGTTGATCAATCACCCTAATTAGCGTACCAAATGAATCCA
>NZ_MRCD01000141.1 GCF_001904745.1 Calothrix sp. HK-06
TCCTCATGGAGAGTAACACCTACGAAGTTCATGGTGTTGACCCTGACCACTGGGCTAATTTCCTAAAACAGTCTTTAACCAATATTAGGAAATGGGGTTTTACAGTTTGTCTTACTGCCCACTCAGACAACCAAACTGCGGTTTCAAGTAAGCTATCTGGATTCTCTAAACTTATCGATTCCGCTCCAAGGGTTGAGTGTATTTCTGCCACTAATAATGATGGAGAAGCGATTTCTAGTGGTAAAGCTTGGCTCAAGATGAAGGGGGTTAATGACAAGGAACCTGTAGAAGTCAGCTTGTATAACTATCCAAAAAGTAAAAGGTTTTAGAACTAAGAGTGCATATGAGTAATAAGCTTCAAAGAATCGATTACTTTACCATGTTTTGTGGTATTGGAGGAGCGATAGCAGCAGCAATTGGTGCTGATATTATTAGCGCTAACGGTTATCTTAATTCAAGCTGAAAAGCAATTCACTGAATTAAGTAAAGATTTATTTTTAGGAGTTGCAAAATTCCAAAAATAGATTAATCAAATTTTGAATTGGAGTACAATCACAAATGAGTCTTCTTTCTTTCATGCAAGAGCCAAATAACCGAGATAGGTTCAGACAAGAATTCAAAAAGCCCAAACTAACTGTCAAGCAAGAATTGTTAGCCCCACCTCTAACAACAAATTACCAGTTAGTAGGGACTGCTTTTGATTATTTGTTGCGATTTTTAGTTCAACGTCTAAATCCTCAAGCTCAAGACAGAGGTTGGGTTGCTGAAGCTTCAGTATCTATGTTAAGTCGGTCGCCAAGGCTTCATCATTTATATGATGAAAGTCGCAAAATTGTTGATGCTGCCAAATCTCATCATGCACTTTTCCTTAAAACTGGGGAGTTTACAGATGAATTACTCCGGCATACATTGCTTCTAAGCAAAATAGATGCATTTACAAGGGCTGGTATCATTGATGAGAATTTACAGCAGATTGACGACCTAGACATTCAAGACTTAAAGAATCTGATTGCCGTAGCTGACCCCAATCAATTCAAATCAACAGCGCAAGTTTTTATCAACCCAGGTTTTGGAATAGCTTCTGCTTCGGTTGGGGGCGCTGACGCGGATTTAATCCTTGGGGATTTATTGGTTGAGATTAAAGTTACCAAAGATTTTAAACTCAAGCCCGAATACTTTGACCAATTAATTGGTTATTATACTCTATCTGTTCTTAACCAAAAATATGAATACGGGCATTACGATTCTTATGAGATAAAACGCATTGGCATTTACTTTGCACGACATGGATATCTTCATATCATGAATATCGAAGATATCGTTAATCCCGCAACCTTTCCCAGCTTTTTGGAATGGTTTGAATCTAGAACCAGAGGCTCTGCTGCTTAGAGATATGCAGATAATAGTTAAGCCCAACACGCTCCTAGCATAGCGTTAAAACAAGATAACCTCGGTTTTATGACCGGGGTTTTTTAATGGAGCAAGGTAAAGTTGTCCTAATAGAGTAAAAGTAGCAAGCGTGGCATAAGCCGCTACGCACCAGCCCAGTCAAGGTTATATAAATAAAGGATAAAACTCACTGTTATTCATATTTTTTACGTTAAATATTTTTTGACCAGTATTTAATCTAATTTATTCTTCATAAGCTAAATAAATTATTGACAAGATATACTTTTTATTGACACCAAGCATTTTCACTTAATGCCACCTTGACTGGGCTGATACCTAGCGGCTAAAATACAAGGGGATAATTATGTATTGAAAGGCATGTGTGGTTTTTATGGAATTGCGTGATTGGTTTCAATATCTTGATAAAGATAAGCAACCTTATAATCCAACCGTCGGTGATTTAATTGTTGTTGATAAATTTTTTATAAATGAAAAAAGCAACTACAGATTGCAAGATTGGGAGAAAGAGGAATGGTTAATACGCTCTGCTTTAGTATCGGTTGATTTTTTAGAATGTGCAGCTAAAGAAATTGATCATCCTGATTGTTTAAGCTTCATAACTGGTTGGGATTCGGATGGATTCAATTTTGGCGATTATATTAAGTATGGAGATTTTGAGTTTTATCCATTGGTCTTTTCAACAAAAGACCCCATTACTGAAAAATTAAATGTTGAAATGAGTCGTAATTTTTTGACGTACCATGCGTTGCAAAAAAGAAATGAATTTGAGTATTATCATCCAATAGACAATATTCTTGTTGTTAAGACTGGCATTGATTCCCATGATATTCATGGAGATACTCCCAGCGTAGCGATACATCGTGATTATTTGCGTGACTTTTTGGCTGCCACCAATATGGGTCTTATTATCTCAGTAGTTGCGGATAGATTTGCAAATTCCATAACGAAAGAAGACCTTGAATTGGAAGAAATAGAATGTAAAAAAATAGATGATTTATCTAGTGTTTCTACAAATATATGTACTCCAAATTCTACGAATAATGGGTTTTTTCGTGGGCGTTCTATTTTTCGCCGCAGTTTTATTATTAAGCCATATGAACGTCCGAAAACTGAGCGAACCCCTTGGTATTATTTCGGAGAGAATTCAATAGAAGAAGCAGATTATCCAAAATTCGTCATTAATAATGAAGGAGAAAAGAAAATTCTACCGAGAAATAGATATCTTCAAAAATATATTGACGATGAGATTGGAAAGTTTGGGTATTTATATTTTCGCCCAGAGGTGTTGCTAAAGTTTCTCCAAGTTTCTGGATATAGTGTATTTTTTCATATGCGAAATTGGGGTGTGGCTTCCTTATCGGGAGATAGGGGTACAATTGATGTAGGAATTAACTCCCAAGGTTTGGTGAATGCGTTTGCTCCAGACATCGCCGATCTTAATCCTGCGGAACAGGCTTATTGGGCATCATTTTCTTCATTGCCTAGTGGAGAGGTTTGTGAAGAAATGTTTGAGACGAGGATGCAACAAAATCCACCTCATTCACCAGGAGTAAGCGAACTAATTGAAAATGCTATCTCTCAACTTGGTGTTTTTTTTAAAAATCAATTTTATGTTGATCTTTTTTCAAATTTTAATCCAAGTCAAAAAGAATTATATGCGCTGAGTGTTGGAGTATTTAATAACCAGAATAACGATGTGCTGGAGCTTGCTAAAATTCTTTATAAGTGGATTATTGAGCCTATGAAGGTTGATAGCCTTCGTCACGCTTTAAAAATTTTAGGGGTGAAAGCAGATAGTAAACTAAGGCAAATAAAACTTTTAGAAAGAATTTTGATGGCAAGCGGGTTGGATGAGCAACAATCTCGTTCCTTAACGGCTCCTCTTGTTGGTTTGAACGATTTGCGTGTTGGTGCATCCCATATAGGGGAACCGGACTGGGAAAATATTTTTCAGTTAATGGGATTATCAAAAGTTCCCCCAAATCCCAGAGCAAGTTGGAATTTATGTGTTGACGCTGTAGAAAACAGCCTTAATTCAATTGCAAATACCATAAACTCTGTTGAAACATCTCAAGATAAGTGACGCACGCATTTATTCTTTACTGTATTTCTTTTTTACTATTTTCCTGCTCTTCCAGCCAAGTTTCAACCAGTTCAACCATCACTTCCGACATGGTTTTATCGATCGTTGTACAGGCTAGTTTAAAGCGGCGTTTCATATCTTTGTCAATATAGGACTGATTTCGGTCATATTCGGCGGAATTTTTGGCATGGTGGAGCAGGATATACAGGGTTACTCTGATTATCGCAAAGTAGGTAATGCATAATACGGGGTACGCAGGTTGCAAGGTGTTACCTATTTAGGGGTAGATATAGCGAAGGTGTCATAAAGGGCAACATCCACGACAGCGCAGAAAACCTGCGCTCTCACTCCCAAGTTAAACCTTTACTTGGCTTGAGTTTCAAGGCTTAATATTAATAATCGATTTTTTACTAACTCCTTAATTGCATTGCTATTTAGCGATAAAAACATAAATTTTCCGCGTGGCAAGCAGCTTACTACATAAGCTTTTCAGACTATCTTGCCCCTGGTGACAGCCTTGCTATATCTAGCCCTTAATAAAACATTATATCATCGAAGATTTTTAGATAACGATTCGGAGAAAGGGTATTACAATTTATCTAAGATAAATTAAAACTTAGCGCTATAATTAATATAAGATAAAATAAGCAGTCTGTTCAGAGATAAAATTAAAACCCCCCTGAAATGCTTTTTTCGGGGGACAATAAAAAACACTGAAATATATTTTCAGTGTCTTATCAAACAAGCTATCATATCTTACTTTTATTCTTAATTCAACTATTTAACCTCACTATGTAATTACTGATATATCAAGAATAAATTTGATTTTATTATTCTAAATGTTTAACAGGAATTGCTGTTAGGTTTTCTAAACAACTAGCAACTTCCGTTCTGTGACAACGCTCTGGATTCATTTCAGCACACAATATTAAAATATTACTTTTTTCAGCAATTTTTGCAATTTCTTGTAAATCTTTACTCGCTGCTTTTTCATCTGCAGGAATCCAGCTTTTATTACCAGATGTATTACCTAATTCTGTTTTAGAGACATACTTTATGTTATTTTTTTGGCAGAAATCACTGATTTTTTCACCATACCATTGACGACTCCAAGCACGTGGAATTGTTCTTACGTCAATAACATATTCAATATTAAATTTTTTTAAGTAATCTAAAAAAACATCGTAGTTTTTGCGATTGCCATATCCAAAAGTAAAAATATATCTATTTGAAATATTCGTAATAGTCATCTGTTTTTACCTTTACATTTTAATTAATTTATTTCAACATTGGATAAAATAACCCAATAATCATAAAACTGTTTTTATGATTTTTTAAGTTGCCTACTATAAAGTATAAATCTTTTTTGGCTAAAAATTCATCCTCTAGCTTTTGTCGTACTTTTAGCACGGCTTCTTTTTCTTTATTTTCTAAAGTTGTTTCATTTGAGTTATCTCTACAGTTTCTATATAGTTGTTGAATTTCCCAGTCGCTTATTGTACATTTATGTTTATCGTCATCTTTAGAGATAAATTCGTAACCAAAACTATAAGGAATTTTATCTAACTGCACTGAAGGTTCAAACAAATCGCCTTGGTCTAAAATAGCTTGTTGCCTAGAACTCCATTCTCTTGCTGTTGGTTTATCAAAGTATTTTTTTATACTTTTTGGTTTAATAATTCCGAGCGATTTTCCTTGTTCTTTAATTTCTCGGATAGATTTAGATTCTAATGGAAGAACTAATGACTTTCGTTCTTCCCAGTTTTTCTTTGTATCAATTTTTCGTACTATTTCAATAGAAGAATCATCTATCCGAAAACTTTCCTCTCTATAATCCTTATCATTCCTTTCTATTTTAGCACTTATAATAGACCATCTAGGGTACTTTTTATCAAAATCCAGTAAACGAAAACGAATGGGATAAATACGAATCCATTGCGTTGGCTTTTCATCGTCATCTAATAAAATTCCAGCTGTACATACGGTTTCCCTGTATTTTCTACTAATTGAAGGGTACGTTTTTGTTGCGATTAAAATTTTTTTTCTTTCCATAATTAAAATCTATAGATGAGGCTGTTTAGCGAAGTCAGATTTAAGTATACTATCAAACATGGGCAACATGTTTATTTGTTCACAGACGATGTTCTAAACTTTACGCGAAACTTGGTTTTGTAGAGCAACCTATTGGCATAGGACATAGAAAGTGAGAACTGATTAATTTCCCAATGTCCTTCATATGTTAATACAGATGTATGTAATGTAAGTACACGTGTAAGTGCAATTGTAAAGAGGTTGCTCTAATGCACGTAAAACCCGACGCGGCATCATACTCTAAAGGGGGAATTTTGCACCTGCCATAACAAAGATTTATGGCTCGACGAGGGATGTACCCATATCAAGCTTGCTATCACCAGAACTCAACAAAGCAATGTGGTTGCTCTTTTGCCCCAATAGCAGGGAGCCGAGATGTGGTATTGTGTGAATACAACTAAAGTAACCTTTAGTTGTATTGAATCCGCATTTTTCATGGTGACGACGTGTTTTACGCTCAATAAACCAAGTTTTTGTTGCATTGAGGATAAGTTTTCATGGTTCCCATCGCACTTGTACACGTAAAAGAACGAAAACAGCTTGCGAAATTATCCCCAGTCGATGCCCAAGTAAAACTTATCCAAATCTGGTTACATGGTAAGGCGCCTAAAAGCATCAAGGCTTACGAACTGTACATTACTCAGTTCCTAGCTTTTTTAGCTAAACCACTGCGCGATGTTATCCTTGAAGACTTGTACGATTACAGCGACTATCTTCTTAATTCAGGTTTAGCCCCTAACACTCAAAAGACACGTCTCTACGCCGTAAAATCACTTATCAGTTTTGCCCACACAATCGGGTTCATCCCCTTCAACGTAGCATCGGCTATGAAGCTGAAAAAGACTGCGGATAGGCTGTCGGAAAGGCTTTTAAGTCAAAAAGAAGTGCAAAAAATGGTCTTTGCAACTGAAGAAGCTCAGTACCGATATAAAAGCGAAAAACAACGCGACTTGTTAATTTTAAAACTCCTCTACACTACAGCGCTACGAGTTTCTGAGCTAACCCAACTTACCTGGCATGACTTAACCGAACGCTCAGATGGAGGACAATTAACAGTTGTTGGTAAAGGTGAAAAATCCCGTTCCGTGTTGATTCCAAACGAACTTTGGAAGGAATTACTCGAATTTAGAAAAAATGCTCCTGATTCTGCACCAATATTCCCCAGCCGTAAAGGTAAAGGTCATTTGGACAAGAGTCAAGTTAAGCGTATTATTGAAACTGCTGCGAAACGGGCTGGCATCAATAAAAAAGTTTCTCCCCATTGGTTGCGTCACGCCCATGCAACCCATGCTCTTGAAAATGGCGCCGATATAGGGTTGGTGAAAGATACCTTGGGGCACGATAACGTATCCACAACTTCTCGCTATCTCCATGTCCGCCCAAATGATAGTAGTTCTATGTATGTTCCTAGTCTTTAATTATGTATTACGCAAAGTCTTACATCCGGTTTTACACATGTCTTATACTATGAACTGGCTAACTTTGGACATTAACACATCGAGCCGAGATACCACCAAAGCGAAAATTTATCGCATAATAATATAGTTAGTCACTTAGGAATAACTTGTGAATAGAAAGCGTAGATCGCTAAATCAGATTAAAGAAGATATTTCTTATAACATTCTCAGGGAAAAGCTTCCGGAATCATGGGTTATTCATGAATATGGGCCAGATTATGGAATAGATTATGTTATTGAGTTATTTGATTATATAGATGATAAAAAAACTATGGCTGAAACTTTAGGCGAGAATTTTTTTGTGCAGTTAAAGGCATCTAGTTCAATTGAGTATATTTCCAAGCGTGTCTATCCCAGAGGTAACGTAGAAAAAGGAAAACTCAGTGAAGATAAGTCCGAGTACTTTGATATAGAAGTTGCTAAATTTAATTTGGAAATGTCAGAGTTACTTACAGTTCAATCAATGGGGGTAGCAATTCCTGTATTGTTAGTTCTTGTAGATGTAATTACAAGGCGAGCATTTTTTATTTGTTTAAATGATTATATAGATAAAGTGTTAGCTCCTGATGATAGTAATTATTCAAAAAAAGAATCAAAAACCTTATATATCCCGTTAAAAAACGAAATTATCAATTGTGAGCAAAACCTCCTAGCACTTAGAGTTTATGGTAAACGCTCAAAGATGTATGGTGCGTTTAGTAAATTTTACTATCAAAAAAACGAAATTGAGTTTGCAATTACGGATGATTTTTATAACCCTGAACTTAGAGAATTCATAATTACAACTAATCTTTGTATCCCCGCGCGTAGGGAAGTCGTAATTGAAATGATTAAAACATTTGTTGAAACAGCAATTAGACAAGATATTTGGAGGAGTCATGAATTTTGGCTGCCAATTCAAATTAGCTTTAATCAACTGATTGATTTAAGAATTAAATTAGAGAAAGGCATTAAGTCTGAGGAGTATGAGGATTTTTTGATATATTGTAATGTGGATGTTTGGAATAAACTTGCTAACCTTGGCAATATGTATGAGGAATTGGTGCGCGAGTGGTACATGCCGACGTTTTTGGCTCAACTTACTTCTTACGCAGAAGTCCCCAAAGCTATAAAGCTAGAGAATAAACCTATGTAGGATAAGCATTTTCAGCCTCTATTTCCGAAATCGCAGCGTTACTCGGCTCAACGTCAATTGGGAGTTGCAGACTCAGAAGTTCGTGAGGTCGCAGACAAGTTTGTTATAGCAAACTGCTATGACCCCTATATTGCTGCTCAATTGTAAGGAGAATGATTGAAATCGAGTTGGAGTGTGGATAGGAACAGGTGGCAGGTATTGAAATCCGGAAATGCTTATGAATTCGTAGAAATTCTTTAAGAAACAAATCTTTACAAAAAGGCTGTATCGCCTACATGCTACAGTTTACAGCAATTTTCAGGTAATTAAACCACAAGTAGTGGTAATCTGGAAATGAAGTGGTAGTTTAATTATATGCCAGTAGCTTATTCAAGGGATCTACGTTCTCGTGTAATTGAGGCTTATGAAGCTGACGAGGGTTCACAGCGTCAATTGGCGGAAAGATTTAAAGTTAGTTTGTCATTCGTGCGTAACTTCGCAGCGTCAATACCGTTCTAATGGGACAATTGAACCAAAACGCCGTGGTGGATACCTAGAACCAACTATAAAAGATGAGCATCTAACAATTATCGAGTCTTTTATTGAAGAGAAAAATGATTTGTTGCTTTCAGAATTGTGTGAGCGCTTCTTTTTATACACAGGTATAAAGGTAAGTATTACTACAATGCACCGCGCGGTTAATAAATTAAACTTACGTCTAAAAAAAAACCAAGTATGCCAGTGAGCAAGATACTCCACGAGTCTCAGAATTACGTCATGATTTTCGTCGTTGGTTAGATAAAATTGACGTGCGAAACCTCATATTTATAGATGAAGCTGGACTAAATTTATCGCGAGTCACGCTTATTTGCCAGAGCGAAAGATGGTGAAAGAGCAGTTGGCAGTGTTCCTGGAAACAAAGGCGGAAATGTTACTAAAGTAAGGCGGATTAGGACTAGATGGTTTAGTGGCTTCTATGACTATACCAGGTAGTATAAATACAGACATTTTTCTAAATGAATGTAACTCAAGTTTTGGCGCCTCAATTATGGCAAGGAGCAATCGTAGTGATGGATAATTTACGAGTTCATCATGCTGAATGTATACGTATAGCAATTGAGTCAGTTGGCGCCAGAGTGAAATTTTTACCTCCTTATTCTCCTGATTTATCTCCTATAGAGCTGTGTTGGTCAAAATTGAAACAGTTTTTACGCTCAAGTGAGGCGCGCACACTTCAATCTTTGAATCAGGCTATGACCGAAGCAGTACATTCGATTACTGAAGATGATACATTTGGATGGTTCAATCACTGTGGTCTATTTACCTGAAAATTGCTGTAATGGGTCATGGTTGAATTGTACTACTGGCTAATCTCGCCTAAACTCCATTCGGGCAAAGTGGTCTTGCAACAGTTTGTGGACAAAGCGATAACGACCACCAACTCGTTGGAGGAATAAGCGCTCGGTACAATAGTCGAGGAAACGGGCGTAGTTCCAGGGTATGTAACCGTTGCGGTAGAGAATGAGACGGAGTGAGAAATGTTGAATACAAGTATTCCAACCCAAGGATAGCCCTCCTACCAGCCCTCCTATCAGCCCATAAGTCAGCACTTCAATTAGCACTACATCTTTATTCTGCACAAAAATTAGATCAATCAGCTGATAAATCAGCACCAACAGCCCAGAAATCAATGAAACAAAAACAGCAATAGTGGCAGATTTCCAAATACCTTGATTAGGTTTTTTTTTATTTTCTAAACTCTCCTCACGCAGTATAGAAATCAACTCTTCATTCAGCACTCGCATCGGTTCATCAAACAGCTTACTAATCAGACTACTAAGCCTTGGACTCGGCTTTAAGGTCAGCCAAAACAGCACAAAAATAAGATCAAAAATAAGCAAATAAATTAGCCCTTCAAGCCCAGAAATCAGCCCAAAATACATTCCTGCACTCAGCCCTAAAACCAGCCCAAAATACAGCCCTGTCAACCTTCCACTTAAACTTAACCCTACAATCAGTACTAAATACAGCCCTAAAAACAGCCATAAAATCAGCACTCTACTCAGCCCTAAAACCAGCCCCAAATTCAGCCCTATCAGCCCCAAATTTAGCCCTATCAGCCCAAAATTCAGCCATAAACTTAGCCCTGCACCCAGCCCTATCAGCCCTAAAATCAGCCCTAAAATCAGCCCTCCAAACCCTGCACTCAGCCCAAAAATCAGTCCAAAAATCAGTCCAAAAATCAACCCTAATATCGGATTTATGAGCCATCTCAGCTCTTTGATCTCTCTCAAAGTAGAACTATAACTTAGCTTATTAATAAATTGTTCTATATTTATTTTTGAAATATCAAATTTTTCAAATATTCGTATTTTGTGCGAAGAAAAGCTTCTACTCGCCCCATAAATTAGAAGAATCAGCGCAAGAATCAGCCCAAAAATCCACCCAAAAATCGACCCGAAAATCGACCCAAAAATCGACCCGAAAATCCACCCAAAAAACATGCCAGAAAACGTCCCAAAAATCGGCTCAAAAATCAGCCCATAAATCAGCCCTAAAATCAGTGAATAGCTATTTTTCTCGGTTTGACTCTCTAACCAATCAGGCTGCATTTCTTCAATCAAGAACTCCGTTTTAGCTTCTTTTTTCATTTTTTGGGCTAACCAAACAAGCCACATTCGGGTTTTATCTTGAATTGGAGGCTTTTGCTGAATATATTGTTCACTGTCAAATTCCACTGATAATCGTCGAATGTACTTATCCAGAAAAAAACGAAAACGATATTTAATAACGTATAATTCTTTGCTAAGTACCCGGTTGAACATCTGCTGCTGCCAGTAAGTATCAAACAAATACTCAATTCTTGCCTCCGTAGTCTCTAATTGTTGCCAATTCTCGATTGAGAACTCCTGCACTGATAGCACAGTTATACTCAAAAATAGTGGTGTTTCTATCAACTTTAACAAAGCCTCGTCGCGCTGCAAAGTCTGCCAAAACTCTACTTGCCCTACTGCTTCAAAATAGTTTGATAACTGTGTTTCATTAAGTTCCCGTAAGCAAATCGCTCCATTAAGACGAAGTTTACTGCTGTAGTTATTATATGCCTCAATCCGACTGCAAACAAGTAGTTTACTTTCGCCTGCTAAAAACCGATTAATTGTATGAACACAAAATTCTTGACGTTGTAACTCAAGTTCGTCTAAACCGTCAAGTAATGGCAATAATTGGTGATTATTTACCCAATCTTGACCAAGCTTTTTTGAGACACCATATTTAGATTTAAGTTCTGCCACTAACCAATCAGTTAGAGATTGTCGGTTATCTTTCCAAGAGGACAAGTTAAATAAAACTGGAATGGGATAATTAGGCTGTTCTTTTGCACGTTTAACTAAATCTTGAGCTAGTTCTAATTGAGTAGTTGTCTTTCCTGCTCCCGGCGCCCCTAAAATCAGCAGTTTACCTGCAATTTCTTTGGAATCAAAAACTTGTAAAATAGTTGTGGTATCTGGGAGAGGTTCAGCAGGCTTTAAGCCAATTTTTATGTCAGCATCCCAAAATCTTTTTACCTGCTGGGGTTGTGGCTCCTTCCCCAAATTAATCAGTACGGCATTGTGGAGGGATTGCCTCAGCCGTCCTGTAACTTCCTCTTCGACTATGGATAGTAGTGTCTTTTGTTTTTCTGGTCGAGCAGTGTTGTATACAGGTGTTCGCTGTTGACCTTTTGGGTTGTAATTTGACAATAGTTCTCTGGCAACACCTTGTAGTTTTAAGTTTCCAGGGTTTTCCTTACACGCAGCATCGATTAATTGGTCAATCCATCCCTGAGATTCTGCTACTGTTATTAAGTTAAAAACAATATCTCTTAAATTATCTCCTCCAGCAACTACGTCTAAATTGATATCTAATCCAAGCGATAACATCTGCTCCAGTGATGTTTTAGTCGGAAAAGCATCAATTAAAGCATCAATTAGTTTTTTACGCTGCTGACCAGATAATTTCATATTTTAAATACAATTTATCAAGCAAAGGGTGACGGAGAGTACTGAGGTTCATGCATGAGGTAACAGAAAATTTATTCGAGCGAACTGCTATGACCCAACGGTGCCAGGTATCCGATTAAAGTAATGTTGATTCTACCGTGGAAAGAGGTGCTGTTACAAATTTTAATAAAAATCGGAAAGCTTTATATATTACAATTTACGAGTCTGGACGCGAGAGAAAATCACTGGCAAAAGTGACGAGAACCCCCACAATCGCCCGCCCACCGGGAGATGTCCAGGGGGGGCTGTGCTGTTGTGGTGTTCCGAAAAGTTCACCAATGGGGATAACACATTATCGCTATTTCTTGCCCATCCTACGCGTTCGTCAAACTTTTGGTAGTCTTTATTTACGCTTTCCCAGATGCGCTTTTGCACGGTGAAGCCAAAGCGCCCATTGCTGTATTTTACCCAAAGTTGGTCAATAGTGCGTAAGTCCGTGCAGGGAAAGTTTTCGATATGCTCATCATCTAGCCAGCCTTCTGTTTCTCTACTAGCTACTTTGAGCATAACAGCGAGAGTTTCTTTATCTGCTTCTTTCCATTGTCCTGCTTTCAGGAAATCTCGGAGTTTGGTGTAGTCTATATTGCAAGCGCTACTTAGGTCATCGCTTGGTGCAGGTTGTTGTCTTAACTCAGGAGTTTCAGCAGGAGCAGTTCTGTTTTGATTAGAACTAAAATTATTAACTTCTTTGCTGTGACTTACTGGGGTGATTTCCATTATTGGCTGTTTCAAGGTACCATTCTCCCATAAGGAGGGTACTGCATCTTGTAAAAGGTTTTCTAGTTCAATGGCAACTATACCTTCATCATAAGCTCTTTTAATAACAGCTTGATTATTTACGTTGTCATAACCCAGCCCATCATAAAATCCTTGAGCAAAAACAATTGCTGCTCTATCTTGGATTGGCTGGTTCATACCAATAACATAATTAACGTGTTTACCAATTGCCTCTGCTGATTTAGAAGAATAACAAGCATTCAGTAGTACACATTTCACACGTTCAGCGTGCAGCCTAAATAATGATACCAATCCTCTAGGGGGTACAGGTTGATTATTTCCGCCATCATCCTCCAAAAGCAAACTACCATCTTCCAAACCATGCCCACAAAAATGAACAATAGATGGTTGTTCTTCTGCAATAGCACGACGAATATCTTGAGTTCGCACAGCAGTTCTAATTTTTATTTCATATGAATCTCGTTTGACTGCACGTTTAATGGCATCTTCAATTTCACGAATCTCTCTATCCAAACGCAGACCGTAAGGAATTGCTGTTAAAACTAATATTTTCTGTAGCTGATTAGTTTCTTTTGGGGGATTGTTAGTTAAGGGAGCAGGTGATTTTTCTGAGTCAGGATTTAATAATAGTTCTTGGGCAATAGCTTTTAGTTTTAAGTTTCCAGGGTTTTCTTTACACGCAGCACGAACTAAATCTTCAACCCACCCCTGAGAATTTGCTGCTTTTATTAAATTAAAAACAATATCTTCTAAACTCCCTTCACCTGCAATTGCTCTTAGGTTTTTATCTAATTCATGTAGTAACATTTGCTCTAGGGATGCTGGATTAGGAAAAGCATCAATTAAAGCGTCTTGTAGTTTTTTACTTTGCTGACCGGACAAACCCATATTTATTAATTCTTATATTTTCACTACAAGTTGGAAATTATTACGGCGTTTTTCAAATGAACGCGCTCATACTACTTGGCTACTTTGGCTCTTGTCACAGATTCGCCAAATTCAACACTGGTTGTAGAACCATCATTAGCCCTCAACCATTGCTCTATTAACTCAGTTATAACTTCGGTCATCTTCAACCCCCGCAAGGCGCAAGCTGCATGGAATCGTTTTTTGAGGCTGTCCGCGACGTTTACGTGCATAGGTAGTTTTTTGATAAAGATTATAAGTATTATGAACACAAAACAACAAAAGCACAAACCTTATTTGCTATAGGGGATGAGGGAAACAACTTATGCACTGCTGTATAAGCTTGCTCCATAACTTCTTCCACCTCTAATCCCAAAACACAGTACCGCTATTCTGTGCTTATGTGTCAAAAAGTATCAGTAGTTAAAAAATACAGTTAAGGCGCCTCAATAATTTGTAGGCAGGGAGTATCGCGCTTACAGCAAGCTAGGCTACTATTCTAATTGCTAGCATACTGGCATGATGTTATGATGACATGCCATCATGGATAATTGAACATACTTTGAGCTATGAAAACCATTGCAGTCGTTTCAAGGAAAGGAGGCAGCGGAAAAACAACCTTAGCCGTCCACATTGCCGTCGCCGCCTCCCTCAATAAAAAACAAACCGCGATAATCGACCTTGACCCCCAAGCAAGTGCTAGTGGTTGGGGTGACAGCAGAGAGGATGAATCTCCCGCCGTTGTTTCTGCACAAGCATCTAGGCTTACTCACGTTTTAGAAGCTGCGGCTGAGAATGGTGCTGAAATTATAATTATTGATACGTCTCCTCACTCGGAGACAGCAGCACTGGCTGCAATTCGTGCAGCTGACTTAATTTTAATTCCGTGTCGTCCCGCAATTTTCGATTTAAGGGCAATCTCTGACACCATTGACTTAGTAAAAATGGCTAAGAAATCCGCTTTTGTAATTCTTAACGCTGTACCACCAAAGGGGAGTTTAGGGGAAGAAGCACGAACCGCAATTTCCCAACACGATATTGAAATCTGTCCTTTTCAATTAACTCAGAGAATGGCGTTTGTTCATGCTGTTACTGCTGGGTTAAGTGTTCAAGAATACGAACCAGGTAGTAAAGCTGCTGATGAAATTAAAAGCCTTTATAAATGGGTTTTGAAACAGTTAAAATAAATGCCATCATGCCATCATACCATCATGCAATCAGTACTACCACCCCTACTATGCCTAAAAAACCTAACCTAGCCGCTGCTTTGAACGATGCTTCTAAAAAACCTAACAGGAGCCAAGCCAGTAAAAAAATAGAACCGATTGAAAATTCAGATAATGATGTTAATGAAAAAATACCCCCTTCTCGACGCGGCAAGAAAGCCATAACCGTACATTTTGACCCTGCTGCTTGTAAGCAGTTAAAACAACTTGCAGTTGAAGAAGAAACAACAGTTCAAGCTCTCATGGCAGAAGCGTTAAATGATTTGTTTGAAAAGTACGGGAAGAATCCAATTGCGTGATTAATCAGAAAGTATAATTTTATGGATTAAACTTCCCCAACAGTGTAAATGCGGATTCCTGTCAAGAGATGTCACTTACCTTCGACACTTTTAGCTACCGCGAATATAATAGTATCGAGCTACAGGTGCGGGCGCCAAGGATGTTGTCGCATCGCTAGGATTTAAACTAGTTCAACACTTTTGCCACTACCGACTTAACTACTATTCTCAGGCATCTAGTCATGTATAACTACTTGTACATGGCAACTCAAATTAAACACCATGTCTAACTAATTATACACGCTTCAAACGCTTATTGCACAAGGCTTATAGCATCATTGATTTTTTAAAAAACTGGTGGATTGTATTGACCTTATCAAGGGATGCAGTGCCTGGATAGTGAGACATCACGAGGGAAATTTTTATTATTTTACCATTTTCAACCTTCCTACCTAGCTCCTAATATCAGGCTTTTAAACGTGTCTAATTAATTAGACTATCCCCTTCAAACCTTTACTGCACAATCTTTACAGCATTTTTTTTGCGACAATATTTATATAAACTACAACGCTCAAAGTATTGAAAAAATAATGCTTTGAGTCTTTTATTAATTTTCAATCCCGCAAGCGTTTTTGATTACTCACTTTGTTTGAAGCAAATTTCTGAAATAACTGAGCAAGCAGGATGTTGTTTTTGTAATGATTCTGCTAGCTTATTATTAAGTCTTCTAAAAATTTTTTGAAATTTATCAACTTCTTCAGGTGTTAAGTCGAACTCATCTAAATCAAGAGTGGCTTTAACATCAACAATACCAATATTGTCAGAATTAACAATTTGAACAGCTAGAAGAATTTCTTCAAGGGCAACTAAATCTTTTGAATGATTTTTCATATGTAGTTATAAAGCGGATTTTAAATGAAAGATATAAAGAGAAAATGCCTGATATAACAATGTTAAGTTAAGTTTAAGTGTTACAAGCTTTACATTGTATAGCGCTTCCCAGCCTCATGAGGTATAATAAGCGAATTAGGTAGTGCATCTGCTAAAGAGTAAAAATGAAACCATACTCAGTTGATTTACGTCAGAAGATAGTTGATACATGTTTAGAAGGTTCAATTTCACAACGTGAGGTTGCGAAAAGATTTAAAGTTGCTTTAAGTTTTGTTCAAAAAATTCTAAAACAATACCGCGAAACAGGAAATGTAGCCCCGAAAGCTAGAGAAAAACAAACTCCACCAAAATTAAACTCACAGCAACTGAAGGTTCTTGAAGAAATCGTAGAAGCAAATAATGACGCGACATTAGCAGAAATTCGTATTTTGTTAGAAGAAAAAACAGGAATTATCATCGGTCGCTCAACTGTAGATAGAATGTTAAAGAAGATGGATATCACAGTTAAAAAAAAACATTGCACGCTTCGGAAAAAGAAACTGAAAGAGTCCAAAATTTAAGATTAGAGTTTTGGTTAAAAATTCAAGCTATAGTCCCTGAAAACCTTATATTTATTGATGAAGCAGGCGTTAATTTATCCTTAATAAGGAAAAATGCTCGTGCCCGTAAAGGGAAAAGAGCGCATGGGAAACGGGAACATAAGCGAAGTAAAAATGTTTCTTTAATTGGTGCAATTAGTCTAAAGGGTGTCATTAGTCAATATAGTATTTTAGGTGCAACTGACGGGCTAACTTTTGAAGCTTTTATTGCTAAAAAATTAGTACCAAAACTGTGGAAAGGAGCTTGTGTCGTCATGGATAATTGCTCCGTTCATCTCGGTAAAGAAATCGAGAAGTTGATTGAAGATGCAGGAGCAACACTAATCTATTTACCACCATATTCACCTGAGTTTTCACCGATTGAAAATTGTTGGTCTAAGATTAAGAGTATATTACGTCGTATTAGTGCTAGAACTTATCCGGATTTGGCACAAGCTATTGAAATAGCATTTAATAAAGTTTCCCTAAAAGATATTCGTAATTGGTTTACACATTGTTGTTATTGTACCTCGCCAGACTAGGAATTGCTATAAATTAAACCACTATTAGTTCTCGTTAAAAATACGAGAACAATATTCTTCTTAATTCAGCAGTCCATGCCAACCAAAACTGATGATGTTATTGCCAGGGCAGAACTCTTGCAGCAAGCAATAGCAACTTTACAACTACAAGTTCAGCAAATTCAATCTTTGGGAGAAGTGGCGCCCGAAGGTTGTTGTGTTCTGCGCTACCAGGCACGAGGACAGAAAGGAACTTACTGGTATTACAAGTTGCACGCTCAAACGCCTGTTTTCCCTACGCAAACTCCTAATAAATTAAGTAAGTATAAGCATTTAGGAAAAGCTGGAAGCCCTGCTCATATTGATGCTGTCATGCAAGTCACACGAAGAATGCAAATTGACACCTTAAAAAATACGATTCATTCTCTCAGGCAAAACTGGATAGATTTGTACGAAAGCCAGAAAGAGAAAAAATAATACAATCAATGACTTTAGTTCTCGTTTTATAAACGCGAACTATATTGAGTACTTTTTTACCTCTATTTCCCTTAACCGAGCAGTATTGATATCCGTTTGGGCACGATGACCCCAAATGTCCTTTGATTCTTCAATTTTAATTGCACCTGATGCTCGTAATAACCATTCAAAAGAACCTGACGGAAAAGGAATATCTACTACCTCAATAGCTACAAGTAAAAGGTTTGCCTCTTTTACAAAAGCGTCCCACCAGAACCAATATCTTGTATCACTAGGGTCAAACCAACTTATCCAATCCATCACAGACCAAAGTTCTTCTTCTGTTTCACGTATTTGTTCTTCTCTAGAAAGTGTTCTCCATCTAGCTAAATTTTCCTCTTCCTCCTCTATTGTCATCTCTGGAGAACAACGCTCAACAAACCATGTTGGTAACAGTGAGAGCCATTCATCATCAGATGGCCAATTTTTTTCATATTGATTAAGCACCACTGCTAATACCTCCCTACAGTTTTGGAGAACTTGATAGGCATTTCCTGGGCAGTACACATTAAATAAAATTAGTCCAGCACCTTCTACTTTATCTTCTGGAACTGGTGCAGTAAATAAATGCCGTAACTCATCTACTGGTTTCATATTTAAAACCTTTATTACTACTTTAGGATAAGAATATTAGGCTGCTATGGCTCTATTATGCTAGTGCCTTAGATGATTATACTTCGGAGTCTATCAATGTGTTCTTTAGTACGAATTCTACGTAAGTTACGCTCTTTAACTGCTGTGGCACGTAGTTCCTCAACATAAGATTTAAGGACTTCAAAGGATTTCATTTGTGAAGGAGTGTCTGGGTATTGTAAAAGCTGTGCTTTTACCCATATTTTGACCAAATTGTGAATTATTACCTGACCAATAGGAGGTTGATCCAAGATACGAACCAGTGCGATTCTTATCTCGGATACCTCTATATCTATGCCAAGTAGACACCTGCAATAATTACTTTATTTTAATATTTTTCTTAAAATAAATACATTTTATTTATAAATATGTGTGTTATTTCCTGTCCTGATAACAA
>NZ_MRCD01000142.1 GCF_001904745.1 Calothrix sp. HK-06
CGTACAGAAGCCCGGTTTCTTTAAGCTTATTGAGAATGCTGCAAGATGTGAGTTAGGAGAAAGAAGTCGAACGTTTTTCTCTCAACAGTTTACGGTTTGGCGCCTACGCAATTTTCTTTGGCATTCTCCTATTAATTCTTGTCTTCCAGCTACGTAGTTGGAATCAAAGAAGTAGCGTTTAGCTGAGAAAATAAAGTTATATAGATATATATTTGTATGAAGGTTAAATTAACAACTTACCTGATGCTAATTCCCGTAACAGTGGGACTTTTAAGTAGCTGTTCTAAAGAGTTATCTAGGGAAACTTCTTTACCTACAGCTTCTCCAATATCAACAGTTGCAGAAACACAAAATCAAGCTGATCGCCCTTTGGCGCCAACACCAGAAGACGATAACTTTGTAGTCGCAGTTGTCGAAAAGGTAGAACCAGCAGTTGTTCAAATTAATACCCAAAGAACGGTTAGAACTGAGGTTCCTCAATTACCGGATCGGTTTTGCAATTCCCATAGATACAGCACAACGTATAGCTCAAGAATTAATTGCAGATGGTAAGGTTGAGTACCCCTACTTAGGTCTTCAGACACTTACCTTGAGCAATGTAGTCAAGCAAAAAATAAATAATTATCCAAATAGTAATATTCGCATTGTCGCAGACCAAGGAATTCTTGTTGTTCGCGTTGTTCCCCGTTCTCCTGCAGCAAGAGTTGGAATACGTGCAGGAGATGTAATTCAGCGAATTAACAATCAACCTGTTAAAAATGCAGAAGAAGTTCAGCAAGCAGTAGAAAAGAATGGTTTAAATAACAATTTGCAAATTCAAGTAGTACGCAATGGACAAAATTTTGAATTTACTGTTCAACCTGAACCACTTCCATCTCCAACTAATAATCAATAACTTTATATGCTGAACGCGCGCTTAGTTTGGTAATTTGCACATTGCCTAACACAAAAATCTGTCAAGTAGTCAGGGTTCAGGTTGTGTAGTTTTCTCAAGATTGAGTTGTGAGGCAATGAAGGGAAGGCGAGGCGCCAAAAAGAAGCCTACCAAGCTTGCAAATAAAAGCGGTGTTAAGGGGCTAAAACCAGTTAGCTTTGCTAGTAGGATGGCTGTGCTAATAGGAGTTCGTGTTACAGCCGCATTCAGAGCAGCCATAATGCAAATGATTGCAAGAACAGAATCTAGTGCTGGAGCGGCAGAGACAAGGGCTTTACCTACACAAGCTCCAGTGAAAAATAAAGGAATGATAATTCCGCCCCGCCAACCTCCTGTAACTGTAATGCTGATAGCGAGCATTTTTGCTACTGCCAAACCCAGTAGCGTTGATGTGTTTAAATTTCCCTGAATGACCACATCGATTTGATGTTCACCAAAGTAGCGGCTAAGAGGAAAGAAAACCGCTAAGATACCAAGCCCCAATCCTGCTAAAGTTGTCTGCAAGTAGATAGGGAACCTTAGAGATTCAAAAGTGCGCTCTAAAGCCCTAAAAATCAGAATAAATAGCCAACCAATGGCAGCTCCCACCACTCCATACATCATTGCCATTGCAAAATCACTGATATTTTCTGCTTGGTACTGTGGGAAGTGCCAAACAGGCCCAACTCCCAGACGGTTGATAGCCACAAAGATGGTGTAGCCCGCACAGCTAGATACTATTGCGGGCAAGAAAGCTTCATAATATTGCATAACATGTTGGTGATGCAATATTTCTAGGGCAAACATTGCACCTCCTAACGGTGCCCCAAAAAGAACTGTGAAACCTGATGCCATCCCAGCAATGCTGAAGCTTCTCAAAGACTCTCCTTGCAAGCGCAAGCGATCGGCTAGCCACGTACCAATTGACCCTGTTACCTGAACCATTGGTGCTTCCGGACCTGCACTCCCTCCACTAGAGATGCTTAAAAGAGAAGCAAGAATCATTGAGGGGTTTTCACGCATTGCCAACCGTCCCCCTCGCATATGGATATTATCAATAATTAGACCAATTTCTCCTGGGTTTCCTAGTAAATAAATGACTGAACCAACTAAGAAACCTGCAAAAGGCATTACTAACAGTAGAGAGAGTCCACTAAATCTCTCAAAGCTTTGAGTCATCCACAGCAGTACTATCCAGTAAACTGAAGCAAACAGACCGCAAACAATTCCAAGTGCTGCCCATAGTAGCACCCAACGCGAAAGAGTCAAGGGGTTTCGTATCATTGCTTATTTTTGGTGAATAATTCCACTTCAATAAAACTAATTAGCAGAATTCCGCCCAAAAAACAAATTACACTCACAATCGGATCAAAAATCCAGTGAGAAGTAAATAACCAGCAGAATAAGCAAGCTGCAAGGAAAAGAGCTATTACTAGCTCTACAAATTTTAGAAAATTCATCTTTTATAAATCAACTTCATTATTTATTAGCGTTTATCATGTTTTCTCCGATTTAATTATTTAATTACCTAATATTTGACAAGTATACATTTGTCAAATATTAGATTAATACATAAAAGTGGAAAAGTCGGGGAGAAAGGCGCGTTCTTTAACTCACATCTTGCAGCATTCCCAATAAGCTTAAAGAAACCGGGCTTCTGTACAAAAAATCAACGTTTTATAGCAAAGTTTTTGTCAAGAAGCCCGGTTTCTAGGCCTGGTGCAAGATGTGAGTTTAACTGCGGTACGCTATATAATGTTAAATATCTGTTTGTGGTCTTCAGTAATAAACAGTACAGGCAATGAGTAAAAAGTAGGGTCATTACGCACTATTTGGCAAAGTTCATTTCCATTGATATAAGGCATTTTGACACCTAAGATGAGTACATCAGGTAAAAATTCTGTTAAAGTATCCCAAAACTGGCGAGGGTCTTGGAGAGTTTTTAGCTTTATTCCCCTAGGTTTTAATAAGTTTTTAATTGTATTTAGTACGTTTGAGTCATTGTTTACAATCATGACTTTGGCTGACGGCGTATGAACACTTTGCAGTACTTTAGTTACATGCTGTAATATTTGTTCGCTCGACATTGACTTATGCAAGAAACCACGTCCACCAGCGCGCGCTACTTCTATGCGGTCATCAAAATTATTTCTGTTAGTCAAAACTAAGACTGGTATTGACGGTGTTCGATTAGAAAACTCTTTTACTAACTTCAGGCTATCTTTTATACCATAATCTGAATCAAGGTCAATTAGCACGATATTCGCGTTTGCAGGTATTACTCCGCTTTTAGCAATGGAGTTAGTACTAGCAATATTTACGGTAATTATCCCAGTTGCAGTTTCTACTAAGTGCTGGGCTATTTGTTCATCATCACTTACTAATAAAAGCGCGTCTTGAGTTGACTCGTTCGCGGGAAGTTCATTGTTTGTTTGGATATCGGGTAGCTCTAACTCGTGTTGCAATTCAATCACGAGTTTACACAAGTGTAATAACTGTGCTTGGTTAATTGCCGCCACATCTTGAAATATATTATCTATCTCGTCAGCGATAGAAGAAGCGCGCGCGAAACCGAAACTCCCCAACGAACCAACTAATTTATGAGCTTCTTGTTTTGCATCTAGCCATAGTTGGGAGTTTTGCTTACCTTCACAGATCGCATTAGTTAGTTGCTTTAACACAGTAATGCGCTCTCCAACTTTAGCTTTAAAGGCTTTTTGCTGTTTGGCAATTTCTGCCAACAATACTTGAGAAAGTTCTGAATTTGGCTCAGTGTTAGTACTTTTCTCTTCAGGTAGAGGCTTTAGGCGATAACCCATTCCGTAAACCGTTTCAATAAAATTATAATCCCCGCCTGCTGCTCTGACTTTTCGTCGCAAACTTTTGATATGAGATTTTATCGTGTCTTCCTCTGGTGGGTCTTTTTCGGCGCCCCAAAGGTTGTCTATAATAGCACCTCGGTTGAAGATGCGCTGCTTGTTACGTAAAAAAAGCTCTAATATACTAAACTCTTTTGCTGTTAAATGTAGCACTTTATTTGTATAAGTTACCTCGCAACTGCTAGGGTCAAGATGCAAACTTCCCCATTCTAAAATAGGAGGTAAGGAAGAACTGCCTCGGCGCCCTAAAGCACGAATGCGCGCAGTTAACTCTTGAAAATCGAAAGGGTTGACGACATAATCATCTGCTCCTGCATCTAATCCCATTACCTTGTCGGTTTTAGCATCAAGTGACGTTAAAAGCAGAATAGGCATTTGATAACCCTCTTGACGTAATTGCCGACAAATGCTGATGCCATCAAACTTTGGTAATAATACATCTAATAAAATTAAGTCATAGTTACAAGCTATTGCTAACTCCCAACCATCTTGACCATCCGAAGCAATATCAACTACATAATGTAGTTTGGTGAGAACCGCTGCAATCGCAGTAGCAAGCGAATTATCATCTTCAACTACCAAAATCCTCATACAAAATACTTGCTTTTGAAAGCATCCTCACGCTATATCAATGCTTTTTTATTAATCTTATTTTTTATATTCACTCTACATCTATCAATGTAAGGAAAAACTCATATGTCAAAAGTCTTAAATTAAAGTTTGCTAGACTTTTGCCCTAAGCTCGCGACAACAGCTATTAACTCGGTTGCTCTAACAGGTTTAGCAACGTGTAGCTGAAAACCTGCATCTATTGCTTCTTTATAATCTTCAACTCTAGCATAACTCGTTAGCGCCACAGCGGGAATACGTCCACCCATATTAGGCTCAAGTTCTCTAATTTTACGCATTAAAGCGTAACCATCTTCATCTGGCATCCCGATATCACTTACCATCACATCTGGTTTTAATTCCTCAAGAAATAAGAGTGCTTGGGCTGTTGAGCTAGCGCTAAAAACTTCTGCTCCGCATCCAGTAAGTACTACAGTAATCCACTGTAGCGTATCCGCTTCGTCATCCACAACTAAGACGCGCAACCCCTCTAATCTTAAAGAATTATCTGATGGTATTACGTTTTCAAAAGACGGCGATGGTTGTATTTGAGGAGTATTACTAACTTGGGTATTTTCCACCTTGTCATCAATTCTAATTGGTAATTTGACTATAAATGTTGCCCCTCGCCCTACTCCTCGACTCTCTGCTTTGATTGTACCACCATGTAGTTCTACTATATGACGCGCGATTGCCAACCCTAAACCCAACCCTTTATTTGACCTTGCACCCGATGCCATCCTCTTAGATGTAATGATGCCTGACATGGACGGAACAGTCACGTTTCAAAAACTACAAGCAAATCCAACGACTAAGCATATTCCTGTAATTGTTCTAACAGCTAGAGGACGCACTGCAAAACAAGGTTTGTTTGCTGATTTGAATGTTAAAGGCATAATTAGTAAACCTTTTAACTCACATAAACTAGCTGCTCAAATAGAAGCAGCCTTAGCATAAAGCTTATTTTTTATTAATATTAAAATAACCAACATTTACTTTGTGCTTGGTGTATATGCGTTGTAATAGTTCTCAAATTTATTCTACTATTGAAGTGATTTTTGTAAATTAAATAAGTTTGATTATTAATACAAAAAAGTCAAAATTGAGCTAAATTGCAATCAATCACACATTAGATGTAAATACAGTTAATCCGCGCGTTTTACAAATAACCAAGATTTTACGCTATGTTGCTGTTTTTGTTACTTGATGACTATTTTTTCTACTCATCAACTTTTCCTCGTACATTTTGAAATTACGGTCGCTAACTTCATAAAAATAAGGCTCCAGCGTATAATTATAAGTAGAAGCGTGATAAAACGCACTTAAATCAGTGATTGTTACTAACGGACGATAAACATCTCTGACTCGCTCCTCATAATCATTATCAATTACAAAATTTTCTTTAAATTCAGGTAAATTATCAATTTGCTTTTGTCTCAATCCTGGAACAAATAAGCGTTTATAGTCATAGTCTACACTTGCCAAACCAACTGGCAACAATACTTTGATACTGAAAATCCAAAAGCCCGTATCAATGACGAAATAACGGAAACGACCATTATCCCCATCAATTAATATATTGGTAACAGAACCAATTAACTCATTATTGGCATAAACATAAAAATCTTTGATATCAAAATAAGCTAAAGTTTCGTCGCGATATTCAGGATAGTATTTATCTAACTTATACAAAACCATTTTTACTCCTATCATATCTGTGAATTATAACTATAGAGTTTATGGTAAATGATGTTAAAATGTAACTTGTGAGGGTTATTTAACAAACCAAACTACTTTAAGTTTAAGGATATATGTTAAAAGTGGAAAACTGGTGGATAAACATGGATTAGTAAAGCATCTGTTTTTCTTGGTATTATTAATAACTTTAATAATAGTAATCATGGCTCACAATCATAGTGATTTTGGGCACGACTCTGGTAGCGGTAATTACAACCGTGCTTTTGTTGTTAGCATGTATCTCAATACAGGGTTTGTTAAATAAAATACTTTTTTTCACTATAACCATACTGACGAGTAATTTGATGAGTGCTATAATTTAAAGTCAAGCAACCCACCTGAAAATGTCTAGGTTGAATTTGAGGCGCCCGTCTTCGTAATGCCCGTAACCTTGCCAGCAACTCTGGCATGTCAAACGGCTTAACTAAATAGTGTTAATATCAGTACTGGTAAAGACAGGTTTTGCTTTCTCAACCACTTACATAAGTCTAAAGCAGAGACTCCTGGTAGCATCCAATCAAAAACCGCCAGCATGTACTCAGTCCACCCACGTTCTAAATATTGCCACGCCTGGGTGCCATCAAGAAACCAGTCAACTACATATGCCTCATCACTGAGAACATCTTGAATTGCGGCACCTAAATCTGGTTCATCCTCAACTAATAGAAGTCGCATAATCAACCTTTGCTTACCACTGCGTTCAAACTGTCTGTAAATAACTTTTCACTCAAAATTGAAAAAAATATGAAATCTGACAATGATTTTGGGTGAGACATCTAGCTGACAAAATGTTACAATGTGATCAATTTACTCAAAGTAGTATGACTTTCGATAGAAGTATATCTGTCAATCAAACTTGATTAATATAAATTTCTAGTAAAAAGTATAGCCTCAGAAAAATTATGCCCCACGTATTATTAGTAGATGATGAAGACACTTTGCGAGATAGCCTTTCTTACAGTTTGCAAAAAGAAGGCTATAGCGTGACAGCAGTCGCAGATGGTCGAAGTGCCATCAAACAGTTCCACAAGCAAGTACCAGATGTCATATTATTGGATTTGATGCTGCCAGAAATTGACGGTATGGAAGTTTGCTGGCGGATTCGTGCTTTCTCTAACGTGCCGATTGTAATGCTGACTGCTAAAGACGAAGATACGGATAAAATTTGGGGGTTAGAGGCAGGGGCAGATGACTATATTACAAAACCCTTTAATATTCGTGAACTTTTAGCACGCATTAAAGCAGTACTACGCCGTCGTGATCAAAACAATCTTGAGCAATTATGAATTGGTTGCAAATTAAGTGGAATTCGATTCATACTAAGCTTTTAACAACCTACCTCTTGTTAATTACTCTAGCAAGCTCACTAATGGCAGGGTATATTCTTTGGTCATTCTATGACTACTTTATAGAAACGAGACGGGTAGAAATGCAAAATTGGAGTCGCGCGCTGACTGAGAGTGTTGCTGATGCATTGGAGGAAAATAACCGCGAACGAGTACAATTGCTGGTGCAGCGTTACGGCGCCGTAGAAACTATCACGATACGAGTTTTTAATACCAAAGGTCAGCTCGAAGCTACATCTAACCCAAAGCAAGACTCAAAAGTAAAGAACTGGATGGAAGTACCTGGAGTACGTGTAGCTTTAGAAAAACAAGAAGCGCATGGTGTTGCAAAAGGTGTTTTGTCTAACGATGACAGATTGTTTAGCGCCCAACCAATAGTACGTAAAAGTAAATTGCTGGGTGCGCTGCGAACATCTATCAGTTTGCAACAATTTCAACGCCAATTTGCCATAATAAAATGGACAGTATTAGGAACGTTGGGCTTCACGCTTATAGTTTGCACTTTGATTAGTGAGCGGCTTGCACGCAACCTTTCCCGTCCCATTCAAACCATGAAAAATTTTGCAATACGTTTGGGTAATGGGCATTTTGGTGAGAAGTTGCAGATTCGCAAAAAAAGTAACGAGTTAGACCAGTTAGCATTAGAACTAAACCGCATGAGCGAACGTTTGGCTTCACTCGATCAAGAACGTCGCGCGTTTTTAGCTAATGTGTCTCACGAACTCCGCACTCCCATCAGTAATGTTTTGGTGACGGTTGAAGCTCTCCGTAATGGTGCTGCTACAGACCCAACTGTAAGCGATCGCTTTTTTCAAAACGTAGAAAACGAGACTAAACGGCTATCACGTTTAATTAATGATTTGCTAGACCTGGGACGTTTGGAAGCAGGCGTAACACTCTTAGAAAAGCAGAGTATTCTACTTTCACCCTTAATTGCTCGTGCAGTCAGAACTGTGGAAACGCGAATGCAAAAATTACAAATTTCTACTCAGGTAAACATCGCTGAGTTACAAATACAAGGTGATTCAGAAAGGCTATTACAAGTATTTCTCAACCTACTAGATAATGCAATTAAGCATTCACCTCCCAATTCCCATATATGCATTACTGGGTACAGAGAAGGCAAACAAGCTGTTGTAAAAATTAGCGACCAAGGTGAAGGTATAAAAGACAACGATTTACCTCATATTTTTGAGCAATTTTACACTGGAGACCGTTCTCGTAAGGGTCAAGGAGTTGGGTTAGGTTTGGCAATTGCTAAACGCATTATCGAAACTCATGGAGGTAGTATTAATGTTAGTAGCAAAGTTGGTACAGGGTCTACATTTACCATTAATTTGCTCTTGGAAAAATGAAAAAACACAATTATAAGTCGGTTATTTTACTGCTTTTCGTATTAGGTAATTTGCCTCATGCGGTTAAAAACTCGGGTAATTAATTCTGTTTCTTTGATTGGCTGAATAATACAATCATAGGCGCCTTTATTAAATAACTGTATTGAAATATCTACTTGTGAGGCATCAGTAACAAAGATTATAGGCAGTGAGCAAAAACAGGGGTCATTACGCACTACCTGGCAAAGTTCAGTTCCATCTATATAAGGCATTTTTAAACCTAAGATGAGTACATCAGGTAAAAATTCTGTCAAAGTATCCCAAAACTGGCGAGGGTCTTGGAGAGTTTTTAGCTTTATTCCCCTAAGTTTTAATAAGTTTTTAATTCTATTTAGTACATTTGAGTCATTATTTACAATCATGACTTTGGCTGACGGCATATGAACAGTTTGCAGCACTTTATTAACATGCTGTAATATTTGTTCGCTCGACATAGACTTGTGTAAAAAACCACGTCCACCAGCGCGCGCGACTTCTACACGGTCATCAAAATTATTGCTGTTAGTAAAAACTAGCGCTGGTACTGGTGGTGTTCGATTAGAAAATTCTGTTACTAGTTTCAGGCTATCTTATATACCATAATCTGAACTGATGCCATCAAACTTTGGTAGTAATACATCTAGTAAAATTAAGTCATAATTACACGCTACTGCCAACTCCCAACCATCTTGACCATCCGAAGCGATATCAACTACATAATGTAACTTGGTGAGAACCGCTGCAATCGCAGTAGCAAGTGAATTATCATCTTCAACTATCAAAATTTTCATACAAAATATTTGCTTTTTAAAGCATCCTCACGCTATATCAATGCTTTTATATTGACTCTACATCTATCAAGTTAAGGAAAAGCGCATATGTCAAGAGTGTTAAATTAAACTTTGTCAGACATTTGCCCCAAGCTAGCGACAACTGCTATTAACTCGGTTGGTCTAACAGGTTTAGCTACATGTAGCTGAAAACCTGCTAACAAAGCTTGTTTATAATCCTCAACTCTAGCATAGCCCGTTAGTGCCACAGCGGGAATGCGTCCGCCCATATCAGGTTCAAGTTCTCTAATTTTACGCATTAAAGCGTAACCATCTTCATCTGGCATCCCGATATCACTTACTAATACATCTGGTCTTAATTGTTCGAGAGCATCCAATGCTTTGACCGTTGAGTTAGCACCAAAGACTTCTGCTCCACACTGAGTAAGCACTACAGTAATCCACTGTAGTATATCCGCTTCGTCATCCACAACTAAGACACGCAACCCCTCTAATCTTAAAGAATTATCTGATGGTATTGCATCTTCAATAGGCGCCGATGGTTGTATTAGAGGAGTATTACTAACTTGAGTATTTTCTGCGTCATTATTTGTTCTAATTGGTAGTTTAACTGTAAATGTCGCCCCTCGATTTACCCCTCGACTCTCCGCTTGAATAGTGCCACCATGTAGTTCTACTATATGACGAGCGATAGCCAACCCTAAACCTAACCCTTTGTTTGACCTTGTACTTGTATTATCTGCTTGACGGAAACGTTCAAAAATATACGGCAGAAATTCAGGACTTATACCAATACCAGTGTCGCTTACTTGAATTTGAGGGAGAGGTTTTACCTCTAAGCGTATTTCAACTCGTCCACCGTTGGGTGTAAATTTGATTGCGTTAGAAAGTAAATTACACACAACCTGTTGCAATCGCTCAAAGTCACCCCAAATAACCTCTTGTGAAGTATCCAGAATAAATTCAAGTTTAATAGATTTAGCATCAGCTTTATGTTGTACAATTTCAATCGCTGCATTAATAACCGCAACCAAATCAATGCTTTCAAAAGATAGCGAAAGGTCTCCCCGAACAATACGTGAAATATCCAAAAGGTCTTCGATAAGCTGCAATTGCGAGTTAGCATTACGTTCTAACGCCTCAAGTGCCTCTTTCATCTGAGAATCATCGAGCATACCTGTTTGCAACATCCCAGCCCATCCGACTATTGAAGTCATTGGGGTGCGTAATTCATGAGAAACGATAGCTAAGAAATCATCCTTAGAACGATTTGCTGCTTCTGCTTCCGCGCGCGCGACTTGTTCACGCAGTAATAGTTGCTCGCGTTCTTCCTCTGCCTGCTTTCGTTCAGTTAAATCTTGCAGAATTTTAGCAAAACCGTGTAGCCTTCCATCTCTCATTTCATCTCTTAAAGGGATAATAACACCATTCGCCCAAAACCTAGTGCCATCTTTACAAAGATGCCAACGATCATCCCTAGACATGCCATTGGTTGCAGCAGTATTCAGTGCTAATTTGGGTCTACCTCGCTCAATATCTTCAGGTATAAAAATACACGAAAAATGCTGACCAATTATTTCCGCTTCTTTATACCCTAAAATTCTTTCTGCCCCTTTGTTCCAATCAGTCACCAAACCGTTTACATCTACCATGAAAATAGCGTATTCCCTAACTCCTTCAACAAACAAACGGTAGCGTTCTTCACTTTGGCGCAAATTTTCTTGGCTTTGACGCAAGCGCTCGTAATTTTGCTGTGAAGAAAGTGCATTAATTTGAGCTTGTGCTTGGGCTTCCCGTAGCCTTGAATTTAGCGAGCAAATTAGCAGTGAAGCTAGGAGAAACTGAACTAAACCTACTATACTATTATCGTTAATGGATATAAAAGAAATCGGAGGTAAAAAGAAATAAGCGCAGACTAATGTAGATAAAACAGTTGTCAGCAACCCTGGTTTAAAGCCACCATACCATGAACTAACCATGACAGCAGCCAAAAATAATGGGTAAATTGTCAAATTATACACCTGCCATAGTAGCCTGGTAAGCAGTAGAGCCGATATAACGGCTATTACAGCAACGATATAACTTTTGAGCAGAAAGCGCTTTAACTTTTGCATTTTTTTGGGTTGGGTGCTTTCGGGTATCTTTACGACAGTAGACAATGACTACAGCTATTATCTTTTCTACATTGGGATTTCCAAAAATTAAATTAACCATCTTGTGGGGTGGGCTTTCTCTTGCCCTTAGTATTTGGACGGGCGAGGACACCCATCCCACAAGACAACGAGTGGAGATTTTTTTATTTGGAAGTCCCTATATATAAATGGCTGACTTTTGTCGTTTGAAAGTGCTGTATTCTTCATTTGAGCGCGAAAATTATTTTCTACACGAGTTTTCCACTTTTGAAGTTTAAAGTCATACTAGGAAAACTAGTATAGCAATTACAATCAGACTATATTTTATTATATAGGTAGTAATAATTGCAGAACCATAGCAAAATTATTAAACGATGACAGCCAAGCAAATCTTAGTTATTGATGATGATTCGGACATTCGTAAATTAATCCAGACCTGTTTGGAGATTATGGGGGGTTGGCAAGTTCTGACTGCTAAGAGTGGTAATGAAGGACTGCTTTTGGCTCAAACTGCTCAACCCGATGCCATCCTCTTAGATGTAATGATGCCTGATATGGACGGAACAGCAACAGTTCAAAAGCTAAAAGCAAATCCAATAACTAAGCATATTCCTGTGATTCTACTAACAGCTAGAGAACGTACTGCTAACAAAGCTTTATTTGCCGAACTGGGCATTAAAGGTATAATTAGTAAACCCTTTAATTCTCACAAACTAGCCGCTCAAGTAGAAGCAGCTTTGGTATAAAGTGTGTAAATCTATAACTAAAGTAGCAATTAGTATACATAAAAATACCCCTTTTTGGTAGATGTATAAAATTTTAACTTTTGTTAATATTTAAGTAACTAGCTTTTTTTAGTAACACATTATTGCAATATGCGTTGTAATCATTCTCAGATTCATTCTACTATCAGAACAATATGTTTGATAGTAATATTAGGATGTTTTCTGCTAGTAATGCCTGTACAAGCGCAATCCTTACCAAATTTTCCGATTACACTTGATGGGCGCCAGTTATTTAAAGTTAGTGACACAGGTAAAGTTAGTGCAGAAAATCGTGCCACTGATGCCAATTTAATTTTGAAGCAGGCGGTTCGTTCGAGAGAACCTGTAAAAATTGAGATTATAGAAAATAACCAATTACCAGTTATTCGAGTTCAAGGGCGCCACTTATTAACTGTTACCTCACAAGATATACCAACTGGTAGAACGAGAGAAGAACAAGCGAAAATTTGGGCACAAATAATTACTGAGGCAATACAACAAGGTCAACAAGAACGAAAGGCTAGTTATATAACTCAGGCAATATTACTTGGTTTCTTATCAATATTAAGTGGATTATTTATACATAAACTTCTAGGCTGGGTTTGGCGATATTGGTTACGAAGGCTAGTGCCAAGAGCTGCTAACGACCCCGAAACAGGAGCGCAACCGAAGGGTATAGAATTGCTTTTGTACTTGACACTTTTCTTAATTCGTACAGGGTTATGGGTAGGAATAATTATTTACATTACAGACCTACTTCCATTAACACGAGAGTGGAGTCAGCGCATAATAAGCATCCTAAAGATGAGTTTAACATCTCCCCTAGTTTCTTTAGGTACTAAATCTTACTCAGTCATCAATATACTTATTTTAATTGGTTTATTTTTTGGATTACTGGGTGTTGCAGGAGCAGTGACAAACTTACTGCGCTCGCGCATTTTACGAATTACGAGCGTAAGTCGAGGTGTTCAAGAATCTATCGCAGTTGTTTTCAATTATAGTTTTATATTTATTGGTACTGTTATCCTGCTACAAATTTGGGGTTTAGATATCAGTTCTCTAGCTATTTTTGCCAGTATTTTGGGTGTTGCGATTGGTTTTGGCTTACAGGGAGTTGCCAGAGAATTAGTAAGTGGTTTAGTCATTACTTTTGAACGCTCAATTACTATTGGAGATTTTATAGAAATTGGCGAACATATGGGAACAGTAGAGCGTTTAAATGCTCGTAGCACCCATATCCGCACCCTTGATGATATTTTGGTAATTGTGCCAAATTCACGTCTGTTAGAAAAAGAAGTTAAAAATTGGAATAGTCATAACCAAGCATCTCGACTGGTGTTACCTATCCGTGTAGGTTATGATTCAAATATGAATCAAGTTCGTTCTGCATTACTACAGGCAGCAAAAAGTCATTCGGAAGTTTTACACAAACCAGCACCAAAGGTTTGGGTCAAAGCATTTGGTGAGGATTATTTAGATTTTCAGTTACTAGTTTGGATATCTAAACCTCGAAGGCAATTTCAAATTAGAAGCGACCTCTACTTTCAAATCGATGAAAATTTACGACACGATAATATTCTAATTCCTTTTCCTCAACGTTCGCTTCATCTCAATTCAGGAAGTTTACCTTTGGAACTTTCACCCAAGTTAGAAGATTCTTTATTGAAAATTTCCGCTATTTTAGCTTCTTTGTTGAATAAACAAGCACAGAGTGATAGTTTTAATGGCTCTAGTAATTCATTATTAAATCATAAAAAGAAAGATGAATAAACCTAACCCTCTTCCCTTTAAGGATACAGAAGAGCGAATGGTAGGCTATTGTATTGATGTTTTTGTTACTTGATGACTATTTTTTCTACTCATCAACTTTTCCTCGTACATTTTGAGATTACGGTCGCTAACTTCATAAAATAAGGCTCCAGCATATAATTATAAGTAGATGTTAAAATGTAACTTGTGAGGGTTATTTAATAAACCAAACTATTTTAAGTTTAAGGATATATCTTAAAAGTGGAAAACTGGTGGAAATACATGGGTAAGCAGTTTAAGTGTGTTGTTGTCAAAATCTATTACCCAACCTTAAGGGGTAGCAATTTATGACCCAACTCGCATTATTCGCACTCTAGATATCTTTGTTGCAATTGCGAATATGAGCGGTATTGCCGCTCACTTTGTTGGTACAGGCGCCTCGGCTGGGTTGTTTATTTAGCTACATCCCGAATTACAATTTAGAATAACGAAATTTTAGACATCAAGTAAAAGAAGTAGGCAGAGGTTTCTCGTACCAAAAACTTCAGCTTACTTTCCATACTTTGGTAGCGGGTAGTAGGTGTAGCAGACGGATATGCATTCATACCTAAATCTCGTGCCATTAATGTGGCTCGTTTTAAATGTAAGGGGTCGCTGACAATGATAAACTTAGATAAATCTTGCCTCGACGCAACTTTTTTGGCATTTTTGAGGTTTTGGAAGGTTGTCTGAGATTTAGTTTCAATTAAAATATCTGATTCTTTGACTCCGCGCGCTATCGCATAACGCTTACCAACGGTTGCTTCTGCTATATCTTTATCTCCGCCAATTCCACCAGTAAAAATTATACTACTAACCTTGCCTTTGTTATATAGATTGATTGCATGGTTAATTCGTTCTCTAAAAACAGGAGATGGTTCGTCTTGCCAAACTTCTGCTCCCAGTACAATTGCCGCATCAGCCGATTTAAGCTTGTTTTTAGTATTATAGAAATATATGTTAAATGCGGCTACTACTGAAGGCAAAATAACAAATGCAGTCACAAGTAAAGCAAACGCAGAGCATTGTTGTTTGATGTAGTATTTTAGAAGCATAAGCTATAAATTACCTATTTTTACTATCTTCTTCAAGAAGTAATATGCTTGCTTATGGAATCAAACTGTATACAGCTATAATTAATTAAACTATAGCAATCCTAAATCATTCGTAAAATCCGCGTGTTGTAGAGACGCGACATGTCGCGTCTCTACATTTAGGCATTTTTACAATTCATCTAAGACTGCTATAATAGATAAGCAAGCATTGATTTTCAACGTTTATTTTTTATTTAATATTAAAATTATATCTAATTATCGTCATTATCTCAAGTAGTAATTTCCCTACTGCAATTAATTCATCCATCTGGGTGAGTTTGTCACTTTTATGACTTACGCAATTGGGATATAAAAAACTTAAATATGATTTATTAACTATAAAAAATGCTATAAATATAAAACTTTTTTATCTGCTTTAGTTTTTCAGCAAAAATTATCATTGGTAATATATTTTGATAATATCTGAAATTATCCACGAGTTTTCCACCATTATGATTTAATCTCAACTTATAACAACAGTCTGTAGTTTTCATAACTCCATTTGTGGTTTATGAGTTGAGCGCTCAATTCTCTTATTCCATTTAATTTCCATTGAAAATATGCAAAATAATTACATAAAATTTCGTACAACAAAAGCTCAATATTTCTCCCCCTTCCTTTTAAGGGAAGGGGGTTAGGGGGTTAGGTTTCCATATGACTTAATTAACTTCTTCTATTCTTTACGTCTCCATCGGTGTTAATGTCTAACTCCTCTCGACGGACTTGTTCTTGAGCTTCTACCGTACTTTGTTCTACAAATTTTGTAACTTTCACTTCTTCTCGAACAACTGCTTGCTTTTGAATATCAGGAGTTTCTTCATAGATAGGCATCCGTATGACTTCTTTGTTCCCGAAAGTTGCTTCTTTGTTAGAAACTACTTTATTAGTATCGGTAGGTATAGTGCGTTCAACAATAACTCGTTCTTTTTCGACAGGTACACTAATTCGTGCAGTCTCAGTTTCAAAGTGTTTACCAACCGTCACCTCTCCTGTTTTGACACGTTGTTTATTCGCAATTAACCGTTCCTCGTACAATTTGAGCGTATTATGTTCCTGCTCATTCATTTGATACAAATCTGGCTCTTGATGATAGGTGTAAGTATCATGGTTGTAAACAGGTTTCGCTACCACGGGTTCTGGAATAGGTCTAAAAGACGGCTCGGCATAAGCAGATACTTCCCTGTGGATAGTTCTTTCTCGCTGTATTTCATTATTCATAGGAGGAAGTTCCAAAGGCGCCGATGCTTCTAAAGGTATTTCTGTATCTAATGATACGACATTTTCCAAAGGTGCTTCTACCAAAGAAGTACGATACACTCTACGTACTCTTTCCTCATAATCGTAATTTACCCGCTCAAGCTCATCGAATTCTGGTAGATACTCAACTTGCTCCTTCGTCAACCCCTTAGCATAAATGCGACGATTACTATCATCTATACGACAGCGACCAATTGGAAGTAATACTTCCTTACCAGTAACCCAAAAGCCTGTATCTATAACTAGATAGCGAAGATTACCAGATTCGTCTACTAAAAGGTCTTTAATACTGCCAACTTTATCATTTCTAATATCCGAATAGATATCATAGTTTTCAATACTATGTCCGCCAACATCCTTGTGAAAAGTTGTATCAAAATCATTTAATCTGAACAAAACCATATTAAGACTCCTTGTATTCTATATTCAAAGTATTTTTATTTAAATAATTATTTGAGTTACGTTCATCTTCCAAATGAAATATTACTGTTAGTGAAATATAATAGAATAACTTTATATTATAAGTCTCAATAGTGGAAAAGTCGGGGATTAACCTAATGAAATGTTTTAACTCAATAAAAATTTTACAATTTTTACAATTAAAGAGGTGAAAGTTTGAGAAATGCTTATGATTAGGCTATCTCACTACAGGTGGATAAATAAATGAACGAAACATTTTACTATTAATTAAAACCTGAATGTGTGGAGAAAATTAAATGACTAATCTACTTAAAACTTTGTCAGTAGGCGCCCCTTTACCTGCTTTATGTCTGATTGTATTAGTAGCTGGAGCACTAGAAAGTTATGCTCAAACTTCAAGGCAAACCACCTTTCCTGATGTTGCATCCAACTACTGGGCACAACCATATATTCAACGTTTAGCTGAAAGAAACATCATAACTGGTTATCCTGATGGTACGTTTCGACCTGAGAAGTCGGTTGATAGAGATGAATTTGCCGCAATAGTTCGTAAAGCCTTTGATGTTGAGCCAATTCGTCAGATTCAAAGTGGCGCCGTATATAAAGACGTACCAGTGGGTTATTGGGCTTCTCGTCCGATTGAAGAAGCTTACCAACAAGGATTTATGACTGGCTACCCTGGTGGTTATTTTCGTCCACAACAACCTGTTTCTAAAGTTGAGGCGATAACGTCGTTAACAAAAGGTTTAAATATAACGGGTGCTACATCAGCAGTTACAGTACCAACAAATCAAGCAACCAGACGCAGAACTGCTAGAAGACCCATATTCGTTCCAATTGCAATTACTAGCTTGATGCAACCAATATTACAGTCCAAAGCCGAAGCCTTAACACCTGCCCCATCAACATCAACAACTAATAATCAAGCAGCAAATCTCAATCGTCCAGCATCATTCATCATTACCAATACTTACGTTGATGCTAACAAGATTCCACAATACGCTGTTGGTAATGTCGCAGCAGCTACTCAATCAAATATAGTAGTCAACTATCCTAATCCTAAAGTTCTCAATCCAAATAAACCCGCTACCCGTGCAGAAACTGCGGCTTTAATTTATCAAACATTGGTTGCTCAAGGAAGAGCAGAACCACTTGCAAATAATTTACCTGCGGCTAAATATATTGTTCAGACTAATAACACAAATCCAAATAATCAATAACGGCATACTGTTAACGGTATAAAAAGTAAAGCAACTACCAATTCGGTCGAACCTGTATAACCTATAGCACTACAAGCATAACCAAGGCGCCGTGCAATTTGCTTCGCATTGATTGGTTGTCCACGATTTTCTGGGTCAAAAAAAGTTTGAACTAGGCGCCAAAGTACGTACCCAACAATTCCAAGCGTTACAATACTCAATAAAAACTTTCCTTCTTGTTGTGTAACAATTGAGTGTTTTTAAATAAAAGTATGTGCCAGGGTCTTTCAATTGCAAAAATTCAAAAGTCTTATAAAATTTTTGGTTAGCATAATCTCCTA
>NZ_MRCD01000143.1 GCF_001904745.1 Calothrix sp. HK-06
GCTCACTCAACTGTGTGAACTGAGATATTAATCCTCCCTCAGCATTAATAAAACAACTAGAACGTCGAATAGCACGTAAAATTTCTTCTGTTAACGCTTTTGATATCTGTAACTTTTCAGCAATTTTATTTCTAATTTCATTAAAAGTTAATGGTTCCTCAAGCGATTTTATTGTGTTGACTAACTCTGTAATCACATTCAAACGGTGTTCTGGTGAAGGACGCAATTTTTTGTGATTTAAAAATGTATATAATTCTTCTGTGCTAAATATAGAAGCTTGTATTTTCGATTCTTCAGTAGTAACTATCCCCATACTATTAGCAAAACAATTTGTAAAATTATTCAGATTAACAACAGTAATATTATTATTATTTCGATTCCAGTCCTCAGTCTCACTATCAGTTAATGATAATGTAACCAAAAAAGCTCGATTTTTAGAAAGATTTAGGCGCCTGCGTTTAGAATGCTCATTGATTTGATTAAGATATACATTACTTTTATCACCAGTTTTAACTTCAAACAAAATTAATTGATTATCAACTAAAAATAAAGCATCAAGCTCATAATACTTCGACTCCTCAAAAGAATAACTCACATGAGGATTAATTAAATATTCAAAATTTATACCATGCAGTGAAAGCAAACTAGATATTTTGTAAACAACAAACTTTTCTAACCATCCTCCCTCAAAAAAACTTCTAACCTTTGTATCTCCACTATGTGGTTGAAACCGAATCCTTTTCTCAGACTTAATATATTTAGAAGTCCATAACCCCTTACTCTCTAAAATAGCTCGAAAACGTAAACATGTCTCATCATTATCCTCACTTCCAGATAATTTATATGAAAAACCACCCTGCATATCACCGCTTATACTCGCTTTCATCTTTCGATACACTAAAGCTAATGCAGGATAGTTATCTCCCATAAAAATAGCTGTATCAAATAAATCATCTTTCTCCAACTGCTTGTAAGGCAACCTTAAATTAACTTTCAATCTATTTAATTCAGCTATTAACTTATCGGTGCCTGTTGCTGCAATAATTGGAGGTGTATATGAAGTTGATATAGAATTAACTGGGTTAACTACAAGCTGATTACTACTTTGAAGCTGATAAAACCTCTCTAAATTTTTTACCTTTAATTCTAAATTCGCGTAGGCTGTTGCTAAACGTTTAACCTCTCGAAGCAATCGTTCGTTCTGCTTGCCTTCTCGAATATTCAGTACAGCCATACCTGCACTAGCAATTGCACTACTAAATACTGCTGCACCAGTTTTAAACGAAGGTGACAAAAAAGCTGCAACGGTTCCGAAACCGAGAGTTACAGAAAAAGTCGCTAGGGTAGATTTCAAGGATTTTGGCTGCATTGTAAGATTCTATTTTCACAAGACGATACAAACTTTCAAGCAATCCAGGCTAGCATTCTTCCATTACTGAACTTGACATAACTCGAACTAATGTTCTATCAATCCAGTCTAAAATCACTTGATTTACTTCCTCTGGACTCTCATCATGGGGACAATGTCCAACATTATCTAAGTTAAGTATCTGTAAATTACTATTGTACTGCGCGAATATGGGCGCCAATGCAGGTGGCACAAATCTATCTTTCTTCCCCCACACCAACAACATTGGTATATTTAAAGTCGGCAAAATAGCTTTAACACTAGGACTAAAATTGGCGCCAATCGAAGCCTTGAACAAAGCAGTAAATGCACGAACACTGCCTCTGTCTTGCGTCGGACCCGCAATAATATCAATTAATTCATCAGTAATCGCTTCTGGGTTAGCATACGCAATTGCTGCCCAACGACGCAACACCCCTGGTTGACGCAGAAAATAAAACAAAGGTTTAAGAAACAAAGGTGAAGCAACGAAATTTTTAATTGTGGCGACAGTTGGACGTAATAATGGGGGAATTGCTTCAAGCTCTAATGATGGGTCAGGTAAACTCATCATCACTAAACCCTTTACCATTTCAGGATGGGCAGCACCTGCTGCTATGGAAACTAACGAACCTAGCGAATTTCCCACTATCACCACTGGCTTACGAATAAAAGTCTGCCAAAAGTCGTATACTTGTTCAGCCCAAAGACTAACAGTGTAATTTACGGGTGCTTTCACAGAGGCGCCCCATCCCAACATATCAAGGGCGTATACTGTATGATGCTCGCTCAATACCTCCAAATTTTGGCGCCAGTGACCAATGGAAGCACCAAAACCATGTAAAAGAATAATGGGTACAGAATCACAACCAGTTTGTAAACCCCGAATATACGTATAGCGAGTTTGCCATCCCCGCCAAACCCAATCGCGTTGTGCCCCAACTCTTTGCTGCCACATCAATTGTACCATCCACACCTCCCGCATGTTAAATTTTGTAAACAGTTTTAACTTTGAAGAGACATAATTACCAGTTACTAAATCTATTCTAAGTAAATTAATCGGTGTATGTTTGCAAATACCGATAAAACATACTTTGTTGAGGCACTATTAATAATACTTATAGTATCCATAAGTAAAAACCCAAGCGTGGATATTACGTATATTTACGGATAAAAAGCTTGATAAATTAAAGGGTCGTAGCTGTTAAAATAGTATATGACGACTGACGTTTTGTAATAAGGGTTAACAATTTGACAGAAATTGGGTTGGAGTGAGTAGAATAACAAGTATAGCTAAATAAAGTTATCGCAAACGCGCTTGTTTGTGAATTAGCTAAACTCGGAACAGAGGTTTCTATTGTTGAGAAACCTTTGATTATCGAAGGTATTTAGCTTTGACTGTTGTGTACACATTCGGATAGTAACCAAAATCTTAGCAAATAGCTCCTACAAATCATAAATGGCTGTGATTGAAAAAAGAAGAAGTCGCGACCTGCCCCAAATTAACGAACGGATCCGCTTCCCAAAAATTCGGGTCATTGATACCGACGGCGCCCAGTTGGGAATTTTAACACCCAATGAAGCATTACAACTAGCAGAAGAAAAAGAGCTAGACTTGGTGCTTCTCTCAGATAAAGCCGAACCGCCTGTATGCCGTATTATGGACTATGGCAAATACAAGTTTGAGCAAGAGAAGAAAGCGCGGGAAGCGAGGAAGAAACAGCATACTGCTGATGTTAAAGAAGTCAAGATGCGCTACAAGATAGAAGAGCATGACTATAACGTGCGCGTCAAGCAAGCGGAGCGCTTTTTGAAAGATGGGGACAAGGTAAAAGCTACCGTTATGTTCCGGGGTCGAGAAATTCAACACAGCGACTTGGCAGAGGAACTGCTAAAGCGCATGGCAACTGACCTAGACTCAGTTGGTGAAGTGCAGCAAATGCCCAAAAAAGAGGGTAGGAACATGATGATGCTGATATCGCCAAAAAAATAAATAGCATTATTCGATTGCACGATTACCAAAAATTTACATAAAACATGATAGTCCTGAGCGCTGAGTGGGAAAAATAATACTCAGTAGCTCAGGACTTTTGTTGTAAGCGCTGTCTATACGAACAATGGTTCTGTTCGTTTATCCTTCACTTGGGTGACGCTCACCACTTTCTTACAAATGCATGGAACTCAATCACTGGTCGGCTAAAGGGTTAGGTAAAAACTTAAATGAACAAATCTTGGCGATTGTAAATTTGCGTCCAGAGGAGAGTAGACGCACGTGGCTAATGCTGGCTTTTTATACCACAACATCCGTAGGGTTACGTTGGACAGAAGATAGTACTGTAGCGCTGTTTTTGGGTAAGTATGGCGCCAATTGGTTGCCTTTGATTTATCTTGCCAGTGCCGTAATGGGTACGCTACTCGTTTTTTTTTACTCCCGTTTGCAAAAAATGTTTTCCTTGCGTTACGTAATAGCGGGAATTGCACCATGCATGTTCATACCGCTAATAGTACTGCGTTTGGGTTTAGAAATTCCTTACCTTGCTGTAGCTACCGTATTTCTATTACGTTTATGGGTTGATGCGTTTTATGTGCTTAACGACCTCAACACTTCTATTGCCGCCAATCACATTTTTAATATTCGTGAAATTAAGCGAGCATACCCGATAATCAGTAGTGGACTATTGGTTGCGGATATTTTCAGCGGTTTTAGTTTACCACTGCTGTTGATATTCGTAGGACTTAAAAATATTATCATTCCCGTTTCGGCAATTTTTATTATCGCAGGCGCCTTAATCCTCCGTTATTTAAGCAGTGAACAAAAAAGTTCATTTCCCGAACCTGAAAAGCTAGCTTCAAAAGATGAGCGCGCACGACCACAGCTTTCTGGTAAGCTCAGGCACTACTCGCTGTTCTTATTTGGTTTTTTTGGATTATTACAAATAATTAATATATTAATCGACTTTCAATATTTAACCCAAATCGAAACAAATTATAGTGGTCAAGAGATAGCAAGCTTTTTAGGGATATTTAGCGGGGTGACTGGGGTTTGCGAACTATTGATGCAGTTATTTGTATCCAGTCGAGTCCTCGAACGGTTTGGAGTCTTCTTTACCACAGCAACTTTACCAATTTGTATCGCGGTTCTACTACCCTTATCGATTACATCATTAAGTTTACTGCCAATCACACAAGGGCAACACTTTTTTTGGGGTTTAATTATTTTGAAGTTTTTTGACGAACTACTGCGTTACACGTTAGTAGTTAGTGGTAGTCCTCTGCTATTTCAACCAATTCCTGATAAATTTCGTTCGAGTGTACAAACCTTATCGGGGGGTATTGCTGAAGCTTGGGGTACAGGTATCGCAGGTATTGTAATTTTAATTACTCTTTTGATCGGGGCAAACGGAATTCCGTTAGCAAAAAATTGGGCATTAGTAGCTGAAACAACAATTGTCGCGCTTATCTGTTTAGCGTTGCTTTGGATACTACGGTCACTTTATGTTGATTTGCTAGTGTTAAGTGCAGGAAGAGGTAAATTAACAGGCGCCGATGTTGACGTGCGTACATTTAAACAAGCGGTGGTCAAAGCGCTAAAAGAATCAGGTACCGAAAGTGATAAACGTTCATGTATTGAATTGTTAGCTACTATTGACCCACAAGGAGCAGCAGAAGTACTGGCGCCATTACTAACCAAACTACCAAGCACGCTACAAATATCTTCTTTAGAAGCAATGCTTGATGCAGGTGCGACAAAAACATACGTACCACAAGTTAATTCACTACTCAAACAATCTGAAACCGAGGTAAACCCCGAAATATTCGCGCTAGTCTTGCGTTATGTTTGGCTAGCATCCGATAATCCTAACTTAAGCAAACTTGAACAATTTCTCAACGAAGAACATCCCATCATTCGCGCGACTGCCGCAGCATTACTATTGCGTCAAGGAACAACGCAGCAAAAAGTCGCAGGTACTCGCACACTTAAAGCAATGTTAACTAGTTCGAGTGAACGTGAACGAGTAGATGCAGTCAGAGCATTAAACGCAGCAGTTTATTTACAAACGTTACGGCTTTTAATTCCAAACTTATTAGAAGACAAATCATTGCGGGTGCGTCGTGCGGTGCTAGAAATGATAGCAGCAACACGATTAGAAGATTACTACCCCGCACTTCTAGGTGGACTTTACTATAAATCAACACGCGCTTGTGCGATGCGTGCTATCGTCAAACTCGAAAACGAAGGATTACCATTAATACTGGATTTAGCGACAAATCCACATAAACCAGAAATAGTGCGAATGTATGCATGGCGAACAATAGGAGAAATTCCGACTTGGGAAGCAATGGATACGTTATGGAAAAGCTTAGAAACATCGAAGGGTAAAGACCGCGGCCTTATTCTTCGTAGCTTACTTAAACGAAATGAAAAAGAAGGAATTTCTGCTTTAGTCGAGAAATCGTATGAAACTTACGTAGAACGATTAATCGATGAGGAAATAGCCTTTTTAAGTGAGATATATGCTGCGTATAGAGATTTAGAAACACAAGGTGAAGTATACGCAAATTATTTAGAATATAAAACACGCGAATTCATTACTAATTATCTATCTAGTCGTAAAGTAATGGATATATGCCAATTATTACGGCGTGCGTTACTCGATTTAGAATTAGATATAAAAGAGCGATTATTTTTGTTTTTAAAGCTACTTTATTCTCAAGATACAATCCAAGCGGCAGCATTGAATGTTTTATCAGAATCACCAAAAAACCTAGCGCGGGGTTTAGAAATACTAGAGCATACAGTTACATTACCCAATAAATCGCTACTCCTAATGATTTTAGATAAACGTCACCCAGAACAAAAACTTCAAGCTTTAATAGAAGCAAAAATATGTAAATACAAGCAAATGGTAGTTAGTGACCGAATTCGTCATTTACTGACTCTCGAAAACTCACTATCTGACTGGTGTTTAGCATGTTGTTTTCATTTTGCTTCTGCTGCGCGTATTCGTTTGACCACAGAGCAAATAATTGAAAACTTACGCCATCCCACCAGTTTTGTGCGTGAAGCAGCTATTTGTTATCTAAATATAGCTTCACGTCGTATACTCATTGAACTATTACCACAGTTACAAAAAGACCCAGCACCTTTAATTGCAGCCCAAGTTAAAGAGTTAATTCAAAAATATCTTTAAAATAACCACTAGTAAACGTAAGCCAATATATTAATATGTTAACCAGCGTTGACCGTTTATTATTCGTTCGTCGAGTTCCAATTTTTCAAGAATTACGCGATGATTTTATTGTTCGTCTTGCCTCTGTTATGGACGAATGGTCGTTTGGCGCCAATCATACAATTTTTCGACAAGGAGAAGAAGGACGCTCACTGTTTATAGTAGTTTCTGGTCGCGTCAAAGTTCATATCGAAGACCGACAGCTTGCTGTATTTCCTCAAGGTGAATCGTTTGGAGAAATGGCAGTTTTTGACGCTCAACCACGTTCTGCTACTGCAACAACCCTCGAACAATCAGATTGTTTAGAATTAACTCAACAACAATTACACGACGCTATCGAAGAAACACCCGAAATTGCTTTAAATATTATTCGCGTTCTCTCACGTCGTATACGCGATTTAAATGCAGTTATTAATGAATTTGGAATCGAAGAATAAACTGGCAACGAATATAACGGATGTAACGGATACCGTAAAATACCGTGGGTTGGGTGGAGACTTTGCGTTCACGTTCACGAAGTGTCGCGTTCACCCAGTGTTCCGCAGGAAAGCGTAGTCTTTCTTACCAACCCAGTCGTTTCCCTGCTGCACTTCAATGAGCAAACGGACTTGCTCGTCTCTCATATACTGATCTACAGTTTTGTGGTTGGTCTCATAAAGCTAGGACTTACGCTGCATAAACCTAGTTTCTACGCATTCATTGTCGCAGACAAATCGTCATTTTTATTACATGCTATCAACGTATATTCCAGGTTTCTAGGTTTTCATGCGTAAGTCCTGAAAGTTAAGAAGCTTGTGTATCTTGATGCACCCTAAGTACATCAATAACTCTATACATTTGGTTATACCATCAGTCTGATAATGCATCTACTAGAAAGTCAAAGTTAGAGTTAAGTGTCGGCCACTTTCATAAATCACATAAAGTACTAGAAAATACATGTAAATATGATTTATCCTCTAGGAATTTTGGCGCGGTGTGAAGATTTACAAGCGAGGATATGTTTACACCTGACTTATCCTCTAGGAATTTTGGCACCGTGTGAAGATTTTTTTAATATAGGATTCCTACTTCATTTGTGAAATACCACGTAGCGTGGGCAGTGCCAGCCCTTGATTACCCGAACATTAGTACCAAAAATTCCCATAAGATTCATGTTCAATTAACTTCCCAACAATAAGGCTTACGGGATATTCTTCAAAAAAATGAACAATTTTATTGGGGCCATATTGACCGTTTTTAATATGCGTAGACGTAAGTTTGTATGGATAACCAAAAAACTTAATTTGGCGGTCACGCAAGAATGCGGGTTTTAGGCTGATCAATTATAGTACTCTAGTTTGCATTGACAGAGCTGGGTGGGCACTGCCCACCTTACAGATATTATAAAAATTTAAATTATACCAGCGATAATATTGATACTTAAAGCTAAAATAACTGTGTTGAAGAAAAAGGTTAATATACCATGTGTTAATGCTAATCGCCTCATTGAACGTGATGTTATTTGCACGTCTGATACTTGACAGGTCATTCCTATTATGAAAGAAAAATACATGAAGTCCCAGTAATCTGGTTGCTTTTCTTCGGGGAAATCTAAGCCATTATTTTGTTTTTGGTCTGGATTTTCTTCGTAATCACGGTAGTAAAGATGTGCGTAGTGTAAAGCAAACATTGTATGCGTTAGCAACCAAGATACAACGATTGTAAATACGGCAAGCGTTACGTGCAAGACTATTAATTCAAGTGGTATATTTTTATCTTTGTTATTATTGAGTATAAAACCTATTGCAAGAAGACTCGCGCAAGCTGCTGCAATAATGATTATCATTATTGTTAAACGGCTATTATCTTGAATTTGCGCGTTACGACGAATCGCTTGGGGATTTGTGTTGCTCATCTTTGACCATGCTAATGTAAGGAAACAAGTTACACTTGCATCCCAAGCAATAATGCTGCGAGTTGGTAAGCGCATCCAACGGGGAAGCAAAATACACGTTATTAAAAATAGAATACTGGAAATAAGTAATCTTCGTCGGGCACCTGTTGCTTTGAGCATAGAAATATTAAGAAAAGTTGCTATATCAAGCCATACTTATAAAAGCTGTGAGTAACTATTTATATCATCTATCATTCAATAATAAGATGAAACTTATAGATGCTGCAACAAATGTACTAATTTGATGCTGTTGGCGCCACAATAAATAAACTTCAATACAAATCAAGGTAAACTGTACTGGATGCAACGGATTTTTGAGCGTGTAATTATTCCAGTTTATCGAACCAAAGATGCCACGAATAAAATGTAATCCCTAATTATATAAGTCTACACCAGCCGCAGAAGGATGTTCAAAGGCTGCTTGTGCCGTGAAAATCGTAATAGGAGCGCTTCTTGGTTTTTTTGTGAGTTTACATCGTTTCTTCAATGTTTTGACATAACAACGTAATACCGTGTTCTTAAGATAGACAGCATCCTCATTCAAGCTTAAATATCATGAGTAACACACTATCTTCGACACTTAAAGACAGTAAGCGCGAAATTATACCTAAAATAGATTTAGTACGTATTTACCTACGAGAAATAGGTTGTAAACCATTGTTGAATCACGCGCAAGAACTGTGCATGGGGCGTCAAATTCAACAAATGATGATGATGCTTGCTGTCAAAGATAAGTTAGCTGATTTAAATGGGCGCCTACCCACAAACGAAGAATGGGCGTTGCATCTAAATATTAGCACTGATGAACTACTGAGCCAAATTCATCAAGGGCAAAAAGCCAAGCAAAATATGATTGAAGCCAACCTGCGTTTGGTTGTGGCAGTTGCTAAAAAGTATCAGCGTCGGAATATGGATTTTCTTGATATTATCCAAGAAGGTACATTGGGCTTAGAACGGGGAGTTGAAAAATTTGACCCGGAAAAAGGTTATAAGTTTTCTACTTATGCTTATTGGTGGATTCGTCAAGGTATTACACGCGCCATAGCACAAAAATCTCGTGATATTCGCTTACCAATTCATATTACTGAGAAATTAAATAAAATTAAGCAAATTCAAAGAGAACTATCTCAACAATTAGGACATACACCTACTATTTCTGAAATTGCAGAAGCTCTTTCTCTAGAGCCAAGTCAAATTCGTGAATATTTACTTTTAATTCGTCAGCCAATTTCTTTAGATATTAAAATAGGCGCCGCACAAGATACTGAACTGCGTGATATGCTCGAAGACAGCGCTCCACCTCCTGAAGAATATACTGAGCGCGAATTATTATATCAAGAAATTCAAACTTTATTGCAAATTCTTAACCCACAACAACGCGAAGTATTGATATTACGTTTTGGTTTAGCCGATGGAAAGGAGCAAACTTTAGTTCAAGTTGCTCAACATATGGGGTTGAGTCGAGAACGAATTCGACAAATTGAGCAACAAGCTTTCAAAATTTTAAAAAGGTACAAATATAGATTACATAGCTATATAGCAAGCTAGTTAAAATCTTAATTTTTATCAAGTTCGTAGCGCCGCAAGAGACTTTTGACAAATGGGAATTTGGATTATAAACTCTGTATCGGCGCCACTCATTGATGTAAACATTAACTTACCTTGATGTCTTTCAGTAATAATTTGATAGCTGATAGACATTCCCATACCTGTACCTTTACCAACGGGTTTTGTAGTGAAAAATGGGTCGAAAATACGTTGGTGTAGATGTTCGGGAATATCTGGGCCATTATTGGCAATTTTTACTTCTACCCATTGCGAATCCACTATGGAGGTGCTAATTGTAATTTTATTGGAATTGCCTTTTATATTTTGCTTTTTTCGTTCGTAATTTGTTTCTTCTAAAGCATCAACAGCATTTGATAAAATATTCATAAACACTTGGTTTAATTGTCCTGGATAACACTCTACTTCTGGTATAGCGCCATAGTTTTTGATAATCTCTATTTGTAACTTTTCTGAACTAGCGATAAAACGATGCTGCAAAATTAACAATGTACTGTCAATTCCTTCATGAATATTTACTTTTTTCAATTCTGCTTCATCCATACGCGAGAAGTTCCGCAGCGATAATACTATCTCCTGGATGCGCTCTGTACCTATTTTCATCGAGTTGAGAATTTTGAATAAATCTTGTTTGATAAACTCTAAATCGATTTTTTTTGCTCGCGCGCTAATTTCTGCGACTGGTGTCGGATAATATTTTTGATAAAGCTCCACAAATCCTAGCATATCAAGAGTATATTCCTGCATATAATCAATATTGGCGTGTATAAAATTTACAGGATTATTGATTTCGTGTGCAACACCTGCCACTAACTGCCCTAAACTAGACATTTTCTCTTGTTGTATTAATTGACTTTGAGTACGCTGTAATTTCCGCATTGCTTCTTCTAAAATTTCATTTTTATTTTCAAGCTCGACTTTAGAAGAAAATATTTGACTGAAGCGTGCTAGCAAATCAAAACTTCGATAAAAACTTAGAAAATATATGGCAATTATTACCGTCGCTAAATCTGTTGCAGCTTGCCAAGCAATTGGGTTAGGTAGCCCCAACATCCCAGCACCATGCATACCATGACCAATTGCACAACTCAAAAATATTCCTGCTACTGCCATCACAAGTGGGTCTACCCCAGCATGTCTATTACGCCATACACCATATGATATTCCCGATGATATAGCAAAATAACAACAAGCTATAATTATATTCTCGCCCGTTAAAATCAATGACACGTTTGTTAATTCTACCAAATGATGCATAGATAATACAAATACAAACCATTATCTTTTATAATGCATCGTTTTTGCTATTTGGCGCCAGAGCAAATTCAACATTTATTAGATTCTTTTTAAAGAAACTGGGTTTCTTGGGAAACCCGGTTTCTAAGACTATACTCTAGTCGTATCTTCTTGATTTAACTGCTGTTCGACGTTACTAATAGCAGCATTTAAACCAGCTAATCTGGTCTCTATATCATCACGCATCGTTTTCAGAAAAGTTAACTTCCGCTCCAAGCGCGCTTTACGAGAAACAGCATCTGGGCTATAACAAGAATTATTCCAAAAATAAAATGGGAACATAATCGCATACCATATAACTCTATTTATATTGTGACGAAGTTTTTTTTCAAATTAGGGTGAGTTGATAGTCAGGAAAACCGAACAAATGCACTATATTTCTTTCTCAAATTTGGTCGAAAACAGCATCAGTCAAATTACAGTTAATTAGATTAGTATAGTGAAGTTTAGCTCCTCTAAAGTCGGCGCCAGTTAAGTTAGCTCCTTCCAAGCAAACGTGAGTCAAATTTGCACCTCTCAAATCAGCTCCTTCCAAATTGGCGAGTTTTAAATTGGTTCTTATTAGCTGTGAATCGCTCAAGTTTGCCTGCTTTAAGTTGATTTCGGTCGCTGATGCTCCGGTTAAAGTGGCTTTGCTTAAATTAGCTTCACTAAGATTCGCACAATCTAGTTTAGCGCAACTGAAATTAGCTTCGCTGAAATCGGCGCCTACAAGTTCAGCACATCTCAAGTTAGCGTTGATAAAAATTCGCTCTCCTCTTGCGTAACTAGTTTTGAGTTCTAAAGGTTTTAAACTCTCAATAACGGCTTTCGCATCACCTTGATAACACCATGATGTTTCGAGCAGACTTGCCGCAGTGTTTACCGCAACTTCATCGCATGGGTATATAGCCACACCATTGCAACCATCCCACTTGCCTTTGAGCATAAAAGCGATATCGTTGGCTTTTTCGACTGAATCGAATAGTAAGACAGGCTTTGGAGCTTGACCTAACAAGCTTTGAATAAAATCTTGTATACGCATATAGCAGTTTTATAATAACAATTTTATTTTATAGTGCTGCTTCTGGTGTAAAATGCTTCTAAAGGTAGATACAGCTAATGTCTAGTTCTTTATGTTGTAATAATCCATCGGAAGAAATATGTAGCTTACTCCGAGTGATTGAGTTAATTTTTTTCTGAAAATGTGGAAATAATAGTAATAATGCTCAATAAATTTTTACAAGTTTGGTTCAAAGCTTGATTTAAAGCAATAAAACCCATTGTTTAGTATACTAGGAGGCACATATGACAGCTCAACTACCAACACAAGAATATAAAGAGCCAGAGTACGTTGACAGTATCTCTGAAATTTCAGAGATTTCTCAAAATACTGCTGCGTTAGGAAGTTCACAGCTTGCGACCCGTCCAATGCTGCCTCCTGCGAGCGAGACTGAAACCGACTTAGAAAAAATAGGCACCCAAATTTCTGACTTTTTTGCAGAGTTACCTAGTAATGCAGCTTGGTTCTATAGCGAATACAAGTTTCTGTTTATTAACTTTGGTGCATTAGTCGCAACAGTTTTTGCACTGCGGATAATGCTAGCAGTCGTTGGCGCCATCAATACTTTTCCATTGCTTAAAGAATCTTTCCAACTGATTGGTATTGGTTATACTGCTTGGTTTGTCAACCGCTATCTCAAGAACGAATCAAAGCGCAAAGAACTATCTGCAACAATTGACTCGATAAAAGAAGAGATTAATTAGTTTTTCAATGGTGGGTTAAAGCCCACCAAAATTTTATTTTGTATCTGATTTTATATAAGAATTATCATCTTTTACCTCAAGTGGTAGAGTAACGGTAAAAGTAGTTCCAACCCCTGGCGCCGATGTTAAACTAATTTCACCCTGTAATAATTTTACTAATCGGGCAACGATTGCTAATCCTAACCCTGTACTATCGGGAGGATGTTGTTTTCCTAAATGCTGCGCGCGTCCGAATGGTTCAAATATATGAGCTTGGTCTTCAATCCTAATACCAATACCTGTATCTTTAACGGCAACTGACCAGTTATTATCTTGCAAGCAGCAGCACTCAACTGTCACATAACCAACTTCTGTGTAGCGAATTGCATTACTAACTAGATTCATGATAATTTGTTGCAGTCGTAGTGGGTCTGTTATAACTTGCTTTGGCGCATTATTATAATTGACTTTTAACAGTAAATCTAACTTTTGAAGCACTGAGCAATTGCCTCGTCTACAACTAGATTAATTAAGGATACAGCTCACAATACCTCCGATGCCTGACTAGAAAGCAAGTCAGTTTCTAAATTTGCAATAATGCAAGTGCGTAAGAGGTGATATTCTCGCACGACCTCTGTAGCGTCATAACCTTGTTCGGCTCTTATGGCGCCATGTTGTAAGCTATTTTCTACAATTGCTTTGACATCCGAAACTTTGTTTTGCGATAATACCGAGATTAAAGCTTTGAGAAGATAAGGAACATGGTCTTGAATAGCAGTTCTTGACAGATTATCAGTTGTTTTGATTTGTTTGTCTTTAACAACTGCTTCTACCCACTGTTGCAATATTATATCTACTCTTTGGGAAAGTAATCGACTAAAATCTTCCATTTTGCAAGTCAGGGGGTATGCAAATAGCTGTCATGTAATACCTTCGCTTACTCCCTATGCAACATGCAATTATCTAAAAGTAGATATAACCTTTACTTTAGATAGATTTTCAAGATTTTTGTTCAAATCACTATTAGTTATGTATTGATTTATACCTTTCGCTTATTGGCTGTTTTCCATACTCTAAAATATTTTGTATTAGCAAGATTGTTTCTTCAAAGTTAAGAGGTTTAGTAATTATTCCATCAAATTTAACTTTGTCAGGAAGCAAATCATCTAAATCACTGTAAGCTGTGACTAATACAACAGCAACAGATGGTCTATTTTTACGTATCCAGCGAGCAACTTCAATACCGTCAATTATTGGCATTATTAAATCTAATAGCACAATATTTGGCGGATTTGCTTCAATTTTAGAAATTGCTGTGTATCCACAATTTGCAACATCAACTAGATATCCTTCTGTTTCTAATAGTGTTGATAAAAGTAATGCATTATCGATATTATCGTCAACGACAAGAACTCGCTTTTTACCTAAATTTTGAGTTGAAAAAATGTTACGCATGATTTAAAAACCTTGATTTTAAAAAGTTTGTATGCTTATGAAAATATACACTTGATATCTAATTAGAGTGATATCAAGCTTTACTTGCTTATTATTAGATTCGTCTATATTGTCTCAGATGCTAACGGGCAGTCCCCTTCTCCCTTTAGTTAGGTTATTACAATAGCGAAGGAATATATAATCAATGTATAGATAAAAATTTATATCAGGTCGTACTTTATCCCATTTGTCACTATACTAATGGTGGCGCCAAATGAACTGCACAGTAACAAATATTTATGGTGCGTAACGCTACGAAATTATTTGCTTCGTTGATTTGATTCGATGGAAAAATTCTGATAAATTTGAGTTGGATTTTAAGGAATTTATGCAGCATGATTTTTGATTTTACTGGCTTTAATAGTAATAAAGCGCTAGTTCTATATATTGAACTTAGCGCCCTACCAGTATTATCCTCAAGGTCTTTATAATAGCTGACCTCGTTTGATGCTTTTTAATTTTCTATTATGTTTTTATACTAATTCTAATTTTTACAGGCGCCTTCTATCTTGATACATAAACTTTTAAGTTATATTAAGTTTTACTTATAGATACTATTAATAAAGCTAATACTTATGGACATTACATATATAGCTCTTATGACTGAGCAATAAATAAATGTGGTTCACCAATAAGAGGGAAGACTTTATGGGAAATTTGAGTAATCTAGAAAATGGATCAAAAATAAAAAAAACTTTTTTGAACAATGCGCGTCCTCAATGCTATAAGAGTAAATTGGTCAAGTTCACAGGCGCCTCGAAGCAAAGAGTACACGACGTTATAAGCAGAACGTAAACTCAAATGTGACATAAACTACATTCTAGCTAAAGGCGGACAACAAACTGACATTTTTATGCTAGCACCTTGAGGATGAATTTTAAATTAAATGTTCGTCCGAGGTAAAACGTGAAATGGCTACTTTTCTAGATAGTATTACCGATGGTGTGATAATCCTTGACCGACAGTGGCGGTTTATCTTTATTAATGACCTTGGCACCAGAATTTTCGATAAAGGTTACGAAGAGTTGATAGGTAAAAATGTTTATGAAGTATGGACAGAAGCGGGAGTACCTGTTTTTTATCAAAACTGTCACAACGCAGTAAGTCAGCAAGTGCCAATGCGCTGGCAAGAGTTCAACACCTTGCTTAATAAATGGATAGAATTTTACGTCTATCCTTCACAAAATGGCTTGGTTGTACTGACTCAAGAAGTTTCAACGCTTCAGAGACAGCAATCTGGACTACTATTTGTGTCTAATCCATTAGAATATCAGTTGCTTTATCAAACTGTAAAATTAGCTGAAGCTGATGGCGCCGCTTTAAATCAAATGATACAGCATCTAATTGCAGAAGCTGCACTACGTCATACAAATGCTCAGTTTGCAAAAATCCTCGAAAGCATAACTGATGGAGTTGTAGCTTTTGACCATGAGTGGCGTTACACTTTTGTCAATGAGAAAGCTACACAGATTCTACAAAAATACGAAGGTGAGTTGCTAGGTAGAAATATTTGGCAAGTATATCCAGAGTTAGTTGACACACCAATTTATCAAAAATGCCACGAAGTTGCCAATACAGGAACTTCGGTACAATTTGAAGCTTATTATTCTCAGTTTAATCTCTGGTTAGAACATAATATCTACCGCTCAGTAAATGGAATTTTGATTTATTTTCGAGATATCACACAGCGTAAACAAATAGAAGCAGAAAGACAAGAATTATTTGAACGCGAACAAAAGGCGCGTCAAGAAGTGGAACTAGCAGAACAAAAATATGCTTTTTTATCGGAAGCAGGACGGGTATTAGCAACTTCGTTAGATACTCAAACTACTTTATCAACAGTAGTACGTTTGGTTATACCATTTTTGGCAGATTATTGCTTAGTGCAGAAACTGGGTTCGGATGGTTCTTTTCAGTCGGTTGCTGCAATGCACTGTATGACTGAGAAACAGGGACTAGTTGATGAGTTAGCCAACCGTTATCAAAATTATATCAAGAGTCCAAATAGTTTGACTGCTAAAGTTTTTCAAAGTCGAGAACCGATTTTGATAAGTGAGTATGACTATAATACGGCAACTTCAGTCACGCAAGACGAGGAACTTCTCAATATATATGAGCAATTACAACCTTGTTCATGCATGATGATACCGTTAATTGCGCGCGGTCAAATTTTTGGAACGTTATTTTTAGCAACATCTGAGTCACAACGTAGGTATACAGAGTCAGATTTGGTATTGGCTGTTGACTTGGCTTGTCGTGCAGCAATGGCTATCGATAACTCGCAATTATACCACCAGGCGCAAGAATCGAATCGTCTCAAAGACGAATTTTTGGCTACGATGTCTCACGAAATCCGCACACCGCTGCACGCTATATTAGGGTGGGCACAAACGCTATCGCGTCGCAATTCAACAGATACTACTATCCAGAAAGGTGTTGAGACAATTGAGCGCAATGCTAAAAATTTGATGAAAATAGTCTATGATTTACTGGATGTTTCCCGTATTATTACAGGTAAGTTGTGTTTAGATGCAGCGACTGTAGATTTTGCAATGATAACTCAGGAGGCGATGTCGTCGTTACAACTAGCAGCAGAAGCAAAATCAATTCATATCGAGACATACCTCGACCAAAATATTAATCCAGTGCGTGGAGATGCAGAACGTTTAAGGCAAATTGTCTGGAATTTAGTTTCTAACGCTATCAAATTTACACCCAAAACAGGAAGCGTAACACTTCGTCTTTTTCAGATTCAGCAATGTGTCCAGCTAGAAGTTAGCGATACAGGACAAGGTATTGATGGTCGTTTTTTACCTTACATATATGACCGTTTTCGTCAGGCAGATGGTTCTTTTACTCGGATACATGGAGGGTTAGGATTAGGGTTATCTTTAGTACGGCATTTAGTCGAAATGCATGGTGGTACTATTGATATTTATAGTGCTGGAGAAGGTCAGGGAACAACCGCGACTCTCAGACTGCCAATTTCGATTTAATTGAGGAGCATTTAATGACGTAAGAAGCGGTATTGACAGGCGCCAACTTTAATAATGCGTTTTTACGTGACGCCATTATGCCAGATGGTAGTGAGCATATACCAGAATCTCTTGTGGACGACACATATTTTCAATAATATATATACAAACGTAGAGACGTTATATGTAACGTCTCTACAAAATTTCGTTATGTTAGAAATTATGCTTTATCGATAACATCCTTAACGCCATCTTTGACATCTTCTTTAGCGTTGCGTGCTTCAGCTTCTACTTGCTTCGCTTGACCTTCAGTTTTATCTGCGGGGTCACCAGTTACATTACCAAGTGCTTCTTGCGCTTTGCCTTCGATATTCTTCGCAGCAGCTTTAGCTTTTTCTTCTAAACTCATTGTCTTAGCTCCTTATTAATTATCAAACTGATTTTTTTATCAATTTAATGAGATAAACTTCTTTACCCCACCTAATACTTAATATCTGATAAAAAGTGAATCATGGCATCCTACTCAAGTTGTATAAATATTTATATCTAATAATCCAAAAGATATATAATTATAATTAGGCTTAAAATAATCTTTAATATCTCTCTTTAGATTGTTGAAAAGCGTCTAATATCCGGGATAGTCTCAAAATACATCGAATCAAATAGCAATTTTCAACAATAACAATCACGGCTTATGCTTCTACAAGACAAAGAATCCGGAAATTTAGTAGAAATAAATGACTTGCAGGCACTAATAAGCCCCAATCAAGATAGTGTGACAGTGCAAGACCAATCAGGACAAGAAGAACAAGACCCAGAACCATTAAAGAAATCAAATTTGATTTTCCCTTCTGGCGAAAGTTTACCTCGCTGCTGGGTAGATGCTAACTACCAAAAATAATAAGTAAGTATACTTATGCACCTTTGAATTGAATAGAACCAATTACAAGTGTAGACATTTGTTCACCCTTATTAATATTCTTGCTAATATAAGAATTGTTTTATTGATTA
>NZ_MRCD01000144.1 GCF_001904745.1 Calothrix sp. HK-06
CATTTATTTTACTCAATTTTTCGTCTTTACCAACCTGTAATAAACGTTTCAATGCTTGAGGTGTCAAAATTACCAGTATCGCGTCTGTATTTTCATCTTGACTAACAATTTGCAACGCCTTCTCATAACGACTAGGTTGTGCATTACCCCATAGGTCAATTGGGTTGTTGTAGTTGCACTGTGCAGGTAATAATTGTTCTAAAGCATTGCTAGTTTCTATAGAAAATTTCCCCAGTTCTCCCCCCTCACAAGGGTAGGTTTTTTACATTTGGCTGAAGGTAAGACAAGGAAGACAGGAAGAAAAGTAGACAAGGAAGTATTGAGATTAAACAAAAAAGTTGAGGAACTTGTGAGGAGAGCTTTGCCCTGGCACCGACCAACGTACCGACTATTTGCTTTGTTATGGTATCTCGTAGGATATATAGAAGATATTGACCTACTATAAGTAAAATTACTCGTGGCTAATCCAAAAGAAGACCTCGAAATTCTCGCACGTACTCCGTTGTATGCTTTTGCCCAAGAACTCAAAGCTAGGTTTACTGGTTTTGGGGGTTGGGATATGCCTGTACAGTTTAGCGGTATTACTGCTGAACATGAAGCTGTCAGAACTAAGGCAGGCATTTTTGATATATCTCATATGGGCAAGTTTACTCTCCAAGGTAAAAATTTAGTCTCACAGCTACAAAAACTGGTGCCTTCTGATTTTAGCCGTCTTCAGTCTGGCCAAGCACAGTACAGTGTTTTATTGAATCCTCATGGTGGTATCATTGATGACATTATTTTTTACTACCAAGGTGAAAATACTACTGGTGAACAACGGGGTGTATTAATTGTTAACGCTTCTACCTGCGCCAAAGATAAGGAATGGTTACTAAGTAATCTCGATACTAGCCAAATTAAATTCCAAGACGTATCGTCTGATAAAGTTTTAATTGCGCTTCAGGGCCCACAAAGTGTCGCTTTATTACAGCCTTTTGTCAATAAAGACCTTGCTGTTATTAAAGCTTTTGGACATATTGAGGCTTTGATTTCAGACCAACCTGCTTTTATTGCCCGAACTGGTTATACGGGTGAAGATGGGTTTGAAATTATGCTTGATGTACAGGTCGGCGCCCAATTATGGCAAAATTTAATTCAAGCTGGTGCCCTTCCTTGTGGACTTGGCGCCCGTGATACTCTACGTCTTGAAGCGGCAATGGCACTGTATGGGCAAGATATAGATGATACAACTACACCCTTAGAAGCTGGGTTAGGTTGGCTAGTTCATTTAGATACAAAAGGTGATTTTATTGGACGTTCGGTATTAGAACAGCAAAAAGCACAAGGTGTAAAACGGCGCCTGGTAGGGTTACAAATGCAAGGACGTAATATTGCACGTCATGCTTACCAAGTATTATCCGAAGGTAAAATAGTTGGGGAAATTACAAGCGGAACTTTATCACCTACACTTGGTTATCCCATCGCTCTAGCATACGTTCCCACCGAATTATCTTCAATCGGTCAAACCCTAAATGTTGATATTCGTGGTAAAACTTATCCCGCAGTTGTTGTCAAACGTCCCTTTTATCGTTCAAAATCACGATTGACGAATTAATACTTTTTCCCACTGCTGCAATTTTAGAGGAATTAATTTCATATGGGCTTTGAATACCCTGATAATTTAAGATACCTAGACACTCACGAGTATGTGAGGCTAGATGGAGATATTGCCACTGTTGGTATCACGGCATTTGCTGTTGACCAATTAGGGGACATTGTATTTTTGGAACTGCCAGACGTTGGAGAAACTGTTACCAAGGGTGACAGCTTTGGTACTGTTGAATCAGTAAAAGCCGTTGAAGACCTAAATGCACCCATTACTGGCACTGTTCTCGAACGTAATGATGCCTTAATTGAGGCGCCGGAACAAATAGGCGATGACCCCTATGGAGAAAGTTGGCTGTTAAAAATTCGTGTTGACGACGAAAGCGAAGTCGAAGACGCAATGACAGCAGACGAATACCGCGCACAGGTGGAAGGAGAGTAAAGAGTTAGGAGTTATAAGTTATAAGTTATGAGTTATGAGTGGGGAGTGTTTGGTAATTATTCTTAACTCCTAACTCCTAACTCCTAACTCCTAACTTAAAAAAAAATATATGACGTTACAAATATAGATGTTGCAAAATATTAAATAGTCACGTCTGGAGACGATATTGTGGTAATTTCCGCTCCGCAGCCTAAGTCAAGTAATCTACCGCTGGGCAAAAAGAGTCAATCAAACGATTTTAAATTTCGACACATTGGTCCGTCGGATGGTCAAGTTCGTCACATGCTGGAAGTTATGGGACTTTCTAGTTTAGATGAACTTATCGATAAAACGGTCCCCCAAGCGATTAAGCTAAATAAGGAACTCAACTTGCCAGAAGCTAAGAGCGAATATGCTGCTTTAGCGCATTTGAAGGAAATTGCTTCGCAAAATCACGTTTACCGTTCGTATATCGGTATGGGGTATTATAATTGCATTACTCCTTCCGTAATTTTGCGTAATATTCTCGAAAATCCTGGTTGGTATACAGCTTACACTCCTTATCAACCTGAAATTGCTCAAGGGCGCCTCGAAGCACTATTAAATTTCCAAACAATGATTATTGACCTTACTGGTTTGGAAATTGCCAATGCTTCGCTACTCGATGAGGGTACTGCTGCTGCTGAAGCAATGAGTATGAGTTATGGTATTTGTAAAAACAAAGCAAATACTTTCTTTGTCTCCCAAGATTGCCATCCCCAAACAATCGACGTGTTACAGACACGTGCCAGACCCTTGGGTATCGAAATCATTATTGGAGACCATCGTACTTTTGATTTTGACCAAGCCATCTTCGGCGCCGTTTTACAATATCCTGCTAGCGACGGCACAATTTACGATTACAGCACCTTTTGTCAGCAAGCACATAAAACAGGCGCCCTCGTTACGGTTGCCGCTGATATTATGAGCTTGTGTTTACTAACACCTCCAGGAGAATTTGGCGCCGATATCGTTGTAGGTAGTACGCAACGTTTTGGAGTTCCCCTTGGCTATGGTGGTCCACATGCAGCATATTTTGCTACTAAAGAAGAATATAAGCGACAAGTCCCAGGTAGAATTGTTGGGGTGTCAAAAGACGCTCGTGGTAATGCTGCATTACGTTTAGCACTACAAACGCGAGAACAACACATCCGTCGCGATAAAGCTACTAGCAATATTTGTACAGCACAAGTTTTACTAGCTGTTATTGCTGGGATGTATGCTGTGTATCATGGCGCCGATGGATTAAGACAAATTGCCCTAGATATTCATCAAAAAACCTTAACACTAGCTCAAGCACTCAAGCAATTAGGCTATAAAATAGCTTCTGAGAATGTCTTCGATACATTAAAGGTTGAACTAGGAAACCAAAAGTTAGAAGATATTTTAAATAGAAGCGAAGCCAAAAAAATCAACTTGAGAATTTACGATGATACAGCAGTAGGTGTTTCCCTTGATGAAACAACCACTGAAGCTGATTTAATAGATTTACTAGAAATTTTCGGAGGTTCTACACCTCTCCCCCACACCCCCACACCCACTTTCTCCCGTACTCCCTACCTAACCCATCCAGTTTTCAACCGCTATCACTCCGAAACTGAGTTACTGCGTTATATTCATAAACTTGAAACCAAAGATTTATCATTAACAACATCGATGATTCCTTTAGGGTCATGTACGATGAAGCTAAACGCGACAGCGGAAATGATACCTGTAACTTGGGCAGAGTTTGGTAACATTCACCCATTTGCGCCAAAATCACAAACGCGCGGGTATCAAGTTTTATTTGAACAGCTTGAAGAGTGGTTAGCAGAAATTACTGGTTTCGCTGGAATATCTCTTCAACCAAACGCAGGTTCACAAGGTGAATATACGGGACTTTTAGTAATTCGTCAGTATCACGAATCACGCAACGAAGGTCATCGTAATATTTGTTTAATTCCAGAGTCTGCACATGGAACCAACCCAGCAAGTGCAGTAATGTGTGGAATGAAAGTAGTAGGTGTTGCTTGCGATAAAGACGGTAATATTGATGTTGCCGACCTGAAAGCAAAAGTCGAAAAGCACAGCAATAACCTTTCAGCGTTGATGGTGACATACCCATCTACACACGGTGTATTTGAAGAAGCCATCAAAGACATTTGTACCATCGTTCATTCTCATGGTGGACAGGTATATATGGACGGCGCCAACATGAACGCTCAAGTCGGACTTTGCCGTCCTGGAGATATAGGCGCCGACGTTTGCCACTTAAACCTCCACAAAACCTTCTGTATACCTCACGGTGGTGGTGGCCCCGGTATGGGACCCATCGGTGTTGCTTCACACCTAGTTCCCTTCCTCCCAGGACACGCTGTTGTTGATATATCTGATAATCAAAAATCAATAGGCGCCGTTTCTGCTGCACCTTGGGGTAGTGCCAGCATCCTAGTAATTTCTTGGATGTATATTGTAATGATGGGCGCCAAAGGTTTAACCGAAGCTACCAAAATTGCAATTCTCAACGCCAACTACATCGCTAAACGGTTAGAAAATTATTACCCAGTACTTTACAAAGGTAGTAACGGGTATGTTGCCCACGAGTGTATCTTAGATTTGCGCGCTTTGAAAAAATCTGCCAACATCGACATTGATGACGTAGCAAAACGCTTGATGGACTACGGTTTCCATGCACCTACCGTATCATGGCCCGTCGCTGGTACTATCATGGTAGAACCAACCGAAAGCGAATCAAAAGAAGAACTCGACCGCTTTTGTGATGCATTAATTTCCATTCGCCAAGAAATTGCCGAAATTGAATCTGGGAAAATGGATATTCAAGACAACCTCTTGAAAAATGCCCCTCACACCGCCGAAAGCTTAATTGCTGGTAACTGGACACATCCATATACCAGAGAACAAGCCGCATATCCGGCGCCGTGGACACGCGATAATAAATTCTGGGTGAGTGTTAGCCGTATCGACGCAGCATTTGGTGACAGAAACTTCGTGTGTTCTTGCCTCCCAATGGAAGCATACAGCGAATAACCAAAAAATTAAATAATCACTTTTGTGGAATGGGCATCCTTGCCCGTTCCATATTTATATAAATTTTAATTTATTAAACAAACTGCAAAAGCCATTCTTCCATTTGTTTTGGTTGTTGCCAGTTCAACATTCTTACCATAAAATCATCAAGTTGCTGACTGTTTAACTCTTCCAAAAATTATATATGATTTGCAAAAATTACATAAATGTAGAGACGCGATTTATCGCGTCTCTACAATGCGCGATTACCTTTTAAATAAAAAGCCGAGCAACACCTGTAATATTATTACCTCCATACCCAAGCTTAATAGCATCCAAATAAACATTGTGAATTGCTGTAGAGACAGGAGTTAGAGCATCTACTTCCTGCGCGCTTTGCATAACATAGCGAAAATCTTTCTCAACTAAATCAATAGGAAACATTGGCGTATGATTCTCTGCCATTATTAAATTCGCCGCGTTCTTTGCTGCTAAACTCATAACTGGTAATTCACTAAGACATTGAATTGCTTTTTCTAACTTTAATCCGTTCTTCGTTAGCATCCCCATAACTTCTGCTAATGCTGCAACCTGAATACCAAATAGTGCATTGACAGCAAGTTTCATCGCCATTCCCTGTCCAATATCTCCTACATGATGAATTACCAAACCACCTGCGGACAAAAGTATATGTTCAGCTTGCTTTAAGGTTTCTATTTGACCTCCAACTATATATATAAGTTTTCTTGCATCCGCTTGGGGACGAGAACCAATAACTGGAGCATCAAGAAATGCTACGCCACGACTCGATAATAACGACGCCAATTCTTTCACCCAACTAACAGTCAAAGTACTTGACTCAATCGCAATTGCATCTTTGCGAAGTCCTAATATGGCGCCAGTTTCTTGATTTAACCAAATTGCACGCGATGCATTACTGTCTGTAACCATACTAATAATAATATCCGCTTGCTCGGCAGCTTCTCTGGGTGTTGCTGCATAAACTGCTCCTAGCTTTTGTAAAGGTTTGACTTTATCTTCGGTACGGTTATAAACAACTACCTGGTGATTGGCATTGAGTAGGTTTTCCACCATCCGAGAACCCATTGCCCCTATTCCTAACACTGCTACTTGACTCATAATAAATAATTCCTCTAACTGACAACACTGTAGCTCCTGCAAAAGCAGCAATAAAGAGCAATTTATGAATTACTTTCGTGTATTTTTTACATGAATCGACTACAATTCAGTAATGGATATATCTGTGCTGGAAATTTTTGTAGAAGTTATGCGACAGAGTAGTTTTGCTGCTGTCGCACGTGAGCGTAATATTGACCCATCTTCTGTTTCTCGAACTATTGCGGGTTTGGAGTCAGAAATTGGTGTGAGGTTATTTCAGAGAAGTACACGAAAACTGGCGCCAACCGAAGCTGGCATTACTTATTTTCAAAGAGTTGAGCCACTCGTTGAAGAGATGCAACAGGCAATTATTGCAGCGAAGGATATTTCTGGACAACCAAAGGGAACTCTGCGCGTGACTGCTTCTGTTTCGTTTGGACTTAAATGCATTGTGCCTTTATTACCGAAATTTGAAGCAATTTATCCAGAACTCAATATAGAACTTTTACTTACAGATGCTGTTATAGATTTGTTTGCCGAAAGAATTGATGTTGCTGTTCGTCTTGGACAACTAGCTGACTCTACGTTAATTGCTCAACAACTTATGCGAACTAGTTATTTGGTTTGTGCTAGTCCAAATTATTTACAGCAATGGGGACAACCGAAAACTCCAAGCGATGTTGAGCAACATAACTGTCTTCTTTTTCCACTGGCAGGTTTTAGGACAAGATGGATATTTAAGGATAGAGACGAAGATATAAAAGAAATTTCAGTTTGTGGACGTACTATCATTTCTAACGCACTTGCACTTCAAAAATGCGCGCGTGCAGGAATGGGTTTAGCACTGCTTCCTCACTGGCTAATTCATGAAGATGTACGTGATGGTAAACTTTTAAACCTTTTTCCAGATTACGAAGTTACAGCAACAGATTTTAACACAGCAGCTTGGCTGCTTTATCCTTCTCGTGCTTATATTCCTCTTAAAGTTCGTATATTTACTGATGAAATTAAAAAACACATGTTAATCTAATTACAATAAAAATGGGAATAATAAGCATAGTTTACTCTTTAACATTGCTATGCAATATATTCTCTACCCTATCGCTATCTTGGTACTTTTCGCTGTTGTCAACTATTTAGTAGCGTTTTTGTTTATTTTCAAGTCTGTTTTTCGGCGCCCTAAATACGAAATAATCAATAGTAAAGAAGTACCATTATACATTCAACAATTATTTAAAGGCGCCATTTCTGAACTAGAGAAATTTGGTTTTAAAGCGTGTTGCCATGTGCAAGTAGAACCCATACTTCAAATTGACCCACCAACAATGGTAGAAATACTGTTGTATAATCAATTGCTGAAGTCGTATGCAAAAATAGGAATTCGTTATCCGCTTGAAGCTGTTAATTTATTTGATATTGAATTTTATACATTTTTTCAAGACGGTAGTTTATTATTGACAATGAATGGTAAAGCTGATGGGGTAATTGGTGAAACGCCTAACTTTACTATTCAAGATGCTTATACAGCAGAAAGTTTGGTACAATGGCAGTTACATCAAGATGCTGTCGAAAAAATAAATATAACAAAACCTGCAATTGGTCTATCTCCTGATAAATTTGCGATAGCTTTAGAAAAATTTAGCAAGAAACATTTAGATTATTTATTTAAAGCAGGCAAACTACGGTTAGTTGGAGAAAGACAATATAGTCCTACATTACAGGTTGCATGGAAAGTTGCTAAAAAAATGGTTGATGGAAAACATAAAGTTACAAAAATTATTAACCAGCGCTTATTAGCAGCTAAAACTAATCCTGCAATGCGGGTTGATATTCCTGTTGAACTAGAAGTTGAAGGGTTTAAGCGTGCAGAAAGTCAGAATAAGGGACTAGTCGATGGTAAATTTCGTGCTTGGATGCTGTTTATAAGTTTTGGTTTATTTTTAGCGTCTTTTATGCACATGTTTGAAATACATCGCTTGGCTATTTTTGTGCTAGTAATAATGTTACACGAAGCTGGACATCTAATTGCGATGCATTTATGCGGTTATCGTGATACTTCAATGTTATTTTTACCCTTTTTAGGCGCCGTTGCCACAGCAAGTCAAAAATATGATACAACACTTGCTCAAAATGTCTGGGTGTTACTTGCTGGACCTTTGCCTGGATTAATTTTAGGAATATTTTTAGCTTTTATCTATGGTAATACAAGTGATTTGTTTTGGGTAAAAGATACTGCTTGGATGTTAATTGGTTTAAATTTAATAAATTTACTGCCTATTTATCCACTTGATGGTGGTAAAATAGCGAATTTATTAGTATTTTCACGCTTTGCTTATATTGATGTTATATTTAAATTATTGGGTTTAATTGTATTAGCTTGCCTTTCTATTTCTCAACCTATATTATTTATATTTGTTATTTTAACATCTTTCAGTATACCACAAAGCTTTCGTGCAGCTAAAGCTAATTCTAAATTGCAACGGCTTCTTAAACAAAGTAAACCCAGTAATCAAGAGAATTTAATTAATAATATTTATACATATTTAAAATACTATAATTATAATAATCTATCTGTTGCTAGCAGAAATTTTTTAGTAAAAGATATAATTAGACGTTACCATGAATCGCAAGGTAAATTAATCACACGAATTTCTCTAATTATTCTTTATTTTGGTAGTTTAATTGGAGGATTTACAGGTTCTTTGTATGCAATATCGCCACGTGCAATAAGTTTATTAAGTGAAATTCCGCATATGTTCGAGAAACCGCAACAGCGACGCGAACGTTTTCTCAGTATGCAGAAGCGCGAAATTGAAAAAGCTGTAGCAATATTAAAAAAAAATCCCGATGATGTGAATGCGTACATTAAACGTGCGAAAGCATTTAAAGTCATGCGAGACACTAAAAGCGCCTTATCAGACTATAATCAAATTGTGCGATTACAACCTAATAATACTCAACACCGCTTTACTCGTGCTTCCTTAAATTCTCAGCTTGGTAATATTAAAGCTCAAATACAAGACTATGATTATTTATTAAAGCTTAATCATATGTCTCATGTTGTTTACTATCAACGGGCAGAAGCTAGAAAAAAGTTACGCGATTATTTTGGCGCCCTTGCCGATTATAATGAAGTTATTAAACTTAATCCTAAAAGTTATTGGAATTATATTAATCGTAGTTATATATATCTTGAACTAAAAGACTATAAAGGCGCCTTAACTGATGCAAACAAAGTAATACAACTTGAACCTGAGCTACATGATGCTTATGCGTTGCGAAGTCAAGTATATAGCAAATTAGGAAATTCTAAAGCAGAAAAAGCTGATAAACAAAAGGCAATAGCACTTGAACAAACTTGGGAAAAAACGCGCGAAGATTAAAACTAATAAAAAACGGCGCCAGTATCTTAATTAAGATAGGCACCGTATAAAATTACTCCGAAGTGATTGGGGGTTAAAAACTTAAATTATTTAGCAGCAATTGCTTGACCAGCAGTACTAATAATTTCTTGTAAATTAGTTACAGAACCTGTGTAGCTACCACCAGGACCAGCAAAGGTTTGTTGTCCTACAACTAAGTTCTTTTGTGAAAAGGTGTTTGATGCGTCTGAGGCAAACCCACCGATATCACCTAAGCTAATCGCTAAACCACCAGCTACAGTATCAAGTTCATCATTAGATAATTCAACTACGTTAATTTCGTTACTCATTACTTTATCTCCGTGAAGTATATTTGTTAGATGTGAAAGGTAAGCAGCAAAGTACGCTGTTTGCTTTCATGTCCACATAATATAAATTTTGCTTGCCCAGATACATCGGAATAAAGCTTGAATTACGGCACTGCTTTTTGTTGAGGAGTGTATCATACTAAAGTTGGAGCAGCGTTTAATATACAGATTGCCTTATAAAGTTACCCACTGGACTGTAACGACAGACAAGTTCACGATTGAAATAAGTATAAATTGCTAAAAAATTATTTTAACAAATTTTATACTTTCTTATATAACGGCGCCTACTATATTGTCATATCAAGGAAAGTTATCAACTTGTTAGTTGTTGATTTAATAACTCGTCATAGCTACAGGCGCCAATTTATTTATCACTTGATTTGTTATACGGCGCCCAGAACCGCGTTCTTTTCTAGTAGCTTTAACTGCTGCTACTTGGTCTGAACGCGCTAACATCAAAAATACTGTTAAATTTGGCTTCATAGATATATCAACTTATACATGTTCATATATCTATTTTAAAATTTCGTTACATAACTGGTATGCCTTGTATGAAGCGGATTATACGCAAATTATAGTAGTGCATACCAGTTGCCGTTTTAAGGAATATTACATAGAGTTTAAGTCTAATATTGTTTGAGTAAGTTGCTAAAATTTACCTGAAACAGTATATAAAATAATGTAGCCTAAGAGAAAATTTAAGAGAAAACTTAAAAGAAAACTTTTTTAAAAAATTTATTATGTTGGCAACTATAGAACAACTAACTAAGATTCACGTTTTTGCGCTTATAAAACCAGAAGAGTTAGAACAATTAGTACCATTTTGTCAAGTACTAAAATACCAATCAAAAGAAATTATTTTTCATGAAGGTGACTCTTTACCAGCAAAACTGTATGCACTTGCATCTGGAAGAATTCACATCAAGAAAACTGCTGCTACAGGTAAGGAAACTATATTAAGAATTTTGTACACAGGGGATATATTCGCCGTACATGTGCTAATTGGCGATGGTATTGCACCAGCAACAGTGGTTTGTGAACAAGACTGTGAAATTCTTACAATTGAACGGGCGGCATTATTAGAAGCAATTCGGCAAACTCCAGAAATTGCTCTACAGATTATAGCTATTTTAAATCAGCGTCTTCAATTACTTCATAATACTATACACGGTTTGGTTTCTGAACGCGCGATAGTTAGGTTAGCAAGGTTTATTCAGTGTGCGATGTTACGGTATGGAACTGAAATATCTAAAGAAGGGCAAAATTTAAAAGTTAATCTTTCTTACTATCAAATATCTCGGAGTATTGGCATTACCTACGAAGAATGCGTCCGTTTGATAAAAAGTATAAAATCTGTTATTAATTATCGACGAGGTGGAAAAATTACTATTTTAGATGTGAAAGCGCTGGATGAAATAGCGGAAGGAGAAGAAAGTGTCGGATAGCTAACCACCTGTCCTACCTGAAATCTTGCACCTCTAAGTAAAAACTCTCAAACACAGCAATTGCAGCAACAAAAACAATATTTACTGTTTAGTCCTCTTAAGAGGACTTATGACCTACCCCATAGTACTTTCAATACTATGCGGGTAGGAACGTAGGCAACAATCTATAATTACTTAGTATCATTAGTTATTTAGATTTATATGGTGCAAGATATAAGCTACGTAATTTTTAATAACTTATGTATCACGGCTTATGCAGAATTTTGTCATGAGTCACCGTAGTGAATCATCTCTGATCTTCAATACAGTTGGCATCTTTTCGCTTTATATTTTAAGAATTTCCAGAAAATATCAACAAAAAAGCTAGATTTTGTTCTGATTTCAAAGCATGTCGCGTTCCTGATGGCATTGATACAAAAACACCAGGTTCTAAACTAACTTTTTCACCTTTTAATACAAGAGTACCTTTTCCTGATATGACTGTAATAGTTGCGTTACGATTTGTACTGTGTTCAGCCATATTCATACCGGAAGCAATGCAAATTAGGTTGTGTTGAGAACTGTTATCTTTAAGTAAAACCTTGCTGAAAACTTGATTACTTGGATATTCACATTGGTCTTGTAATTGAGTATAAAAACTGTTGCTTTGTTTTAATGACATGATGTTCCTCCTTTTTTATTTTGGTTGGGTGAAGGCTTTGCCTAACCTAACCAGCTGTTATGCTTCTATTTTGCTCAAATGTTTGATTTCTTTCTTTGAGGTAGCTCAAGTTTTGTAAATAAATTGGGAAGGTTGAAACGGCAATCTAAATTTTACAGCAGATTTAAATTAAATGAAGTACAGAATAAACCCCTCCCCCTCCGGGTTCGGCAGTCCACTCGGCGGCAGAGCCGCACGTGTGGCTGCACTCACCGCAACGGGGAGGGGTAGGGGAGAGGTGTACTTCATATAAATGCAAAACGCTGTAAGTTTTGTGAATTTTTTAATTTAATATCATCATACGCTACCGGACATGATATTGTGCCCAAATCAACGGCGCCATTTTGGTTATTCTTGTCTTACCGATATCATTATTTAGTATGAACGGATACTGCACGGGATTGATGCTAGGTTTCGCGACGGTGAATGAACAAGAAATTTACGATGGTGTACAAAGATTAGCAGCAGCATTAAATTTTATTTCCCGCTAGGACTACTTGCATCGGGATTGATAGCGAAATATGAGCTAGCTCAAAGAAGTATTTAGATAAATAGTGCAAAATTGCATTATGAAACTAAAGGACAAACAAATGCAAACTATAACATTATATGACAAACTTGGCGCCGAAAAATCTATTGAAAAGATTGTTGATGATTTTTATCAATATATTTTAGCTGATAACACCATCAATCATTTTTTCACTAATACAGATATGGAAAAACAACGGCGCCATCAAACAGCTTTTATTTCCTATGCGCTAGGAGGTAGCAAACCATACACAGGTCGCTCAATGGAAAAAGCACATACAGGTTTAAATATTCAACCTGAACATACCGATGCAGTTTTGATGCATCTTAGTAACGCACTGGCTGCACATGATGTATCACCACAACAAGTAAGCGAGATTATTACTCAAGTTTCTCAATTGAGACAAACCATTGAGTACAAGTAGAGGAGTGGTTAAAGAAGTTTTGGGTTAATACCTCCGTAGTTTTTAGTATATTTTATTACGGTTTATGCTAAACTGTAAAATCCCAAGCATCATCATCCCACCATGATTCAGAAATAATGTTTTCTACGTTATAATTGCTATCTGTGGAATTTTGAAACAGTTTTATACCAAGGGCTTCAGCAAATTTAACATCATATTCGCGAAATATCTTCTTGATACTAGTGCTAACTCCATCAGGATATACATAAAAACAAACTAGTTCCTCTTCTTCAGAAATTGCAACTAGTTGACGCGCGATTATGATACCTTCTTTGTTTCGAGCATAGAGAACTTGTTTATTTATATCTAGGAGTACGGCAACTGCGGAGTCTGAGCATATTCCTCCAAGTCCTAAACAAGTCCCTACATAAGTACCTAGCTTTAATACTTCCAACGGTTCGCTTTCTAGCTTAATCTCAACGGCGCCTATTTGGTCAACTAGTTTTCTATATTCAATTCCATTCATCCACAAGTTTATATTAATTTTGCTATGCTGTTTTAACCAAGTTTGTGTAAGGGGATGATTTATTATATAATTTGGTTGGTTGTTCCAATAAGCTTTTAAAAATTTTCTAAAACAACGGTTGTTTCGTTGAATAGTTCCAAGCAATGAGAGTGCGTGCTTGATATTCTCTTGTTTCGGGTTAACGTCAAACTCCCGTTTTAAGATATTGAGGGTCAGATTTTCTAATACATCAAGCTGGGTGAGTTGTACCTGTTTATATATTAATCCTAAGCCGCGATTTATTTGCTGTTCGCTTAAAGAACACTTTCCTTGTAGATAGTCTCGTATTTTGCGAGGGATGGGATTGCTAAATTGTGTATTGCATTGATTATTAATAAAATCACACGCATCTTTTAGAGATAATATAGTAATATCTTGAGTTATGATAGGATGCTGGCTGAACGTTTTTACAATGCTTTCACTTATGGGAGTGCTAAGACTTCCTAATAACCTTGCAACTTTGAATAGTTTATTAGGATAACTAATAAAGCATTGTAGACTAAAATCGCTGATATATTTAGTAATTGCTCCGATTCCTTTTGCTATTAACCAAGTGTTATTGTCCAAACGGCAAGCTTCTTCAAGGCGTAAGAAGCTTGTATCGGATGCATTGAGGAATAAGTCGCGCGCTTTGGTGCCCAAATAATTAATAAAACGTATGATGACTTTAGCAGCATGACTTTTTTGGCTAAAAGGAGGTTGAGCTAAACGTTGCACCATCGCGTGTGCATAAGGAATATATAATTCAAGCTCTTGAGTTTTATCCCAGTGCCAATAATACTGCTTTAAGTCTTCTATAGCTTTACTCTGAAATTCTGGCTCTACTTTTCTTAGTAAGGTATCAATTATATCAACTTGTCCTCGAATAAATTTCCATTTAGCTTTTTGCAATTTCACCTGAACATCATCACCATATAAATCAATGGCTAACAAATAAAAATATAGATATTCATTTTTTACATTATCAGCGTAATGCTTCCAATCAATATATAAAATAATATCAATTAACCCTTCAAGCTTTCTACAGTCTTCCCAAACATATAGATATCTTTTTTCTTCCCATTGCATCGTATTTCCAATATCAACCAGTCTCTCTACTGCTTGTTCAGGAAACCATGAATCCTTATTCAAATCGTGAAAACAGTGATAATCTGGCTGAAACTTAGAAGCTAACTTAAAACCAGCCAATATATAATCTGCAGAAATTCCCTTTTTCAACGCTCCGAAGAAACAATAAAGCCAATAAGCATAATTTGATTCACCTGCTATCTGGTTGAAGCGTTCAATATCTTTTGTAAATACTCTAGTACTATAAGCTTTAGTTTCAATCAATATAGTAGTAAAAATAAGGCGCCGTGAATCAGGTTGCTGGGTAATAATTTGACACCATTTTAAGGTATTATCGTTTCTCTGACTTAATAATCGGCTAATTGCTGGCAACAGATTAAGTTGACTATCGAGTGATAGACCCCAATATATAGATAAATAATCTATTACCTCTTTCCAACCTAAACCTTTCAGCGAACTTAATAAATACCGATGAAAATGTATAGGTAGTTCAGGTGAATCTATAGCGACGTGTAAATTATGGTGATATGCATAATATGGATTAAGAATAAAATCTTCGGTTGGTACTGATGATAAAGAATGAACTTCGTATCCTACATTTTCAAGTTTTTTTAAAGCTTCTACCCAATGTTTGCTCAATCTTAAAAGTAGCTGGTTTTGATGTTTCTTATCACATAAGTACAATTTCAAATCTGTTTTAGAAAAAGCTTTAGGTTTTGGTGGCTTCTGCTTAGTTCCTTTGTACGCTCTAGGATGTGCGGCAGTTGGCTTTATTATTTGCTTTGAACTATCTACTGGTAAAGGTTGTAGCGTTACTTCTGATTCTAACAAATCCGGCGCCGTTTCAATCAAAATTACCAGAATATGAAAAAGAGTTTCTGCATTTAGTTCGTCAACACAACTAAGATAATTCCAGGATGCGATTAATTGTTCTTTCTTGGCAAAAATTGATGGCGCCAATAATTCTAAAGGAGATTCAATGATTTCATATAGACTCTTTTCTGAATCTATCCCCATTGTACTTAAATTATCACTGCTAAGGTCAAATTGATGCTTAACGCTACTCACCAAAGCTATAAGTCTATCAGTTTTTCTAATTATACCTAGTAAACAGTCCATATCTGTAGTTTGATTGCATTACCATATTTGACTACACTTTGAATTGAATTATAGTTAAATGGGTAGAGTAATTACTCCCTTTAGTGGTGCCTTGACATTTTTACTTCAATGATTTAAAAGAAGAATGTATTCTCTCTAAAGTAGGCACCAATTTTGCGTTATTAACTTTATAAAAAGATGTTAATGATCCAATTTGATTCTGCTTGTAAGGTAGTAAGGTAAGTATCATTTCTGTCTCACCCCCACTATACCAAAATCTAACAGCATTTTTTCCATCTACTTTAATATTTTGTTTTTTTATCAATCTCTCACCAGGTTCTCTGTTAGAATCTAATGTTGATATTTTACCTTGCAAACTTCCATTTTCAATTTGTACATCAGTTTTTATAAAATAATTTGGAAAGGCTCCTCCTCCCACTGCTGGAATTTTACGGTTACTAATAAATAATAAATCCTTGCTCTCCCTTCTGATAAACCAATTTTGAGGATATTGTATTGAATATCTCCCTTTTTCCACAAAGCTTTTAAATTTAGTATTTGTACTTGTAGGTTGATTTTGAGCAGCAACTGGGAGAATGCCCGAAGTCAAGTTAAAGACTGGCGCCACTCCTAACAGTGAAATCGTTAATGATAGTATAATCAGCTTTATATTAAGTTTCATAAAGATTCTGCCTTCATCAAAATACAAGTGTTTTATTCTTTGACGAGCTATTGGTTAGTTTTGTTCTGTATCTGAAGTACCAATTTTATTGGTGCCAATCTAAAAATATGTTCGGTTAGTTCGGTTTACCGTACTTCGAGTACTTAAAAGTGTGAACCACGGTTCACATTTTATTCGTAAATTGGTGTGGCGCCTTAAATATCGAAAAATTAATAAAAATTGTTAGCGCACCGCACGGATATCCAACTCCAAACCGAGATTGAGCCATATGTGGTCGTTTGTCAATAAGCTGAAGCGCACCAATATGAAGATTCTTTAACAAGGTAGACATTTATAATACAGTATGTAGTATAATGATAATTGCAGTAGTTCAAACTCGTTTTAAGCTACTGTAGGAAAGGTTTAGTTTTATGAAAAGTAAAGATGTTATGTCTTTGCGAATAAAAACCTCGTTCAAGACTATAGCATTTACATCAAAAGAAAAAATATTGAAGTTATTCAATAACCAAGAACAAATGCAATATAAATTAGGATGAAACGTTCCGCCAAACAAGTAGAGGATAGTAAACGGGTTCTCGAAAAACTAATGTTGAAGTAGTCTAAGTTGTTTGGGGAGGGGTAAAACCTGAGATGTTCGTCGGGGTCGTAAACTTCTCGTATTTTCTGAAAGATATATTGAGAGGGACGAAGGCTTTCATCTGTTGCCCAGTCATATATAATGTATAAGCATTATTCGATACAGGCACAGGCACTTTCTTTTAAGAACTCTTAAATCCTGTTGGACTTCCCCACTAAATATGTCTATCAATTCACATTGTCTCGGCGTGGCGGCGCCATCATTAATTTATATTATAGGGGAGCGACTACCTTTAAAGGTCGTAAGTGCGGAGAATCAATCTATGTGAGTTTAGCTGAGGTCTTTATTTAAGATTTCAGGGAGGTTTTAGTAACGCGCGAGAGTCACTTAAAGGAAGATGTTCGTTGGATGTTGGTTATTTTTACTAATCCTATGATTTGGAAAAATAACTGGCGAATGTCTTAGTGACAAAGTCTCCTCGGTTTTTACCGTTAAGCCTTTCATTTCTGTAGTAGTAATGCTATAGATATATCTTGTGTCCAGATATAAAACAATGCCTTTCTTTTAATTTATAACTATAAAATACAATATGGTTCAAACTACATTTACTAAACAGAAGCGTGAATTAGAAAAAGCAATCTCTTGGATTGAAAAAATTAGAGCGCAAGAAGTTCGTCTTCGTAATTATAATGCTCAAAATGAACTCCAGGATGAGTTGCGAGAGTCTTATGTAGATTATTCTCCTGAAGAAATTAGTCAAAAAGTTTTGGAAATTGTTAAGGATGTAGTTAGTCAACACGGCGCCAGACAAAAGTCTAATTCTAACAATACAGGAAATTTTACATGGTATGGAATTTCTGTAGAACTGACTGTACCACAATTACGCGCGTTGCAAAGTGCCTATACTGTTTTATCTGAGTTAGCTCGCAAGCTTCCTCGACGCAACCCTAAATTAATTTACAATACTACAATTGATAATCGTCCTGCTTTTGCTCATGTTAAACAAAAGCATGAAGAAGAAGCAACTCGGTATGTTCCTTATGAGGAAGACTCAAGTACTAGGGTGCGGACATATGAAGAACATTATAAAGTTATTACTCATTATACTCAAAAAGTAGAAATTGATTATGGTTTAGAAATTAAACTTCTTAATGAAATAGGTGAAATGATAGATGATTTAGGCACGGCTATTCAAATTGCTATTGATGAAGCTAATACTAAAGGTAGAGAAAATGACGCGATTATTGATGATGTTATTAACCGCATTAGTCAAACCATTCTTGCTAAATTACCATCTTCTGGAAATCAAGATTAATTATGGTGCCAATTCAATTATCGCTTGCTGGTGATGGACGTTTGGTTATTTTAACTCCTCAAACGGTACGTACTGCATTTTTTCAGTTTACCAAAGTTAATCAATATACAGGGCGCCATAAATATGCTCTCAACCGTCCTTTATATAAACCATTTAAATTATGGAAGTATAATGATAAAAGAAGTGGGCTTGTACATAGAAAAACAGAGTCGCCTTACTAT
>NZ_MRCD01000145.1 GCF_001904745.1 Calothrix sp. HK-06
ATAGCTTAAAATAAGTAAATTTATTATCATCTAATGTCTGCGTAGCATACGTAAAATACTACTCGTTAACAAGTAACTCAAATGACTAAATCTATTTCTTTCGTTAGCTTTAATCAGTAACTGCTGAAACACTGATACGGCAAGGATAATAACTGTTTATTTCTTTTAGTTACTATAGTTACTGATTTTAAAGATGAATAATAAATAAAATATCATGTAATTTTTTCCTTATTTATGTATAGAGATTATTCTCGGAAATAATGTTTATGTTAATTTGATTGGCGCTTAATATTTATCTCAGGACTTACGCATGAAAACCTAGAAACCTAGTTTATTCGTTGATAGCAATGTAATAAAAATGACGATTTTTCTGCTACAATGAATGCGTAGAAAACAGGTTTATGCAGCGTAAGTCCTATATATATAAGTATCGGTATAGATAATAAGAATAAATTTCCTAAACTAGTATAGGTAAATTGGTATAATTTTACAATAATTAATATTTATAAATGCTAAAAGCCGCTATTATAGCGGCTTTTAGGCTGATATTATGAATTTCTAGATGCAAAAAATTCTAAATTTATTATTTTGAAAATTTTTTCAATTTGCTAGATTATTTAATCAGATAAAGATAATTAGTTATGTTAATAACCGTTCTACAGAAATCTTTATCTCAGGAAACGAAATAGGGCTAACTTCTCCTTCTAAAAGCGTTATTTCATCCGTATAATCATGCTTAACTGGATTACGAAAAACTTTAAGAACACGATTCTGTAAATCTACAACCCAATACTCTGAGATACCAGCCATCGCATAAGCCTTTTTTTTAGCATCTAAGTCTTTGCTTAAGCTGGTGTTTGAATATTCAATAATCAAAAAGACGTTTTCAGGGTATGGGTGACGGGTTCGATAAAGCGTTCTTAGTGGTTGGACAATCGCCAAGTCAGGTTCAGGTTCCGAACCAGTTGCAGGTATTGTAATGGGCTTTGCATCACGCACAATTGCTCTAGAGCCAAGCAAAGGACGCAGATAATCACCTGCATCTGTACTCAACTGGGCATGTTCAGGGCCTTCTGGTGGCATCTCAACAATTTCTCCGTTTAATAGTTCGACGTTACGGCCTTTTAAGAGACCGACTTGAATCATGAGGTGATAGTCATCAAGCGTCCATTTTGCGGTGGTTACTGTCATACATTGCCAGCCCTTCAAAGTTTAGGAGATTCTACTATTATTTTATGCCTTGAACTTTATTTTGACGAAAAGGTATTTTTGCTCCTAAAACACTATTTCGTTGAATCAAGGCGGAAACTGCGGTAACAAACTTGTTCAAAATTCTTGAAATGACTGTTTCATATACATTGCTCGCAGTTACCAGCTTTAGTCCTAGGACGCTTGAATGTTATGGGAGTTACTATGCTTCTTCAGCTTCGATATTTGATTCGTGAGGCATTTCAAAGCTATGCACTCGGTCTAAAAGTGACTTGATTGGTATTTCCACACAACTGCGAGTTACCATTTCTGGAGGACAAGGAAGCATGGGAGTTCCATCCGTATCAAGTCGAAAATTAACTTTCAGGCGCCCATACATAATTGACGAGTCTTTGTCACAGTGGAACTTCTGCTTGCTACAGGTCTTGCCTCCTGCTTTTTCGATTTGTTGACGAATCATTTTTTGACTGTAAGGCAGGTCGTTTTTAAAGTAACGTGACATCAGCGACCAAACTCCATGTAGATAAACCGCTAGTGATTTATAGTTACAATTTTCCGAGTTACCATCTTCGGTAATTAGGCGACAATTCCACTCACCGATTTCTGTTTGTGACCGCAATATCAAAAGTCTATCGATAAAATCATCAAGCGAAGCCCTCTTCGATTCATCTTCGTTAGCATCACCACATAATAAGGATAGGTATTTCCAAACTTCTGTTTTGGATACGGCGCCACTTAATTCAGCCAATTGAAAAGCATAGTAGCCAACAAGCGCTAAACTTGATGCTAATCTCGCATGGGCTGCTGGTAACTTTGCTATTAGTTGGGATTCTAAATTCTTAACTTCTTCTTGGGGATAGCCCAATTTTATCAACTCAGGTAAAACAGACGAACAAACGCGAGAAACTGAGCGTAGTTCGCTAAAAGCAATAACGTTAGGAGTTTCTTCAAAAACTAACCGAACCAACCGAGACAGAACTATTGGGTCATCATCACCTATTGAATAATTAGAAGCGACCATCAAAGGACTATGAGGGTCTTGATTATTTTCTCTGACAAAGCGTGACCCGGCGCCATAATGTGTTTTCACTTGCTGACAAATCCAAGCAATTTGAGCTTTATCGGGGTCATCAAGAAATTGTGTTAGCCCACCCATAAGCTTGAATCGTTCGTGATAAGCACTTTCAGAGGTTTTATGAAGCGCTGCTCGATGGTCTAAACCCAGTAATGAAAGCGCTGTATTTGCAGCGATTGTTTTTCCTGTACCAGCATCACCATAAAGCCCTAAAACTGGGAAAAAACCTTCCTCTTCTTGGATTTCATCGTAAAATAGACCAGCAACATTAAAAGCCATTGTGAAAAATGCTGGCATAAATCCAGATTCTCCGAAGAAGTTCCGCATTGCAGCAACTAAACGTTTCAACACATCTTCTTGTGAGTCTTGGTTTATTTTAGGAAGAGGAATTTTTTCTCTAGCAATTAGAGCATGGTTGAAAACCCAACCTGATTCAGACTCTTTGATAAAACGCCCTTGGGCAGATATTTGACAATCAGGAAATACCCAAGTCCCGTCAGACTGCCGACCAATACGTTCAGATAATTTATACACTTTGCCTCCGCGCGCACGATAAGCAGCTATTTCTTTGTGCAAGTATTTATGAAGTTCCTCTTGTTTAAGCTTATTAACCAAGTAAACCTTTCCAGTAGAACGCGCCAGACAATTAATAAAATCTGTAACCTTGTGTAATGCTTCTGCTGGGACTACTACTCGGTCTTGTTCTGACACTGGGTCATAACTACGCTTACAAAGTAAAATCAATCCACCAAAGGCATTATTCGTTCCTATCAGTTCTCGCTCAACAATAAAGCTGAAGCCAGCTTTAGGAATCCATTCCCATTCCAAACTATCTTCTAAATCTTTCAACATTTTTTTCCAATACCCTAACTCTGACCGATGAGGATGCTGTACTGGCGCCACCCAATCTTGTGTGTCGAACCGTGCATCGCTATTTAGTAAACAATAGCGTATCTCAATAGGCCAAAGCTTCATCCATTCATCAACCGAAATATAAGTTATTTGAGATTGATTTTCTTGAATAATCAAGTCATCAATGTCTGGTTTGTCTTTAGTAAATTGACCCCACCAAGCAATTCTTGGCTTACATTCCCATTCTTGAAGTAACTTAATTGTTTCATAGTAACGATGCATAATATGTTGATTTGTCAGCATCCCAGCATCAACGTACAAGTCAACAACTACATCTTTAAGCTCAATATCTCTTCGGGAGGCAAATTTTTCCAAGTAACGCTTGAGTAACTTCGGGCTACAGTCCCAAATTGCTCCTGGCGCCCCAATTATTATTTGTTGTAGAAAACAAGCTACTGACCAAGCTTTTAAAACTCCTTCTGCAAAACCAACAGACTCTAATTGAACTTTTTGAGGACGGCAAAAACAGATAGGCATTTCCCCATTATTTAAGCGTGGGCCATTTCCATCAACTGGTTCTGAAGAACCCCACTTATACTTACCAGTCTCTTTATTATCTGGAAGTAATTGAAATGCGATAATTTGTTCCAATTCGTTATGCATTGGTAAGAAAATACCTTTGGCGCCCCATAAATAGAACAAAGCATCTCGCTTAACTACGCCTGGTAAGCCTGCACTAACGTTGGATACTTGGATGGACTGCCATGAGCGGAAACCTATATAGTCAATAAACTTACTTAGCCCGCGCGCTTCTTTTAGATGATTGCGGTGAGTTTCTTGCAGTTGTAACTGATTCAATACCTGTCTATATTGCTTATCGCGTTCTTTTTCACTTAGAACTTCCTGTTTCGACGCTTGTGGAAAATTTTCCATAAGCGTGTGAGTGCTTTTTGGCTTTGGTTTATTGTAACTCATATTATTGTTATGATTCCATTCTGGAAAATGCGATGGATAAGCTTTCTGTACTGCCATAGCCCAAGATGCAGGTAAATTAGTCAAAAGAGACATCTCCCTAGCAGATGCTTTTTTTCCTCGGCTTTGAATGCATGTAGCTGCTTTCAATAATTCATCTACAATCGTTGGCTCAATAAACTCTTGCCCCATGCCACCTGATAACTCTCGGATGTACACGTAACCGGAAGGCGCCTCTTCTAGTTTTGAGTGATAGCAAAACAGACTACCATCAAAATTTCTTTTACAACCTTTTGTTTTTTGACAAATAAGACAGGGGCATTTTTTCGATGAATAATTACCTTTTTTGCTCATAAGTACCTGCTTAGTGACTGCCCATACTTGTTTTAGACAACTTAACTGCTTTTAAAAGATGATGGCAAACCCAGTCTGCTAGAGGCATTGATTCGGCTCGTGCGGCATCCTCAATTAAAGCTTGTAAATGTGATGGAAGTGAAATATTGAAATATGAGGGATTAGGTATTGGATTATTCTTTTCTTTTGTTGCTAATCGGTAACTCCACTCTGGACAATTGGCGCCTCTTGAAGAGGCATCTTGTTTTAAAAAATTTAATAAACCAAACTTATAGCAGTAATAAGTGTGATTATCTTCCGTTTGCTCTCGACTGCAAAATTCACAATTCCAGCAACTGCGTTCCTGAGTATTTATATTCTTCTTGGGTAAAGACCCTTCCAGGAGCTTATTTGCAGCATCTATACTTTGTTCGTTTAAACATGAGCGTAAATCAAGAGCGGACTTGCTATCTCCAGATTGAATTAGTTTGTCAATTCTTGTAACAATCTTTTTCGCTTTAGCATAGTTACGACCGCTTCCTAAACCAACAAGTTGTGCTACCTTGTCACGAGTTGAACCTTTAGACGCATGTGGAAAATTTTCCACAAGCGTTTTATCTACACTTCTTCCTAATTTTTGATTAGTAGAAGAAGCTGCAAATTGTTGTCGCTGCTTGGCTTTGGCTTTCTCTATCCGCTCCCAAGCAATAGCTTCACGCACTTTTTGCTCATTTGTCTTATTACGGTCAGCGTTTTCGAGTAGTAGTGCTTCCAATTCGGCTTCTTCATTTGGAAACTGCCTCACTTCAACATCAATACGACTCCAGCCCAATGACAGTGCTGCTTTCCAGTAAGGATACCCGCTGACAATAGTATTGTTTTGGTTAACCAGCAACGGTCTGGGAAACTGGAAGTTGCGAATTAAGTTAATTAAGTCAGACACCGGAACCTCTTCCCCATAAATCGACAGGTAATTTGGATGTGGCTTAAGCAACACTGGGTCTATTGACTGGAATATAAAACTTGGTTGAGAAGTTACGCTCATAAAAACATAATGGTGTAAAAAATTTGCCTTAAACACGGACGGGCGCCATCTGGATTAGATTAAAATCAAGATAGTCCATTAACCAATGGCTACGACGGTAAGTGCCCTTCGATTGCTTGCCCGCATGTGGAAGGGTAGGTGTGGTAAGAGCGATAATCCTTAATACATAAGGATTTCAGCTTTTACTGCTACTGCACTTTAGTCAGCACTGACTGATTGTTTGGTCATTATTGTCCAGATAGTTAGTCACTATTCTAAATAATTTACATCATTCGGTACACTCGAATTAAAGTTATTACACTTATTTCCACCAAAAAAGTATAATTTTTTAATATGACTACTAAAACAGAACGATTAGCCCAACTAATTAAGGAATTACGAGGCACAACATCCCAACGTCGATTTTCTCAGCACTTGGGTGTGAGTAAGTCTTGTGTCAACTTTTGGGAGTCTGGTTTGGCTTTCCCTGATACCGAAAATCTTGAGAAGTTGGCTGCGTTTAAAGGCTGGACGCTTGCCCAATTACAAACTTACCTAGTGCAAGGTGAGTTACCATCATCCGAACCTTTACAACAAATTTTGAGTACACTACGTTCCCTTCCTACAGAAGCAGTTGCCATTGTTGCCTCTGCTGCGGTGGAAACGTTAGTTAGCCGTAGCAAGTCCCCGACTATGGCACCATATAATAATGTTCTAGTTTCGGTAGATAACGAGTGGTGATTAGTGTGTGCAAGGAGATTATTTGTTCTTGAGCTTTTGAAGATTGAGCAAAATTATCAGTACAATTGCATTAGTAGCGATTTCGTTACAAGCGTCCGATATTTACTTGTTAGGTTTCCCCCTTGTACTCTGTTTGCTTTATACCCGTAAGAGTGTATTTTCCACCATGTGCTGTATCGGTCATTTTACAGAACTCCACATCAGAATGATTTTTTCACTGTTACGCGCGAGATTAAGGTAAATATCTATTACGCTTCACTCGCAACCTCTTTTTAAAAACAATCTAGGCGAACCCAATGTTTTTAGTTTAGCTTTATTAGCTAGTTAATTAACCGTACATTGAATTAAGTTTAAAACAAATCTGTTAGAAGTTGAAAAATTTTTGTTCTCTAACTTTAGGTGTAATTCAACGATATATCTCTATATGAAGTTAGAATTTATACATAATATTCCCAGCTAATTTATATGTAATTACGCAAAGGTTAATATCATCGTCAGAAGAAATAACGTTTGTTTTGTTGACTTGTGACAGGCGCCGGAATTACAGCATCAGTACACTCCACAAGGGCGGCAGCAGTTAGAGCGCTATTTATCTGTACTAACACCGCAAATTTTACTTCAATTAAGATACAAGCATTCTCCAGTCTGTACATGTTTAAAATGCGACATTACTATTTTTTACAAAAATTCACATAATCAAATTTTTAAATGTAATATTTTGCCTTCAATCCTTGAAATAAGCTGTTATAGGCAGTTTTAATACACAAATAAATTTAAAGATATAACTACTATAATTCCGTGTACTGATATTGGATGGATTATAAAATACATGCTTTTAGCGAGTTGTTCCTTCAAACTTTTCTTACAATGACTACCTGTAATAACTCCTAATCGCATCAAGTTCATTTTTAACTTACGTAGAAAAATCTGAAAGAAATGTACTATCTAATACGGCTTGATTTTAAGCGTAAATTATCCTGCCAGATAAAAATTGTTAAATGAGATATAACTAGATATAAATAATGCATAGTCTCAAGAATTATCTAGAAACTGCTTTTCTTAACGATAAAGTTGAAATATTTATTGCCCGAAAAATCAAAAATACTTGATTTGACGACAGTATTCGCAAGCAGGTATATCGTCTTATAAAGGCAAGCTATTCCAACAAGCAAGCAATTTATTGAAGTATTACTATTACACACCTTGGGTGCATATCGGCTTTTTCATTTCTTAATCTTCTTTGTAGTGAGCGTTAGCGTTGCTACAAGGAAGACGACTAGTTCCCCAGTTCCCCACTTACTACCTACTCATATTTTCAAAAAACTCAAGGAGTTCAAACTATGTCTCGGTTTGTTAACAAGCAAATTGCCTCAAATAAACTAAATCTTAGTTACTCAACACTCAAAAAGTATCGTTTTGATGGAACATGGGTTGAAGGTACGCACTGGATAAAAATTAATTGCCGTTGCATTCGTTATAACTTAGAACTTCTTCAAGACTGGTTAAAAAATCGTTACAATCCCATTGCTCATAGTCAGGCGATTGATTTATATCATGCCAGCACAAGAGGAAAGCGCAGGCGCCGGAACGCTTCAGATACTCTCTAATCAACATAAAGCTTTCAAGCAAGGCGCAAATATATGTATAGGAACATTTTTGATTATGGAACAGACAGAAATAGCATTAATTGTTGAGCAAATAGAATCGGAGATTGACGTAGATATTATTGGGAGAGGAAAAGCTAGTATTCGCGCTACAGGAAGACTCGCAGGAGTTAGTGATATGGCATTAAGAAAGGCATTTAATAGTGCGAACCATTCACCATCAGAATTATTGAAAAAGCTTATACAACAAGGCTTTGAGTGTGCGAACCTGAATAATTGGTCAACTGAAGGTATTCCAGATATTGCTATCGCTGTAATCCTTGAATACTATGCACTGGATGCGGGGAAGAACTGTACTGAGCAAGCAAAATTAGCATACAAAGCTTTCGCTACGATTGGTATCCGAACTTGGATGCAGCGCATTAAGGGTTGGGATGTGGCGCCACAACCACAACCACCACTTCCAACACCGTCGTTGGAAGAAATATCAACATTACTTGATTTGACACTTGGAAAAGCCGGACTTGAACCAAAATTAGTAGCTGGCGCCAAGCTAAACGCCATGAGTAAGAGATACCCCCACTTGCGTGAAGAAGCGGAAGAAGCAAAATCAATGCTGTTTATTTCAGTAGAACAAAAATTGTTGGCGCCAAAACAATTAGGCGAGATACTCACCGAACGTACTAAAAAAGTATGGTCATCACAGCGAGTTAATAAATTGTTGATTGAGCAAGGTTTTCAAATACGTAATGCAGACGGTAATCCTGATTACCAACCTACTGAAAAAGGTCAGCCATATTCACAAATGACATTGAATACAGCCAAGGGACGTGATAAAACGGTGCAACATTTGAGGTGGCTTGAGTCGGTACTTGAAATGCTGGAAACGGCGCCATAATTTTTCGATATTACTCTATTTACAACACACTTACTTAATTTAATATACCCTCGGCGCCTCGAATTAGTCGTTCGAGGTTTTCTCATTGAGTCATTATATCTGGGTAGTAAAACCCAATGACGAAAAAATAGAATTTAGACCAGTAAACCTCAAGCAACATTTACAAGCAGACGATATTAACCTAGAAGAACTAGTTAACAACTCTCGCCAATCATTTGGAGTTTACCGTAATGCCTCCAGAACTACAACTCCAGTCATTAACACCCCAGGCAAACGCGACCAATTTTTAATCACAATTAATCCCGACCTTGAAAAAGAAAATCTCACCGAATACTTACAGAAACGGTGAAAGGCGCCACTATAGATTCTCGATTGGTTTGTCTACCGAACGGCAAGAGTTGCCGTTCGAGAATCACTTTTAATATCTATGTTCTATATTTAGTAAATCTAAATAAAACATTAAGTATGAGTATTTAGAAGTAATTTGATGAGAGTCTAATTATTAAGTTACATTTCGTTATAAAACGGAGTCAAATTTATAAAGACTCTGAACTTTAAAAAATAGTTAATTAATGAGTGGGGTGCCATCTTATCCTTAGTGTGGCACCTCAATTATATTTATTGCCTCAAAGTAAACTGGTAAATTTTAATTTTAATCGTTCGGTTTATACGTAGGCAGCACTTAATACCTTCTGAAGTGTGGCTAATCCTAAGTTAGACTAAATTAGCCCAACTTAGGCTAACTTAGGCTTTTAATTTTTTTCACCTACTAACTCTGTATTTGACACCGATACAAGAAAATCTTTTATCTTTGATTGAACAGAAGTATGAAGTTGAGTAATATTCGACCTTGAAACTTCCCCTCTATCTAGATAGTATTTTTTTACCAAAAGCATTCTTGACAAATAAAATTTACACAGCTCGCATAAAAAAGCTGTTTTTTGTCAGTAATATAACTGTAGCAATATTTTAAGGTATTTAAGATGAAGGTAAAGATACTGCTGGCGATTCGGGGGTCACACCCTACACTTGAACGATAAATCAAGCATTTCAGCAATAAGTGGCGCCTCAAATGGTAGCTCAAAAACCCCATTAAATCGTTTGGGTGAGGGGTAAGACCTACCATTCGCTCTTCTGTATCCTTGCAGAGGAGGGGTTGGGGAGCCAGTGCCGTGCAGAGAGAACTGCCGTGCGGGGGTTCCCCTCGTTGAGGCAACTGGCGTGGAGAGGTTTCAAAAAGCTTTGAAAAGTTAGCAAATTTAATAAATCAATCATCATAAAATCATGAATAAAAAACTGTTCATCATACCTACATTACTACTTCTACAACTACCCGCCTCAGCAATCACAATATCCGCCAACAAGGCGCCCATTACTAATTGTCTAGAGAACATCAAACCAGAAAAAAACGAAGAAAATGCAGAATATTCTCAAGCCCAATTACAAACACTTGCCAGTCAAATAACTGTAAAAGTAACAGGTGACAACAACTCCGGTTCGGGAACTTTATTGGCTAAAAACGGTAACAGTTACCTCGTCCTCACAAACTCTCATGTCGTCAAGGGAGCAAACTCCATTACCCTACAAACTAGTGACGGCAAAACTTATCCTGCAAGAATTGAACCCCAAGCGAACTTTAATAAATACGACTTAACATTATTAAAATTTGAAACAAACCAAAATTATTGCGTTACACAAGTTCAAGATTCCCCTGCTTCGGTAGATATGTCAGTTATTGCTGCTGGTTTTTCTAGCGAGCAAGGTAAAATAATATATCGCGCGGGTAAAATTGAAAAGATAACTGATTCCTTGCTTAAAGAAGGATACCAAATCGGTTATACAAGCGATATCGAACAAGGTATGAGTGGTGGCGCCATTCTCAACCCTCAAGGACATATTATCGGTATTAACGGCAAAACTGCTTATCCAATTTTAAACACAGGTTATGAATATCAAAACGGCAGGCGCCCAAGCGACGAAGAAATTCAGCGAATGCGAAAACTAAGCTGGGGAATTCCAATTTTAACAGTCTTAGCACAAGTACAGCCAGACAACCTGATTGCATATAATTTACCTTACCCAAAGACTCCCTCCACTACACCAGATATACAATACACAGGATGGTTAGGAGATTTAGAGAAAAAAGTAAAACAATTTACAGTTAGAATCGATAGTACAAGCACAGCCAACGGTTCGGGAGTTATTATCGCCAAACAAGGAAATACTTACACAGTACTAACAGCAGCGCATGTTGTTTGTGAAAGAAATGCAGGAGATGACGCAACCAAGCCATGCATAAACTATAGTTACTCAGTTCGCGACTTAAATGGCAAACAGTATACTGTGGAGTCAGGCGCCATTAAAATCAGAGAAGGTGTTGATTTAGCAGTAGTTAAATTTACCAGTAACCAAAACTACTCAGTCGCGACTCTGGCAAATTATACTCTTAATGAGTACAACTACATGTTCACTGCTGGGTATCCAAAACAAGGAAGTAATTCACCCTGGCGATTTACAGTCGGGCAGATTTTTGATAAGGAACAGGGTTTAGTGCAGTCTAACCAGTCTGATTTTGAAACTAAAAGTTCTGGCTCCTTACAAAGTGCAAGTTCGTTAACTGGTGGGTACGAGTTGGTTTATACAAGTATAACTTATGGTGGAATGAGCGGTGGTCCTGTTTTAGACTCCACAGGTCGAGTCATTGGTATTCATGGACTCGCAGAAGGAGAAGAGATTGATAAAAAAGCGGGTGATGGAAGTAGTGAGAGTAAAGTACAAATCGGATATAGTTTAGGGATACCTACTAGTACATTTATTGGATTGCAGAAAGAATTTGGTGTCAACCTGCTTTCAGCAGAAAATACACAAGCACCTCTATTAAATGCACAACAAGAACAGTTCATAGTTGATACGGTATTATCAGCAGATATTTCAAAAGGTAATACAATCGCAACTCAATGGTTAGAAAGAGGAAATCAACTATGGCGCTTGGGTCGTTATGATGAAGCAGTTCAAGCCTTTGATGAAGCGATTAAACGTGAAAAGGATGTAGCATACTTATCATATTATGGTAAAGGTTTAGCATTAGGTTCGCAAGGAAAATATCAAGAAGCTGCAATAGCACTATTAGAAGCGGTAAAGCTGAAACCAGATTACATTGCTGCTTTGCGAATACAAAGCTTGGTGTATCGATCTTTAAAGCAATATGAACAGGCATTAGTCGCGATAAATCAAGCAATTGAACACCAACCTAAAAATCCAAACTTGTTTAATGAGAAACGGAAAGTACTAGAAAATTTAAAGCGGTATTCTGAGGCAGAAATAGCAATAACATTAGCAATTCAATTAGCTCCTCGTCCTGCGTTTTACGAAAATCGGGGAATTGTTTACGCATACCAGGAAAAATCAGATTTAGCGATTGCTGATTTTACCAAAGCGATTCAAATTAATCCTCAAGACGCTCAAGCTTACTACAATCGGGGACTTGTTTACGATGACCAGAAAAAATCAGATTTAGCGATTGCTGATTTCACCAAAGCAATTCAAATTAATCCTCAATACGTTCAAGCTTACAACTATCGGGGGGTTGTTTACGATGACCAGAAAAAATCAGATTTAGCGATTGCTGATTTCACCAAAGCGATTCAAATTAATCCTCAGTATGCTAAGGCTTACTACAATCGGGGAAATGTTTACGCATACCAGAAAAAATCAGATTTAGCGATTGCTGATTACACCAAAGCGATTCAAATTAATCCTCAGTATGCTGATGCTTATTACAATCAGGGAGTTGTTTACTACAATGAGATGGGAGACAAGCAAAGCGCTAGAAAAAATTTCCGAAAAGCTGCACAGCTTTTCCAAGAGCAAGATAAGAATGCTGACTATGAACAAGTAATGAATATATTAAAAAATATATAGATAGAATCATCATTTGATAATTATTTACGAATAAAATTTTTTCGTAAATAATTGCAAAAGCTTACACTTGAATAATGATTATGTCAAATGTGTAAGCTTTTTTGATGCTGAGTGCACGAGCTTGCGCGCGTAACAAAAATATATATATCTCTAGTATTTCATCTGATTAATTATGAAAATACAGCGCCAATTTTTACCTCTGTCTCATTCCTCTCTGTGTACTTTGCGTCTGAAGTAGTAATTATGTTGACTATTTACTTTTTACCTTCAAGTGCGTTAATAATTTGCTGTACTTCTTTAACTCTGGCGCTTTTTTTCTCTTGGAAAATTTGGACTACTACTTTATACAACCGCAGAGAATTCTGCGTATCTCCTTTATTTAGAGCTTGATTAGCTTGCTTCATCATTTCTTCTGGGTCTTTTTTTAATTCAGGAGATTTTGTAGAAGAACCAATTGGATTTTTTGGCTCCTGTTGTTTTGATGATGTAGCACTGATAAATTTTATATTGGCGTATATTTCATCTATATTTTTTAGTGTTTCTGCGGCTTGTTTATAGTCTTTGTTTTGTAAATTAAATATACTTCTTTCTAAATACAGTTTATTTGCTATTTCAAAATCTTTTAATTTATCCTGTTTTGTTTCTTGCGCTAGCCCCCTTTGATGGTATGCTGCTGCGTATTGAGATTTTAGTGATATCGCTTGAGTAAAGTCTGTAATTGCTTGCTGTTTTTTCTGCTGTCTCCAATTTGCTGCTGTTTTTACTTCACATATAGTGTTGATTTTATCTGTTATTTGACAACCTGGTGAGGCGCCGTCGGGACTTGGGACTTTGCCTTGTGCATATTTGCTATATATTAAACCGCGTTGATAATATGCTTCGGCGTATTGCGGATTTATTTCTATGGCTTTTGTAAAGTTAGATAATGCTTCTGTATAGTTTTTTTCGTTGGCTTTGATTATTCCTTCGTGCAACCAGTCGCTTGGTTTTGTTTGCGCTAGTGTTTGGGGTATGTTTGCGCTGAGTGTTAGGAAGGTGAGTAGGGTAAAAGTGATTTGTTTTAAGTGTGGCATGGGTTTTTGAGTGTTGGTTAATTGCTGGGGGTGTTTTTTGAGCCCCCCTTATTAAGCGGAGATTATCGACTATTGCAATATTCCTGCCTGCCCTTATCCTCATTTAAACTAGGATGAGTTGTAAGATAATCTCCTAACCAGTTACAGGTTTGTCTTTGTAAATAATTTAAATCTAAGTTCCATAAAGTGACTTTATTTAAATCTGCGAAAGCTAGCATTTTACCGTCAGAACTAAAACCAACTTCGTTAACTACATCTTCAAGTTCAGCAATAGTGTGCAGCAGTGTTCCATCAAAACTGCAGAAGTGGATAGTTTTATCTATAGTTGATGTAACTACCAGTTGGTTATCAGGACTGATGGCAACACTATAAACGTTATTGGGATGAGGTAGGTTTTGTAATAAGGTTCCATTATTTTGCCATATTTTAACTGTTTTATCATTACTTGCCGTAACTATATATTTACCGTCTTGACTAAATGTCATAGAGGTAATATTCTCTGTATGTCCTTGGAGTGTTCGCAGTAGTTTACCTTCTTGACTCCATAATTTTACTACGGCGCCAGCAGTAGCCAAAGTTCCATCAGAACTAAAGATGATACTCGTTATTTTGTTATCATCTTGCCAGTTTTTGATTAAAGTCCCTTCGAGGTTCCACCAGTTTACTTGCTTGTCGATACCACCAATAGTGGCAAGGATTTTTCCGTTGGGGTGAAAGCTGATATCTTGAATAGGGTTATAAGGAAGTATACTGTTACCGCTGTGCCCTTGCCAGCTTTTTAAAAGTTTACCTTCAAGATTCCAAAGTTTGATTTGATTATCGGTGCCAATACTCGCAATACTATTACCTGTATGATTAAAAATTACTTTGACAATTTTACCTTTATGTGCATTAATTTGTAGTGTTTTGTTATGCCGTTGTAAAGTGATGATACCTTCATCGTTTCCGATGGCAATGGTTTTATTATCAGGACTGATGCTGAAACAAGTGCCTTCTAAAGTTGGTAAAATACCTTTTAAACGCCATAGTTTGACTGTTTTATCATCGCTGGCACTGGCAATGGTCTTACCGTCTGGACTAAAGATGATTTCTGATATCTTACCTCCACGTTGTTTAAAAGAGTACAGTTCTCGCTTTTGGGCAATATCCCAAACCATGAGTTTATTATCGGCGCCTGCGGAGGTGATATATTTACCGTCAGGACTAAAGCGCGCGTCTAATACTTCTTCTGGGTGAGCTTCTTCAAATGTATGTAATAATTTACCCGTTATATCCCACAGTCTAACGGTTCTATCAAGACTAGTGGAAACTAAACTTTTACTGTCTGGACTAAAGTTGACACTCAAAACTTGGTCTGTATGACCTTTCAAGGTTGTTAAAAGTGTCCCTTCTATATTCCATATTTTAATCAAGTTATCGGCGCCTGCTGTGGCAATTTTTCCGTCTGGACTAAAGTTGACACTCCAAATTTTCGAGTTATGTGCTGCAATAGTTTTAATTAATTTACCGTCTAGACTGTACAGCTTAACTTGACCGCTTTTTGTAGAAGTTGCCAAAATATTACTTTGAGAATTCAATGCAACTCCCCATACTTCGTCTGGTTCTGATATCCTGATAACAGGTTTAGTCTCAAAAAGACCCTCTTCGAGACGGCGCCATACAGTAATCGTTTGATCAAAACTTGCAGCAACGAGAATTTGGCTGTTTTTGTCCCAAATAACGCTAAAAACATTGTCTTTGTGTCCTTTTAGCGTTTGCAGCAACTTACCATCACGCTGCCAAATCTTAATCGTCGCATCGTCACTTGCTGATGCTAAAAGACTGCCATCAGCATTGTAAGCAACGCTGGTGGCATAACTTTGATGTCCGTCTAACTGATTATACTGGCGAATCGGATTTAAAATTTCTAGAATTTCAGCAGTAAATTTAGTTCTCGCTTTACTATCTAATGTTGGAAAGTTCTTTAAACTTTGAATACTTTTTAGCGCAGTTAGAGATGCTTCAACCTCATTTTCTGAGTTTAACAGCGATTTAGCTGAAGAAACCAATGTTTTTAACTCGCTCACCTGCGCTTGATGTCGTTGTGCTACAGCTACACAAGCAAATATAAACGTTGCTAGCAAAGCTACTGTCAACATGATAATAGCTTGTCTTTTTGCAGCAATCTTAGCTTTTTGCTCTTTGTCGCGTAACTTGATACTGAAATTGATAAAACGCTGTTCAAATGTACTAAGTTCACTCAAACGTTCCAATAACCAGTTTTCAGCAAAAGCTAACGGTTTACCCCGTAATAAGGCGCCTGTATCTCTATCGCTATTTTCCCATTGTCGCACGGCAGCCCGAAGTTGTTCTTGCCAGCGCCGAAATTCTCCATCTTCTCGCATCCATTTTCGCAGACGGCGCCAGTTTTTGATTAATGCTTCGTGAACTATTTCTACAGTTTCCGTTTCTGTAACTTCATTATGGTTCGTCACAACCAAACGTGCGTCAGCTAACTTAGTAACTAACTCCCAGTTATCTTTAACTTCCTCACGAGTGGCAAGACGACGAATATCTGCATTAATTTCTCCCGGTTGCACTAACTGAATAAATATCTGCTGCATCTTCTTTTGATCAGTGACGCTGAGTTTGCCATAAACAGCTTCCGCATAATGTGGCAATGCAGTTTCCACACCACCAATTTCTTCATAAGCTTGATGAGTCAGTTTACCTTCGTATTGTTTATCCCACAACTGAGTCAAAGCAAATTCAAGTAGAGGTAAATCACTCGGAGACTCTGACACAGCATGAATTAATCTTTCTGTCAACCCCGATTCCAACTCAACATTAATATTCTTAGCAGGTTGCTCAATCGCTAACCTTAACTCATCAACATTCATCGCCCCCAAATTAAACTGGGTGCCAATCAAAGCATCAGCGAATCGATTATAAAATAAAGCTTCGCCATAAAAATCAGCTCGCAGCGTCAAAACCACTGTCAAACCAGGAATATTCTCAACAGCATTAAGTAAACTATCAATAAACAGCTTACGTTCTGCCGCATCACTAATTAGCGTGTAAACCTCCTCAAATTGGTCAACAATAATAAGTAATCGGCGCCGAGGAGAGACAAAAACAATCGGTTCAATTAAGTTTTGTAAAGCATAACTACTCGACTTTAACTCAACTTCCAATTCCAACTGGTTTAACCTCTCCACGCCAGTTGCCTCAACGTTCCCTTGCTCTAAAGGGGGTTGGGGGGTTAGGTCACCAATACTTATAGCTAAAGATTCAAAAACACAGTAGCCTGGACGAAAACAAACAACCTGCCAATCATTACTTTTATCCTGCTTCAAGGAAGGCACCAACCCAGCAAACACAACCGAAGACTTACCACTGCCCGAGGCGCCAACAATAGCGACCAAGGAAGAGTGCTTCACCTTAGTAACCAACCGTTGCGTCACCTCTTCCCTGCCATAAAAATAAGGTGCATCCTTCTCTGTAAACGCAGCTAACCCACGATAGGGACAGTGAAAGATGGCGCCTAAAGAAAGCCAAGTCGGAGGTTTTTCCAGTAAATTCTGAACAATAATAGGCAACCAGCTAGCACAAGGAAAATCCTTCTCTAACCCCTGTAACTTTTTGCGTGCGATATTTACAGATTTATATAAAGACTGACCGCGCGTAAACTCCCGAAAAAAGTACTTCAAAAACTGGTTAGCGACTTTATCAGGAACTCCTTCGCGCATTACAATAATTTGCGGAATATGCAAACTCTCCAACTCAGCAGCAATACCCAAACCGTCGCACGAATTAAAAAAAGCCAACTGTAAACCACGACGAACCGCTGTTTTCAACCCCTCTTTCAAATCTTGCATCGTCAAACTATCAGTTTGGTTAAGAAAAATTCTTCCTTGTGCAGACTCAGTACAACTATGACCAGAGAAAAATAAAATATCCCAACCTTTCTCATCCCAAAGACACTCATTCAACTGACTTGGTTTTGGTTCAGCCAAAACCAAAATTTCAGCCGCATCACTACAGTAACTTTTCAACTCCCTCTCATCTTCACGAACATTAATACCCTCACTATTGCCCAAAACAACTAAAATTCTTACAACCGGACGGTATTGCCTAGTAAAACGCTGTGAAGAAAGCGAACTTAAACCGACTTCCGCATTAGGAAAATATTCAAATAAATCCCATAAATGCCAAGGAAGCTTACGCAACTGCGGTGCAACGCTGCGAATAATTACCCGCACTTCATCACTAGGAGACAATACCGCTAAACATTGCTCCTTAATTGTCCGAAAAG
>NZ_MRCD01000146.1 GCF_001904745.1 Calothrix sp. HK-06
TAGCCATAAATATCATCTTTCTAAAGCTGGAGATTTGCAAGTATATTTATGTAAATAAAATATAAGGGAGACAAACTTATGCCTCCCTTTACGTTATTCATTGGGTTTTCGTAAAGAAACCGGGTTTTTACACAATATAGTCGTTTTAACTACAAGTTATCGAGCAAAAAATCCGGTTTCTAAGATATCGTTAACCTACATCATCGTGTGCGAAACGGTTGAAGAGGAAGTCAAGAGCGTAGTTACGAAGTTTATAATAACGTGGGTCGTCCATAATGCGTGCGCGGTCTCTAGGACGGTCGAAAGGAATTTCCATGACTTCGCCAATTTTCGCGTGTGGACCGTTGGTCATCATTACGAGTTTATCAGCGAGGAACAGTGCTTCGTCGATATCGTGGGTAATCATTAATACAGTTGCACGGTTGTCACTCCAAATTTTGAGCAACTCTTCCTGCAATTCTTCCTTAGTGATAGCATCCAAGGCGCCGAAAGGTTCGTCTAAAATTAAAACTTTGGGACGAATAGAAAGCGCACGTGCAATAGAAACCCGTTGACGCATACCACCCGACATTTGCATGGGTTTCTTTTCCATTGCGTCTGCAAGTCCCACCATTGCTAAGTTATCGCGAACGATAGCTCTTTTTTCCGCTTCGGGTTTATCTGGGTAAACAGCGTTAACAGCTAAGTAAATATTTTCAAACGCGGTTCTCCAAGGTAACAATGCATAGTTTTGGAATACTACCATCCGGTCTGGGCCTGGTTTAGTGATAGGTTTACCTTCGAGTAACACCTCACCACTTGTGGGATGGTTAAAACCCGACACCATGTTTAGCAGCGTAGATTTACCACAACCAGAGTGACCAATTACACAAATAAATTCCCCCTGATATACGTTTAGATTTACACCATCAAGAACAGTGAAGGGCCCTTTCTTGGTTGGATAAACTTTACTAACGTCTTTAATTTCTACATATGGTTTTTTGCCACTAGCAACCGAGGCGCCACTTACAAGAGGTTGTCCTAACCTGTCTCTGGTGGGGGAATCGTTAACTTTAAAAGTGCGGTTTTGCATAATGTTTAGTAATTGGGGGAAAGTGTGAACGGGAGTGTGGGAGTGTGGGAGTGTGGGAGTGTGAGAGTATCTTTGCTCACCATATCACCCTCTCACCCTCTCACTCTCTTTTTATTACGCTGCTACTGAACGTGTGGGTGAGTCGAGAACGACTTCAGCAATGGAGAAATCTTGTTTTATTTTGAGCTTATTAAGGTAGTCGATGGGATTATCGGCATCAAATGGTGTGCCATCAAATAATTTAATGGGTTGGCGGGTGTAGCTGATGTCTAAACCAAGTTCACGCGCAGCAGTACTAAAAACACGAACACGACATATCCGTTCAACAACTTCTACCCAGTTGCGTGGGAATGGAACATCACCCCAACGCGCGAGTTGTGTCATAATCCAGATTTGTTCGGTTCGACTTGGGCGGTTAATTGCTGACTCCGCGTAGAACTGGTGGTGAGCATACTCTACCTGATGTTCTAAATCACACGTATCGCCATAATCACCGAGTTGAATGTAATCGATGTCGGTGCTGACATATTCTGGTCGTGCCAAAATGTGACGAACTTCTTCGCTATTTTCAGGCAGCGAGCAGTAATAGCAAGCTTCAAGCAACGCTTTAGTTAAAGCTATATGAGTATTTGGATATCTTTCCGCCCAATCTTCACGCACACCCAAAACTTTTCCTGGATGTCCTAACCACACTTCGAGGTCGGTTGCAATAGTAAAACCTGTACCTTCTTCAGCAGCACGGATATTCCAAGGCTCTCCTACAGAGTAACCATCGATACTACCATTTTGTAAATCGACAACCATCTGAGCAGGAGGAATTGTTTGAATATGTACGTCTTTATCAGGGTCTATACCACCGGCAGCTAACCAGTACCGTAGTAATAAGTTATGCATGGAAGCAGGGTGTACTACACCCATTGTATGACGTTTGTTACGAGTTCGCAATAAAAAATCTTTAAAGTCAGATAACCCTTGAACACCTTGCTTCAAAAAGTTCTTGTTGAGAGTAATGGCGTTACCATTACGGGTCATTGTCAAAGCGGTAACTACAGGTATAGGTTTGTTGCGATGTCCACCTAAAGTCATCCACATTGGTAAACCAGAAGGCATTTGGGCAGCATCAAGGTACCCAGCAGCAATACCATCTACAATACCGCGCCAGCTTGTTTCACGCATGAGGTGAACCTCATCCAAGCCGTGTTTTGCAAAGAAACCTTTTTCTTTAGCGATAGCAAGAGGAGCGCAGGCAGTTAATGGTACAAAGCCTATTTCTAAGTTAACTTTTTCTAAACCGTGGCGTGATACTGCTGCTGTTTTACGCGCACGCAGTTTCTTGATACGTTTTTGTTGGTTGAGGAAGTAAATCATTTCACTTCGCAAGCTGTAGTAGCTAGGGTGTTCAACAACATCCATACGCTTGCGAGGACGGGGAATATCGACTTCGAGGATATCACCGATTTTTGATTCGGGACCGTTGGTAAGCATTACGATACGGTCAGATAGTAATACTGCTTCGTCAACGTCGTGCGTTACCATCACAGCAGTTACTTCATTTTCTTCACATATCTGCATCAACTGCTCTTGTAAATTACCTCGTGTCAAGGCATCCAAGGCGCCGAAAGGTTCATCAAGTAATAATAATTTGGGCCTAATAGCGAGTGCGCGAGCAATAGCAACCCGTTGCTTTTGTCCACCACTAAGCATTGTAGGGGATTTATCGGCGTGTGGTCGCAAACCCACCATATCAATATGTTTTTCAACAATTGCTCGACGCTCACCAGCAGGTATACCAGGCATAACTGCATCAACAGCCAAGGCAATATTTTCGCGTACTGAGCGCCAAGGTAATAAAGAATAGTTTTGGAAAACTACCATCCGGTCGGGGCCTGGTTTAGTAATTTTTTGTCCTTCTAAAGTGACAAGACCCTCGGTTGGCAGATCCAAACCAGCAATCATATTTAATAAAGTTGACTTACCGCAACCAGAGTGACCAATTAAAGATACAAACTCACCTTTTTTAATTTGCAGGTCGATACCTTTAAGTGCAACGTACTTGCCACCATCGGTTAATTCAAAGACCTTATCGATTTGGTCAACACCAACAAACATAGACATAGCTGTAATTGGGGGGTAAAGTTATAAAAATATCTTGAAAGCAAACCGATGTGGTGGGCAGTGCCCACGCTACTATTATCTTTCAGGAGGAAGAATACGTCCTTGAAGCCATACCATAAATTTGTCAAGTATCAGACCGACAAGGCCTATGTAAACTAGCGCCAAAATAACTTCACTCACGTTGTTGTTTTGGTAAGCTTCCCAGATAAAGAACCCAATTCCGACGATACCAGACATTACGATTTCTGCCGCGATAATCGCCAACCAAGCCAAACCAATCGCAATTCTTAAACCAGTGAAAATGTAAGGCAGCGCAGCAGGAATCAATATATTGAAGAAATATTCCTTTTTGTTGAGTTGTAGTACTTTCGCAACGTTGTTGTAATCGACGGGAATTTCTTTTACACCTACCGCAGTGTTAATTAAGATGGGCCAAATTGCAGTGACGAAGATTACGAAAAGTGCAGCGGGTTCGTTTTGACGGAGTGCTGCTAAAGAAATAGGTACCCAAGCAAGAGGAGGTACGGTTCTTAATAATTGGAACAAAGGGTCTAATGCTTTATTAATGGTTTTATTAACACCAATCAAAATCCCTAAGCCAATACCAACAATTGCCGCGAGGGTGTAGCTGATTGCAACTCGCTGCAAACTAGCTAATATTTGCCAAAATAAACCTTTGTCAGTACCGCCTTTATCATAAAAGGGGTATAAAATCAAAATCCAAGTGTCTTGAATTACTTTTATTGGTCCAGGTAATGTTGCTCCTGGTATCCAAGAAAATAGTTGCCATACGGTTAAAAATACTCCAATCGCAATCGCTGGGGGAATCAATTCGGGAATTTGCTTCTGTATACGCGCGGCAAAACCATTACCGTCCATTGCAGCCGGTCGTCTTTGAACAGTTGTCATTGAATTATCTCCTTGGGGTTTTTATGGGGCTAATGGGGGTGTCTCCCATTAGCGATTAATCTTTGAGTTTAAACTAAATAGCAACTTTCTTGATTTTGAGACTCTTGAGGTACTCTTCAGGTTTTGCTGGGTCAAATTTTACGCCATCGAAAAACTCTTCTACTCCGCGCGATGTATCGGTTGGAATATCTGCTGCTGCGATATTCATTTCTTTAGCAGCTTCTTTCCAAATATTCTCTTTATTGACTCTATCAATCAACTCTTTTGCTTTAGCGCCGCCGTTAGCGAGGTAATCTGGTGGTAAGAAACCCCAACGCACGTTTTCAGTTATGAACCATAAATCGTGACTCTTATAAGGATATGAAACGCTTCCTCTTTCATCTTTCCAATAATATGCGGCTAACTTTTTATCATCAATTTTGCGCCCATCTCCCATATCATACTTGCCTTGGAAAGGTTCTGCAAGAATGTCAGCAGGAAGGTTGAAATAATTACGTCCACCTAATATTTCAGCAGCTTCTTTGCGGTTATCAAAATTATCTAACCACTGCTGTGCTTCCATGATTCCCTTTAACAAAGCTTTAGTAGCTTTAGGATTTTTGTCAACCCAATCGCCTCGCATTGCGAAGTATTCTTCGGGGTGATTTTTCCACATTTCTCCTGTTAACATCGCCAAGAAACCGATTTTATCTTTAACGATGCGGTAAGGCCAGGGGTCACCTGTGCTGAATGCATCCATTGTTCCGGTCTTCATGTTCGCTACAGTTTGTGCTGCAGGTACCGTTAAAAGTTTGATATCAGCATCTGGGTCAATTCCACCTGCTGCCATCCAATAACGAATCCATAAATCTTGGTTGACTTGTGGGAAGGTAAATGCAGCTGTGAAGGGAGTCGATGATTTTAACTGAGTTATTAAACCTTTTGCACCATCTAGTTTTAATCCAAAACCTTTACCCGCGTGCTTATTAGCTAGCGCAATCCCATTACCATGTGTAATCAACTGACACAGTACATACATGGGAATCTTCTGATTTCCTTTGGTGATTAAACCTTCAGTAATCATATGCGGCATTGGCATTTGCCATTGTCCACCATCAATACCACCACCAGCAGAACCAATTTCTACGTTGTCGCGCGCAGAACCCCAAGAAGCTTGTTTGGAAAGCTCAACATCCGACATTCCGTATTTCGCAAAAAATCCTTTTTCTTTCGCGATAATTAACGGCGCCGATTCCACAATTGGAATATAACCAAGTTTAACTTTTGTAGTTTCTGGTTTCTGCTCAGAACTAATATTAGCAACTGGCTGTGCAGTGGAACCAGTGCTAGACGAACCAGTAGAAGCGCTGCCACCGCCCGCTTCTGGCGGATTTCCCAAACAACCTTTGAGCAATATTGCACTCGCAGACGCACCTGCTGTAACGATGAATTTTCTACGAGAAACTTGCTTGAAAAACTCCGACATTGTGATTCTCCTGTTGGTGAATATGTAATTTTTGGTATGGCAAAGCTAGCAAGCGAAACTTAATGGCTTCTTGCGCTCTTAATTAAATCTGTTTTTTTCTATCGTTGCCATTAACTCAACCAATAACTACAAGAAACTAGTTGAGGAACACTTATTAGCAACCAGTTATTTCAATTACGTTAATTTTCCGTGTTACTTAGAAACATTAATTAACGTTGTTTAATTTAGCTTACAGTGTTTCTTGCCATTTTGGTCATTTTAAACCACCAATAATTAAATAAATATTAGATTGGACATATAAGTAAAAACTTATATATCACGCCAAAATTACCCTTGCCTATTCAATACATACTCAATCTCTTATGCAAACAATTTTAATTCATCTATGTATCTGTTCATTTTACGCTTTTTAAGAAACTTTATGAAGATAAATTAAGAAACATTTATAAATATTAAATGTAAATTTTATAACTGTGTGGTTTGGCCCCCAAGTACTTGTCACCTACACTAGGTATTACTTTTACTGATACTAATCAATTATTTTTCTGATGAAAAGAGTGTTTCGTAAACAGACATCTTATGCAGTGTTTATAACTATGTTGCTTGCCATAATTAGTTTCAGTACGCTTGGTGTGTAGGCGGCACCAGAGAGCATATCCCACAAGACATTTTTTTTGATGTTATAGTGATATCATTATGATAACTAAGTGATATTGCGGCTATGGAACAGAATATTAAGGAATCTCCTGCGTTCAAGCTAAATGGGTTTGTAATGCTAGTTATAGTCGGTGCCATTTCTGTGTTCGGCGCCTGGTATTTATGGAACAGCGTTCACGGATTGGAAACTGTACTACAAAGAGGTCTAAAAATAGCTGATTTTATTGATGACTCCCTAGCTGAGGGAATTGCGTGGTTGACAGCAGTGTTATTAGTTGTTGTGATTCCGTCGATATCAGGATTTTTCAGTGTTGAACCGAATAAAGCAGTAGTGCTGGTATTTTTTGGTAAATATATAGGTACAGTTCGCGAACCAGGTTTTTGGTGGACAAATCCATTTGCGAGCAAATACCAGATTTCGCTGCGAGTTCGTAACTTCAACAGTAAGATAATTAAAGTTAACGACGCTGAAGGAAGTCCCATTGAAATAGCTGCCGTCGTTGTTTGGAGAGTTGTGGATACGGCAAAATCTAAATTTGCTGTCGATGACTATCAAGAGTTTGTCGCTATTCAAAGCGAAACTGCAATTCGGGCTTTAGCAATTCGCTATCCATACGATACGCCAAACGATACTCCTTCACTGCGAGGAATACCTAATGAAATTGCTCACTCACTCAAGCATGAATTACAAGCGCGCTTGGAAGTAACAGGAGTAGAAGTTATTGAAGCACGAATTTCACACTTGGCTTATGCACCAGAAATTGCCCAAATGATGTTACGGCGCCAACAAGCCAAAGCACTAATTGATGCACGGCGCCAAATTGTCGAAGGCGCCGTGGGTATGGTATCAGAAGCCCTAAACCGTCTGAGTGCTGACCAAATGATTGATTTAGATGACGAGCGTAAAGCGTCTATGATTAATAACTTGTTAGTTGTATTAACTTCCGAGCAAACCGCGCAACCAGTAATTAATACTGGCACTCTTTATAATTGACATGAGTCAGAAGAAACGCTTTCTACTACGTTTAGATTCTAAGCTGTACGAAGTTTTGGAAAAATGGTCTGCAGATGATTTGAGAAGTGTCAACTCCCAAATTGAATATCTTCTTACCGAAGCAGCAAAAAAAGCTGGGCGATGGAACCAGGATAAAGACAAATCTAAGGATTAAGGTAAATTTCATTGTGGTCTTAGGTCATTATCTATTTCCACAATGCCCCTAAAACCATCGATTCGGACTCGTTGACCATCCTGTAATACCCATGTAGCATTGCGTACATCCATTATCGCGGGAATCCCATATTCGCGAGCAATAATGGCGCCGTGAGAAAGTCTTCCACCTGCATCTGCAATAATTCCTTTGGCTCTAATTAAAATAGGCGCCCATCCAGAGTCTGTATAAGGTACAACTAATATTGTGTCGTCATCAATGTCGGGAACTTCTTGGAGGTTACGCAGTACTTTTACCCTTCCTTCTGCTTGTCCGGGACTTGCACCAATACCGTGCATAACTTGGTCGGGCGCCAAAGCAGGCATTAAAGCTGGGACAATTGGGGGAGCGGTACCGTAAACAAGTAAAGGAGGGTTGAGTTGTCCATCGCGTTCGAGTTGAGAACGTCTACGATAAATTAATACTTGTAAGCGACTTATCTTTTCGGGAGTTGGTGCTTCTACCAGTTCGCGCACTTCCTGAAACTCTAAGAAGAAAATATCACCTTTTTGCAGTAAAAAGCCTGCATGTAAGAATTTATCTTCTAAAGCTATAAAGCTCCAGCGTAAAAAAGCAAGTAGACGTGAGTAAACTTCGGTAACTTTTCCTTTCATGTCTACGCGACCCTGAACAAGCAGAGGACGTTTTCTGCGTTTTTTGACCTTTGGTTGTTCGGAAAGCATAAACTGCACGAATAATCTTTTGATTTTTTCGGGTTCTTCTTTCCAAGTTGGGATAGCAATATCTGTCCCAACTTCGCTTAAGTAACCGTATTTATTTAAGAGAAATTCAAATGCTGTTAAGATTTTTTGCCCTTCTGTTGAAACAGCTAAGTCCTCGAATACATTATCGGGGTCAAATTCTGCGACACCTGTGCGGTTTTCTGGTGGTGTTGCAGACAGTATTTGCTTTGCTTGTTGCGCTAGCTGTTGTAAATCACGTACTGCTGAGACTTCGGGAGTAAGTGTATTATCAATATCTGTATCTTTTACTTTAAATATTGCTTGTCTGAGTGCAGCACTCAACGGCGCCATAATGCTGTAGTAGGTGGCACGTTGTAATAACTCTAATATATAGTCAATGCGCGTGATTAATTTGGCTGCATCTAAGTCATCAATCATTTCTTGTGATAATTGTGACAGCCCAATTGTAAAGCGGCGCCGATTATCACGTTGAAACTCCTTTTTTAACGACAATTCGCGTCCAACCAACCGTAACAATCCTGGTAAATTTCGTAACGTCGTATCAATTGCTGGCGCCGACATTTTGGCGCCTCGGGTTAAAAACTCTAAGCTTTCGGGTGGTAAACCCATACGGCGAAAAATTTGCCCTAACAGCGTAGCGTTAAAGTAAGCGTGGGAAAAATGAAGTGTGGCAGTATCATTAAAATCTAAACCAAGCGAACGCTCTCCCAAAACTATCGCAAAAATTCCTCCCCAAACACCACAAGTTAAAGGACGATTAATCGACCAAGTTAAAGGACGAATTAATCCAGGAATTACTTCAGCAGCAATTTTACGTGTCCAAATAGGCAGTAATGTCGTAATGGGACGTGCTTGGAGTACCCATAACGTCTGACCGTCATAACTCCACTCAATATCTTGAGGTATACCGTGATAACGTTCTTCAATATGACGAACTAAGTACGCTACTTGCTTGATAATGACTGGGGGTACTTTCCCTTGTCCTTCGAGATGGATAAATGAAACGTTGTCACTTTCCATTACAAACGCACGGTATTGTTCGGGAGTGACGCGACCAGATACTACTTGTGTGGGACTTCCTGGTAATGCTTCGATAACGATAGCATCCATTTCTTGGGTTACTGGGTCACGACTAAATGCCACACCAGAATAAACGCTACGAATTTGCTGCTGTATCAAAACAGCCATTGTGGATTCTTTAACATTTCTATCTTGCCGATACTGTGCTGCGGATGGAGTGTTGTACGATGATTGAGTCCGCGCAATAGCAGTTTGTAATTCTTGTTTAGTAGTTACATTTAAAATACTTTCGTATTGTCCAGCAGCAGAAGCATTTTCAGTATCTTCACCTACTGCTGAAGAACGTACTACCAAAGGTGATAATTCTGAGGGTTGAAGAAAATCAATCATTGGTTTTGGGTCTTCGTAAGGAAGTAATACCCATCCTTTGGGAACTGAATAACCCCAACGTTTAATTTCTGCTAACCTCGCAGCTTTGTTACCAACAAAATTAGCATCAAGTTCATCATCCAACGTCAAAATAGACTCGCTGTTTCCACGAAAGAAATTCATTGCAGCTTGCGAGTCAGGATTTGCTTGAGCTACAGGCAAATCCATATCGTCTTTGATTTGCTTGTAAATCCATGCTAGCAAACCAGCAAGTACAATAGCTGCGACTATTCTAAAACCATCTTCGGCGTGAAGCACAGTAACAATAATTGGGAATAAAAGTAACACTCCATACTGGGCAGCTTGTCGCGAACGGATTATAGTAAAACTAACACCTGCGAGCAAAAATACAAAAAGTGCTGCTAACGGGTCATGAACTATAAAACCCCAAACAACATTCGTTGTTCCGGCGCCTTTTGCTATCCAATACCTACCTAATACTAATGTAATTAGCGCTAGTAATTCCCATGCTGAACCATCTGGGAACACTGCGCGCGCGAGTAAAACTGCCGCAATTCCTTTAAATGCTTCTGACAACACAGCCAACATTCCTGCTAACGTTCCCCCGTGGTAAAACGCAGCAGAGACACCAATGTTACCAGTACCGAGTTGTGCTAATTGCTTCTTCGATACAATCTGTGTTACCCAAGCAATTAATGGCAAGGCGCCTAAGAGTGGGCAGATAACAAATATAACCAGTAAACCCCAGAGTTCAAGCATCCTAAAGCAGTGGATTTTAGACCTGTCTTTAATGTAAAAGCTAGAATCTTAAAACAAAACATTTTTTGATTTTTCGCTTGAATAAGTATATATGCTTAAGTGATATTTTTTAAACGTATTTGAGATAAATTGTAGAGACGTTACATGTAACGTCTCTCACACAAAACGGGTTATAAAAATCAAATTATACAAAAGCAAGCGTCAATACTTAACCGACAGCATAAGCCGATTGTAATGCCCAAAGAATTAGAGCAAATATAGAGCCTAACAGAACCACAGTCGAAATTGTCACTAGTTTAGGAGAGTCAGCACCATCGAACTTCATGATGCCACGGTTTAAGTCGGACATAGCGTTATTATCCTCTTAAGACAGAATTGGGCATTTACCCGCTTTGATTGTAGTCCTTTTACACGCAAAAGATGCATTCCTTTATAACGATTTTGACTTCTCTTCACAACAAAAGAACATCACCATAATTACGGATGTCAAAGCTAAATATAATCAGTAATTTAACTGTCGCGTTTGCGTTCATATTTTGCTAAAAATTTGTATAAGATATAACATTCGACCGTAATTTTTTCACAATAACTTAATGATTGACGAGGCTAGGCAGGTAAAAGTTATGCTGGTAGCAGTTTTGGCTGTATGTTTAGGATTATTTATCGCGATTGAACTCGGATTGCGGATACTATTTGGATTTGGCAACCCGTTAATTTATATTGGTGAAAAGGAAATTGGTTATTTACTTGCACCCAACCAACAAACTCGACGTAACGGTAATTATATACAGATAAACGAGTATTCGATGCGTGGGGCGCCAATACAGAAAACCCCCTCACCTTCGACACGACGAGTATTTTTACTAGGAGACTCCATAGCAAACGGTGGGTGGTGGACTGACCAGAAAAATACTATATCCAATTTGATAATGCAGTCGCTTAACAGTAAAAACTCGCCAGCAGAAGTATTAAATGCGTCAGCGAACTCTTGGGGGCCACGTAACGAGCTAGCATATCTACAAAAATTTGGCACATTCAACGCTCAAGCAATTGTACTACTAATTAACACAGATGATTTATTTGCCACGGCGCCGACATCACTACCAGTAGGACGTGAGAAAAACTATCCCGACAAAAAACCATTGCTTGCATTAGTGGAAATGTACCAGCGCTATATTCAAAAATCTAAACCCATACCCGAACTAGAAAAAGCGCGGCAAGAAGAGGGTGATAGAGTAGGTATTAATTTAGAAGCAATAGCCAAAATTCAAGATATTGCCACACAAAATAACAGTAAATTTGTTTTAGCGATGACACCCTTGAAACGGGAACTAGGAAAACCAGGTTCTCGCGACTATGAAATTAAAGCACGCGCGCGACTTGATGAGTTTGCTAAAACAAGACAAATTGATTATATAGATTTTCTTCCTTTGTTTAATGGGCGCCAAAACTCAGAAAGTTTATACCACGACCACATTCACCTAAATTTACAGGGCAATAAATTTGTCAGTGAGATTATAAAAAAAAGCTTACTAGACATATAATTGTAGGTTGGGTTGAGGCTTTGCGCTCACGTAGTGTCCCGTTATGCGTAAACGTAAACGTAGTTTTCCCTTTACTGGTAGTTTTCCCGTTATCCGAAGGATATCCCGCAGGGTAGGGTAGGATATTCCGTTAACGTAAACGTAGTTTTCCCTTTACTGGTAGTTTTCCCGTAGGGTAGGGTAGGGCAACCTAACATATATTATTTTATTTACCCCAACCTACGAGAATGTTATACGGTGGTTTTTATAGGTTTTACGATGGTATTTACAGGCGCCGAACAGTAAATACACAATTCGTTAGCAATTTCAACAGCTTCTTGTGGAGTTTTATCTAAATACATTGCGGTTAATGCAAATTCTCTACCAGCACCGATAGCACTAAATTCGTTGATTTTCTCAACCAAATAACCATCGGAAATACGAAATATTTCTCCTTCCATACCCATCAAGTAACTGTTTCGTTTTCCAAAAGTGTCATCTTTCTTTTTTGCCCATGTGTAAAATTCAACGACATATTCTAACACTGCTTCTACTGTTGGTGCAGATGGTTTGTGGTTGCGTGCAAATAACTGCATGAAACTTAATTCCATTATCCAGCCAACACTACCAATTACAATATCATTTACCTCAAATAGTTTTCCTTGTTCGTGTCCTGATACTCGTGAAGTCTCACTTAAGTAACCGCTCACACGGATACTATCTGCGGCAAACACAAGTCTATCAGCATACTTTTTCGCAGCAACAACGCTCATAATTAATATTTCTTGCTATAAAGTGCGAGAATCATAATATACATTTCTTTTATTTATCTCACAAGTGAAACTTCTAGTTTTTTCATTAATCTCTTTTAAAAACCAGGTCTCTAAGGTTTTGTAACATAAATTAATTTATTTTAATACTCTAAGTTGTAATTAAGTCTGAATACCTAAATATAAATTACTAAAGCTTTAAATCGTATATTTATGTTAAGTAATTTTCATAAAATCAGAAAACACCTGCACAATGAAAAATACAAGTTTTAGCTAAAACGTTTACAAAAAGCAATCGAATAATATCGTTGCTGAAAGTGTGGCTTGAGAGGAAGTGACTCGCTATTCTTTAAAAACAAACCTGTAGACCGGAATGAGGCAATATTATGGATAAAAGTATGCTCCTGAATCGGTACGCGGCAGGGGAACGCGATTTCAACGGAATTGTTTTGCATTCCTTAAATCTTTCTGATATCGATTTAAGTGGTGCGAATTTAAGTGGTGCTGACTTGAGTGGCGCCAACCTCAACCGTACAAATTTGAGTAGTTGTGATTTAAGTCGGGCAAATTTAACAGACGCAGACCTAAATAATGCCAATTTAAGTGGTGCGAACTTGAGTGAAACAAATCTTATTGGCGCCGACTTAATTCATGCGAACATGGAAGCAACAAATCTTAGTCGCGCCGATTTGAGAAGTGCTAGCTTAGTTTTGGTTAACTTAGCGCGTGCCAACATGAGCGAAGCAGAATTAAGTGGTACTGACTTAAGTGGCGCCAACCTCTTCCATGCGAATTTAACAGCCACAAACTTATATGAGGCAGAAATTACAGGTGCGGATTTAACAGGCGCCATTATTAGCGAAACAGAAATGAGCGCTGAAAAATCGCAAACAGGATTATCCCATAAATGGGTAACTTGGGCAGGTCAAAAAACAAATTAAGCACCTAAAATGTCCGGTGTGTGTCACGTAGGGTGCGTGAAAGCCTACACAAATCTGAACCAAAACGCAAGATTATGTAGCTTTCACGCACCACCCACTTCAACGTCTAATATACATTCGATAAGTTTTACAATATATTTTCTAACGACAAATTATAAATTTAAAATTAAAACAGCTTTATTTATGGCCACCAGCAATGTAACGTAACAGATAACAAAAAATCGCTGAGGTTTTGAGTTATGAAGGCTGCATCTATTATTGAAACGGCAGGACACCCGACAAACGACCAACTTTGTGCCATCGCCCGTACTTACATTTTAGAAGAACACGCGCGCGTTGGCGATAGAATTTACTACTGGGACAACTGGAACATCTCGGTTGGCACAAATAGTAGTGCTAGCGAACCAACACTCGATAATGATACTTATTCTTGGGCAACAACACTATCGTGCGACATTACCAATATAGAAGTTTCAGAACGTAATGACTCAGAGCAAGAATACTTAGTAACTGTAGCAGCAGATATTACGGTTGGCAGTGGCAGTAACTCAAACGGCGCCGAAACAGAAAATCAAGAAATAGAGTATGAAAAACATCTTTTCTTCTGCTACATTAAATCAATACAAGGAGACTATTTAGTTACCAGCGTTGAAGAATAGCTTTTAGTTAGTAAGAGATGCTATAAAATTTTGGCATCTCTATATTAATATAGAGCGCCGTCTAATGAGGAAATGTTGGTGAAAGCATCTGAAAAAGGCTCACGCACTACTAACCAACCGCGTTTACAAAAGCATACAGTTTTGATAATGGCAGTAACCAGCGGCACCGCAGTTGCGAATCTATATTATAATCAGCCGTTATTGGCAGTTATTCAAGAACAATTTCAAGTATCGAATCATGTAGTTGGGTTCATACCAACGCTGACGCAAATAGGTTATGCCCTAGGAATATTGTTAATTGTACCTTTGGGTGATTTGCTCGAACGACGTAGGCTAATTATCTGTATGTATTTCGTAACAGCGTTAGCATTGGCAGCGTTAGCTTTATCATCAAACATAACCTGGTTGCAAATTACCAGTTTGATTATCGGAATTACTACAGTTGTAGCTCAATTAATAATACCTTTGGCTGCACAATTAGCTGAACCGCATGAGCGTGGTAAGGTTGTCGGTACTATCATGAGCGGTTTATTCATTGGTATTTTACTTGCGCGCACAGTTAGCGGTTTTGTTGCTGCTAGTTTTAATTGGCGTGCAGTATACTGGCTGGCGAGTGTATTGATGTTAGGTTCTGCTGCGATTTTATCCAAGTCGTTACCAAAAAGTCGTTCTTCGCTACAAATGACTTACCCAGAATTGATGGGTTCCTTATTTCCACTAATTCAACAACCTGTACTACGTCAAGCTGCACTTTCTGGGGCAATGTCTTTTGGCGCCTTTAGTGCATTTTGGAGTACGCTAGTATTTTTACTCGCACAACCACCTTATCATTATGGTAGTGAAGTAACGGGTTTGTTTGGCTTAGTAGGAGTAGCGGGAGCAATTGCGGCGCCAATAGTAGGTAAGCTAGCAGATAGGAGTAGTCCAAAGCGTGTTGTTGGAATTGGGCTATTAATTACAACTACTTCATTTATTGTGTTTTGGATATTCGGACATCAAATTAGTGCGTTGATAATAGGAGTGATTTTACTAGATTTAGGTGTACAAACAACCCAAGTTTCCAACCAAGCTAGAATATATAGTCTACCTGTAGAACTGCACAGTCGTCTGAATGCACTTTACGTGTCATTTTATTTTATCGGCGGCGCCTTGGGTTCATATTTGGGCGCCTATGCTTGGAGTGTATGGAAGTGGCAAGGAGTTTGTATAGCAGCTTTGATAATGCTAGCTATTGGGTTCACAACTTTTTATAGTAAACAACTCATTGATTAAGTTACAATTGTTATCGATAGTTTTCCTCATAACATTGAGGCACTAATGGTTCAAGCAACAGAACACCTCTATATAGTAAGAGATGATGGCATTTTAAGTGGTGAGCCAATTATAAAAGGAACCCGGACACCAGTAAGAGCAATTGTAGAAACTTGGCGCCTGGGTATTTCCCCTGAAGGATGAAGGAATTCCTACAGGAATGCCTCATTTAACATTAGCCCAGGTATTTAACGCATTAAGCTATTAAGCTATTACAGTGACCACCAAAATGAGATTAATCGGTATATAGAGCAGAACTGAATTCCAGATGAGTTAATTGATCCCTTGGTACAAGATTTATGAGTTCTGTATTTATTCGTTTATATCTTGATGAAGATGTTAATGTGTTAGTTGCAGATTTGCTATTAGTTAACAGAGAACTTTAATTACACACAATCGAACAGATTTTGAAGAACTTGTACAAGTTTACTTTGATACAAAACAAGTGCATTACGGCGTAATTTTTGCTGTCCGTCGCTCACCCAATGACATCGCGCAGCGTTTAATGGTTATTTTAAATCATGTAACAGCGGACGAAATGCAAAATCAAGTTCGTTACATATAATTATTTCTTTAAAATTACATAATTACAAACGTTGTAGCAATTGGTCATATTCATCATGGGTGCCAATCCAAAACCAGTAAATATGATTATCTGGCTCTAACAACCCTAAAACTCGATAATTTAGACTAACACGAGCAGAATAAATGGGTTGTTTCTGGCTGACTAGTTTAAACTGAAGGCTTCTATGATAAGCATCTTGGCGCTAGAGTGCATAAGCTTTCTCTGCTAGTTCTTGTACATCTGTTGGCAACTGTTCAAGTTGCTTACGAAATGCTTTAGTAACACTTGATTTCATCATTTTGGCGGAAAAAGCTCATCAAGTGGTAAAGTTTCACCTGCTGCAATATCTTGGCGCACCATAGCAGCCAATTTATCCCATTGACCATTTGTAGTTGCTTCAAACTTAGATGTCCAGCTTTTCTCATCTTGCAATTCAGCAAGAAGACGAGTTGCGATTGCATCCTGCTGGTCATTTGGAAGTTGTTCAATTTCAGCGATAGCACGACGAAGTAGTTCGGTCATATATCAACAATGCGGGAGCAAGCGTTATAAGTACGAGTAGTAGTTTTATTTTAACAGAAGTCGCTGCCAACTATATCTGGCAAATTTTGATAACATTGTTTAAGTTGCTATCCGGAATTGTACTGATTTGTTTTGTTGATTTTCTCTAGAGCATTAAAAAAACTATTCAGAAAATTCTTATGCCAAGTACTAATACAGTAACCCGCACATACGACATAATTGCTTTCGGTGATGAAGTTCCAGGCATTTTAGCCTTGGTATGTGCTGCACGTGAGCATTTTCGTCGCACTAATAAGTATCCACGTTCGTTATTGTTGTTCAAAGGTAATTCCCAGTTAGGTATCGGTGGTCATTTGGTTCGTGGTGGTTTGTCTTATTTAGACCGCTCGGTTGTACCTCAACCAGTTCGCAGTCAATATGGTTTAGCTGTTTATGGTGATGAGTCGAATATATATAAAGAATTTTTAAAACGTACTGGTGTAGTTCAGGTGGCACTTGACCCTAAAAAAGCTGATGCTGTTCTACGGGAAATGTTAAAGGAAATTAACGCGGATGTTCTTAGTGGTGTTGATATTGCATCGGTTATTAAACAAGGGCAAGCTATCACAGGTATTCGTCTGACTAAAGGTGAAACCTATATGGCAAAAATCTTTATTGACTCTACAGTCAACGCTGAACTAGCTGTTGCTGCTGGTGTAAGCAAGCTGAAAGGGTTTGAAACTTTTGGTTTACCAAATTCTGAGCTTTCAGTAACGCTGACTTTTGAAACTCAAGGTTTGAGTGTGCAAGCACTAAAGAATGTTGAAATGCAGTATATGCTGCGTCTTGCTGATGTTAATGATGTCGAAGTACAAAGATGGATTAATACAGCAGCAGGTGGAGACCGTACACGCTTTTCTGAACTACAAGCTCCGTTTATCAATAATAAAAACGACCTTAATAAAATTGCGTTGTATGCAGGTAGCGATTATATAGATGTTCGTAGCTTTGCACTATCAATTGCTTACCACGCATTTCGAGGTACAGCATTATCACTAGACCAAAGCGGCGCCGTATTAGACAAAGGAAATATTGCCGTATTCCCTGACGGTAGAATGTCTTGGAACGCGCTGCTATTTGATGTCAATGCCGACCAAGCTGAAGCATTAGCTCGTGGAGATTCCAAACCCACACCTGAAATGCTCAAAGAAATGCAGTTATTAACTCAATGGTTTAAGGGTATCGGCGCCACTATCGTTACACCAGCACCAGAATTATATATCCGTCATGCAGGT
>NZ_MRCD01000147.1 GCF_001904745.1 Calothrix sp. HK-06
AAGTGTGTGTTTCCCTTGACATGATTTTTTACCGCTTGCCTTGTGTATATTGTGGCGCCGTGTCACATACTTAACCCACTTGGGCACTACTAGTTTTAGGGGGTTGTTACTACCCTTCTTGCCAAAATAGCCAATTGGGTGAGCTGTACTGAAGTGTATGAATGAGAAGGATTTGAGACTTTTAAGAGTGGATAATTATTGATGATGCGAGCGTTGTTTTAGTTCCCAAAAGCTGTTAAGTTTTGAAAAAAATTTTACGACTTTGCAAAAAAATTGTTACATAGCCCAAAGTCTCTTTGCGCTTAAGTTAGACCTTTGTCATTTTTTTTTGAAATTACCAAATTTACCAAAGTTTACGATAAATCCCTGATCCCCAAGTGCAAAATTTCGTGTTAGCCTGTTGCAGTCACAATCAAAAAGTGAAAGCGGAATGAGTTCGATATGCTCTGCTTTTTGCGCTGCCGTAGTGCAGTACCAGATGTCAGTTTCTGACTCTATCTTATGTCGCTTTAAATTCGGACAACATGAACTATAGATATATATTGACCGTTGTTGCAATGTTCTGTGCTGTTTTAAGCACACCTTCGATTGCTCGAAGTCAAACGAACAACCAAGTAGCTCCAGAAACAACTTCAGGGACATTACCATCCGTGACGAAAGTGGGAGAGTATCAAACAAGTAACCCAGAAACAACTGCGGCTACAGAGATACATACCCATAATGTAGCTGGACGACAAGCAGCAACGCTTTACATTCGTCATATTCCGGTTTTGACTTTTGTGGGTCAACAAGAAAACGTTAGTGCTGAAACTAAAGTTGGTGCAATTGCTACTAGCAACCCGCAATCTAATGTCGATACCGATAACCAGGTTAATAGCTTAGACCCAGTTCAAAGAGCGAGTATGGTAGCTGCTCGCATCAATGACTTAATTCGCCAGAGAGTTGATGCTAACAAGATTACGGTAAGCTGGCAACAAGCCGTTGATACAAGTGCGGATACTGCCCAAACAAAAAGTTTGTCTAACAATGAATCCAACGGTCGCTACGTCATCAAAGTTGACGGTCGAGAACTTGTAGCGATTGATAACTTAACGATTGCGCCAGATTCAACAAAGAATCGCGCTGCTGATGCACTGACGGCAACTAACCGCTTGCGGAGACTAATCGGAAATGCGGCGCCAATAGACTCTATTGCCAATTTCCCAGTTTCGTTGCCATCATTGTCAATACCCAAGTTGCCTAACGAAATAGTAGAACCAGTCAAAGTAGCGATGCGTGGAATAGCTTCGTTCTATGGCTACGATGGTTCGGGCAATCGTACAGCATCGGGACAACGGTTTAACCCTGAACATATGACCGCTGCCCACCGCCATTTGCCATTCGGTACACGAGTACGTGTCACAAACACTCGTAATGGTCGTTCTGTAGTCGTGCGAATCAACGATCGAGGACCATTTATTCGCGGTCGAGTTATTGACCTCTCCTACGGCGCCGCTCGTGTTATTGGTATGCTTGGCAGAGGTGTGGCGCCTGTCAAAATTGAGGTACTAGGCAGATAGTTACCTTCACACCAATAACAAACAATTTGATGCTGGAAAAACATAAAACTTTCTTATTACACGCATCAATAAAATTTTAATTTACTTCATCCGCTTTCACTTCAAACATCGAATCAGTATAAATACTTATTCGACAATGTAGAGACCGTACATATATGTACGGTCTCTTTATCATTTTTAATAGAAACCTGGTTTTTTCAAAAAACCAGGTTTCTCGTCATCGAATAAGAACGATAAACTAACGTCTGAGGGAACCGATAAAATTAGGGGTATTGTGTGCGTTGTATCACGACAATTGCAGCTTTGCGCTGCTATATAAAGAAATGCGGTGATAAACAAGACGATTTGAACCATTCAGAGCCGCTACAATTTGAAGTAACAAGCTCTCATCGAACAGCAGTAGGTTTGGTGCCAACGATGGGAGCTTTACATCAAGGGCATCTCAGCTTAATTCAACGGGCACGGGCGGAAAATGCCACTGTAATAGTAAGCATTTTCGTCAACCCCTTACAATTTGGTCCGCATGAAGATTACCAGCACTATCCTCGGACATTAGACCAAGACCGAAAATTGTGCGAGGAGGCAGGAGTCGATGCAATTTTTGCACCAGCTCCGGAACAGATGGGAATAATCGGGAAGAATATACAAGAGTCAAAAGTAACACAGGTTATCCCTCCATCTGCTATGATATCTGGCTTGTGTGGTCATTCTCGGCTTGGTCACTTTCAGGGTGTGACAACAATTGTTACCAAACTTTTTAATTTGGTACAGCCCGACCGAGCTTATTTCGGTCAAAAAGACGGTCAACAGTTAGCTGTTATTAAAAAGCTCGCGTGTGACCTGAACTTGCCGGTTGAGATTGTTACCTGTCCTACGGTACGAGAAGCATCTGGTCTTGCCATGAGTTCGCGCAACAAATATTTGAGCGAACCAGAAAAAGAACAAGCTGCTATCTTATACCAAAGTTTACAGCGCGCTCAAACAGCATTTAAAGCAGGAACTCGCGATGCCAACAGATTAATTGCTTTAGTTAAGCAATGTTTAGCGGTAGTTAGTTCTGTAAAAGTCGAATATATTGAATTGGTTGAACCGACTACTTTGATGCCATTGGAATTAATTCAGGAGGAAGGAATGCTCGCGATCGCTGCTCGTCTTGGTTCTACACGCTTAATCGACAACACCATACTACGCGATCGCAAACCGATTATTGCTATCGATGGTCCTGCTGGTGCTGGAAAATCGACTGTTGCTCGTCAAGTGGCAGCTAATCTCGGTTTGATTTATTTAGATACTGGAGCTATGTATCGAGCAGTTACATGGTTAGTGCAGCAATCAGGTATTTCTATTTCGGACGAATGCGCGATTGCTGAATTGGTTAGTCAGTGCGTTATTGAGCTGGCGCCAAGCCAAAATCTAAGTTCCCCAGTTCAGGTATGCATCAATGGCCATGATGTTACACAAAAAATCAGAACCCCTGATGTAACGTCAAACGTATCAGCGATTGCTGCACAAACTGCTGTTCGTCTTTCGTTAGTCAAACAGCAACAAGTTTGGGGCAAAAAAGGTGGCTTAGTCGCTGAAGGTCGTGATATTGGTACCCAAGTTTTCCCTGATGCTGAAGTCAAAATTTACCTAACTGCATCCGTCAGCGAGCGCGCACGTCGGCGCCAATCTGACTTTACAAAGCAAGGTTTACCACAAATGAACCTAGAGCAGTTAGAAAAAGACATCGCCGAACGCGACTGGAAAGATAGTACCCGTAAGGTTTCTCCACTACGTAAAGCCCCTGATGCCGTCGAAATTCAAACTGATGGTTTAGATATTTCTGATGTCACAGCAAAAATTATCGATTGTTATGAGCAGCGCTTATCGCCGCAGGAGTAACTAGCTTAATTACGGTAGCAGCGTTATTAACAAATTTATTGGTCGGCTTGGGGGTGAGTTGGTAAATTCTGGCTCACCTACATTAACATTTATATATTTATTCTATATATTCTATGTTTCATAGTACAATATAACCATAAATATTTCATAATAGTAATTTAGTATTGGTTAAATGCACAAAATTTAATCTATAAAACTTAAGATGTTAAAAGTACTTAAGTGTCACACGCATTGCCCAATCAAAGTGGTAAAAAAGTTATTATTCGATACAAAAACCTAATTGCATTTTTTTGATGGGGCATCTCACATGTGGAGCATAAACAAACAGCAGACGTATCTGAGGCGCCTAATATATCATCCAAAATGCACAGTCCTTTCATCCAACCCTTCAAAAGCTCTTAAAAATGAAAGCTTCAGCAAAATTCGACTTTGAAGACGAGAAGTTTAATGCACCACCGTCTCAGGTCATTCCTTGGTGCCAAATGATAAATCCACGTTATGGCACCGATGGTATGCAAGCCTATGGGTTAGCAGTAAAGCTCGATAATGCCCAAGCTGTAGGCTTTGAACCTGATTCAAATTGGCAGCAAATTGAACATGAATTCACTTCTGGAGTCGAAACGGTGTATCTAACCACAACTCCAAAAATAGTGATAGTGCGTCGCGGACCGTTGTCGGTTAAAGACCGAGAAACAGGGAACAAGCTTGGTACACTTCGTGATAATTATGATGCATTTTTAGCAGATAAACTAAAATTTAAAACCTTTATCCGCTATCTTGTTTTTTTAGTCGGTGAGAATAAACAATTCTTGCACGAAAAACCCTTACAATTAACACTTCACGGCGCCGCAGGTGCAAGTTTTAGTAAAACTTACTGCGAATATCAACAAGGAAGACCATCAGGTGGGTTTGTAGTAGAACTCGAACGGTCATATGCAGCTTTTCGGAAACTACCTTTTACACCCAAAGGACCTTTATTTCACGCTCACGGCATTTTCTGCCCAATTATCGACTGTGAAGAACGAGGAATTCAACCAAATACAGTTTTAGTTTCCTCGACAATAGATTATAAACATCCCACAGTTTCCAATTTAACGCAATTCTTAATCGCCTCCGATTCTCCCGAATCTCAACTTATTAATAAAACATTTGAAGAGCATAAAGAGTTCGGTAAAGAACAAGTTCGTCCGGAAAAAGAAAATCATAACAATAAAATGGCAATGGCAGGAGTTGCAAGCGCTTCTTACGCTTACCCAGATGATGATGAATTTGGGTATCCTCCTTATTAAAACTTAGCTGGCAACGGATACAACGGATGTAACGGATAGTTGATTTTATCTAACAAGAACTTGCAAAAACTTGTTAGTAACAAGTAACTCATCCGTTACATCCGTTCATCATCCGTTGCCATGAGTCCTTGTTTTAATAGCAATAATTTCGGATTTGCAGTCAAAATAGTTAAATTTGTGCCGCTAAAATCAGCATCATGAGTAACTAACTTTAAATTATTTACCCGACATAATTCTGCTAAAACTTGGTCATTAAAATCAGCTTCTCCACCTGCATATTCACTTAGTATTGAGACAATTTCTGCTGATTCAAATCGGATTTTAGCTGGTTCAGATTTTTCAAGAATTTTACGCGCACGTCGAGCAATTTGTTCTGCAACAGGTTTAAAACTAGAACTGTTACGGAACAATTTAAAATCGCCTGGTTTTAATTCAGATGGCAGTTTATTATAAAAAAATCTGGCGTAAGCGTTTATAAATTCTGATAGTACTAAAGCATCTAGCACAATTTGACATCCGGCGCCACGTATTCGACGTAAGGCAGAAGTATAAGCGTATCTATACTGTGACGATATATGACTAGGAGGACCATATATATACATCCAAATATTCGCGTCAAACAGTACCCCATCATGGGATTTAAAATGATATGTATCAATGGGGTACACTTGTTTGGTCATATACTATCTTCACCCATAGCTTGAATAATCGCATTTTTAAATTGTTGCGGATTATTAAGGTAGTCTTTCACATCTTGGATGACACATTCAATATCGGCTGCATCATCGGGGTCGATGTCGGTAAAAGTTAAACTGTTCTCTATATATTCTTCTGAGAAATTTGTGTATAACCGAGAAAAAGCTTCAGCCAAAAACGCTGAGGTAATGTCTTCGCCACCTCTAAAGGAGAGATGAACCTTTTTACCCGCTCTTAAAGCTGTGGCTACGTGTTCGTAAACCCGCTTTCCGTCTTCACACACTACACAGAATCTATCTCCGAGGATATCAGTCACACAAATCGTAACTGTACTTTCGTTTTGAGTAGGCAAGGATATGAAGCGATTCATTTTGAAACGGGTGATACCATTTTCAATATTTAATTCTAACTCGATATGCGGTTCAATGCAGGCACATACAATACAACATTGCCGAACGACAATATTATTGAGCAAGCAGTTTGCGTCGTAGCTGGTCTAATGCTGTACAAGCACTAACATGACGAATTAAACTACGTCCACGTGTGGCGCCAAATTTATTTTCAGTAACATCAACGCCATTTAACCCTGCAATTCCAATATAAACCAACCCAACTGGTTTGGTCTCAGTGGCTCCTGTTGGGCCAGCAATACCTGTTATACTTATTCCCCAAGTTGTCCCCAAACGGTTTTTAACCCCAAGTGCCATTTGCTCGGCAACTATTGCACTGACTGCACCATACTTTTCTAGGTCAGAAGCATTAACACCCAGTAAATTAATTTTTGCTGAGTTCTCGTATGATATTACACCACCCCAAAAATAGTCAGAGCTTCCTGACATTTCTGTAAGCATTTGTCCTAACATTCCACCAGTACAGGATTCTGCCACAGAAACGGTTTGATTTTTAGTTCGTAATAACTCACCAACTACGGAAGCTAAGGTATCATTATCGGCGCCGTAATAATCAAGTCCAGCGATTTGTTTGAGTTGTTTTTCTACTGGGGCAATAATTTCTTGTGCTTCAATACTAGATGTTGCTTTTGCTGCAACTCTTAATTTGACTTCGCCTTTAGAAGCATATGGTGCCACTGTTGGGTTGGGCAAGTTCAAATACGAACTAACTTTTTCGGCTAAAGCAGATTCTGCAACACCCCAAAACCTTAACATTCTACTATAAATAATTTCTTGACCCCAACCTTGGCTTTTTAAGTATGGAACAGCAGTTTCTTGCCACATTCGATGCATTTCATACGGAACACCAGGAAAAGTCAAAATTATTAAACCTGGTTTAGGCTGCCATATAATACCAGGTGCCGTGCCTGTTGGATTTGGTAGAATGTCGGCACCTTGGGGAATTAAAGCTTGTTTACGGTTGCTGGGTGTCATCACCCGGTTACGAGCAGCATATTTTTTGGTTATATCCTCAATTATATCAGCCCGTTCGATGAGAGGGGCGCCAAAATAATGTGCAATTGTTTCGCACGTTAAATCATCAGGTGTAGGTCCTAAACCACCTGTAAATATTAAAATTTGTGAACGGGAACAAGCAATTTTAATTACATCAAGTAAACGTTCTGTATTGTCACCAACAACAGTTTGATAATAATGAGGTATCCCTAGAGAAGCTAATTCTTGAGCAATAAATTGAGAATTGCTATTGAGAATATCACCCAGTAATAACTCGGTACCAACACAAATAATTTCTGCACTCATTTTAACAAATTAACTCCTAAGTACGGGCGGGTTAACGCATATCCTAGTTATAAAGAAAAATTTCGTAAACCCGTTCCTCCTAACTCCTAACTTTAGACCGTCTCCAGACTTTCCAAGAAGTATAACTGAGTAAAGATGTCGCAGCACAGGCAAAAATAGCGCCGCTAGGAATTCCAACAATTGCCACTGCCAAACTACCCAACCACAATGTTAAGGAGTAAATAAATAAAACTGCCCAGCGATGAGAAAGTCCAGCATTGAGTAAGCGGTGATGTAAATGACGTTTATCTGCGCTAAAAGGTGATTTACCTTGACGTAAACGCAAAAGAATTACGGCGGACATATCAAAAATGGGTACTGCTAAAATTACATACGGTAGCAATACCGCAGTCACAGCAGGAATTTTTACTAGACCAATAATACTAACGGCAGCAAGAGTAAAGCCCATAAAATATGAGCCACCATCGCCCATAAAAATTTGAGCAGGGTTAAAGTTATATCGTAGAAATCCTAATGAAGCTCCAGCAAGTGCAGCAGCAATTAATGCAGCAGCAGGTTGCTTCATATATAACGAGACGACAAGTAGTACAACAGCGGCAATTCCCGATACACCTGCTGCTAATCCATCTAATCCGTCAATCCAGTTAATGGCGTTTACCATTCCAGCCAGCCAAATAACCGTAATTGGTAAACTTAGCCACCCAAGTTGAACGATACCAAACATTGGAATCGTGACAAAATCTATACTTACGCCAGCTTTCCAAACACAGGAAGCTACAATTACTTGTAATAGTAAACGTATAAATGGTGATAAGTTTAATAAGTCATCTGCAAAGCCAATTGAGAAAAGCCGATTCCTCCTAAAATTACACCAATAACTTGCCATTCTTTATCTGGAGGTAAATGTCCAAATCCACCTAACCACCACACAAGAATTAATGAAAGCATGGCGCCTGCGAAGATGCTTACACCTCCAAAACGAACCATTGGACGTTGATGGACTTTTCTTTCTCCAGGCTTATCAAGTTTTCCGCTTTTGATACCAATATTTTTAACATCTGGTGTAGTCCAGAGAACGACTACTGCGGCAACAAGAAAAGCAATCAGATGATATATCTGGGCAAGCATTAGTATATTTAACTAGTAATGTATACAAAAGTTTTCAATTGAATTTTATTTCAGATACACTCTCAACTTTATATATATACTAAGGTTTAAATGCCAATCAGTATAGTGTTTTTAATCTACGTAATCTTAATTTAGATATAATATTGGTGCCAATATTTATTTAGATGTAATTATCCCAACATCATCAAAATGTAGAGACGTGTTCACGCAGTGTCCCGCAGGGAATATATCACGTCTCTACAATTATTTACCTGTTTATCTTATACCAAAGCTGGTACAGGAATTTGAATATGTGGATATAGTGGGAAGCGCGCGCATAAAGTTGCTACTCGGCGCCGACAATCATCAGCTACACTATTAGACTCAGGGTTAGTCAAGCAGTCAGCAATAATATTGGCAATTTCAACAAATTCTGCTGCTCCCATTCCCCGTGTCGTCATTGCTGGTGAACCTAGTCGTAAACCACTGGTTACAAATGGTGATTCTGGGTCAAATGGCACTGTATTTTTGTTAGCAGTTATATTCACTGTACTAACAAGTTGGTCTGCCTGTTTTCCTGTCATTCCAACGCTACGTAAATCTACTAGCATTAAATGATTGTCTGTGCCATTGGAGACAATTTTTAAACCACGCTGTTGCAATTGGTTAGCCATTGCACGGGCGTTTTCGATAACTTGGGCAGAATAAGCTTTAAATTCAGGTTTGAGTGCTTCGCCAAAGGCTACAGCTTTACCTGCAATTACATGTTCTAATGGACCGCCTTGGCTACCTGGAAAAACTGATTTGTCGAGTTTTTTACCTAGTTCTGCGTCGCGGGTCATAATTAAACCACCACGAGGTCCGCGTAAGGTTTTGTGAGTTGTTGTTGTGACAACATCACAATAAGGGATAGGGTTGGGGTGGTGTCCAGTTGCTACTAATCCGGCGATATGAGCAATATCTGCTAGCAAGTAGGCGCCTACTTCATCCGCAATACTACGGAATTTTTCAAAGTCAATAATTCGTGGATATGCTGAATAACCGCAAATGATGAGCTTAGGACGCTCCCTAAGCGCCTGCTCACGGATAGCGTCATAGTTCAATTGTTCGGTTTGTTGGTCTACACCATAATGGGAAACTTCAAACCATTTACCTGAGACGTTTACTGGTGAACCGTGAGTTAGGTGTCCACCATGTGATAAATCCATCCCCATGATTTTGTCACCAGGAGATAGTAGAGTTAGAAAAACAGCAAAGTTAGCTTGGGCGCCTGAGTGAGGTTGAACGTTAGCATGTGCGGCGCCGAATAATTGTTTAACACGGTCAATAGCTAGCTGTTCGATTTTATCCACATATTCACAGCCACCGTAGTAGCGTTTACCAGGTAAACCTTCAGCGTATTTGTTCGTTAGTACCGAACCTTGAGCAGCAAGTACCGCAGCTGAAGTAAAGTTCTCACTCGCGATTAACTCTAAGTGGTCACGTTGACGTTGCAGTTCGTCACCTATTAACTCCGCAACCGCTGGGTCAGAAGTTGCCAAAAAATCAGAATTTGTCTTAGTCATGGTCTTTAAGTTGAGCATGTAGCTATTTTAATCCGACTCCCTACTATAAATCACAGGGATTCGAGCCTTCTACAATTGCGTAAACCATGATAACCTTCTTTTGCGGTCCTAGGTGTGAAATTAAGTTGTGAAGTATTGATGTGTTTAATTAATTTCTGTATTCATTATCACAAAGGGATTGGATTTTTAATATATTTAACATTAGAATATTATTAAGAATAATTTTTATTATTAAAGAATTACAAATAATAACGTATGTGTTATAAAGAATACTACTAATTCTGACTGGGTAAGAATTAGAAATGTTTTTTGAAAAAGAAACCGGGTTTCTACCCGAAATCGTTATTTTTATTACAAGATATCGGTAAAAAACCCGGTTTCTAAGATATTTCAAAATAGGGGAATGGTATGTTAGCAGCAATTTTAACAGAAAACCAAATTTTGGCGCCGTCTAAAGTTTGTCAGTCATGTATGCTGGCAGATGCTAGTGGTCAACCGCGTTGGCGCGAAGGGCAACTGTACTGTGGCCGGGCTGTTGATAAAATTACAACAGAGCAGCCCGAACAGTACCAGTGCGTTATGGGGTTTCGCGTTGTTAAAGTCGATTAAATTATTCTATAAGTGTTCCTTTAGAAACTGTCTTTGGTTTTCGAGTCACTTCATTGTCACTAACGGTATAAAATATAGGCTCGTATGTTGGCTGAATCACAACTGGTTGGGCAATTGGTTGAACGCTTGATTCAATAACTGCTTGAACAACTGGGCTTGTGGCTGGCTCTGTAATTGCGTAAAATAAGTTTTCGTATTGATTCAAGGCCTTATCAAACGAGTAGTTTTCTACTGCGTACTTTCGACTGTTGTAGCCAAGTGAGTTAACAAGTTCTGGCGCCGAGTACAATTGCAAAATAGAGTTGGCTAATGCGTCGGGGTCTTCCGGAGGAACGACAATACCACCACCACTAGCAGATATTGCCTTTGCCGCTGTGCCTGTATCGGGTACTGATGCTATAATGGCACGTCCACTTGCTAGCGCTACCTGAATTTTAGACGGCATATTGAACGAAATAACATTTTTCTTTTGTACTACCAAGCTCACATCTGCCGCAGCCAACATTGTTGGTAAGTTTTCACGTTTTTCAAATGGTAGCAATATCACATTGTCGGCGCCGAATTTGTCACATTCTTGTTGCAAGCGCTGTAAACCTTTAGCTTCTCCAACAATTACAAATACAATATCACGGATGTGGCGCAACTGACTGGCGGCTTTGACGACAGTTTCTAAACCTTGAGTTAAAGCAATATTCCCTGAGTACATCACCACAAACTTACCGTTGAGGTTGTGGGTGTGACGAAATTCATTATCTTCTTTAGACAAGGAACGAATAAAATTAACATCTACCCAATTGGGTATTTTGACCATTTTGTTGGCTGCAACGCCCTTTTGTAACAAATTATCAACGAATCCATCAGCAATGACGCTGATTTTTGTCGCGGTGCGGTAAGCAAATTTTTCCAGCGTCTGAAAAACTTTGATTAAATATTTGTTCTTGAGTAAACCAACGTGAATTGCAGCGTCTGGAAGAATATCTTGAAGGTTTAAAACAACTGGGCAACGGTTCCACCATCCTAATAAAGCAGCAGGTACACAGCAGGGAAGCGATGGTGAGGTTGTCAGTATAACATCTGGGCGCCAGCCAGATAATGCTGGGACAAAACTGGTAAGTGCAAAACTAGCGTCGAGCAAAATACGGTCGAATAAGTTTGGTTGAGGACGTATCCAAACGAAACTACGTTGAATCTTAACGCCGTTCTTCTCTTCTGTAACAAAAAATTTACCACGATACTCTTTATAAATTTGACGCTGAGGGTAATTAGGCATTGCTGTAACTACACGCACCTCATGTCCACGCTTTACTAATCCCTCTGCTAGCTCGGTCATTAACGGAGCAATACCAATGGGTTCGGGGTGATAGTTGTAAGAGTAAATTAAAATTCTCATAAATATAGTAAGTTTGAACAGCCCTGGTCGGTGATTTAAAGGCAAGTTTTATTTTTGTTATCGCTTACCTAGAAAACGCTGGTTACTATTAATTTTCTCTTCAGAGTTTATTAATGTCCGTTTTTTTTCGTTGAAGATTGAGTAAACTTGGAGTCAACTCTTTGGATAGTGCGTAATACTTTTTTTACTTGCACTTATTTATTTTATGTTTACTTAGAATAATTTATCACCGTGAATACCCCCAGCTTTAGAGGCGAAAATATTTATATAACTAACCTATACAAACATAATATTCAGTATTTACGCTTGTAATGGTCATTATTTAGTGTTTAAAATAGTAATTGCAAATTGCAAATCGAATCTAAATTATTGGTATTAACCGAGACAGCTTTAACGAATTCCCCCATTAACAAGCTAAAATGACTTTAAAGTTTCTACGTGAAAAAAACCTGGTAACTTTTACGAAACCAGGTTTTTGAGTGATGATTGGTTGTATTTTAGACGGCGCCGCTGTTTTTCTTGAACAAAATTGTGATAGTTCTGAAAATGAGCTTGAGGTCGTATAGCAAAGTCCAATTTTTTTGGTATTGCAAATCCAGACGAATTACATCCTCGAAACTGCGTATACTAGAGCGACCGTTGACTTGCCACTCCCCGGTCATCCCTGGTTTCACGTCTAAACGTTGCCATTCGGGCACTTCGTAACGCGCAACTTCATCGGGTGTAGGAGGCCTAGTGCCAACCAAACTCATTTCGCCTTTGAGTACGTTTAAAAATTGCGGCAGTTCATCAAGAGAAGTTCGTCGCAGAAAACGTCCGACCCTTGTAACTCGCGGGTCGTTATCAATTTTAAAAAATGCTCCTTGGACTTGGTTTTGTTTTAGCAGTTCAGCCTTTTTGGCTTCTGCATCAACGCACATCGAACGAAATTTCCACATTCGGAAATGTTTACCCATCCAACCACAGCGCGTTTGAGCAAAGAAAATCGGGCCTGGGTCATCGATTTGGATTGCAATTATAATTGGAATTGCCAAGATAGCGGTAATTACCAAACCTACAATAGCTCCAACGATATCGATAAAGCGCTTCATCCAAGATTTGACGCTTGGATGAGTTGTGGGTAAGTTTTCTTCCAACTGATCTGAATGCGAAACAGGTTCGGACTTTGATTCAATTGGGAAAACTTCATCTAATCCGGTCAAATTTAATACTGCCATCACCTGTGGTGTGACATTCCGCAACGTCATCGAAATTCCTTGTTGTTGAGCAATTTTGAAATTACTCACCAAAGCACCTAACCCACTACTATCCATAAAAATAGTATTGTCAAAAGCAATAATAATTTGTTTCAATACGTTATCTTTTTGGGTTAGGTCTTGGCAGGTTTGCTTGAAAGCTATGGCTTCAAGTACGCTCAACCTTGCAGGAACCTGAACTATTGCGGTATCCGCTTGATATTTAACGGAAAAATCTGCCTCTGTGGGTTGGCTAGTCATGAAACTTTGTACTGAAACTTGCTGTAATTATTAATTTTGCTAGACATGATTATGTTGTAATAGATACTTTACCGTTCTTAGTGTATTGAATATATAACTACGATGGCACCATAATCATTTGTTCACATACTCTTGTCTTAACGCTCTTGTCTCTAACTATAGTTTTTTTACTATGGCGCCTCCTGTACTTAAAGAAAGGTTGATGTAGGTTAGAAAAGTTAAAACATATTCGGAACTACAATGTCAATTTTATTACAGTCTTATCTTAGCTGTGTTTTTAGTCACGTTCTTTGATATATTCATACTATGACCGCAAAAACAACTGTCACAACTGCTACAACTAATGCACGCTTAGTTGAGGTGTTTTCTGCCATCCAGGGGGAAGGACTAAACGTTGGAACTCGTCAGATTTTTATCCGGTTCGCACTGTGTGACCTGCGGTGTCACTTTTGCGACAGTTCCAATACATGGAATGCACCAACAACATGTAGAATTGAACGTCACCCTGGTTTACGCGATTTTGAAGTATATTCAAACCCTGTAACATTATCTATGTTACTTCAATGGGTTGAGCGACAAAATATACCTCAGCTACACGATAGCATTAGCTTGACAGGTGGTGAACCACTTCTTCATGCTTCTTTCCTTGTTGAGTTTTTACCACAAGTCCGTAGCGCGACTCAATTGCCTATATATTTAGAGACTGGTGGACATCGAAGTGAGCAACTCGTAATGGTGTTACCGTATCTTGACTCAGTAGGTATGGATTTTAAACTTGAAAGCGTCAGTGGTGAAAAGCGTTTAGTTGAACACGCACGCTTTTTACAACTTTGTCATGATTCACAAGTAGAAGTTTTTGTCAAGATTATTGTTTCGGGTTCTACGCATGTAGAGGAGTTAAAGCAAGCAACGCAAATAGTCGCGGACATCAATCCATTAATTCCAATATTTTTGCAGCCTGTAACACCGTTAGTATCGCCAACAAATGCCGAAAAAGAAATAATGGCGCCTGAGTCCGACCAAGTTTTGGTATGGCAAGCCATAATGAAGCGAATAGTCAAGCATGTGCGAGTAGTTCCTCAAACTCATAAGATGTTAAACCAGTTGTAAAGCTGATTTACTCGATATCGAGCGAATTTTCCATATTGTAGAGACTTTCTCGCTAAGTCTCTACAGCTTTATAGTATTTTTAAAATACAGCACAATTTGTTTATTTAATTCGAGCAATATAAATAAATTAAATAAATCTAGCAGTATTTGTCACGCAGGTGGTATGGTATAAATCTCCCTACGCGACATTTTAACTGACCTACATATCGTCGTCAGCGCCTCTAGGGGATTTGCCACGAACTTTGTTGGCACTGCGTTTTAGTGCTGAAAGACGCGCTTCATATTTAGAGCGTTCGCGTTTGCTGTTGGTGGTATCAATCAGAGTTTTCAGGGCACTACCAAGACTTTTGTAAGCGTTGGGAAGAGTGTAACCAAAACGTTGTGCAAGTCCAATTGCCTTTTCATCTGCTTCAATTAGTTCGCGTGCGATTTTTTCGCCACTATTTTTTTGATACAGGCGCCATCCAGAAACACCGCATAATGCTAAAGCAAGGATTAATAATAATCCATCTTGAACCCAAAGTTCACCAACGGCGCCACCTAAACCAATAGCGAGTGCCGCCATTTCCCATCCATCTTTGGGAATAGTATCATTTTGAACGCGAGCAACTTCATGCCAGAATAACAAGTTGCGCTGGTCGATAGCGAGAGAGTCCCATTTCACCAAATCGATTTGAATTTCAACTTGGTCTTTACCAATTTCTTCGCATCTAACAAGGGGTGGATTGACTTCTGTCGTTCCTTCTACCGTAACCCAGCTTTGTAATTCAGGTGGCAATAAACCTTTTAATCGACGTAATTCGCTCATTTCTGCCTTCGCAGAAGAGGTTGCATAGGATGTCATATATCCAGCCCCAGAATAAATCAGTACAATAGAGTATCACTTTGGAGTATAGCTATTTTAAAACGATTTATGTAAAGACCGAACATGAACGGTCTCTACATGTGATTGGGTAGTATCGCCATATGCGTCACGTTCATCAAAAAATTAAAATATATATAGATATATTATAAAATAAGCAATTTTAACTGTGACAATATCTGGTAAAGTATTACCGCTCGTAAAAGACCCCGAACGGTTGGAAAATCGCCTCAAAGAAATTCCCCCACAACCTGGGGTATATTTCATGCGTGATGCTAGTGACCGCATTATGTATATTGGTAAGTCTCGCAAGTTGCGGTCTAGAGTTCGTTCGTATTTTCGTGACTCGCAGCGTTTGACTGAGCGCATTGCGACGATGGTTAAGCAAGTGACTGATATTGAGTTTATTGTCACGGATACAGAAACCGAAGCACTCGCGCTCGAAGCAAACTTAATTAAGCAGCATTTGCCTTATTTTAATGTTCTGCTTAAAGACGACAAAAAGTATCCATACGTATGTATTACTTGGTCAGAAGATTATCCGCGTATATTTATCACACGTAAGCGACAGCTTGGCAAAGGGAAAGATAAATTTTATGGGCCTTATACAGATTCGCGGTTGTTAAGAGAGATATTACGCATTTGTAAGCGTATTTTTCCGTTACGTCAGCGTCCGCAACCTTTATTTAAAGAGCGTCCTTGTTTGAATTACGATTTAGGTCGTTGTCCTGGGGTATGTCAAAAACTTGAGACTCCAGAAGAGTATCGTAGGACAGTGCAAAAAGTCGCGATGGTCTTTCAAGGACGTGGGCAAGAGTTGGTAGATATATTAACAGACGCGATGTGTAAGCAGGCAGAAGCGTTAAACTTTGAATCTGCTGCACGTTATCGCGACCAAATCAATGGGTTAAAGTCGCTGACAGCAGACCAAAAGGTATCGCTTCCCGATGATACGGTTTCGCGTGATGCCATTGCTTTGGCAAAAAATGATAATTATGCTTGTATTCAATTATTTCAGATTCGTGCAGGTCAGCTTGTTGGGCGCCTAGCATTTGTTGCAGATGGGAGTGCAGAACCAGGAGCTATAATACAACGGGTATTAGAAGAACATTATCAAACTGCTGATGATGTAGAAATTCCTGCCGAAATATTGGTACAGCACGAGTTACCCGATACTGATATATTGGCTGCGGCTTTAAGTCAACGTAAAGGTCGTAAAGTTACTATTGTGGCACCACAACGTCAACTCAAAGCAGAATTACTTGATATGGTAGAGCGTAATGCTCAGTACGAGTTAGAACGAATGCAAAAATTGGGTGACCGTAATTCGCAGGCAATGCAAGATTTAGCGGCAATAATAGACTTACCCGACTTACCCCACCGTATCGAAGGTTACGATATTTCCCATATTCAAGGTTCTAACGCAGTTGCTTCGCAGGTGGTATTTATCGATGGTTTACCTGCAAAACAACATTACCGTCATTACAAAATCAAAAATCCTACAGTTACAGCAGGTCACTCAGATGACTTTGCCTCACTTGCGGAGGTTATACAGCGAAGATTTCGTAAATTTATCGAAGATCCACAATTACAGCGTTTGGGAAATCCTGATTTTCCTGACTTAGTAATGATAGATGGTGGTAAAGGACAACTTTCTGCGGTTGTCGCTGTTTTAGAAGAAATGAATTTAATGGAAGACGTGCGTGTTGTTAGTTTAGCGAAAAAGCGTGAAGAAATCTTTTTACCTGGCACCAGTTTACCAGTAGAAACCGACGCAGAACAACCAGGAGTACAACTTTTACGACGCTTACGTGATGAAGCACACCGTTTTGCCGTTACTTTCCACCGTCAACAACGAAGTGATAAGTTGAAGCGGTCGCGTTTAGATGAAATACCAGGTTTAGGAAGTCACCGTCAAAAACAACTGTTAGCTCACTTCCGCTCGGTAGATTATATTCGTTTAGCAACACCAGCACAACTGGGTGAAGTTCCAGGTATTGGACCGCGTTTAGCTCAAGAAATTTACGATTATTTTCATCCGTCAAATTGATGGATAGTATTTAAAAATCCAGCTTCTATAAAAGAAATGATGGGTAATTGACAGTTGGAAAATTCCACTCTCGATTACCCATTACCGATTACCCATTACCCATTACCAACCACTACCTTAGCAAATCTCTCAAAGACTGTTAATGTCTAACATTGGAATTTTTGATTAAATTTTCTTACAAAATAATATTTTTACTCATAATTAACAAAATATTAATTAATTATTAAGTTTTGTATAGTCAAATTGATAAAATATATTTAGGTAAAGCTTGCTT
>NZ_MRCD01000148.1 GCF_001904745.1 Calothrix sp. HK-06
TAATAAAGTTTATATTATGTTAACTATATGATAATATTTATATATTAATTATTATTCACATTTATTTGTTACGCTTAATTTAGAAAGCTGAGTGTTTGTTTTCGCACATTGATGGTGAGTTGAAAGTGCGTATTTTACTTGTTGACGATAACTACGATGACCGTTTACTCATAGCTCATGCACTCGAACAGGAATTTCCAGAAGTACAACTTCAAGAAGTTTTTAGAGCGCAAGACTTAGAAGAAGCTTTAGTCTTAAGGCAGTTTGATTTAGCGATTACTGACTACGAGCTGCGCTGGACTAATGGTTTGACAGTGGTGGAAGCTATTAAAAATTTATACCCAGACTGCCCAGTAATTATGTTTACCGGAAGTGGTACGCAAGAAATTGCTGTGGAAGCGATGAAATTAGGGTTAGATGATTATATTCTAAAATCGGCTTATCATTACGTTCGTTTACCTGCTGCCGTTAAGTTAGCTTTGGAGAAAGTTGAAACGCAGCGCAAGGTGGCAGGGTTAGAATCAAGATTACAAACGCTGCTCGATAATTTAAATGTGGGAATTTACCGTTTGAATCAAGATGGGGTATTGCTCGAAGCGAATAAAGCATTTTTACAACTTGCAGGATTAGGTGATATCACACAAAGCACTGAAATATTGAGTAAATTACAGTTCAACGGTACGCGCGATAAAGAAATTATCTTGCGGTACGAGAATGATATACCAATTTGGGTACGAATTAGTCAAACTGTCACCACTAAACCCAGCGGCGCCGTTATTATAGATGGGTTGATGGAGGATATTAGCTTATCTAAGCAGCGTGAAGCAGAACGTTCAAAAGCAATGGTAGAATTAGCAACTGCCACAGAGGAGTTAAAAAGGCTAAACGAAGAAGCACGTGAAGCTAACCGTATTAAAGACCAGTTTATCGCGATTGTATCTCACGAACTTCGCAGTCCCCTAACTTCCATATTGGGATGGGCAAAAATACTCAGAAGTGGAAAAGTCAATGAAACCAAGCTAGCGCAAGGTTTAGAGACTATTGAGCGAAATGCCAATCTCCAAAACACGCTTATAGAAGATATCTTAGATATTTCGCGCATCATTCAAAATCGATTACGTTTAAACAAGCAACCAATTAATATAGTACCGCTTGTTCAAAGTGTTTTATTAGATGTGCAACTTCAAGCTCAAGCTAAATCCATTACTCTTGAGTCTAAAATCGGCGCCTCGGTTGGTACAATAATGGGAGATGCAGCGCGGGTACTGCAAGTTATTTCAAATTTGGTCAATAATGCCATTAAGTTTACTCCGCAGGGTGGACACATATTTGTCGAGTTGCAACAAATTAACTCCTTTATTCAGTTTACAGTTAAAGATACAGGAGTTGGAATAGGCACTGATTTTTTGCCGCATGTATTTGAACCCTTCCGTCAAGCAGATAACACTAAAGCACGCACACACAATGGTTTGGGTTTAGGTTTGGCAATAGTGCGTAATTTAGTTGAAATGCATAATGGCGCCGTTCATGTGATGAGTGAGGGTATTGGTAAAGGTACTACATTTACAGTGGAGTTACCTTTATATAGTATCCCTAGTCAGAAAATAAACGAATCGTTAGAAAAATCTAAGCAAGATGAAGTTGAAGAAGTTCTATCGCTTTCTGGGATACACATACTAATAGTGGATGACGATAAAGACACACGTGAGTTACTTGCTCAAATTATCGAGGGGTATGAGGCAAAGGTTACAACTACTGCATCTGCTTCTGAAGCACTATCCATACTATTTCAATTAGAACCTGACATATTACTATCTGATATTGCCATGCCACAAGAAGATGGTTACTCATTAATTCGCAAAATTAGAAGTCAACCAGGAGATATACAGCGCATTCCAGCTATTGCTTTAACAGCTTTTGCACGTGAAGAAGATAGAAAACAAGCATTAGAAGCAGGTTTTCAGCAGCATCTCGTTAAACCCGTTAACCCTACAGAGTTAGTTAGTGCTGTTTGTAGGTTGGGTAGACGCGCCAATTTAAGATAATGATTGTTGGGTTATCAGCAGTTACAATTGTATTGCTGCTATATATATATTTTGCTGTGTCTGACTCTCCATCATTGCGCGATAAATATCTGACTTTAATCTCGGAAATCGTCGAAGCCACCTTAAAGGGTAAGATTAGTTCTGTTGAGCAGGTTTATCAAATGCTGCTCAAGGGAGTTAGTGTTGATACAGGGGAAGTGTTTGAGATGATATTGGGGGAGCAGGTTAGTTCCACCCAGCTTTCGGTTGACTCTGAAAAGGATGAACTTAAAAAAGCTAAACTAACTCGTAGTCTACGTGCCATGAAGACTATTCAAACGCAATGGCAACGTGCAGAAGAACAAAATAAAGCGAGTGCGGTAACAGCATCGGCAATTAGAGAAATTATTACAGCAGACCCAGATAAACAGCTAAGTGTATTTTTACGTGCGGTTGACCCAAATCAAAAGCAACCTTTGAATATACAGCAAATTCAACAGTTGGCGAAGTCTTTGCAACAATATGCCCAGGCAAATTCTAATTTACAACAAATATATGATGGAGTCAATCGTGGCATTGCATCATGGCAGCGACTCCAAGATAACTTGGTAAGTTGGATGTATGAACGGCAAGAAACAATGGGGTTTGGTGGGGCGCCTTCCGAAAGTGGCCCTTGGGCAACTTGGGCGAAACACGTAAAAAGTGAAATACCCCAAGCGTTGTTCAAAACTTTAGCAGCAGAAAAATCAGCAATCGAATTTGCCGAACAGCAACGTGCGCTGCAATTAAGTGATTGGGTCGAGTTAGCTATAGTTTTACAATATATTCAACGTGGTTTAGTTCACTGGTTTGACCAGCAACCGTATAACGTAAAAGCAGGTTCCAAACTTTCGATTTCGACGTTTTTGACTTTTGCCGTAATTTGGAGTTTGCTAGCAAATGGTTTTCAGAGTATTTCTAAGATGTACACTGATGGCTGTTGGCAAATCATGATACAAATATTACGAACTTTTTCGCAGCGTCAGTATTTTCCTTTATATGGAGGGATTTTTGCGTCGTTTTCAGGTAATTATTTACGCGATGCATTAGATTATTTAGACGAACCATTACGTAATGCTGAAGGAACCCAAGAAAAAGCCAGAATTTTAACGTTACTTGGTTATTCACAACGTGCAATGGGTCAAAACCAGCGTGCAAAAGGTTTTCATACCGAAGCTTTAGAAATAGCAAGAAGTGCAGGTGATAGAACTTGTGAGATAGCGAACCTCAACCATCTGAGTCGTAGTTGTGTGGAAGAGAAAGATTATAGTGAGGCAATAAATTATAGTCAGCGTGCGTTAATATTGAGTCGCCAAGCAGGTGATAAAGTAGGGGAAGAGAATGCGCTGGTTAATTTAGGTTACAGCGAAGTCATGAACTTGCAGCAAGAAGACGCTGAAGCTGATAGTTATGAAATGCCGATTAATTATTTACAGCAAGGTTTAAAATTATCTGAGCAACTCGGTGATATACAGGGTAAAGCTCTGTGCTTGAGTAGTTTGGGGATAGCGTATCAAGTCATTGGAGAATTACAACTTGCTGTCACAAGTTTAGAAGCAGGGTTTCAAGCAGCACAAGTAGCGGGAGATTTATATTTACAGGGATTAAATTTATCGCATCTAGCTGCGACTAATTATAGTCTCGCTAATTTTGAGCGTGCAGTGTATACTGCTTCATTGGGAATGTACTTATTAAATCAAATTGCATCGCTCGAATGGCATAAAGCTGCATCGTTACTAGTTAGACTAGAATCACAGTTGGGTGAGAATGGTTTTCAACAGGCATTAACCCAAAGTCGTCCTCGCATTATTGCCGTTATTGGTGTAGATGGGTATGATTATCTTCCACAATTACTAGAAGATTATAAACGTGAATTGTAATTTTTATTGTGGAATGGGCATCCTTGCCCGTCCCATATAAACAATATTAATAAGCCTAAAGTAGTACTAATTATTATAATTCTCTATTTAAACATCAATCTTTAACCAGTCGGCGCCTAAACTAGCAAACTACTATAATTTAATTTGATTATAAAAAACAGTATGTATATAAAAATACTATTATCCTAATCTAGCCCCGTATGACAACACTAATAAATTATTACCAACAAGTAAAAGACAAATTAAAGTCTCAGCTTCAGCATAACACGGCGCCTGAAGTAGCTGTCAAGGTTATTCAACGAGAAATTAATACACTTATAGATATTAATAGTGAGTATATGCAGAGCTTGACACCACCTCAAGCACGACTTGCGAGTACTTTGTTACAATCTTTGAGTCAGTATACAAGCGTTTTATTATTAGTCAAACCTCAGATAGATGAAAATAATGTATTACCACAACAAAATTTTGCAGAATTAACGACAAAGTTAGTATCACCAATAAAAAATGCAATCACGGCACCTAATTATAAGTTAGCATTGATACAGAAAGCACAGCAAAGTAGAGAACTACTCAGTAGTTTACTAGCAGGTGGATTAGCAGGAGTTCTTGAAGGTGGATGGTATTGGGGACTTATAGGCGCCGCAATAGGTGGTATAACTGGAGGTACCATAGCACAAGTTATAAAACCAAAGAAAGAAAATCAAGCTTTAGAAATAAATCAACCTTCTGTTGCTGAGGTAAATATAGATATAGATAAATTACTAAACTATCTTTATCAAGCTTTACAGTCAATCGATATAACAGTAGCAGGGTATAGAAATGAAGATAAAGTGCCCAAGGAGGGTATAGAGAATAATCTTGATTTATTAGAGTATTTGCAAGATTTAATGGCAGATGGACTTGATGATAACATTCAATTACCGATGAGTGTAAGGCGCCGAATAGAGCAAGCAGCTAGTATTTTAAGACATCATGGTATTGAAGCTCGTACATATGAACCAAATGTAGATCAAGATATGTTTTATTTTGAGCCAAGTTTGGATGCTGAGATTAATGATTATATTACGCTAAAACACGCATTAGTAAAAGATAACCGCGTTTTATTACCTGGTTATGTAATTGAACCCGCAATAATAAATAAATAATTATGCAAGATTATCTAAATACAAAAATTATTGGTTTTGACTTAGGTCACGGAGAAACATCACTCACCTGGGTCAGCGCAAATAACCAAGATACCCCCCAAAGTCTACTAATCAACAACCGCAAAAGTCAAATTACCGCCATCGCCAACCACCCAACGCGCGGTACACTTATTGGTGATATGGCTTTTCAAATATCTGATGCTAACACCTTTGATATAGCATTCAAAAGTCGCAGGTTCGATGATAGAGAATATCAAAAGACTATCCAAGATTTTGTTAAAGCCATCTATGACCACTTAATTTCTACCACACAAATCCAAACCTCGGACACAAATTACTTCTTCATCGGTTGTCCTTCAGGATGGTGGCAAGAAGAAATTAACACTTACAAACAGCTTTTAGCAGAGATTTTACCCAATTCTAATATAGTAAAAGAATCGCGTGCGGCTTTGATGCACGCGAAAGAAAGCGGTATATTTACAATTCAAGAACTCCAAAAATCTGTATTAATCATCGATATAGGCTCCTCAACAACCGATTATACCCTGGTTAAGGGTATGGCTGACACACCTATTGACTTTGGATATGATTTAGGCGCCTCGCTGATCGACAAAGAAATATTACAATTAACTCTAGAACTACACCGTCAATACCGTCAAGGAGATGAAAAAATAATTCATCTTGCTGACCATCTTAGTGAAGGTGAAATTTTGCAGATTGAAGAAGTCGAACAGCTAAAAGCGATATTTCAACAACATCCTATATATAGAAACCGTTGCGAGTTACGCTGTCGTAAAGCCAAAGAAGAATATTTTAACTTTTTTCAACTGCATGAAGACAGTTTTGTAAATGTTGGTAGTGAAGATATTCAGCGTAAGTATAAATTTATGCCTTTGGTTAATGGCAAAATAATGGATGTTATTTTAAATAAACCTTTGGCTAAGTTAGATAATAACAGTTGGCGCCAAGCTTTTAGTGACCAGCTATTAACAGTACAGAAAAAATTATCTGAATTAGATATTGAGCCGAGTGCTATTTTACTTACAGGTAGTGCATCTAAAATGTACTTTATATTAGACACCTGTCAAGAAATATTTCCGCAACTGTCTTGTAAACGTGATGGAGAACCTGAACTTAGTATAGCTAGAGGACTTGCACGTTGGGGAAGAGTCTATCTTCGTACATCTGGGTTTGTAAAAGAAATAAGTCAATTTCTTGACAATGAGCTTACAGATATTGTAGGTAATTACGTACCGACATTTTTAGATAGACTCGCAGATGAGCTAGCAACTGGTTTAGTTAATGAAGTAATTACGACTAGTATAAAAGACTGGCGCCAGCGTAAGATTCTTACATTAAAAGCACTCGAAGCAGATATTGAGCAAAAAGCCAAAGCTTGGTTAGCAGGAGGAGAAGGGAATCAGAAAGTCACCAATTGCTTGTTAGACTGGTTATCTACAGTGCAAAGTGAAGTTCGTGAACAAACTGATGAAATTTCTCGTAAATATAGCTTGCCAATAGGTACATTAAGTGCTAAGGAAATAAACTTAAGTGACCAAACCGAGAAAGTATCAACATCGGTATCGTTCGATGACTTAACCGGACTTTCGGTATTTATGGGACACTTAGTGGGGTTAATAGTAGGCGCCGTTTTAGCAGGGTTATTCCATATACTACTATTTGCGGGAATATTGGCGCCTATTTTAGGAATAGTCGCATACTTTGCAGGAGAATCTTTGGTTAAAGAAACTGATATACCAGGTTGGGTACGCAACTTCATCTCCGACACCCGCATTAGTAACCTAGCAACAACAAAAAAACCAGAACTACAGCAAAAAATCCATGAAACCCTAACAAAAGACCCTACTATTGCAATTAAACTAGCTAAATCTATAAGTGAATGGTTAAAAGAAAGCGTTCAAGAACAAGCAGACAAAGCCCGCTTATTAATAGCTTAAAATAAACTCTTGTGGAGCAGGCATCCCTGCCTGCCTCCCCCCAAAATATCTTCTTATTTACCACACAGAGAAATTTTGCGCCATGTGGATATCGATAAGGGGTGCCTAAAAAGTTATTTGCTATTCCGACTTCTATGAAAACTCAATACTACACAGCTACTAGTTTAGATGGATTTATTGCTGATTCCCATAACTCCTTAGATTGGTTATTTCAATTTGGCGAAGCAACAGGAGACAGCTATTCTAATTTCATTCGAGAAGTTGGCGCCATTGCAATGGGTTCAACTACTTATGAATGGATTTTAGCTCACCATATTAATAAAAATGCCGACCGTCCTCAAGCATGGCTTTACGAACAACCCACTTGGGTTTTCTCCTCTCGCATTTTGCCTGCGATTGATGGAGCAGATGTGCGATTTGTCAAGGGGGATGTTCGACCTGTCCATCAGGAAATGCTTGCAGCAGCAGGAAATAAAAATATTTGGCTAGTCGGTGGTGGTGATTTAGTCGGGCAATTTTACGATTGTGGGTTACTCGATGAGATAATTGTTTCGATAGCGTCAGTAACGCTTGGTAGTGGGGCGCCATTATTGCCACGTACAATTGTTACACCTCCATTAAAACTCTTAGCTGCAACAATGCATGGAGATAGCTTTGTGGAACTGCACTATCAAGTCCGTTATGCCTCCGACTAATAAAATTATGCCAAAATACTGGGTGCCAAGCTTGTTCAAAAAAGAGTAGAGAATTTAATGACTTTATAAAATACTGCAATGCAATATCCCGACCCAAAAGTGACGCATCCGATGCAAGGATTTCCACAGGTTTGTTTTATCAAAAATACTGTTACAAATCCAAATATAATAATTGGCGACTATACCTATTACGATGACCCTGAAGATTCAGAGAATTTTGAACGCAATGTACTTTATCATTTTCCTTTTATTGGTGACAAGCTCGTAATTGGAAAATTTTGTGCCTTAGCAAGAGGTATTAAATTTATTATGAACGGCGCCAATCATAAAATGTCTGGTTTTTCAACTTATCCGTTCCAAATTTTTGGCAATGGATGGGAGCGTGTAATGCCTCAATTAGGTGAATTCCCTTTTAAAGGTGATACTGTAATTGGCAATGATGTATGGATTGGATACGAAGCTGTGATTATGCCAGGAGTAAAAATTGGCGATGGAGCGATTATTGCAGCAAAGTCTGTTGTAACTTCAAATGTACCACCTTACACTATTGTAGGAGGTAATCCTGCTAATATTTTACGGCAACGTTTCTCTGATGAAACAATCAAGATTTTACTAGATATTGCTTGGTGGAACTGGGATATTGAAAAAATTACTAGGAATTTAGAACAAATTGTTGGCGCCGATATTGAAGCCTTGAAAACCTGTTGAAAAGAAGAATAAAAATTAAACTTTACTCACGCCAGACAAATGGTTACAGGTTATGAGCGAGTTGGGAATACATCTCAATACTGTTCGGTTGAGCTTTTTATGCCATAATTGACCCCCCCTAGCCCCCCTTAATAAGGAAAAGAAGGCTTAAAGCCCCCCTTAATAAGGGGAGTTGGGGGGATTAAATTCTATCCCTTGTAGTATTGGAATACATTTATAAGTTTGTTAATTCAGGATAAATATGTTAAAAATGTTGTGATTATGTAACATATCTTTACATTTTGCTCTGATGCAGACTACACGTTTGTTTTCAAATATAGAATTTAATGGTGATAAGTTACTTCACCAACCGGGTAGTGTGTTGGGAAGTACCGCGTTAATTGCTGGAACAACGGTTGGCGCCGGAATTTTGGCTTTACCTACAGTGACTTTACCTTCAGGAGTGGCGCCTTCAACAGTGTTATTAATTGCTGTATGGTTATATGCTTTAATTTCGGGATTATTAATTGCTGAGGTTAGTTTAGATGTGATGCGCTCCGAAGGCGCCAACAGCAGTTTTTTGGCAATGGTGGAGAATATATTAGGAAAACCAGGAGCAATATTAGCTGGTGGTGCATATTTGTTTTTGCATTATGCGTTGCTTGTTGCCTATATTGCCCAAGGTGGGGAAATATTACTTGCTGCGTTATCACTTAATTTGCCAAACTGGGTAGGTACAACGGTATTTGCGCTGTTATTTGGTGGAATTATGTATTTTGGGCGCCCAAAGTTAATTGAGAAATTAAATAGCGCTTTAGTGTTTATAGTAATAGCTTCATTTGCTGGATTATTGTTCTTGGCAAGTAGGCAAGTTAATTTGTCACAATTTGTATTCCAGGATTGGACTAAGTTAACTGCTGCAATTCCGGTTATGTTAGTAGCGCTATTTTACCATAATGTGATTCCAGTAATTACAATACAATTAGAAGGAGACGAGCGGAAAGTAAAACAGTCCATTTTTTTTGGTTCATTAATCCCACTAATAATGTTTATTGCATGGAATGCTGTTATTTTAGGTAGCGTTAATTTGGAGTCACTACAAGAATTTATAGGTGCAGAAAAATTTGACCCACTGGAAAATTTACGAAATGGAAATGGTAGTAATTTTCTGGGAATAATGGTTTCAGTCTTTTCTGAATTCGCAATTATTACCTCTTTTATTGGATTTTTTTATGGACTGCTGAATTTTATAAACAATGTAATAAAAGTAACAACTGCACGGATATGGCAGTACGGCTTTGTTTTATTTCCACCAATGTGTTTAGCTTTATTAAATCCTAATATATTTTTAAACGCACTCGAAAGTGCAGGCGCCTTTTGTATATCAATTTTAGGAGCAATTATTCCAGCTTTAATGGTATGGAAACGGCGCTCTGATAATGAAAGTAGCGATAGCTATAATAAATTAGTCCCAGGCGGGAAAATAACTTTAATAGCTGTAATTAGCATAGCAATTTTAGTCATTGTTAATGAATTATTATCATAAATTTAATAATTATTTTTATATTATCAGCAATATGCGAATAAGCTGAAGACGGTTTGAAGTTAAACAGTTATTCATTTTTAATTGCCACAATACTGTACATCAAAGGTATATTTGGTATATTTTCGGGTGAAAACCATTGTCTTCCTGGTTCTTCTTTCATGTCCTCAAAAGGTTTCCAGCCATTTGAGTAAGGATACTCTTTAAACGTGACCACTGTTAATCCAGCTTGCAATAATGCTGTTATTATTTCGCCAATCCCCCATTGAAACTCGTGTGAGCGATAGGGATTGAGAAAATTTTGTATTCCGGTTTGATTATCTTCAGGCGCCAAACCTATGTTAGACTCGGCAACATAATCGCTAACGCCATCTTCCCAAGTAAATGCTTCTCCGTTTCTAAAGTAAGGAAACTTATGGCTCCAATCAATATCAAACATCATTGCTACGGGATGAAATTCCATTAAAATTAATCGTCCATCTTTTTTAAGAATAGAAGCAATTCTCGTAGCCCAAAGATTTAAATTAGATATCCAACAAATTGCGCCATAAGATGAAAACGCAATATCAAAGTTACCTTTGTTTGCAGGTTTTTCTAACCAATCAAATATATCTGCTCTTTCAAATATGGCATTAATACCAGAATCCTGTGCTAGTTTTTGAGCAAAATCGATTGCTTCATCACTAATATCTACACCAGTTACGTTGGCGCCCAAGCGCGCGAGTGATAATGTATCTTGTCCAGCATTACATTGAAGATGAACCACAGATAAACCAGCAACATCCCCTAATAATTCTATTTCTTCTGGAAATAAGGTACTACCACCTTCAATGAAAAACTTTGCTTGATTGCCTTTGTGACTGTTATGTGCTTTTGTCGCTTCGTTCCAAGATAAACGATTTTCCTCATGAAGTTCTTTTCTAAGAGGATTAGTCATAATTCCTATTTATTTCACAGCATATAATCAATAATTATAACTACATAGATAAATAATGAGCAATAAAACATTTTTACACCTTGCAGTTGAAGCGCTACGTAGCTATGGTTTAGAAAATGCTCAACTAACGCGGTTAGGTGGCGCTAGTAACACCAATTATAAAGTAGATGTTGACGATAAATCTTATGTGCTTCGTCTCCATACATCTGCCGCACGTCATGATCGAGACGCTATATCGTCAGAGCTAGCTTGGCTAAATAGCTTGCAAGACACATCCTTGGTACTTCCTAAACCTATTGTTAATCTCCAAGGAGAATTAGTCGCATTTGTATCTGATGATAGTCAGAAAGAAACGCTATGTACACTTATATGCTGGATAGAAGGAAAAATTTCACTTACTGTAGATGCAATGACCGACGAGCAGCTTGCGAATGCAGGGTCTATAATGGCACAACTTCACAAGCACTCGCAAGAGTTTAAACTACCTACAGACTTCAAACGCCATACGTTTGATGAGGCACATTTCAGCGCGCGTTTAGAAGTGTTATATGCGGCTTTAAGCAACACCGAATTTGATAAAAATGAGCTAAATAATTTTAAGTCGAACGCCAACCATATAATCGCTCATTTTGTTCAACTAGAGCGCGCGCAAAACAACTTTGGCGTTATTCATGCTGACTTTCATTCTGGTAATTACTTATTTTGTGATGGAAACGTATATATAATTGACTTTGACCGTTGTGGTTTTGGCTTTTACCTTTATGACCTTACTTTAGCACTGATGGAGCTTAACGAACAACAGCGAAAAGCCTTTTTACATGGTTACGAAACCGTCAAACCATTGCCAGCTAATTACACAAATCTCAAACAAGTGTTTCTGTCTTTAGCTTATCTTGATAATCTTGGCTTTCTTATTGCTAATCCTGATGAGTTAGCTGGTGTCGTAGGAGAGTTTCCATTTGCGATTGAAGCATTTCGTAATGCAGTTAAGGACATTGCTTAGGCTGTTACATTTTAATAACTCTTTCTTTGGTGTATTCGGTATATCTACCTGCTTCTATAGCGTCCATACCTGACTGCAATGTATCTCCAAGCTGCCTCCGTTTGCTTTCATATTGTTCTCTGGCATTGCTAATAGTGGCTGCAACGGCTTCTTCCTCAGTCTGAAAGTAGCCGTTTTTTACTAATTCACTAATGTAGCTTGCATCTGCAGGGGAAAGTTCAATTTGCATACTGTCATTCTTTTATCGCCTGTTATGACCAGACGCTATATTATATTATCATTCTAGCCATAGCCTGTAATGGATGGCACGAAAAAATCATGAAATCCATGCAACGCGGTGATGCGGATCAAAGCAAGATTTTTGGTTACAGCAGTTTTAAATCATTTATAAAATCCGCACGTTGTAGAGACGCGATTATTCCCTTTGGGACACTGCGTGAACGCGTCTCTACACGGATATAATTTTTTACAAATTATGTAAGACTGCTATAGTCTCTAAAAACTTATGTAAGATCGGCGATGTTTCATTCTGGCGCCAAATCATTGCCAATTCGACCTGTAGAGTTTCTTCTGCCAAATCTTTATATATTACTCCAACTCGTTGAAGATTTTGCATAGAAGAGGGAACTATCGCAACTCCTAACTCTGCTGCGACTAAGCTAACGATTGTTTGCATTTGCACTGCTTCTTGTGCTACTTGAGGACTGAAACCTGCTTTTTGGCATATGGTGATAATTTGATCATAAAAGCCCGAACCCAAATGACGTGGGGATAAAATAAATGGTTCGTCTGCAAGCATTTTTAAAGATACTTTTGTTTCTTTAGCTAGGGAATGAGATTCTGGTAACGCTGCAATAAATGATTCTTTTAGTACTGATTCCATTATTAGTTCCTCATCGTTCACGGGGGGACGAACAAAACCAAGATGAATTCGTTTATCGTGTAAAGCTTGAACCGCTTCTGCTGTAGTCATTTCATGCAAGCTGAGAATAACTTTAGGAAATCGTTTGCGAAAAGCTTTTAAAGCATCTGGAAGAATGCTGTAAGTTGCAGAGCCTACAAAACCTAATATTAAACGACCGACTTCTCCTTCATAAGCACGTTGAACAATTTGAACTGCTTGATTCGCTTGTGTAAGAATTTGACGAGCTTCTTCTAAAAATAACTGTCCTACTTCTGTTAATTTAACACTGCGTTTTGTACGATGAAAAAGCTCAACACCTAACTCCTCTTCTAATTGGCGTATCTGATAACTGAGCGGTGGTTGAGCCATTTGTAATTTTTCTGCGGCTCGACCAAAATGTAGTTCTTCTGCCACTGTTACAAAGTACCGTAAATGCCGAAGTTCCATCTGATTTATTCTTATATCCTAAAATATTTCATTTTAATACTTTTTAAGTATTATTCTAAGACAAAAATTATATTGGACATATTTATCGAAAGTTTTTATTCTAGGAAATAAGGCTGCGCGCGTTTACCAATGTCCACACGTAAACAAATAATAATTGTATTTTTATTACTGAAACTTACTAAAGCCTTGATGCTTGTGGAGGGCACAATGAAAAGACAATCTTTTAAAAAGCATGGCTTGAAAGCTTTAGCAGTTGGGTTTTTATCAACTACGCTTATGACATCATGCAGTCAAGTACAAGCACATGACGTAAACACATTACCTCAAATGACAAACAAAATTTCATCTTTTACCCCTCAAATTCAGCGTGAAGATAGTTTTGCACAGAGCGAACCTGGGATTCAAATCTTTGTTCGTAAGGTGCAGCTAAATAGTAATTTAAAGAATGGTCGTGTGCCTATACTACTCATTCATGGTGGTGGACCAGGTGGTGTCACATCGTTCGATATAAATGTTCCAGGTTATTCAGTCGCTACAGATTTAGCATCAGCTGGGCATACTGTATATCTTATGAATGTGCGAGGTTGGGAGCAATCAACTCGTCCTGTGGTACTCAGTCAACCACAAGAAAAAAATTCACCATCTGTTACTTCTGAACAAGCAGTGCGCGATATTGGTGCTGTAGTAAACTGGATTCGAGAACGTGAGTCAGGACGCAAAGTTGCCCTAATTGGTTGGGCAACAGGAGGACATTGGGCAGGGATGTACACTAGTCGCAACAACGATAAGGTAAGTCATATAGTAATGCTTAACAGTCTTTATGGGGTGAATGCACCGTGGGAACTTGGTAAAACCTTTGAAAATCCAAATCAACCAGGTAAATTTAATTCTCAAGCTGGAGGATATCGATTAGTTACACCTGAAGGACTTTTAGGAAAGTGGAATCAGACCATCCCAGTAAAAGACAAAAGTCAATGGCGCCCAGAAGAGGTTGCAATAGCTTATCAACAAGAAGCTCTCAAGAGCGACCCAACGAGCTATACTCGTCAACCCTCCAGTTTAAAAATTCCCAATGCTTACCAATTAGAAAGTTACAATTTAGCACGCGGTCAAAAATATTGGAATGCCACAGATATTACAGCACCAACACTTGTGATTCGAGGAGAGCGGGATTTTTGGTCAAGACCCGCAGATTTAGAGGCACTAAAAAATGAATTAGTCAATTCATCAAAAGTAAAAACTGTAACAATTCCAGATGGTACGCACTATTTATTTCTTGACCGACCAGAAAAAGGACGCTCTCGTTTTTTACAAGAAGTGTTATCTTTCTTTTCTTAAATTACTTAATCGAAGGTAATACTTGGATACTTTTATATTGGAGAAAACAAATGAACTTAGACAAAAATCGCGTCGCTCCTAAAGTTTGGTTGATTACAGGATGTTCAACAGGTTTCGGACGGGCTTTAGCAGAAGCTGTGTTGAAGAAAGGCGACTACCTGCTTGCTACTGCTCGCAAACCAGAGCAACTTCGCGCTTTGATTGAGCAATATCCAGAGACCGCAAAGGCTGTACACCTTGATGTAACGTCATCCCAAGACATACAAGCAGCGGTTGATACAGCAATCACCACATTTGGTCGAATTGATGTGCTGGTCAACAATGCTGGTCACGGACTAATTGCCGCACTCGAAGAAGTCAGTGATGTTGATATTCACCAATATTTTGAAACCAACTTCTTTGGGGCACTCCGTCTGATGCGAACAGTCTTGCCTGTGATGCGTCAGCAAGGCAGCGGTCATATTGTAAATATGTCATCCACAGCAGGATTAGTGGGATTTGGTGGAAGCAGCCTTTACTGTGGTACTAAATTTGCCCTGGAAGGTACGTCTGAAGCCCTGGCGTCTGAGGTTGAATCCTTTGGAATTAAAGTTACTTTAATTGAACCTGGGGCATTTCGCACAGATTTTAACGGACGTTCTCTGGCAGTCCAACAATCCATTGATGCCTATGCGACCGTGAGCGGTGCTTCATTGCAGTGGTTCAAACAGATGGATGGTAAGCAACCTGGTAATCCAGAATTAGCGGCGCAAGCCATCATTCAAGCTGTGGAAAGTCCTCATCCACCGATGCGACTGGCATTAGGCGCCGATGCCATAAGCCTAATTCAGGAAAAACTCGAATGGCTCAAAAAGGATTTGGATACTTGGCAGCAGGTTTCTGTAAGTACGGATTATACAGATAGTAACAACTGAAGTAATCGTTGGGTAGCTATACTCGCTCGCTAGTCATGAGACGGACTAAAAGCTTTACAAATTCCCTCAAATTCGTGTGAGATTTAGGGGGATTTATTTTAATTTCTTAGTAGGAGTGCTGGAACAAGAATATTGGGAATCAATTCGTATAGCATTAAATATATTAATTGAATTTTCTTGATAAATTAGCAAAGTTTTCTATTAGCAAATAGTTTTCCTACCATTTCTGCGCGCGATGCAACCTCAAGTTTACGAAACATTCTTTTTAAAGCTTGTTTTACCGAATTTTCTTGAATCCATAGCTTGGCGCCAATTTCCGCATTAGTTAATCCTTGTGCAACTAATTCGGCTATTTGAATCTCGCGTGCTGTTAATTTATTAATTGCTAGATCATTTGATGGATTAGAATTTTTTGCTTGTAATTGTTTTATTGTAAGCCATGTTGACAAATGTAAACTCATGGCAGTTAAATCGGCAATATTTCGATAATCAAAAGGAGAGTCTTCGCGATTGCGTGTAAAACCAACTCCTCCAATTAAATGACCATTACTAATAATTGGTCCAACCATAACATGCCCGTGGTCTCCACGTGGGCATATATTATTCCAAACTCCAGGTGGTAATAACAATTCTTCATGAACTGGTGCGTGATTCTCAACCACGTAGCGTAAAACAGGGTTATGTTCTAAAGATAAAGCTAATCTAACAATCTTAGGAGTATTCTTATTAATTAAAGGCATTTCGCTCAAGAAAAATAAACTTGAACGTTTGGCTGCAAAATATTGACCTGCTCTTGTTTTGACATAGTGCTTCAACTCATGCTCGTCTTGGGCATGTTGAATCTCAGCTAGTAAGGACTGTAACGTATTCAGCACCATAGGTTAATGATTGTACACTTTCGAGGACTAGGCAAGATCAATTAGTCAACACTATATTAGCTTTAACTCACCGATGTTACAACTTATTAGATTCTCAATAGAACTTTAGCATATGACTATTAATCTGAGTAGTGGCGTGCAGACTAGTAACTGGCGCCAACTTGGTTTCTACGCCTTAGCTCTAATTTTCAATTTCTGCTTAATTGCCCAAGTCTTAACTGTTGGACTTGCATACTTTTATAACCCTAAGTGGTGGAATACCCATGTTTTGCTAGTACGTGGATACAGTGTATTGGTGCCAATCATGCTTTTGTGGGTATTTCTTAGTCCTTTCCCCCAACGAGTGCGGAACCTAGTAATAAGTACTTTGGTACTTCTAAGCCTACAATTCCTCACAATTCACATAAAATCCCCCCTATATCTTGGTATATTGCATCCACTTATCGGATTTTCGTTGTTCAACATTTCAACAACATTAGTTCATCGCGTGCAGCATATAGTTTTTCCAAAGGATTCTGAAATTGATACAAACCGCATGTTGTAGAGACGTTACATGTAACGTCTCTACATTATTACAAAATTATTAATTAAGGAGAAAATCAATGTCTGAATACGCTCACCCTGAAGTTCTTATTGATACGCAATGGTTAGCAAACAACCTTAATAATCCTAATGTTCGCATTGTGGAAGTTGATGCAAGTCCAAACCCATATAAAGATGCTCATATTCCCGGCGCCGTTTTTTGGAATTTCATGACTGATTTACTACAGCCAAACTTCAGTATGAATTTAGAAACAAGTAATATAGAGAAATTACTATCAAAATCTGGTATTACAAATGACACAAGTGTGATTGCTTATGGTAGTTACCCCGGAACTGGCGCCTGGATATTCTGGCTATTAAAATTATTTGGACACGAAGATGTGCGTGTTCTTAACGGTGGACATCAGAAATGGGTAGCATCCGGGCGCCCTGTCACCTCAGACTTATCAACTTTCACACCAACTCAGTACCGTGCTACTACTCCCGAT
>NZ_MRCD01000015.1 GCF_001904745.1 Calothrix sp. HK-06
TAATTGGTTTACCCATTGCTGCTACTGTACCTCACTAGACTAAGAAACGCTATATCTGAAAAACCACAAGTAGGTAAAAATACTCGATTCAATCACGCTATCAAATCTTTAAATATTGATAATTTTGAGCATTGGAATTCTGAAGCAATAAATAAACGACAAGAAATATTAGCAAATTTAGCAACAAAAGTTTGGGGCATGTCAGAAGTTCTAGAATATGATATAGCTTTTTGACAAATAAATTTAAGTTTGTTGAAAATCGCTTATTTGAAATTATTGAGTATAGTCCTACTATGTTGGTAACATTTTAACAGGCAGCATAAATCACGAGGCGTGGGAGGTAATATACGGATTATATACTTATTCACCCTGAAAAGCCTGATTTTGTCCTGATACCCTACAAATCATAGTGGATACAGAGATTAGTAGATGCACCCTGATTAAACTTTTGACCTCAGTCCTTTATGGGCTGGGGTTTTCTGTAATCACAATTTGGAACTGGTGCGTTAGAATTGGTGCGTGACACTACAAGTTTTATAATGTTGGTTGAAATTTGTTCGTAGCGTCACGCACCCTACGGTTTTTATGTGCCAATCGCGTAAGTTTTAGCTCAGTTTTTCTAGAGATTCGTTTTTTTCTGGTACTGCTTGAATGATTTTTTTACGGCGCCCAAAAAATATGTAGTAAAAGATTAAACTTTGTAAAAGGAATATCAAAACTTCTAGTCTTGGGTCTCCAGTATCTTTTGCCGTCCACATTGCTGGTGCTGCGAGTACAGAATCTTTTGTGGTCACGAATAAGAAACTAAGGTTGTTTGCTGCGTGGACGCCTAATGCTAGTTCTAATCGATTATCTTTAAGAGTTATTAAAGCAGTTAAGGCGCCGAATCCAAAGTAAAAAAGCGCTATCCATGCTCCCCGTTGCATTTCTGGGTTGAATAAATGTGGCAGCATGAATAATATACTGGTAAGAAAAATTAATACTAATCGATTTCGAGTAATATGGCTGAATGCTTGAAGCAGGTATCCACGAAAAAATAATTCTTCACTTGATGTTTGAATTGGGGTAAGTATTAATGCTGATATTAAAAGTGCGAACCACTGCGATGGGTTAAAGGTAAATTCGTAGTTTTTCGCGTCTAAAATTATACCTGTTGCTACTAAGACTGCCTGCATTAAAAACCATACACCAAATCCGGCTAGTATACGTTGGAAGTTAACTGTTGAATCTCCACTAATTAAGCTCCGGAATTTACGCTTATGTAACCATTTGACGGCAATAAATATACCTACAGCAAAAAATATAGATGCAAGATTTAATGTAATAAAAGTTTCAACAGAGGCTGATTTCAAAAACGTGCTGACTTGCTCTACTGAAAAATCAGCAAAACTTAAACCACGTTGTAACAAAATAATTATAATAGCAATACTTGTGACAATACTGCCGATAACAATCCAGAAAAATAATATCAGGAGTATTGCTAGCAAATGGCGCCACCAACTATTTTTACCTTGTTGCGCGATTTCCAGGTAACTGTGACTCATAGATATTGAGTGAAATATACTCGCGGTTGTACGAATGTTACTAACTACAACAGCAAATCAGCAAATTTCGTAGAAACCCAGAAACCAGGTTTCTTTATTGAAATATTGTAATCAAAACGACGATTGTGCGTAGAAACCTGGTTTCTTAATATATCTCCCTTTTTCTAATCCGTGTTGATAAACTGCTATTAGTCCTTCTTCAGTAGCATTTGTAAAATCAACGCCCAATTCTTTTGTGTCCATATCTGGCTTAATAATATAGATATCGGCGCCGTTATAATGCTCGGATATTTCCTCTAACTGAAACATATCGCGGTACAGTACACCAGGTTCATTACTAATTGCGATTACTTTTTTGTATCCTGCTTTCACCATTTCTATAGCTGGGCACATACAAGTATATGATGCATCAATATAAGGTTTTTGATTTATCCAAGCTGGAATATCCCAAGCATGTAGCATTCGACTCGAAGCGTAAGTAACTTCATCAAAATTACTAGCGTTAAGGTGTAATTTGTTGTTTTTTGTACTGAATAATTCTAACTGTAAATGTTCATCAACCCATGTGCGCTGTTTTTTTGCCGCAGCTACTAATAGTTTTCTTCCTAGGCGCCGCGCTTTATGGGTTTGCGTTTCGCTTGCTGCTTCTTCAGTAATTACAGCACTGGTGGCAATAATTAATTCTGGTGTATCTGGCGCAAATAATTTTGTCTTAGGTGGGCTAAAGTTTGCAATTCCTCCTAAAACTATTTTACTCATTCCTATATCTGGTTGTTGAAGATATTTTGCTCCAGCTAGCCAATAATTTACACCAAGTTGATTTGCTTTTCCTATAGCTGCCCAAGCTGTGGGTAAAACCGATGATGATGCAGCAGCGTAAACATCAGCAACTATTCCTGCTGTTTCTAATGCGCTTAATACACCGTGGGCAAAGGCGCCTTTAAAACTGCCTGATGCACAAGCTATAGCTAATGATTTTTTTGGATGTGGTGCCATTGCTTTTACCTTGCCAATTAATACTGTAATGAAATATACATTAATAATTAATAATAATTCTTCCTAATGAGTGATGTTTCAGAATCGCAAAAATGTCTATCTTATTAAGCGAACAACTTTGGTATTAATTATGCAGCCTCACTTTCAACACGATACATCTGATCTCGCTGAGTTTATTGAAGAATACAATTGCTTCTTAAAGCATTACGGAGAATCACAAGCTTTTAAAAAAAAAAACACACATGTACGAGATAACACTGAGAAAATTTCAGAGTATACACAAGCAGTAGACGCACATCTTGATGCAACAAAGGCTTACATACGACTTGTTGGCATATACGAACGTCTCATTCTAAAATGCTGGAATAGTGTACATACGCAAGATTATTAAGTTTTACTCGCTTGCCTAATTTTTCTAATCTGTATTATCAGAAAAACTCTTTTAAATTGCTCAAATTCTTCTGTACTTAATTCGGTATGAATCCATGCTTCACGTTGCGTTAAGCGTTCATACCAGTTATTCAATTTTGGATATTCACTTAAATTAAAGCCAGATTTTGCTAGTAAAGATATATCAGTCCCAGCTACAATATCAGCCAAGCTTAAAGTATCACCTCCGAAATATAGATTTTCCCCCAGCGTTGTAGTGAAAAATTGAAATACAGTATGAATGTGCTGCTTGGCTTGTATATATATTGGTGAATCCGGCTCTTTGAAAATGAATGAAATGGCTTTTGGTAGTAATTCATTACTAGAAACCAATTGCACCATTTTTACTGTTGCTCTTTGTTGTGGTTCGTTTGGTATAAGTGCAGGCGCTGGATATTTGGCTTCTAAATAATCTAAAATTGCTAGTGACTCTATTACTCGAAAACCATCATCTACTATTACAGGGACATGGTGAAATGGGTTTAACTCTAAATATTCAGGCGCCATTTGGTCGCCATTTAAGTTTACTACTATTGGTTCAAACTCAATTTGCTTTTCTAATAAACCACGCCATACACGTCTTGCCATAGGTGAACGTGGATTGTAATAAAATTTCAACATTTTGCTTTACTCCTTGATAAAAAAGACTGAACGGTCTGTTTATGCACAAAAAAATACGTCTATAATTGCCAGTCTGTACTTCCAACAAAAATTGTTGCCCCAGTTTCTAATTGGTCATCGAGTGCTGAAGAAGCAATAGCGTGGGCAAATTCCTCTACTGTCGGAAGAACACCTGCTTGTTGTTGCCGCTTTTCAATCAAACCTGGATTTTGCCGTTGCATCAGTTTGGGTGTTATTGTACCTTCGATTAAATCACCGCTAACTACAACAAGTTTGATATCTCTTTTTGATAATTCTGGTATATAAGCACGTAATGCTTCTTCACCTGCTTTTTTGCTTTGCGCTACTGGTTCATATAGTGGGTAAACAGGTTTACTTCCGTAGAAGTGGGCTAAGTGACTGGTGACAAATACTATACGTCCACCATCTGACATTAAAGGTAACGACAAATCAACAGCACGCTTTTGTGCAGTTAGATTTAGTTGCATTGGGTAGTCAGCGTCTTTGCCTTTTTCTAATCCACCACTAGCATTAAGAATAAGTACATCAAGACGATTAAATTTTTCTTGTACTGACTTTATCATCTGCTTCATGTCGCTCTCGTTTGTTAAGTCTGCCTGAGCGAGTAAAGCTTGGCGCCCTTTTTCTCGTACAATGTTGGCAACTTCTTCTGCACGCGACCTTTTACTGTGATAGTTAATTACTATATTTAATCCTGCTTCTGCTAGAATATAGGCTGTGTTGGCGCCAACTCCTCGTGATGCTCCTGTAATTAGAGCGACTCGTTCTAAATCATTTTTCATTGCAAACCTCATTAATTATTTCTTTCACGATACAAACGTAATACAAATTGCCCTGCTGGTGTTTTCCGAAATTGATTTATCTCTTTTGCCATATTTATAGGAAAGTTATCTACGCTACCTCGTGTCGCTGGGTGTTCGGGGGGTGCGATTGTTGGTGCAGCGAGTGCGGCAAATGTAATATCTGCTGCGGAAAGTTTATCTCCTACTAAGTAAGGGCGCCCGTCTGCTAATCTATTGCTAACTTGTTCAAAAATTTGCTTTATCTTCTCACGTGTTTCAATATTGGATTCAGGAGTGATATTAAATTTTTTACAAGCCAGCGCGCGAGTTTTCGGAAAAATTACTGGAAATAATACACGTTGTATCCAAGGTACATTTCTACACCATGCTTGTTTTATAAGTTTGGGGTCGTTTATAGTATGAGAATAGCCCCAAAGTCTTGTTAAAACACCTAATTGCTCATTAAATAGTTCTTCTAACTCTTCAAATTTTTGTCTTAACTCTATTGGGTTGGGGTATAATTTTTTATCAGATGAAGCAATGGAATCAAGATATTTCAAACAATCCGTTGAGTCTAAAAATATACCGTCTTTTGTAGCGAGAATCGGTGTTGTTTTACCACCAAAACGAGGCGCCACGAATAAATGGAATGGTGGAGAATGGCATTCTTCAACATATGATATTTTTAAGTGGTCTAATGCCCATCTGACTTTTTCACAGTAATGGCTAATGGGGATTGTAATTAAACGCATAAGTTTTAGATTAAAAAGAGACCGAATGGTTTGTTTTTAAGTAAAAAAAACAAGTTGAGCCAACACAAGATATCTACACCCTTAGATGGGTATTAATATAATTGGTTAAATGTTTGATTGCTCGTTCAAGGTGTATTGAGTTATCGTTAAGTTTGCTCATCATTACAGAACCTTCGAGTAGGGAAATAAGTATTGATGCAACCTCGTCAGCGTCAATATTTGGATTAACTTCTCCTTTTTTAATGCCTTTTTCGATAATACGACGAAAAAGCTGGCGCCATGAATCCATAGCTTGCTGTGCGCGTGCTTTTAAAGCTGGGTGCGCGTCATCGCTTTCTATTGCAGTATTTAGTAATGGACATCCACCTTTGATAATAGGATGTTGGGGATTATCTATATATATACGGAACACATCAACAATCGCTTGCAAACGTTCTATAGCATTTTGCTTACTTGCCCACGCTTCACGGTAACGTCTCTGAATTTGCAAAACTGCATAATCGAACGCTTGTAACGCTAAATCGTCTTTACTTCGGAAGTGGTTATAAATTCCCCCTTTCTGCAACCCAGTCACCTGCATAATATCTGACATCGAAGAACCCGCATATCCTTGTTGGTTAAACAAAGATGCTGCTTTCTCGATAATCATCGCCTTGGTGTTATCGCCTTTCGACATCTTGAATGTAGAGACGCGATATATCGCGTCTGTGCGCTCGTGATTAAGACCGATTGGTCTGACATTAGCACACAAATAATTAGAAGGTCAAGAGGATAATTTTGGAGATTTTATTATTTGGAAGTTCCTAAAATTGCATCTTCGGTTGCATAATCTAGTAAGTACGGTGCCGCAAACTGAGTTGGTTGTTGAGGTGTATTTGCACGCTGCCAATTAATTGTTCGCTGCAATGCTTCATCAGAAGAGACAATTTCTTTGTATCCTAACTCCTGACGAATCCGAGTTGAGTCTACTAACCAATCTTGTTTTACATTGAGTGGTAATTTCCACTGTAGTGGTAATTGATTTTCGGGTATAGTTACAACTTTACCCTGCCATTGAGCTATTTTTCCAATTTGAGTAGTACGTTCAGCTTCATTTTTGTTTTCTATATCAGCAACGTGATAAATACGATTTGTTGCACGTGCATTTGTTACTGTTAGTGCTATTGCATACGCAACATTTTCTACATAACCGTAAGAACCTCGCCAATTAGCTACGCTTTCTGGCAATACAATAGCAGGACGGTTATCATCGATACGTTGTAAGTACGGAAATAAACGATGCAATGGGTCATTTTCACCGTATACCATTGGCAAACGTATTATTGTTCCAGGTAAATTTGGGTTTGACATTACAGCCTTTTCAACCAGGATTTTTTCATAATCATCTGGCGCCTGTAAAGGTTTATTTGGCATTTCCCGAAATGGGTAAAGTGAAGTACGCAAAGGAGAATCTTCGGTTAATGGTACTGGTACGATATTTGATTCTTTTCCTAGAAGCACATCGTAAGCTTGATATACATCCATACTACTAACTGCAACTACACGTGCTTGTATGTTTTCGAGTGCTTCAAATAATGCACGTACATCGTGTTCGGTATACGCAATCATATCCAATACGACTTTGGGAGAAAGTTGCTGTAACTTATCTTTTATTTGGATGATATTCTTTCGTTCTCCCAAAATTTCATGCACACCTGCTGGTAATTTAGTAGTTGTTTTTCCTCGATGAAATATAGTTACCTCGTGTCCCATTTGTGTAAGATAGCGAATAACAGGAGGCCCGATAAAATTTGTGCCTCCTATAATTATAATTTTCATGACTACCTCTCAAATACTCCTATTGCGCCTAAACGAATTGTAATAATCTCTACATCTGTAATTGCTTAATGTGGCCCGTTTTTTTCATTGACAGGTGTAGACCAAAACGTACCTGCTGTACACTGGCGCCCAGCGGTTTCAATAATTCCATCCAGAACATATACATATTCATCGCAAGGGTGATAATGAACTGGTATTACTGTACCTGCTGCCATTTTGAGTCTATGTATTGAGCCTTGTGGTACTGGTACTGCTAGTGGTAAAATTTGGGCGCCGGGAAAGTCTTTTAATTCTTGCCACTGCTGATTATTATTGAACATTTAAATCCCCCCTAACCCCCCTTGATAAGGGGGAAATAAGAAAATAATTATTTTTGAATGATACTGTCAATGAATCCATAAGTTTTTGCTTCAAGAGCGCTCATCACTAAATCTCTTTCAGTATCAAGCTTTATTTTTTCTACCGACTGATTTGTATTAGCAGCTAATATGTTATTGATAGATTCCTTTAAGTAAATAAATTCTTTAGCTGCTATTTCAATATCACTGGCTTTTCCCTCAGTACTTAATATTGGTTGACGTATTGAAATCCGCGCATTTGGAAGTGCATATCTTTTCCCTTTAGTACCTGAAGATAGTAAAAGCGTTGCTGTTGCACTCGCAGTACCAATACATACAGTAGATAGATTAGTACGAAGTTGAGTGATAACGTCGTATACAGCGAGTGCAGTTGTTAAGGCGCCTCCGTTACTGTTGATATATAATGCAATATCTTTATCTGGGTCTTCTGCATCAAGAAATAGCATTTGGGCTATAATTAAATTTGCTACTTCTTCTGTTAACTCTCCACGTAAGAAAATAATTCTTTCTACAAGTAATCGAGAATAAATTTCAAACTGCTGTGGCGCCTGAATCACAGTAGCAAATCCAAGTTGTGAAGGATTATTCATATATAAGAAACCTGGTTTCTGTTTTTAATGTTGGAAATTGTCGTGCTTAGTCAAGAAGAAAACAGGTTTCTAAATTTTTAAGCTTATCTTCCCATCCACCATTGAAATAAGCGCTCATAATAATGCTTATGGGTTGTTCAAAGTTGTTATTTAAGCCGTAGCTAGGATAAGTAAGAGTGGAAGTTCCTAATTGTCTGTTTATCGAGGCTGAAGGGATAGATTTATTTGGTTGCCAATTGTAATGTTCTTGGCGTTGTTGTAAGTAAGCTGTTTCAAGTATTCGATGTTCTAGTTTTAATATAGTTCCACCATCTACAGCTTCTAATGTCCAAGTTACAATCGAAGGCTGATACATTAAATTATCTTTCCAGGTAAATGATAGGCGCCTTGGTTCATCAAGTTCGATAACTTCACAATTTATATGCGCGCTCATCCCTGGTAACGATGAGTAGATAAATTTAAATTTATGTCCGAGACGCGCTTCAAAGTCGTTTTCCATTAACCAATCAGCAAGCGCTTTTTGATTAGTAAGAACCTGCCAAACTCTTTGTAACGGATAAGGATAAAAAACTTTTTTGTTTAAGTGTCTGAACATGGATTCTCCTCCAAATAATTGCCAAGGGCGCCTAATTTATCTTGCCAGAATTGTTCGTAATCACTAATCCAATCAGATATTTGTTTCAATGGCTCTGGATTTAAACTATACAAACGCTGGCGCCCAGATTTTCTCATTTGTACTAAATCAGCTTCACAAAGTATTTGTAAGTGCTGAGATATTGCTGGCAAACTCATGGCAAAGGGTTCCGCCAACTCTTTAACTGGTTGTTCTCCTAAACGCAATTTATCTAATAGCGCGCGCCGAGTTGGGTCAGCTATGGCTACAAACACATCGGCACTGGCAAGGGGTCTACTCATTCAATCTAACTATATATTTAAGCAATCGCTTAACTATTTCGCATTATACATAAGCGATTGCTTAAATGTCAACCCAGAGTTATACGAGTTGTAATTTGAGTAGTTTTACTATTTCCTTTCCAATCAATGAAGCGGAAGCGGGGTTTTGTCCTGTGACGAGACGTTCGGATACGCTGACTTTAGGTTGAAAGTTAGAAGCTTTTTCTACACAGGTGCCTAATTCAGTAAATTTTGTTTCTAACAAAAATGGTACAACTTCAGTTAGTCCAACTGCTGCTTCTTCTTCGTTGGTGAAACAAGATACTGTTTTCCCTGCTACTAAATATTCACCGTTGCTAAGTTTGGTATTTAGCAATCCAGCAGGGCCATGACACACGGCGCCAACAACACCACCTCTTTCATAAATACTTGCTGCAATATTGGCAAGTTCGGTATTTTCTGGAAAGTCCCACATTGTACCGTGTCCACCTGCGTAGAAAATTGCATTGTATTCTGCTGGGTTGACTTGATGTGGCGCCAATGTGTTTTCTACTTGCGCTATTTTTTCTGGGTTGTCCAAAAATGCTTTGTTAACAGGGTCAGTTATATCAACACCAACCATCGGCGCCTTGCCTCCTTTGGGACTAACATAATCAACACTAAATCCATTGCGTGTAAATACTGCTTCGGGATGGGTAACTTCAGGCAGGTAATATCCAGTTTCCTTTCTAGTATTACCAAGAGTCGCATGACTGGTAAGAACGATGAGAATTTTAGGTTGCATTTTTTACTCCTTAGAAAATCAATGCATAAAATTTCCACCTCCTACATATAAGCAGTAGAAGATGAAATATTTATGGTAAAAACGATGAAAATTAAAGCTGTACTTGCAGGCTTGGCTATTATTCCCTTGAGTTTCTTGGCGCCTGCGGGAAATGCTCAAGCTGGACTAGTTGCGACACAATGGTTTTTTGGTAATTGGGATTGTTTCATTGACGGTAGACCAGCAAAAATGCAGTGGCTTGTTGTCGATGACCCTCAAACACAGTGCAATGGTAATGTTTGTTCTACTACTTCTGGTGTAAAAGTTGTTGGTAGATTTAGCGATAACGGTGGTGCATGGGTTCCTTTAGCGCAGCGTTATGTTCGTGGTGCTGATTTTGGTATTCGTTACCAAGGCAAAGAACAAGACAACTGGTTTTTAAGATATGGCTCGCGTGTTAGAACAGCTAATGGTTGGACTACCTGGCGAGGAAATCGTTACCCGTTGCAATGCCGCAAGGTTTAATCACATTTTTATCCTAATCTTGATTTATCTAAAATACAAATTATCAATTTTAGATATTACTATAAATTAATTTATAGTAATTATGGTCAATCTGGAGTGGTACCGCAGCTTTATTACGGTATATCGAGTCGGAACTACATCGCGTGCTGCTGAACTTTTATTTCTTACACAACCTGCTGTTAGCCAGCATCTTGCAGCATTAGAGTCTGCTTTAAACACGCAGTTATTTGAACGAACACCACGAAAAATGCTGCCTACCGATGCTGGTAAAAGGCTTTATAATCAAGTGGCGCCTGCCATAGAAACATTAGAAGCAATAAACGCGCAAACTAATTTTCTACAAACACAACAAATAATACGCTTAGGTACACCACAAGAATTTTTCAGTGAGAAAATTTTAGTTACTCTTCAGCATGATAAAAGTATTAACTATGTAATTAAGTATGGAATAGCAAGCGAGTTAATTAAATTACTCCTAAACACTGAGATTGATGCGGTTATTGCAACGCAAAAAATTAATAACCCTGAAATTGAATATCTATTTATATATGAAGAAAATTTTTGGCTGGTGGCGCCTCCAACAGTAGAAATACCCACCACACCTTTGATAGAGTGGTTGAGAGAACAATCTTGGATAGCTTACAGTGAGGATTTACCAATAATTCGACGATTTTGGCGGGTTGTATTTGGAGTGCGAATCGATACAAATCCCAGATTAGTAATTCCCGATTTACGTGCGATACGCGATGCAGTGTCTTATGGGTTCGGTTTGAGTGTGCTACCTGACTACTTATGCCGAGACTGGGTTGATAATAAACGTCTAACATTGGTGTTGAAACCGAGTAAAGTTGTTACAAACCAGATTTGGCTGGCTTTTCGTAAATCTGAACAGCAAACCCAGAAAATACAAATATTACAGAAATTATTATGCGGTTAATTGTGGTGTGTAGGTGCGTTTATCCTATATATATATAGAGTCGTCACCGAAACATGTATTTTATGGAGCTAGATTCATTGCCAACCGAGGTTATTTTGACGCATCCACGTAAAACTCTTGGCAGTGTCCAACTTGACTGGATGCCACAACCAGGCAATTATCTTGATTTGGAGGGTAAAACTTACGCTGTTTTAGAACGTAGTCATAAGTATCAGCTTAAATCTGGACGCTACCGTTTACATAAAATTGCTCTCTACGTCCAATCAGCACAGCGTCCTTCTGAAAAAAGCTTAGTAAATGGATGTTGGGTAGTTGGCGATGCTACTTGCCGTTATAATGCTAAGTCAGAAATTATACGCTGTGCTGTTAATCCAGAAGGACCCTGTGAATCTTGCCGCTACTATGAAAGTGCTGAGTAGAAAGTGCTGAGTGCTGAGTAAAGTTAGGAGTTAGAAGTTAGGAGTTAGAATTTAGAAGTTAAAAATCCCAACTCAGCACTCAGAACTCAGAATTCAGCACTCATCACTTCTCCTATATTTAAGCGTGTTCCATTTACAAAGTCCCATCCAGATTGGGGACGTTTACCAGAGGGTTGAACTTCTAATAGCAGTAACATTCCATCTCCGGTTTCGACTAATGCTCCCATTCCTTTTATAATGCTGACTACTTCTCCTGGTTTTGCATTTTCTGATTGTTCTGGTATTTTCTCTAATATTGATTTATATTCTTCGGGTAAATTAATTGGGTGTGTAGTGCTAACGGGAATAGTAACGGTTATTTTTAGCGGTTGGTCGCGAAAGCTGGTGGTACAGTTAGGGTAAAATCCTCGGATTTGATTGTGTAGCGCAAGCGCACTTTTTGTCCAGTCTATTTTATAGTCTTCTTTTTTTATTAGTGGTGCATAAGTTGCTTTCTCGTTATCTTGGGCAACTGGCTGAATTTGATTATTTTCTAATGAGATTAAAGTGTCAACTAATAAGTCGGCGCCTAGTGTTGCAAGTCTAGATGCTAGTGTATGAGCATTGTCAAGTAATAAGATCGATGTTGTTACTTTCATTAACATCGCTCCGGTATCCATACCCGCATCCATTAACATTGTTGTTATGCCTGTTTCTTTTTCTCCGTTGTACAAACACCATTGAATTGGAGCGGCGCCTCGATAGTACGGTAATATCGAACCATGCACGTTGATACAACCAAGTTTGGGCATGTCTAATATCTCTTGTGACAGTATTTGACCGTATGCTACAACTACAAATGCATCGGCGCCTGATTCCCTTAATTTTGTTAAAGTTTCTTCGTCTTTTTTGATGCGCGAAGGCTGCCAAATGGGTAAGTTATGAGTTGAGGCTAAACTCTTTATAGGCGATGGTGTTAATTTATTCCCACGCTCTCGACGTTTATCTGGCTGAGTTACTACTGCTAACACCTCAAAACTTGGGTGACTCAGTAGTTTCTCTAAAGTGGAAACTGCAAACTCTGGTGTGCCAAAAAATATTATTTTCATGCAATTGAGGAAGAAATTTTTATTAGTTTACAATTATTAATATATTCTTACTATGATGACTGGATATAAGGTTAGCCTTAACTTCACAATCATACAAACGGTACTGTCAGTGATATAAAACACAATTATCCAGTAGTTATTCGGTTGAGCATCGTCTGACGGTGAAATAAATTAGATGTTTAAAGCAACACTTACTTATGTTTTTCACAAGAAGGAGAGACAAAACATAACCTTGTCAGGTTATAATAAGTTAACTATATAGCTAGCCAGTACATCTACCATTGTCTTTTGATATCTAACTTTAATGTCTGAGTAGTGCTTGCAACAAAAGTTTACTCTTTTGGTAGATTGGATTAAAAGTTCCATTAATCTAAATTAAATTAAGCCCTACTATTCTTAGTTCATATACCGAATAGACAATTTTTATTATTTTTTATCTACCAGTTTATCCTACAGGTGTTTCTTTGAACCAGGATAAACAATATATTTGCGAATCTACCCACATTTGTTTTCTTTTGGAGAAAACATTCGGGAAATGTGAGTTTAAACTCGAATGAGTCTCGATAAAACATTTGTTCGCATTTATACTGAGTTGCCTGCGTTTGAGTAGCTGTATCCACTTTGTGTTACATAGTGTGCAGTTTTTAAACTTGAGCTTATAATTGACTGGTTTATGCTTTTGGAGGTTGTGTAACCCATACAACATTTATTTGTTTTCGGGAATTACACGCACCGAAATGTATCTATATATTGTTCGTTATCGTTAATTATTCAAGGTGTAGTTTAAAATACCCATTTATGTAAAACTATGGTACACTTGAGCGGATTTCCATCCTATGCTTTAGTTGCCTGTTATACATAAGAGCTATAGCTTGCCTGGTTTCGCTTCCTCAGTATTCGTATAAAGCACAGCAACACCCCAATCTAGAGAGTCAGCAGATGTTGAAAACCCTTTTGTTGTCTGGATGGTTCCGCACAAAGCCATTCCTGAAGTACGCTGTAGTTGTGATGCTAATTGCCCCTTTAGCGGCTGCAAGTAGTCACGCTACTTCATCAACACCATCAGAAGTTGCAAGCACTTCTGATGTCACAACTGATTCTATGCCAACACCTAATACGGATGTTGAGAGTATTGGTGTTAATTCACAATTGCCTGCAACTCCAAATACCTCCTCACAACACGATAACTCAACAGAAGCACAGGTTGCTGCTGTTACTGCTCCACAAGAACCGAAGCATACAGATAATTCATTTAATTCATTTGAAACTCCTGATAGTTCTACTATTAACGAATCAACTAACGATTCACTAGCGGCTGTTGAACTGGCGCCACCTGTAAGTCGTTCTTCATCTATTGTTGAAATTCCAACAGAGAAAAGTGACTTAATTGAAAGATTGAAAGCTTACAAAGCAAACTCTATCACTTTGAAAGACGGTTCTATCGTAGTCGCAAAAGTGGCGCCTGTACTGCGAGACTCAAATAACGGCAACAATTATTCTGCTCCTTCTCAACCAACTGAAGCACAGCAAAATCCTGATGACCCACTGGGTAGCGCTTACCCTATCCCAATGAAATGGATTAGCGCCACTACTGAATCAATGGCGCCACTTGGCGGTGGTGTAAGATATTACCGTAGTGTACCTGTTATTTCTCCTGATGGTCGCTATGCTGTTTATAGCCGAATTCAACTCGAAGTTAAACCAGAAACACATAACAGTCGCGTTAGCAGCGTTCTATTTATTGAAGACCGTCAAACCAAAAATTTAAGGGTTCTTTCATCAACCTCGCGCAATAGCGATGTTTTAATTAATGTTAAGGCGACACCTGACGCAAACGGCGAAGGAACAATAGGAGTTTTAGTACCAGTAAGTTGGTCGGAAAAAGGAGACCGCTTTTTGGCACGGCGTTTTGAAGGTGTAATGAACACATCTGATGTATCAGATTATGCGGTAATTTGGCATCGAGAAAAAAATCTCACAAATACCGTCAGTCCCGCACATAAAGAAACCGACCACGAAAAAATATCTATTTTATTAGGTTGGAGTAAAGCTCAACCTAACCACGTATTGTTCCGTGCTGGAGAAATGGGTGAAGAAGATTGGGCACTTCTTTCTGTTTCTGACGATGGCAAAACGTCGGATGCTAATCAAGTTGACCAACCTGTAACTTTTGGCAAACAAGCAGTAGATGTTTGGGCTGGCCCACAAGTTGCTTATCGTTAATCAGTACTAATTAGTTAATGTTTAATTAATCAAATTTACAACTATTTAGGTTCCTGACTTCTACAAGAAATCAGGAACCTATTTATTGATATTGCAACCTATAACCCGATTTTTATTTTTATAATTTATAACTATTGAATCTATTACCATCGGCAGATGATAACTTAATAATCAAATAGTAATAAAGACATTCAATTCAAAACAATTACAACTAATTATTAGTAATTAAGTATTAGCTGTTTAGATTTTAGTTGATATTTAATTTTATGGAGATGGCTGGGACACATCTAACGAGTCAGAAGAATCAGCTTGTTTATCTGTAAATACGATACGACGTTGATTTGGCTCGAATCGGTAGCCTTGTTGCTGCATGATTTGATTGCTTTGACCAGGGTCAAAATTGCGGCTAAAGTCTGTTTTGAGGGTACTTACACGAACTTCTGCAAGGTTGACTTCGGTACGAATTGCACGCAGTTTCTCTTGCTGTGACCAGTGATATGGTAAAAGCTGAATTAAAGCAGATACAGCGGCAACGCTTAGGGAAACATTGACACCAATTTTAACTGTTGTTTCAAGCGCCATAACTTGATAAGAACGTGCCCTAAGATTACGTTTTGGTCTAGGAGACCTTAACCGCTTCGGAGTCGGTTGTTGGATGGGCTGCTGAGAAGAATGTCTAGAGGGTTGGATTGCGTTCATAATATTACCTAGAACAACCTCGTTATGTTGACGAAATTTTGGCGCCAAATAACTATTTATTCTACTGATTACGGCAGTGGTTTGCTGTAATATTACTCCATTTTTAATATTTAGCTACTGTAATTTCACTGGCAAATAATAAACCTGCCAATCTAGGTAAGTATTTGCACTCATTTTTAGGGCTAAAAGATTATAGAAACCGGGTTTCTAAGAAGAAACCCGGTTTTTGGGGTTTCTAGTTGTTATATAGTTCGGATGCTAAACGCCAAGCCAAAATGCCTGGAATTAAAGCAACAACAAGAGCTACATATACTTGAGTATCTGATATAGACATGTGTGATAGCCTCCTAATTGGATTTAAATACCTCGTTTACTACTTTTCACCTTTTTACCGAAAATGGGGAATAGGTTGTTACAAGATGCAACAATTGGAGTTTGTAGTGATTGCTGTTGTAAGCACTTCAATGCTTGATATGAAAGCGCTGAAGCGCTTAGTACAGGTCTTTTAAAGTTTTATTAAGAAAATTTAAGAAAGATGGCTTTGTATTTGGGTATTGATTTTGGAACCTCCGGCGCCCGCTGTGCAGTTATTGATTCTGAGCAGAAAATTCAACAATCTGGACGTTACGATTTTGATACGGCGACAGATAATTTACCTGCTGCTTGGCGAAGGGCTTTATTTACATTAATTGAACAAATTCCACCTCCACTCCTGAAACAGGTAGAGGCTATTGCTATTAACGGTACTTCTTCTACTGTAATGTTATGCTCGGAGACAGGGCAGCCTATTGATGCTCCATTACTTTATAACGATGCGCGTGGGGCAGTAATGCTCGACTATTTGAAGCCTGTGGTGCCTCTGCATCACACTGTGTTAAGTGCAACTTCTAGCTTAGTAAAGTTGCTGTGGATGTTACAGCTACCTACTGAATCACCTGCAAGATATTTTCTACATCAAGCTGATTGGTTAGGGTTTTTGCTACATGGAAAAATTGGTATTAGCGATTACCATAATGCTTTAAAGCTGGGATATGACGTATCGAATCTAGAATATCCCCAATGGTTGAAAAATTTGAATTTACCTGTAGAGTTGCCTACTGTTTTAACGCCTGGGAGTATTGTGGCGCCTATTAAGCCAGAATGGGTAGATTATGGTTTTAATTCGGAATGTGTCGTTTGTGCTGGAACAACCGATAGCATTGCTGCATTTATTGCCAGTGGTGCATTGTTACCAGGTGAGGCAGTAACTTCGCTTGGTTCAACACTTGCTGTTAAGTTATTAAGCCATACCAAAATTGATAATTCCCAGTACGGTATTTATAGCCATCGTTTTCCCAATTTTAAGCCCCAAGATGCACAACCACAAAATTTATGGCTTGTTGGTGGCGCATCTAATACAGGAGGTGCAGTACTACGGCAATTTTTCTCTAGTGATGAGTTAGAAAGTCTTAGTAGTCAAATAGATATTTCCCAAAATAGTAAACTTGATTATTATCCATTAATCAAGAAGGGAGAGCGTTTTCCTATTAATGATGCAAATTTACAACCCCGACTAGAACCACGTCCAAGCAGCGGTATTGAATTTTTGCATGGTTTGCTAGAAGGTATTGCTCGTATTGAAGCGCGGGGATATGAGTTGTTACAACAGTTGGGAGCAGATAAACTCATGCGTGTTTATACGGCGGGAGGTGGCGCCAAAAATCAGGCTTGGAGACAAATCCGCCAAAGAAATTTAAACGTTCCTGTACAAGCGTCAGTTTATACTGAAGCCGCTTATGGAAGTGCGCTATTGGCTTTACGAAGTAAAAGAAACGAGGTTTAAATATGATTGTAGAGACGCTCCGGTATCGCGTCTCTACTTTACGGGTTCTTTGTAAATGTTGGATATTTCAGTATCTCTACGAGTGACAATCAAAATTTATCGGTCGATACTGGGATGGTTAGACACTGGGCGTAATGGTTCCAGGTGAATAATCTGGGCAGCAATTCTGGGATGGATGTTTCGCACTTCAGGCGAGTATCGTCTATCCCTTTAATTCTACTTTCAATTTGAGAATAACTATACTTCTTAATTTAAAGATATATTGGATTTTAAAACGCTTGGTATGGCAGTGATGATTTTTTGAGCTACTTGTTCTGGGGTTTCGTCATGTGTAATGGTGATATGTAAATCTGCTTCAGAATATAATGCTTGGCGCCCAACAGCAAGGGTACGCAGTTTTTCTTTGGGGTCAGCATCTTGTAGCAGTGGTCGAGTTGTGTCGGCAGCCAAGCGGTCATAAAGTACATCAATGGGAGCATCTAGCCAAACAACTAAGCCGTGATGTAGGTAACTCCAATTTCGGCGCCGTAGAATAATACCTCCACCTGTGGCAACTGCTAATTTAGTGTAAGCGCAAACTTGAGACAGTACATCACTTTCGAGATTGCGAAATGCCTCTTCTCCATTTTCTGCGAATACTTCGTTAATTGTTTTACCAGCAGCTTTGGTAATTACATCATCTGTATCTAAAAATCCATATTGCAAATGCTGTGCTATCAGGCGCCCAACTGTTGTCTTTCCGGTGCCCATCATGCCAACCAAGTATACATTTAAACCTTGTAATAAGTCTGTCATCTGTCAAATTGTAGTACCCTATTTCTCACTTTAGCGTCAAATTCCACTATTGAAGCGCAGTTCACGAATATAGTTTTTGAGTTGTGTCTCAAAAATCGGATGGTTAATTAATAGGGATGTTATCTGAGCATTACCAGAACGCATGTTCTCTTCAATTAAACGTTCAGCGATATACTCGATTAGAACTGGAGATTGCGAAAAGGTTGAAGAATATCGCTCAATCAAAGACCTTCTTTGTAATAATTCGATTGCTTCTAAGATAGACCGTTGTGAAACTCTTGGCAAAATGTCTTTTTGCAGTTTCCGTACTGATACAAAATTCCGGTTGAGTGCTAACCAATACATTACCTGTTTTTCGATATGTGACAAGCGTTCAAACTGCTCATCTAATACTGCCCGTATTTCACCGAAAACAACTGTACCTTGTTGTAAAAATTCATACACATTGCCATCAAATAATTCTTGAATTGCTGTTGCTACTAACTTTAAAAATAATGGATTGCCAGCATACCAATCAATTAAAGTAGTTGCTTCTTCATCTTTAAGGTTGTTTAACCCTTTAGCTCTGAGAATACATAAACTGTCAAAATGATTTAACCCTGTTAGTTTTAAAGCTTTTACGGGCAAACTTTCACCTGATAGTGCTGCAATGGCTTGGGGTTTTTCTCGACTGGTTAGCAAAACACAACTTTGGTGCTTTGACTCTCCTAAGCGTCGAATTAATTCACCATATCCTTCGTAACCAGGACGGTATTGTATGGTGCTTAAGGCGCTGCTATCGCTTTGATTTTTATTTATATCACCTGCTAAAATTGTATCAATGGAGTCTAAAACTATTAAACAGCGTGCGTTTCGTAAATACTGAATTAGTTGAGAAATGCTTCGTTCGACTGTACTGTCTATTTCTATATCTGGTGGTGCCAAAAATTTAATTAGTTGATTAACAACTAGTTCTAAAGGTGGTTCAGACAGTAGTGAGCGCCAAATTATAAATTCAAAATCATCTTTACATTCGTGTGCAAGTTTGACTGATAATGTTGTTTTGCCAACACCTGCCATTCCTAGTAGTACTATTAATCTACTGCCTTCAACTACCCAATCTTGGAGTTGTTTAAGCTCGTGACTTCTTCCGTAAAATATAGAGACATCAACTGCTTCACCCCAATCTTGTTTTACTGAAGCAATTGTTACTGATTCCAGAGTTTCTTTTTTGCGTGCCATTGCTGAGTTAGCGATTGCTTCAATAGATGCCCAATTTTTTTTGTAACCAGCTTTTTCCAACAGTTGTGTGACGCGACTCCAGTTTTTGACTTTAATGTTACTCCCTGATAAATTACTCAACATCTCCTCTATATATTTATATAACCCATTCGATAAGTAAACTCGAACGGTGCTACTACTGCGAGTTTTATATACAGTGTTTGCAATTTCGGCAGGACTAAAGCCACAAAGTAACCCGCGTAAAAACTTTTTCTCTACAGGCGTTAGTGCTTTACCCTTTGCGGATGCTAAATCAACGTATAGCTTTTCTAATTCCCAGTTATTTTTAGCTTCTACAAATTCCTCTTCGATTGCATGTGAGTCGCTAGCAGTCATTCTTTTAACGTTGTTCCTTTGATTTGAGCAATATAATAACTATTTTTTTGTGAAGCTAGAATAAATAAAGAATAAATTCCTAACGAATTTAATAACATTCGTTAGGTGACTTGGTAATTCTTGCTTCGGTATCTTAAGTCTTAACAGGAATTTTAAAATTCTTGATTTAAACTTTATTAATTTTATGGTTGTAAGCAATGAGACGACGAAACAAATTTTGAGTGGAGTAATTATAGCTCACTCGGTGACGTTATTGCTATCTATACACTAGGAATACTTTACTTATTTTGAGGAAAGTTACATCTCAAGTAATTAAGTTAACGAGTGTTTGTTCAAGGCATCGTTACCGTCAACAGTTGTACTGTGACACCAAGATTTTATTTTTTCTTGCTGTTCCTTACTGTAAAGTGGCAATTCGCACTGCATAACTAATCTAGAAAAGTCCGAATGTATAAGTGTGGTATGAAAGAGGTTCCTACAATGACTCGGATTCGTGATGTTGTCCAAGAAGCCCTACTCACAGGTTATTTAACCTTGGAAGCGGAAAATCAACTCCGTCAGCTACTAACTACCCGCTACGACACTGAAGACCTAAATGCGTTTATGAAACTGCAAGAAGCCGCAATGGGGGGTGAAGTTAGACAACAGTCTCGTGAAGACAGTAAGCACGAAGACGCAGTGCCAAGTATAACGGTTCATAAGGCGCCTGGTCTTAGTAAAAGTGTATAAGTACGAATGTCGAGGACTTTTACTTAATGTCCTTTTCGTTATCGTCGTCGAAAAAGCTCCAATCGTCATCCGCATCGTCTGATTTTTTCCTTGAAGGTGGGGTTGAAGGTTGAGCTGGTTCTGTATTTGGATTAAAGGGTGGGACTATTACCCGGTAATCAGCGTCGTAGATTGATTCAGTTTTGCCAACTCCTGAATTTTTTGGCTCGCGTGAACTATATGAATAAGATGTATCTGCCTTTGAAGAGTTGGTCGTGGTTTGCCGACGCTCGTATACTTCTTCTTCGCTAACCCTTTTATCAAAATTTTCTTGGTTTGAAGATGGTTTTCTTTGCCCCTCTTCAAAATCCCATTCTTCACTTACTCCCTCTAAGTCCCAATCATCCTCTTGGGAAGAAGTTGTAGTATTTTTGTATGTATTTTGATTTGGTGCTGAATCGCGACGTGTCGTATCTTGTTTACGGTAAGAGCTAGAACGATTTGAAGTTTGGGGTTTTGGTTTTGTAAAGTAACCAGCGAATCCAAATAAACTATTAACTATTAATGATGTAGTGGCACCTGCGACTATGCTGAACAGTAGCCAAATTGCGAGAGGGAAAGGTTGAGTTCTGGCGCCGAGAAACACTAGCGGTAATGCTGGAGAAAAATTCTGCGCTAGTAGTAGCGTTAGTCCTCCCAATACTACGATTAGTATAATTAAACGAATTACAGCCATAAGAGTTTGTATATAATATGAGGTAATGGGAATATAGATTCCTAGTTATTTTCCTTTTTCCCATTACAATTTATTTTCGTTTATTATCGATTTTATTTTCGACCCTCCCAACGTTGAATAGGTATACAGTCAATATCCAGTTGGTCAAGCGCACGGGCAACAACGAAATCAACTAAATCTTCTATAGTTTTCGGATTATGATACCAAGCGGGGATAGCGGGAACAATACGGGCGCCTGCTTCTGCCAGCGTTGTTAAGTTTCGTAAATGAATTAAACTAAAAGGTGTTTCGCGAGGAACTACCACAAGTTTACGCCCTTCTTTGAGTTGTACATCGGCTGCGCGTTCGAGCAAATCGGAACTTAAACCACCTGCAAGTTTAGCAACGGTACTCATACTACAGGGAATAATAAGCATACCTAAAGTACGGAACGAGCCACTAGCAATGTTTGCTCCAACATCACCCCAAGCATGGCAGTTGAGCTTGCCTGTATCAACTTGACATTGTTGGCGCCAAAATAATTCTTGTTGGGTAGGTTCAGAAGGCATACGAATGTCTTGCTCAGATTGCCAAACCATATAAGTTGATTTAGAAGCAACTAATTCCACAGAATAATCAGCAGCAAGAAGATAGTTAATTGCACGAACGGCGTAAATTAATCCAGAGGCGCCGGATATGCCGAGAATTAGGGGTTTTGACACTGTAGGGGCGGGTACCTAAATTTTTGATTGTAACGCTAATATCACTAAACCCGCCCTTACAACATAAGGAAGTTGCACCAGGGGGCGGGACGGTGAGGGACGGTGAGGGACGGTGAGGGTGGCGGGAGGAGGGCGGGTTTATTGAGACCTTTTATCTAATGGGGATATGGGTTAACCCGCCCTTACTTGGCGCTTACTAGTCCCTTATTCGTCTTCTTCGTAGTCTTCCATGTCATCGTCGTCATCGTCATCGTCGTCTTGGTCGATGTCGTCACGCATGTACATAGAACGCATATCGCCTGTGTTATAGTCTTTACCAATTATAGGCGTTCCATCACTACCGACTGTAACTAAATCAATTTGTTGACGGTAGTAATCGACACTCTTAACTTGGACGGCAACACGGTCACCTAATCGATATGATGCTCGATTTTTTCTTCCGAACAATGCTTGCTGTCGCGCGCGATACTCATACCAATCATCTTTTAATGAGCTTACGTGAACTAAACCCTCTACTCTCAAAGGATTTGCAGCATTTTCATCTTCGGTTGCTACTTCAATTTCTACGAAAAATCCGTATGATTGAACACCCGTAATTACACCATTGAAGACTTCACCAATGCGCTGTTTCATTAAAGAAGCGCGCTGTAAACCAGCTAAATCAGTTTCGGCTTCTTGAACTTCTTTCTCACGGTCGTTAAGTTGGGTAATTACACGCGCTAAGTCGCTATGTAATTCGCTTTGCAGTTCAGGTGCAAGAACGTTCCAGTTAATTTCAGCATGAGATGTTGAAGAACGTAAATTAACTCGTTCTTTAACACGAGTATTACGACGGTCGCGTCCATTTTGAATAAGACTATAATAAACACGCTGCATTAGTAAATCTGGATAACGACGCAACGGAGAGCAAAAGTGCGTGTACCCACTGGACAATGACAAACCAAAGTGCGGTGCTAATTTAGTAGTGTAATTTGCGGGTTTAAGTGTGTCTTGAAGCAGATACGTTAACACCTGCTCGGATGCTGACTCGGCAAATACTCGTGTTAGTTGCTGATAGTCAAGTGGCTGAACTTCTATATCTTCTGGAAGTGAAAGTTCAACACCTAAATTAATCGCAAGTTTGAGCATTTCCTGAACATCTTCTGAATCTGGCACACCTTGAACACGCCAAATTGCTGGAACTCCCAAGGCGCTTAAGTGCGTTGCCATAAGTTGATTAACTAATAATACCAACTCGGTCAACAGCATTCGCATCGGGGAATCGCTCTCAATAAGGCATCCCAAACTACCTTCGTCATAATACGGGTTTTGTACTGGTGGCAAATTTAACTGCAAACTACCACGTGCTAAACGAATTTGTTTGAGAGCATTACTAAGACGAAGCAGGGTTTGCAGCAAGTCAATAGTTTCGGTAGAGTCTTTGGGTTTTCTACCTTTGGCAGTAGTGGTCTCATTAGTGCCATCGAGAACCGCATTTGCTTGTTCCTCGGTCATGAACTTGTCTACTTTGACAACACTAGGTTGAATTTCCCATTTCAGGACATTACCAGTTCGTGCTTCTAAAGTAATCAAAAATGAAATTGCCAAACGGTCGTTACCAGGAAGCAAAGCACATTTTTCTGAAACTCCTGGAGGTAACATTGGCAATATAAGTTCTCCGAGATATACCGACCGTCCACGTTTGAGGGCTTCGCGGTCGAGAATTTCATCGGGCAAAATAAAATGTGTTAGGTCGCTGATGTGGAAACCTAATAACCAATTACCATTTGGTGTTGGTTCCAAAGTCAAAGCGTTTTCAATATTATTTGAATCAACTTCGGTACCAATTGCAATGGTAAATTTATCACGCAAGTCGAGCCGATTTTTCAAATCTGCTTTTAACAGCTTTTTGGGTAACTTCGATGCGGCATCAAGTACTGCATCTGAAAAAGTACGCTGCATGTCATGTTTGCAAGTTACCAAATCGATGTCGGCAGCAGCTTCTGCATCGCTACCAAGAACTTGAACGACTCGACCGAGTGGTGGATACTGTGCAAGTGGGTAGCGTAACACCTCGACATGAGCTAAGTGATCAATAGCTTCCCCCAAAGCTTCGAGATTACCATTACTCGCTAAAAGTTTTAACTCAAATAGCAAGCGGTCATCTAGAGGTACTGCACGATAACCACCTTCAACCTGTTTGATTCTGGCTAATAAAGTATGGTTAGAACGTTCTAAAATTAACTTGACTTCGCCTTCTGGAGAACGGCGCCTTGAGCCTTCTTTTAAAACCCTGACCAAAACGCGGTCGCCATTCCAAGCATTACTCAAATGGCTCTCGCGAACGTAAATATCTTCTGCCCCTTCCACATCTTGGATAGCGAAGCAAAAACCCTTACTCGAACAACGAAGTTTAGCTTCAATAAGTCCTTCCTCGGTTACACGGCGATATTTGCCCCGCTCTTTCACCAATATCCCGATTTTTTCGAGGACCTCCAAAGCAATATGAAGTTTTTGCAAGCTGGCTTCATCTTCGCAGCCAAGTTTTTTCTCCAGCAGTTTACGAGCTACCAATTTATCATCGGTGAAATTGGCAAGGAGTGTAGCGATTGAAAATTCCATGCAGTGAACCGACCTTTGGTCAAAACATCATTTGTTGTTGTGTTGTTGAAACGGGTTCATGACTCACTCCACATGCTTGTACATTTTAATTTGCCCTCAAATATATATGAGAGGACAAACGAAGTCGAGTAAAAGCACTCTGGGGCGTATCTACACACGTAAAATATATATAGATATACCTGTAAGCGTCTACCAACTCTTACTGCACGCCACTAAAAGCGAGTTTGGTTCGTCAAAGTTTTAACGCTTTCATGAACAATCGTACAAAGCACCCCTAAAAATACAACACAGTTTATCTAAAAATCACTGGTTTCCGGACGGTCGCGCTCAAGAACGCTGTTACGTGCTTTGAATGAATGCTCAATGGAGCATTTTAACTACGAGAAACTGTAGGCGAACCCAACTGCACCACATGTAGAATCGGTAACAATTAGGTAAACAGTTCAACAAGCTGTGAGGGTGAACCTTACCTTCACTATTGTAGATTTAGAGCGTACTTCCAGAAAATACTTCTGGATATCAAATCAGGTAATTAGTATAGCATTGCTTTTTGTAACACCTAGAAAAATTAGTGCTTCCAAAAAAAAATCGTTCTGTCCTGCTACAATCGTAAGCGTGTACTCATATCATTTAAGAGTTTGTGGCTGTAAGTTGATTACTGTACAAGGTCGCGTTGCAACCAGCACACCCGTTCATGCTATTTCACGCAATATTTGAAGAGTTTGGTAATAATTATTTATGTTGGGTTCGTTTCTTAGCTCATATCCCACGGGCAGTCTTTTAACCGAACTAGTCCAAATCTACAACGGTAAGTATATTGTTAAGGCAAGTTTACAAATTGAGGCTGTGACTCGCGCGACCGCAATGGCAGCTGCCGAAACTTTGGAAACAGCCGAAGATTCTGCAAGACAAAGAGTTATTACATTTTTTGGCGGTGATGGAATACAAAAAGAAGCACATTCAGAGAGTATTATTACTCAGCAACAATTACCAGTACCACCAGAAGAAGCACAACCTGTACAAGCTTCTTTAAGTATTGATAATTCTGTCCATCAAAATAATGGCGCCATTAAACATTTTGAAACAAATCTTGATACAACTTTGCCACAAGAGATAGAAACATCGCCACAAAGTGATTTTAGTACTGTCTCAACCAGTCAAGACAATAATGTATTAAATGAAGCTGATGTTCCAGAAATTGAACTACCACCAGTAGAAGAAATTGTGGCGCCATCTAAAACAAAAGCAAAAAGCAAAAACACTCAACAATTGCGGAAATTTACAGAACCAGATTCACTCTCAACTGACATACCAGAAATAAGTCAAGTATCAGAAGCTACACAGGTTAATGGATTTCAAGAGCCATCATTTGATACATATGACGAATTTTCACCAAAAGAACCATTGTTTGAGCCATTAGAAACAACAATTCCAACAGTAAATACTCTACCAAATAACGTTACGCCTTTTATAGGACGTAACTACAATCCACCTGAAGAGATCGAACTGCCACCTGTCGAGATACCAGCAGAGGTACCAACTTCTACAAGTACAACCAAACGTAAAAAGAAAAGCAGCGATACTACTGACCAGTCAGACGACATCGCCAAAATCGGTATTGAAATGCAGCGCTTAGGGTGGACAACCGAACAAGGAAGAGATTATTTAATTAAACAGTACAACAAACGTTCGCGTCATTTATTAACATCTGATGAGCTACGCGATTTTCGACAATACCTCGAATCTCAATCAACACCCGATGACCCTCTTGCCTTTGACCCTATTGCTGGGTTTTGATGGCACCTGAAAAATGTGGATATATATGTAGAGACGCGATGTTCCTTGCGTCTCTACATATATATTGGTTATTGTGTTAGGCAACAACAGCCATAGGACGACTGCCAGCGGAGTGACGGTTAATAACTTCGTCGATTAAACCATATTCCTTAGACTCTTCAGGTGACATAAAAAAGTCACGCTCGGTATCTTCAGATATTTGCTCGTAGGGTTTACCTGTATGTTCTGCAAGATATTCATTCAGGCGCCGTTTGTGGTAAAGAATTTCTTTCGCCTGAATTTCGATATCCGTTGCTTGACCTTGGGCACCACCTAAAGGTTGGTGAATCATAATTCGCGAATGAGGCAGACTCATACGCTTACCTTTTGCACCAGCGCTTAAAAGAAAGGCGCCCATACTTGCCGCAAGTCCGGTACAAATTGTACACACATCCGAACGTATGTACTTCATTGTATCAAATATACCCATACCCGCTGTCACTGAGCCACCGGGAGAGTTGATATACATATAGATATCTTTTTCTGGATCTTCAGCGTCCAGAAATAAAAGTTGAGCAACAATTAAGTTAGCCACATTGCTATCAATCGGTTGCCCTAAAAAAATAATCCGCTCACGTAAGAGTCGTGAGTAAATATCAAAGGCGCGTTCGCCTCGACCCGATTGTTCAATAACGATAGGAATCATGTAGCTTTATTGAGTTATTTTAAGTACATTTTATCGATTTAAGCGCGAGTGTCGCTGTCCAATTAACCGAACAACTAAACAAAGAAACCGGGCTTTTTCATGAAAAGCTATCATTTGTAACAAAATTTGTAATATGGCAGCCCGGTTTCTAGGCTTTACGTTAACAATATATAACTTTACTAGCTTCTTCACTATCGTCTTCCGGATTGAATCCTCCGGAAGAGGTAGATAAATAATACAAGCTGCATTATGATGTGGTACCCCATGCTGACCCTGCTATCTATCCAGAGAGAGAAGCTATGTTTGAAAAACTTTTACAAGCTGCTATAGCTACTTGTTTGCTTCAACTGTTAGCGACTATAAGCACAACTTCTGTAAGTCCTACCAAAACATCACCAACCCTGGTGGAAAGACCTGAGCCAATCGCCCAAACATCATTATATATTAAATAGTTCGTCGCGCTAAACTGGATGAGAAGGCTTACAGAAGTGCATTAAAAATTATGACTAATCGCCTTGCTCAAGCAAAAAGCCTCTATCTTCGCAAGCACGCAGAAAATCCTATAGATTGGTGGTACTGGTGTGATGAAGCCTTAGCTACTGCATTATCAGAAAATAAACCTATATTTCTTTCCATTGGTTACTCAAGTTGCCATTGGTGTACTGTTATGGAAGGAGAGGCTTTTTCAAATCTGGAAATTGCCTCTTATATAAATGCGAATTATTTGCCCATTAAGGTAGACCGTGAGGAACGTCCCGACCTTGATAGTATTTACATGCAATCGCTACAAATGATGAGCGGTCAAGGTGGATGGCCTCTAAATGTATTTTTATCACCAGAAGATTTAGTACCATTTTACGCTGGTACGTATTTTCCTATTGACCCTCGCTACGGTCGTCCAGGTTTTTTACAACTTTTACAAGCACTGCGTCAATATTACGATACAGAAAAAGCCGATTTGCAAAAACGTAAGGCGGTTATATTAGAAGCATTACTTGAAGGTGCTGTTTTAGATGTAGATTCTGTAACTGAGGCTGAAGATAATGAGTTATTACATCGAGGTTGGGCAACTAGTGTAAAAATTATTACGCCACAACAGCAAGGAAATCGATTCCCAATGATTAGTTATGCTGAGTTAGCATTACGTGGAACTCGATTTAATTTTGAATCAGATTTTGATGCAAAAACTTGTTGCCGACAACGTGCTATTGATTTAGCATTGGGTGGAATTTTTGATCATGTGGCAGGTGGGTTTCATCGGTATACGGTAGACTCGACGTGGACGGTGCCGCACTTTGAGAAAATGCTTTATGACAACGGGCAAATTGTCGAGTATTTAGCCAACATTTGGAGTGCAGGATTTACTGAGCCAGCGTTTGAAAGGGCTGTTGCTTTGACTGTTGAATGGTTGAAAAGAGAAATGACGGCACCAGATGGTTACTTTTATGCCGCACAAGATGCTGATAATTTCACCAACCCCAATGATGTTGAGCCAGAAGAAGGCGCCTTTTATGTATGGAATTATAGCGAATTAGAGAAATTACTCACCACTGAAGAACTAACGGAATTACAGCAGCAGTTTACTTTTACTACTAACGGAAATTTTGAAGGTAAAAATGTATTGCAGCGGCGCCATGCAATAAAACTTAGCGTTACACTAGAGACAGCTTTACAAAAATTATTTATTGCGCGTTACGGTGGAGCGAGTAATGAGATAAAAAGTTACACACCTGCACGTAACAATCATGAAGCCAAAACTATAGAGTGGCAAGGACGCATTCCTCCTGTCACCGATACAAAAATGATTGTTGCCTGGAATAGTTTAATGATTTCGGGTTTAGCTAAAGCTTATATAATCTTTCGTTCTCCCGTTTACTTAGAGTTAGCAACCAACGCTGCTAATTTTATCTTGAATAATCAGCGTGTTGATGGGCGCCTGCACCGTTTAAATTATGAAGGAGAGGCAACGCTACCAGCACAGTCAGAAGATTATGCCTTTTTTATTAAAGCACTTCTCGACCTACACGCTACGACTCACGACTCACGACTCACTCATAACTTTCTCGAAGCTGCGATTTCACTGCAAGAGGAATTTGACAAATATTTATGGAGTGCTGACTTAGGTGGGTACTTCAATGCAGCTAGTGACAGTAGTCAAGAATTGATTATTAAAGAACGCAATTACCAAGATAGTGCAATTCCTTCAGCGAATGGAGTTGCAGTTGCAAATCTTGTACGTCTTGCTTTGCTTACTGACAATTTACATTATTTGGATTTAGCAGAAAAAGGTTTGAAAGCTTTTCGAGGGGTAATGAGTAGCGCTCCCCAAGCTTGCCCTAGTTTGTTTTCTGCTTTAGATTGGTATCGTAATTCAACTTTAATTCGCACTACTTCAAGTAAGATAGAATTATTAATATCTCAGCATCTACCTACGGTAGTATTTTCTGAAATATCTAATTTACCGTCCGGTAGTGTTGGTTTGGTTTGTCAAGGATTAAAATGTCTTCCGGCGCCAGGTAGTATGGAGCAGTTGTTGGAGCAGGTTAAGCAATGTTCGCAACGGATGTAACGGATGTAACGGATGAGTAAGAAAGTAACTGCGATTATATTGGCTGGTGGGAAAAGTCTACGTATGGGTCAGGATAAAGCGATGATACCCGTGGATGGGGCGCCTTTGTTGTTGGGAGTTTGTAGAGTTGCTTTAGCTTGTGCTGATAGTGTTTATGTAGTTACTCCTTGGCAAGAACGTTATGAAGATTTGTTGCCAGTGGGTTGTCAGTTTATTCGTGAGGCGCCGTCTTTAAGTAATGATGGAGGAGAAATACAAACACATGGCCCTTTGGTAGGTTTTGCTCAAGCTTTAGCGTTCGTCAATGTTGAGAATGAGTGGGTGTTACTTTTAGCTTGTGACTTACCTAATTTGCAGGTGGAAGTTTTGCAAGGGTGGATAGAAGGATTGGAGAATAGTTCAAGAGAAGCAATTGCAGTTTTGGCGAAGAATGAAAAAGGGTGGGAACCTTTGTGCGGTTTTTATCGCAAAAGTTGTTTATTGGGACTTAATAAATATATTAGTGAAGGTGGACGTTCGTTTCAGCAATGGTTAGACCAAAATACTGTTGATGTTTTGCCTGACTCTAGTACGGCTATGTTTTTTAACTGCAATACACCTGAAGATTTGCGGCGCCGTTCATTGTAGGGAAACATGTTTAAGTTTACAATTATTATCTAAACTTTAATTTATCTTTAAGGTTGCTGCCGCTGCCTACCATGAAACATACACTTTCCGTACTAGTTGAAGACGAAGCGGGAGTCCTTTCCCGTATATCAGGTTTATTTGCACGTCGTGGTTTTAATATCGAAAGTCTCGCTGTTGGGCCTGCCGAACAATCGGGTGTTTCGCGAATTACGATGGTTGTACCTGGTGATGACCGTATTATTGAGCAACTTACCAAACAGCTTTATAAGTTGATTAATGTTCTGAAAGTTCAGGATATTACAGAAACTCCTTGCGTTGAGCGCGAGCTAATGTTGCTGAAAGTTAATGCAACAAGTAGTAACCGCTCAGAAATTGTTGAGCTTTCTCAGATATTTCGTGCGCGAGTTGTGGATGTTGCTGAAGATTCGCTGACTTTAGAGGTTGTAGGCGACCCTGGTAAGATGGTCGCCATAGTACAAGTATTGCAAAAATTCGGGCTTAGGGAAATCGCGCGTACTGGCAAAATAGTTCTAACTCGTGAATCTGGTGTGAACACGGAGTTGTTAAAGTCATTAGAAGCTAAAGTTTAGGCGAGCAAATACTGAATATATTAAAGGTGTCATTGTGGAATGCTGTTTAGATTCAAAATGGTATTCTGCAATGATTAGCTTTATTTATTGATGTCATAATTTTTACTTGTGTAGTTTTGATAATTTTTTATTGGTGAGTTTTTATTTTAGTTCTGCATTTTATATCTTACTTTAGATAGACAAAAGTGATTAATATTACTTTTTTTTTAACCGTATAAGGTTGTAAACCTATAAGGATCTTAAAAAGAATATGCTCTTTTGCAACTTCATATTAGGTGATGTGTAGTTTTTACTTAGAGGGGTGAGACACCATTCGTTAAACTTCTGCCAAAATGGCACACTTGGTTTAGATAAAACTGTTACAAAAAAATAGGAAAGATTAAAACATGAAACAAAAGCTTAACAAAGCGCAATGTTTGGGTGTTGGCTTTCCATACCAAATAGCGTTCTAGCTATCTCAGTTCTTTAAATGGGCAGTAGGGGCAGTTAAGCGTTAATTCCGACTTCTGAAACTTTACTTGGTACAAATAAACAAGACTCAGAGCATTTCACTTTTGAGGTGTCTGTTACAAGTACATTAGTATGTTGATTAATGTAGGTGACAAGAATTTGTAAAAGCGTCTTTGAAAGTATTGTAACTTAAGAAAAATGTCGTGTCTGAGGGTGCAGAAACATATGTTCGTTTTAAATACAACACACAAAAGTAACAAAATTCTAAAAACCCGGTTTCTTTATAACTTTTTTAGTGCAGTTATCTACCCATCTACTAGAATATAGCTGCTTTAGTATTTGTAATGATGCAGCCTTAGAATACCTTGTATAAGCACTTAGAAAACTCCACGAAAAAATGTCCTTCGGTCATTCTGAACGTAGTGAAGAATCTGACGGCAGTGCTTTGTTGTTGGAAAAATACGTCTACGTCGCGTTTTAAGATGCTAAGAAACCGGGAAAAATTCCGCTTTAAGTTCTTCAGCATGACATCACAGGATCATTTATTTTTTGGCTTACTCTTAGTCAATTTTAAATGCATATCAGTAGGCTAAGTTTTAACAACTGGTCAAGTATTGATTGTGTAGATTTTACAACGTTTGCTACTAAACGGTTAGTTATACTGGCGCCCTTAGCTTGAAAATACGTTTATGAACGTGTGTTTCGTAGAAGTGCGTGCGGATTTTCCCAGGAGGGCTGGAAGGATATGAACTTTTTATTTTTCGTTTCTCACTGGTTAGTTAAAAATACTTTAAATATAGTTTCCAAACTGTTGCTAAAGCTACGGAATCGTCATTTATTTTTTGTAGATGTATTCATATTTTCTATAACGCCATTGATAGCGCTGCTTTTGCGTCTCGATGGAAAGCTTGATATAAACTTTTATGCAGAAAGTTTAACGATAGCGACAGCATTATTTTTAGCAATTAAAGTAGCTGTCTTTTGGAGCTTGGGGTTTTATCGTCGCTATTGGCGTTATGCGAGTATTGAGGAACTGGTATATGTAGGTGTTCTCACAACTGCGGCAGTAATTGTCCAGGTGATACTGTTCAATACTTTGAAGTTTGTTCTACCAGTGAATGTAAGTGGACTACCTGAGTCGTTACCATTCATTGATGGATTGCTTACATGTCTTATGATTGGCGGACTTCGCTTTAGTTTTAGAGTTATTGAACGTCTTCAAGAGCGACGTGCTAGTTTTGATTTAGAAGAGCGTGTTATGGTTATCGGCGCCGGAAATGCTGGAGTGTCTTTAGTGCAAGAGATGCAGCGTAATCCTCATCTTGGTTTACGTCCGGTTGCTTTTATTGATGATGACCCACAAAAGTTAAATACACGCATTCGCGGAGTGAGTGTCGTCGGCGCCCGAAGTGTGATCCCCGAAGCAGCCAAAAGGTTGTATGCTCGTAAAGCAATTATTGCGATGCCAAGTGTTACAGGGCAAGTAATTCGTGATGTTGTGGATATTTGTAAAAAGGCTAAAATTCAAACCAGCACTGTACCTGGACTTGACGAGATTTTGAATGGTCGTGTTCGCATTGAAAACATTCGCGATGTCAGAATTGAAGACTTGCTACGTCGTGAACCTGTCCAAACTGAAACTGAGCGTGTTGCAAAGTTTATTCGAGGCAAAAAGGTTCTAATTACAGGCGCCGGAGGTTCCATAGGTAGTGAATTGTGCCGTCAAATTCTTAAATGTCGTCCTAGTGAAATGATATTAGTTGGACATGGTGAGAATTCGGTATTCAACATTCAGCAAGAGCTTGAGCAGGTAATTCAGGTACTCAAAGAAGAAAGCAAAACTTTACGTTATAACCCGCGTATATCAGCGTTCATCGCAGATATTCGATTCCGAGAGCGCTTACAACACGCCTTTGAGCGTCATCAGCCTGATGTAGTTTTCCATGCTGCTGCACACAAGCACGTACCTTTAATGGAAGTCAATCCTGCTGAAGCGGTAACTAACAATGTTGTGGGTACTAGAAACTTGGTTGAATTGGCTTTGAAATATAATGTTAATCACTTTGTGATGATATCCACTGATAAAGCTGTAAACCCTACTAATGTAATGGGCGCGAGTAAGCGAGTAGCTGAGATGTTGGTATTGCAAGCAGCAAAACAGAGTGGAAAGCCGTATGTAGCAGTCCGGTTTGGGAATGTGTTAGGAAGTCGCGGCAGCGTTGTTCCTACATTCAAAAAGCAAATTGCCGCAGGTGGTCCAATAACAGTTACTCACCCAGATATATGTCGTTACTTCATGACCATTCCTGAAGCAGTGCAGTTAGTGTTGCAAGCAGCGGTACTCGGTAGAGGAGGTGAAGTGTTGATGTTGAATATGGGTCAACCAGTCAAGATTGTAGACTTAGCTGAGGAGTTGATTAGGTTATCGGGATATGAGGTTAATAAAGATATTGATATTGTGTTTACAGGGTTACGACCAGGAGAAAAGTTATTTGAGGAGTTGTTTATAGAAGGTGAAGAATATGACCCTACAGAGCATGAAAAACTATTTATGGTGAAGAATGCTAGTCAAATAATTCCTGATAATTTGGATACTGCTGTGAATGCGCTTTGCCAAGCTGCTGCTAAGAATGATGCTAATTCTATTATGTTTTTGTTAGAGCAGGTGGCGCCAGGTTATAAACCGAAATACATGCAAAACCAAGCATCGGTAGATGCTTCAAAAAATAGTTATGTACTAGAAAAACCAGTTGAGAAGATGTTTACGAGAATTGAACCAAGAAGAACATAAATAACTTACATTAAAAGTAAAACACGTTGAAATTAGACTGATTAATTAATGTTTGGAGTTGATAATAAATGGCAATTTGGCAAAGGCAAGGACAAAAATTACTAATTTTTTGGAAAAACCAAACCAATGCTTCGGTCAACCGTAAAATTTTTAGTGCTGCTATTGCTGTCGGCTTATTTACTGCTTTAGTAAAAGTTGTTGCCATAATTAAAGAAGTAGTAGTTGCATGGCGATTTGGTACGGGAAACGAGCTAGATGCTTTTTTAATCGCTCTGACAATTCCCTCTTTTATTATCAATCTTGTCGGAGGTTCTTTAAGTTCTGCTTTGATACCTGTGTATATTAAAGTACTAGAGCAAAAAGGGCTAAAAGCCGCTCAAAGGCTTTTTTCTGGGGTAACAATTTGCAGTTTGGGGTTTCTGAGCATAGCTGTCATATTCATTTTAAGTACGGCACCAATGTATCTGCCTTGGATGGCTTCTGGATTTAATTCTGAAAAGCTAAATCTAACTTTCTATTTTTTGTGCGCCCTTTCTCCTTTTATCCTATTAAGCAGTCTGGTAATTATTTGGAGTTCTATACTGAATGCACGAGAGCATTTTGCTCTTGCCGCCTTTTCTCCAATCGTAACTCCTGCGATTAGTATTGCTTTACTTCTATGGTTTAAGTCTTGGGGTATTTTTGCCTTAGTTGCAGGATTATTCTTAGGAACAGTACTAGAAATTGTTGCACTGGGTATAGGATTACGTCATCAAGGTATATCATTGTTTCCCAAGTGGCATGGATTTGATAATGATTTGCGCCAGGTATTCAGTCAGTATATTCCTATGATGGCAGGAGCCTTCTTGCTTTCTAGTGCTATTATTGTCGATCAGGCGATGGCAGCCATGTTGTCACCTGGGAGCGTAGCAGTGTTGAACTACAGTAATAGAGCAATAGCATCACCTATGAGCTTAATTACTACAGCTTTAGGTTCTGCTGTAGTTCCTTATTTCTCTAAAATGATCGCTGTTGAAGATTGGACAGGATTGCGTCAAACCTTTAAAAAATATTTGTGGTTGATATTTATAACTACTGCGCCTTTAGCAGGAATGTTTATTATTTTTTCTCAACCCATAGTTCAATTACTTTTTCAAAGAGGTTCATTCCGACTTGAAGACACTTATATTGTTGCCGAAACTCAAAGTTTTTTTGCATTACAAATACCTTTTTATATTGCTAACCTTTTATTGATAAAATTGGTTATATCTATGCAAATGAGTAATATACTTAAATGGGTTTCTGGATTTGCTCTGATTCTCAACATTATCTTAAATTATTTCTTTATGCAGTGGTTCGGAATTAAAGGCATTGCTTTATCTACAAGTTGTGTATATCTTTTCTCATTCCTATATCTACTTGTTTTTGCTAACAAACAAATTACTCAAAAAATCAATAATTAAAACTAAAAAAATTAAACAATTAGAACATTCTTTATTATTTATGCAAAGCTACCAATACTTATTTACAGTTTTTACGCCCACTTTCAATCGCGCTTATACACTTCATCGCGTTTATGAAAGTCTTGAAGCGCAAACATATCGTAATTTTGAGTGGCTGATAGTTGATGATGGCTCAACCGATGGCACTTGCGAACTAGTAAAGCAGTGGCAAAAAAAAGCTTCTTTTCCAATTCGTTATATTTACCAAGATAATAGTGGTAAGCATATTGCTTTTAATCGAGGAGTTAGAGAAGCTAAAGGCGAATTATTTATTAACCTCGACTCTGACGATAGCTGCGTTCCAGAAGCGTTAGGGCGATTAAAATATCATTGGGACAACATTCCAAAAAACCAAAAAATATATTTTTCTGATGTGACTTGTTTATGTAAAGATCAGTATGGAAAAATTTTGGGCAGAACTTTACCATTTGATAGTATTGATTCTAATTGGCTAGAAATACGCTATCGATACAAAATTGTGCATGAAAAATGGGGATTTCACCGTACAGAAGTACTGAAGGAATTTCCGTTTATAGAGGAAATCAAGCAGACATGTATTCCAGAAACTTTGGTATGGCACAAAATTTCCAGAAAGTACAAAACTAGATTTATCAATGAATATCTGAGAATTTATTGGACTGATACATTATCGATTATGCGAGGTGGGAGTGTAAATAAAAGCGCTATAGGCAACCGGATTATGCACCAGACGATCCTGAATGAAGAAGTAGATTGGTTGCGTTTCGATCCACTTAGTTTTTTCCGCTCGGCAATTCACTATAGTAGGTTTTCGTTTCATAAGTGCATTTCAATTTCAGAACAATTCAAACAAATTGAAACAGTTTTAGGTAAAGTCTTATGGTTGGTTAATTTGCCTGTAGGCTATGCAGTATACGTCAAAGATCAATTGCTGTAATGATTTTACAGGTTAGGTAAGAATTTATTATAGACGGAGGTATTGATGTATGACTAAAGAACCTATCACTTTCTTTCTTCCTAATTTAGCGGGAGGTGGAGCGGAAAAGGTAGTAATAAATTTGCTTAAAGAGATGTCGCAGTTAAATCTACCTTTAGATTTAGTTGTTTCTAGTACTGAGGGACCTTATTTGAATCAGATACCTAAGCAAGTTAATCTTGTAAATTTAGCTAAAGGAGGAGTCTTAAAGTGCGTTCTGCCTTTATCACGTTACTTGAAAGAACGCAGACCCCGCACGTTAATATCACATATGAGTCATGCTAATGTAGCAGCTATGTTAGCTAGTAGACTTGCTCGCACAAAAACTCAATTAATATTAGTACAACACAACACCTTATCAGTTGACAGATCCAAGCTATTACGAGCTAAGTTTGTTCCTATGTTTATGAAATGGCTTTATCCTTATGCAGATAATATTGTCTGTGTATCGTCAGGTGTAGCTCAAGATTTAGTATGTAAACTTGGTTTGGCAAAAGAGAAGGTCAAAGTTATTTACAATCCTGTAGTTAATGAAGAATTAATTACTGCTTCACAAGCACCCTTAGATCATCCCTGGTTTCAACAAGGCGTTCCACCAGTGTTTTTAGCTGTAGGACGATTAACAGAACAGAAAGATTTTATAACTTTATTAGAAGCTTTTGCATTGTTAAGAAAACAAAGATTAGCTCGCTTGGTAATCTTAGGTGAAGGTGAACTAAGAGGTGAATTAGAAGCAAAGATAAGTCAATTAGGAATAGCTCTTGATGTTTCTCTTCCTGGTTTTGTTACCAATCCTTATGCGTATATGAGCCAAGCAAGTGCTTTTGTACTTTCATCACGTTGGGAAGGATTGGGAATTGTTTTAATTGAAGCTATGGCTTGTAGTTGTCCTGTCATAGCTACAGATTGTCCGAATGGTCCTAAAGAAATTCTAGAAGGAGGAAAATACGGTTACTTAACTCAAGTTGGAGATGTGGTAGCATTATCTAAAGCTATGTTACAGGTATTGGATGCTCCTGTTAATCGAGATTTACTAAGGCAGAGGGCAATATATTTTTCAAGCAAGCGGGCTGTTTCTGAATATTTGGATTTGTTCGGTAATGGAAAAAATTTCCACAACCACTTGGCAGGAGATTTAAATAACTCTAAATCTAAACTAATAGTATGATAGCAGTAGCTTATATTGGCTTAATAGTTTTTATTATATTCACTGAATTTGTGCGTAAAAAAGACCAAGTATTTGATTTCTTTACTATATTCAATGTATTTTTTTGCTTGCTATATCCTATATCTGTACTCATGCTGATGATTAATGGAGAAAGCAGCAAATTAGAAGTACTCTATGGCAGTCCATCTTACATTGTTAATATCCAAACTACTCTGGCAATATTTTTAGGATATTTTTGCGTAGCACTAGGCTTTAACTCAAAGTCAGCCAAGCTATTTGGAGAAAATATGACTATTAAAAGTAGAAGCAACACACACATTATTATTTATGCTGTTTTACTACTATTATTCTCCTGTATAGCAATATATATATATGGCGCTCAATATGGCGGAATTTTAGAAGCTCTATCAAAAACAATTTTAATCAGATCGAATGCTGTCGAAAGTGGTTCGCTAGTATTTTTTAAACACTTTATTCGAGGCTCATTTTTGGCTTCCTATTTATTAGCTTCTTTAGTTTTGTACTTCAAGCATAAGCCATTGAAATTTATTTTATATCTTGTTTTTATGTTTTCAGTAACAGCTTCTTTCCTTGCTGCTATGCTTTCGTCTGGTCGCGGCTTTCTCATTAATTACTTTCTTGCCTTTTATTTAGTTTATTTACTTAAAACAAAAAAAGTTCTTTCTTGGTCATTTATCCCTATTGTTGTACTTGCAGGTGTGTTTTTGGTAAATGGTAAAACATTTTTTTTAAGTTTAACTGCATTACCAGACGGGTTTGATGCTTTTTGGAAAACATTCAATAACTTTCTTTATGAAGAAGAAGCAAGCGAATCTGGATTTTCAGAATTTATGAATAATTTTTCCTATACAATTCCTTCTCTAGATCACGCTTTTGAGAGAGAGTATCAAATGCGCCTGTTTATTGATTGGTTTTATGGTTTCATTTATTTAATTCCAGAACGTATTTTTAATATAACAAAGCCAGAAAGTATTTCATTTTATAATACTTTCTATATTACCGGAGCCAATGATTATGAGGTACCTACAGGCCTTTTGGCTTTTGGTGTTTATAGTATGTGGTGGCCTGGATTAATACTAGTATCTTTTATTTTTGGATGGATTGGTCGTTATTTACAAGCCATTTGTAACAAACAATTCCAAAAAATACATTGGGCAGAATTTATTTATGTTTTTTTTGCTCAAATTTGGATAGATGTTTTCATGTTTGGAGACCCAAAAGTATTTGTTAGTGCCCATTTCGTGTCTTTTTTATCAATATTTTTGTTACTAACTTTAACATGTCAAATTTCTTGGATTAAAAAAAATCACAAAACATACACGATATAAAGGTTTATATGAATTCACTTGATAAAGTTAAAATCCTGTATATAACTACCAATCTGGAAATTGGTGGCGCCGAGAAAATGCTTTATAGCTTGCTATCTAAAATAAATCGGAGTAAGTTTGAGCCAGCTATTATTTCTTTGATGAATATTGGTATACTAGGCGATAGCTTCAAAGCTTTAGGCATACCCGTATACAGTTTGGGCATGAAACCAAGAATGCCTACTCTGCCTGTTATTTGGAAATTAATTCGTTTAGTTCATAAATTCAAACCAAATCTCATTCAAGGTTGGATGTATCACGGTAATTTAGCAGCACAATTAGTTAAGTTGTTTAATATGCAAAAAATTGATGTTTTATGGAGTATTCATCATTCGATAAACTCATTAACATCTGAAAAAAAAATGACTCAATCTATTATTAAGTTTGGGGCTTTTCTTTCTCAATTCAACGAACAAACTGTTTTTGTATCTAAAAAAAGTAAACTACAACATGATGCACTAGGATACTGCTCCAAACGTAGCTGTGTAATTCCTAACGGATTTGATACTTCATTATTTAAACCATCACTTGGAGCTAGATATCGTTTAAGAAAAGAAATAGGTTTACCAGAAGATACTTTTTTAATTGGCTCGTTTGGACGTGACCACCCAATGAAAGACCACCTTAATTTTCTTAAAGCAGCCGCTATATTATTGAAAAAATTTTCTGATGTACATTTCGTCTTAGCTGGAACTGGTATAGACCTAAACAATCAGAGCATAAATGAATTAGTTCAGGATTTAGGAATTGCCCATCGAATTCATTTGCTAGGAGAGCGCAATGATATACCGTATATTACTCCTGCTCTAGATATTTATACTTCTTCTTCAGCCTACGGCGAAGCTTTTCCTCTAGTTGTAGGAGAGGCGATGTCGTGTGGTGTCCCTTGTGTGGTAACAGATGTAGGTGATTCGGCTTGGATTGTTGGGAATACAGGCATAGTTGTACCTCCAAAAAATTCAGAGGCTTTAGCCAATGCTTGGAAAGAGTTAATTATGCTTGATCCCCAAGATAGGCAAGCTTTGGGAAAAGCTGCGCGCTCAAAGATAATTAAATCCTTTTCTCTATACTCTGTTATAGCTCAATACGAAACCTTGTATGAGAAAGTGCTGGCTGAAAAACTTAATTAAGGAACTGTACAAATTAACTTGAAGACTCTTGCTGGAGAGTTGAGTTCACAAATTATTATAGATTTGATTTGTAAAAACTAGTTTGAGATGATGCCTAAGAAAGCAAAACAATTTTTTTCTGATTTAATATTAGTCATACTACCAATTATTTTGTTGTTACTAATATTCTCGAAATTGGCTAATCCAACCATGATAACTCCTTCCGATCAAAGTGTGACAGACCCTTCCGAACAACAAATTACAGAAGATGACTGGTGGTTACCAGAGTGGGTAAAGCCATTTCCTGATGTAATCGGATTTTATGGACCCAATCCGAATGATGTACCAGAACAAACTTTAAAATTAGTTACGTTTCGGTGGCGAGATGTTAACCCGCAAGAAGGAGTCTACGACTGGAGTATTTTGGAAAATGCTTTGAAGCAGCCGGAAAATATTTATATCAGAATGGAAAATTCCGATGTAATTCATTGTCCAGAATGGTTATCAAAGAAATATCCCGATTTAAAACCAATAGAAATTTCTACTTATAGGGACAATTTTGACGTTGATAGTAAAGGTTTATTTTACCCAATGTGGCATCCAGGATTCAAAGAAGAATTCAAAAATTTACTTAAAAGTTTTAAAGAATATAAATTTGGTTCTCATCCTCACCTAAAATTTGCTTATATACCAGGTGCTTGGCAATCAGGTGAGTTTGATATTACCTTTGTTAAAGATATGAAAGCGATAGGAATGACTCCCAAAGATTTCCTACAATGGTTCAAAGAAATGATAGATGCATATGTCGATGCTTTTGGTAAAGAGAATGCTTACAAACTTATGTATACAGGTCAAGATGTTATTCCCTTAGCTGATGGAGATGTTGAATGGCGCCAAGCAATAGGCAGAGAACCTTTTCGGTATGTTATCGAGCAAGGTGGAAGTACTCGCTTCGGACTTCTAGAAAAATATAACTTTAGGATGACTGATATGCCGATTTATGGAATTCAGGTGGAAAATATCGGTGGTATTAGATATATGATAACTGACGATAATTCATTGTTGATTGCTGACCCTAAACGCTTTATTGGTAGCGAAAGTGAAGAAATAGATAACGAAAATATACCAGTTTCGACTTATTACCAACTGAAAATGTCAGCACTCAAAAATCTACAAGTGCGTTCAAATGTGGTCTTTCTTGGAAAAGATATCTGGAATCAAGCTCCTGAATTGCACCAATACATGTTAAAAACTCTTGGTCGTAATTACCGCAATTCTCCGGATGCTTGGTGTGCATTGCGGGAAGGCAAAGATGTTTATCAGTTATGGTCACGTGCTGATTTAGGCGAGCAGGATGGCTGGTGGATACGTAATTTTGAACGTTGGCTTTTCCAAAGAGAGGTTGAACCGGATGGTCATACAGTTAGAACTTATTATGTCAAAACTCCAGTAAAGTATAATGAAGAAAATTATGAAGCTTTACGTACAGACACAAAAAACGGTAGTAACTATATTTATTTTACAGTAGATGACAAATTTATTAAAGGTGGCAGTAATAATATTCAAATAAAAGTGACTTATTTAGATGATAATACAAGTACTTGGTGGATTGAATATGATGCATCTACTGGTGAGCCTTATAAAACAAGTTCAGTGATTAAGAATGAAGGTTTAGGAATATGGAAAACAGTCACTTTTCAAATAAATGACGCAACTTTTTTAAATAGACAAAGAAATAATAATGATTTTAGAATCTATAATGGAGGTAAAGAAGATATTTCTGTCCGATTTGTGAGAGTTATTAAATTAGATCAACCAGCAGCTTAATAATCAAAAAAATCTATTAAAAACTTCTGAAATATTAGCTAAAGCACAATTATTAGTCATGAAAAGTATTTTGATGGTTACCACCATTCCTGAAACATTACAGGCATTTATTTTACCCTTTGCCAAGCATTTTCGCACTCAAGGATGGCGTGTAGATGGAATGGCTAGTAAAATTTTCAGTAATGCCCAATGTTTACAAAATTTTGATTATGTCTGGGATGTTGAATGGTCACGTAACCCCCTAGACCTACAAAACCTATTGCTTGCACCGCGCGTTATTCAGCAAGTAGTGCAGCAAGAAAAATACGATATAGTTCACGTCCACACTCCAGTAGCAGCTTTTGTAACCCGCTACGCCCTTAGAAATATTCCTCAGCTTCAGCACAAACCCAAAGTTGTCTATACTGCTCATGGCTTTCACTTCTATCGTGGTGGTAAACCTTTAAAAAATGCTATATTCCTAAATCTGGAAAAGTTGGCTGGGCGTTGGACTGATTACCTAGTAGTGATTAATCGCGAAGATGAGGAAGCAGCAAAGCACCACAAATTAGTTTCTCCAAAGCGAATCTATTACATGCCAGGTATTGGCGTAGATTTAAAGCAATATAGTTCTGATAGCATTTCCAGTTCTGAAGTTATGCAAATTCGTGAGGAGTTAGGGTTGGCACCCCAGACTCAAATGTTACTATCCATAGCTGAGTTAATTCTCCGTAAGCGTCCACAGGATATTTTGAAAGCCTTCGCCCATCTCAATAAATCTAATACGCTCTTAGCTTTTGCTGGAAATGGGCCACTACTTAATGACATGCAACAACTAGCTAAAGAACTCAATGTAGCGGATAAAGTACGCTTTTTAGGATTACGTAAAGATATTCCAATTCTAATCAGCGCAGCTGTAGCAACTGTGATTGCATCAGAGCAGGAGGGATTACCTAGATGTGTGATGGAGTCTATGAGTATGGGAGTTCCTGTAATTGGTACTGAAATTCGGGGTACTCAGGATTTGCTCAAAGACGGTTGTGGCTTTTTAGTCAAAGTCGGAGATGTCGTAAGCTTGTCAAAGGCAATGGCTTATGTCTTAAATAATCCTCTAGAAGCTCGTATCGTAGGGCAACGTGCGCGCGAACGCATAACTCAATATGATGTAAATCATATTACCGAGCTACATTCTGCTTTATACGCTCAGGCTTTAGGTGCCAAAAATGGCGCCGAATTAATTAATTACCGACAAAACTAATGTCAGTTTCAGGATATATCTAGAAATTTATCCTTTCCTAAGTCTTAACTCTTCATTTGCTACCCCCTATTTTCAAAACGGAGGATACATCTATGCTTATTAAGATTTTTTATCTACATAAAAATAGATTTAGCTTATTAATTAAGTCTCTTTTAGATAGAATTTTCGCTGCGATTGCCTTATTAATTTCTTCCCCAATCTTATTAATAGTTGCGATTTCTGTGTATTTCCGCATGGGTAGCCCAGTTCTTTTTACTCAACCACGTCCGGGTAAAAATGCACGGGTTTTCAACTTCTACAAATTTCGCACCATGACAGACGACAAGGATAGCAATGGCAATCTTCTCCCTGATGAGGCAAGACTTACAGCTTTGGGAAAATTTCTGCGAAAAACGAGCCTAGATGAACTCCCTCAATTTTTGAACGTCCTCAAAGGTGATATGAGTTTTGTTGGTCCTCGTCCCTTATTAGTAAAGTATTTGGAACGCTACACACCCGAACAAGCTCGTCGTCATGAAGTTAAGCCTGGTATTACCGGATGGGCACAGGTTAACGGGCGCCGCACATTGGATAAGTTTTGGGAAGAAAAATTTAAGTTAGATGTTTGGTATGTAGATAATTGGAGTTTATGGCTTGACCTGAAAATTCTGTTGATGACTGTATCGCAAGTACTTCAACGAGAAGGTGTTACTCAAGAAGGTCATGCAACATCTGAAGAATTTAAGGGTTCAAAAGGCTTGGTTTAAGGCGCTTATAGTTGTTTCCTAGAGCTAAAGTTCATTGTTTGTTTTATAGCAGTCCTCAATAACTCATATTTTTCACAATTGGGCGCACGGACTGCTATAAATAATTTTTACTTATTTCATTCAGGTTTATGCAAAAAATATGGGAAGTAGGCTCTGAGTTTGATTGGAAGGATGAATTGGTAGCGCCGTCTGTTCCTTCTCAATGGTTTCCTGAAAATTATCAACTTTTTGCTACAGGTACTTCAGTTTTATTATCAATTCACCATCATCTTAGGCCAAATGGTGAACGTTTAAGGTTGCATTTACCTTCATTCTTTTGTATGCATGTTGCCAACAAATTAAAAAACGCTTTTGATTTATGTTGGTATCGAGATTTGCCGACAGAGCCAACCCCTGATTTTGATACCCTTCAGCCCTCACCAGGAGATTTAGTTTTAGCTGTCAATATATATGGAATTCGCAAAGCGGATTCTTGGCAAGAATGGTTATCTAAGCAAGATAATATTATCTTGATTGAAGACCACAGCCATGACCCCTTTTCTTCTTGGGCTAGACAAAGTACTGCTCACTATGCAATGGCTTCCCTACGCAAAACACTACCTATTCCCGATGGTGCGATTATCTGGTCTCCCCAAAACTTAGATTTACCCCAACCCTCGCCAAATGAATCCTTTGGTGCTTATCAAAAACTCGGCGCCATGTTAATGAAAAGGATATATATTAATGGTATTAATATATCAAAAGATGCATATCGCGATTTACAAGTTAAAGGAGAAGAAAATTTAAGTCAAGAGATTAATGCTTCTGCCTCCAGTTTGACTGCAAATATTCTTCCTTACTTAAATATTCTAGAATTAAGACAAAAGCGAGAAGCCAACATCAAACTTTTTATCAGTTTAATTAAAAATTATGATGAGGTAACACCTTTATTTACTTCTTGGCACAATAACTCAGTGCCTTTTAATACAATATTACTATGCAATAATCAGGAAAATCGCAATGATTTACGAAAATTTTTGATTAGTAAAAATATTTTTGCTACAGTTCATTGGCAGCAACCAAAAGACGGATTATCTAGTAATGACCCCCTAGCAATAGATTTATCAAATAGAGTTTTGACAATTCCTAGTGATAGTCGTTACTCTAATAACGATATTTATCAAATTGTTGAACATATTATATATTTTTATCAGTCGAGAAAATATGTAACTATCTGAGATAATAGAACAAGCCAAGTACAGGTAAAATGTATGTTTTGGAGTGAAGATGCAAACTCAAATAGTTGAATTAAACAACTCATCTTGGCAGCAAGCAATCAAAGATTTGCGTCACGATTTTTATCATTTGCCAGAGTATGTCTATTTAGAATCAAAAAGGACTAATACGATTCCTGAAGCGGTTCTAATATCTGAAGACAATAAACAATTTTTTGTTCCTTATCTATTACGCAGTTGCGAAAATTTGTTTGAGGATAGTCAGGAGATACCAGAAGCATATGACGTTTCCTCCCCCTATGGCTATCCTGGTTTTTTATTCAATGAAGCTGCGGCTAATTCTCCAAAATTCATTAGTAGTGCAATTGATAATTTAAAATCTGTTCTTGCAAATAAAAATGTTTGCTCGGCATTTTTTAGATTGCATCCCATACTCAACCTTGGTTTAAATAAATTTTTGCCAAATAAGATTTGTCAACTGACTGGAGAAACTGTATCCATTAATTTAGAGTTGAGTGAAGAAGAAATTTGGCGCCAGACACGTAACGACCATCGAAACAAAATCAATTGGTGCAAGCGTGCTGGTATGACAAGCAAAATGGTTTCCTTCCAAGAATATATTCATGAATTTATGGATATATATGAAGAGACTATGAGTAGAGTCGGCGCAGTTGATTCTTATTACTTTGATTATGAATATTTTTCCGAAATGTTACAGTTAGGTGACAAGCTACATTTATGTATTGTGGAATGGGAAGGAGAAATAGCTAGTGCTGGTTTATTTACCGAATGTTGTGGTATTGTTCAATTCCATCTGTCAGGAACAAAAAACAAGTTTTTAAAACAAGCTCCAAGCAAATTGATGCTAGATTTTGTTAGATATTGGGGAAAAGAGCGGGGAAATAAAATATTTCATTTAGGCGGGGGATTAGGAGGTGGCAAAGACAGTCTTTACGAATTTAAATCAGGTTTTTCTAAACAGAACCAACCTTTTGTTACAATCCGCTTAATCACAGATGAGGAGAAATATAATTATTTAGTTCAATTAAGAGCAAAGGTTTTAAATACTCAGGTAGAAGAAATTATAAAGTCTAATTTTTTTCCAGCTTATCGTTCTCCTAATATTAGATAATCAACTTGAGAATGATTGTGACATAAATTCTAAATGTTAAGGAAGGTGTATCTAATGAGTAAACGTGTTTTACTAGTGGCTCGAGTATTAGATTCTAGTGGTGTAACAACTCATATATTTACTCTGGCACAAGGCTTAATGTCTATGGGGTGGGAAGTCGCTGTAGCTAGCGAAGGGCAAGTGGGAGATCATTCTTACAGTCCACAACGTTTTAAGGAAAATGGAATACCGCACTTCTATATCCCTTTTCCTAACAGGTCTCTCACGGCAAAGAATTTTATAAATGGATTGAAATGTTATTGGGAAATAGATTCTATGGTCAAATCTTTTAATCCTCAGATAATACATGTTCACTGGCCAGCAACTAGCCCTTATGTACGCGCAGTACAGCTACTTCATAAAATTCCTTTTTTATCAACTATTCATCTAGAAGGAATGCCTTCTGGATTAGCATACAGATTAGGAGCTTTTTGGGGAGATAAAGCAATTGCTATCAGTGCAGAAACTCGCAAAGACTTAATTGAAAATTATAAAGTCTTGCCTTCAAAAATTCGTGTAGTATATAATGGTGTAGATGAATCTTACTTTATTCCCCCTTCAGAAGAGGATTGTCGTAAGGCACGTCAGAGTTTTGGTTTAAACCAACAAGATAAAGTTGTCTCTCTGTTAGCAAGGTTGGAATATACCAAAGGTCATGATGTCCTAATTAAAGCCATCAGCTTGTTACGTGCTAAAGGGTTGGATGTTATTGCTTTACTTGCTGGAGAGGGAACCTGTGCCAAAGCTTTTGCTCAACAAAGTTTAGAATACGGTGTAGCTGATTTAGTTCGCCAAGTTGGTCATGTAGACAGTCGGCAGGTTTTGTGGGCATCAGATGTATCAGTTTTACCCAGCCGTGTCGAAGGTTTTGGGATAGTCGTAGTTGAGTCAATGCTGTGCCGAGTAGTGCCAGTTAGAACTCCAGCAGCAGGTGCATACGACCAAATTAAGGATGGAGTCAACGGTTTTATCGTACCCTTTGATAATCCTGAAACATTAGCATTACGTTTAGAACAACTTTTTACTGAACGTCAGCTTAAAAATCAAATGGCGGAGAATGCTTTAATTTCAGCAAAAAATAAGTTTACCCGACAACTTATGCTGGAAAAAACTGTGTCAGTATATCAAGAAATTTTGCAATCAGTCACTTAATTTTTTTTCAGAACTAACATTATTTAATAAACTAACGATGCCTAAACCAATTCTTTTATCAACACCCCATATGGGGAATCAAGAACTAGAATTTGTCAAAGAAGCATTTGAGACTAATTGGATTGCTCCTGTCGGCCCTCATGTAGATGCTTTTGAGCAAGAATTTTGTAAAATTACTGGTGCTGGATATGCTGCTGCGGTAAGTTCTGGAACAGCTGCTATCCATCTCGCGTTAAAATTGCTAGGAGTAGAGTCTAATGATGAAGTATTTTGTTCAACACTGACGTTTGCTGCTACTGCTAATCCGATAGTTTACCAAGGCGCCAAACCTGTATTTATTGATAGCGACACAAAGTCTTGGAACATGAACCCTGACTTGTTGTATGAAACCCTCGAATACCGCGCGCGTATCGGTAAATTACCTAAAGCCGTAATCCTCGTGCATCTTTACGGGCAAAGCGCCGATATCGAACCAATTTTGAAAGCGTGTAACCAATATGACGTTACTTTAATTGAAGATGCTGCGGAAGCTTTAGGTGCCACTTATCAAGGACAAACTCCTGGAACATTTGGGCGTATCGGTATTTATTCATTCAATGGTAATAAAATTATTACTACATCCGGTGGCGGAATGCTAGTTTCAGACGAACCGGAATTGGTTGCCAAAGCTAGGTTTTTAGCAACGCAGGCGCGCGACCCAGCCCCCCACTACCAGCACTCAGAAATTGGTTATAACTACCGCCTTAGCAATGTTTTGGCGGGTATTGGTCGCGGACAACTACAAGTTTTGTCAGAACGTGTAGCAGCACGACGGCGTAACTTTGAGGTTTATGCTGCGGCATTAAGTAAGTTACCTGGAGTCGAATTTATGCCTGAAGCCAATTATGGTACTTGTAATCGCTGGTTGACCTGCTTAACCATAGACCCGGAAGCTTTCGGTGCAGACAAAGAACAAATCCGTCTCACTCTCGCCGCTCAACAAATAGAAACCCGTCCTGTATGGAAACCGTTGCACCTTCAACCAGTATTTGCAGAATACGAAAGTATAGGTGGCGAGGTAGCGGAAGACTTATTTGCGCGCGGGCTTTGTTTACCATCTGGTTCAAATCTTACCTCGGAAGAATTAGACCGAGTTATCGAAGCAATCTTTACTGTTTATCATAAAGCTTGTAACAATTAATCTCTTTTATACTTTAATTAATTAGGTAGGTAGATTAAATAAAATCCTTTAATTTATGCAAGTTGAAATTATTGATATATTTAGTCATAGGTGGTTACAAATGCTACAAAAGATCCGTCATGATGTTTATCATTTACCACAATATATATTGACGGAAGCAATTAGAACTAATAGTAAACCAGAAGCTATCCTAATTATTGAAAATGAAAAAACTTTTTGTTTACCTTATTTGTTACGTAACTATACAGATTTATTTGAAAAAAATATAATTGACACAGATTATTATGATATAGGTTCTCCTATCGGTTATGCTGGTTGTTTATTGAATGATGCAGCAAAAAAAGAGCCATTTTTTTTCAAAGCAGCTATTGAACAGTTGATTAAAAATTTTCGAGATAGAAATATTTGTTCTGCTTTTTTTCGTCTGCATCCAATACTTAACAAGAACATCAACGAAGTGCTATCTCCTGAAATTATTCAAGTAAATGGAGAAACTTTATCGATTAATCTAAATCTTTCTTCTACAGAAATATGGCGTAACACTCGATCAGAACATCGTACTAGCATCAATCGCTGTAAACGCAATGGTTTTACAGCCAAAATAGTAAATTATAAACAATATATTCAGGAGTTTATTAATATATATTATGAGACTATGGAGCGCGTAGGAGCAAAAACATATTATTACTTTGATTCCGAATATTTTCACGGGTTAATGAAATTAAATGAAGTTGTTCACTTATGCATTGTAGAAAAAGATAATAAAATTACATGTGCTGGTATTTTTACAGAATGCTGTGGTATCATTCAATATCATTTGGGAGCAACCAAAAACGAGTTTTTAAAAGAAGCTCCGAGTAAATTAATGTTTGATTATGTGAGATATTGGGCTAAAGAACGTGAAAATCAAGTATTTCATTTAGGTGGAGGGCTTGGAGGAGCTAAAACAACTAGCCTTTATCATTTTAAAGCAGGTTTTTCTAATCAAAAACATTCTTTTTTAACACTACGTCTAATTTTAGATCAAGAAAAGTACGATCGTTTTGTTTATTTAAGGGCAAAAACATTAAGTATGGAGCCACAAAAATTATTAGATTCTAATTTTTTTCCCGCTTACCGTTATGAAGTATAAAATTTTATTGAGCGGATACATTGAAAGTTATGTCTTGATAATTAATAAAGTCATTTGACAACTATAAATTTAAAAAAAAACAATCATATCAACTAAAAAAAAGCAAGAGGTTAAAACTATGGCTAGTAATAAAGAAACTTTCAGCACTATAGATTTTGATTACTGGGCTTGTATAGAAAATTTATCTATTGAGGAAAAATTTATTATAGAAACATATTTGGACAAGAAAGCTAAAACTTTAGAAGCTGGCACAGGTGGAGGAAGAATCGCTCTAGAAATGCAAAAAATGGATTTTAAATCGCTTTTTGCTTTTGATTATATACCTGAGTTTATTGAACACGCGCGTCAAAGAGATAAAATAGGTAGTATTTCTTTTGCGGTGGAAGATGCAAGTGCATTAACTTACCAAAATGATGAATTTGAACAGTTAGTTTATTTACAACAAGTTTTATGTAGTATTGAAAATCAATACGCAAGATTAAGTGCTTTTAAAGAAGCTTATCGTATTCTTAAGAAAGGCGGAACAGCAATTTTCTCTTTTCTAAGTTATGAATCTAGAATTCAGAGTAACTTACACAAAGGATATTTAACATATATACAGCTTTTGAGAAAGATTTTTAATTCGGAATTTTCATCTCAATATATTTCTCGAATGAAACTGGCAGGTAAACCCAATTTTGGTGCTATTTTTGATCAACAACCGCATATGTACTGGTATCGGATTGAGGAAGTGTACCAACTTTTTCAAGATGTAAATTTTAAAATCGTTGCTTTTGGGACTGATTACCAGTTAAGAGAACGAAAAATGTTGAAATCATTGGAGTATTTGCAAATGCAACCAATTGAAGGAATGCTGTACTTTATATGTGAAAAATAAATCATTTAGTAAATTTTTACTAGATGGTTAGGACAAGCGATACAAGCAGTCCAGGCTATTCCCAGCAATTTACTATCAATGGATTTAAGATTATGGAACAGCAAGAATCTTCTGTATTCAACAAATATTGGCAAATTCTACAGCGTCGTTGGGTACCTGGTCTAGGTGTATTTTTCCCAATATTTTTGCTTTCAATGTTAGCATCATCATTCAAAAAGCCTTCTTATCAAGCTGAAGGAAAATTACAGTTTCAACGTACAAATACAATTTCAACTCTGACAGGTGTCGCTCCCGAAATTGGTAAATTAGAACCAGTTGTTCAAGATAATAAAACTAATCCACTTAATACCGAAGCAGAAGTTATACGCTCACATCCTATTATTCAAAAGACGATTGAACGTCTGAATATCAAAGATGAAAAAGGCACCCTTTTAAAAACAAGCGAATTTATCAAAAAACTTACAATCAAAGATGTGAAAGGTACTGACGTATTACAGGTTAACTATAACGATATAAATCCTGAAGTTGCTGCCAAAGTAGTCAATACTTTAATGGAAGCATATTTAGAACATAACATTTCTTATAATCGTAGTGCAGTATCTGCCGCGCGCAAGTTCTTAGAAAAACAAGTACCAAGTGCAGAGTCAGTTGTTCGCAAAGCTGAAGCTGAACTACGAGAGTTTAAAGAAAAGAATCAAATCGTTTCACTACAAGAAGAAGCGAATAAAGCAGTACAATCGCTCAGTGACTTACAAAAGCAAATTGGTGACATTAAAGCACAAATAGCTGATAGTAGTTCGCAAGCGCAAGCAGTTCGTCAAAAACTTGGTATGACTTCTGAGCAAGCAGTCACTATGACATCGCTGAGTCAGTCGAGTGGAGTTCAAGAAGTTATAACTGAACTCCAAAAAATAGAACTACAATTAGTAGATAGGCGCGAAAGTCTCCTAGATACCCATCCAGAAATAATCAAGCTTCAAAATAAAGCTAATTCGTTAAAATATATTTTGCAGAACCGAGTTGGCAGTGTTGCTTCTGGGCAAAAAATTGCTAGCACTTCAAATTTACAGTTAGGTACACTTAAACAAGACCTTAGTAAGGAACTTGTACAATTAGACTCACGGCGCCTAGGGTTAGCTAGTCAATTAGCGACACTCACAGGTTTAGAGACAACGTACCGACAACGCTTAAATAATTTACCCAAATTAGAACAGATACAACGAGAATTAGAGCGTAAAGTTCAAGCTGCCCAATCAACCTACTCACTACTATTACAAAGATTACAAGAAAGTCGCATTGCTGAAAATCAAAATTTGGGTAATGCTCAAGTCATAAGTCTGGCGCCTACCCCCGATGAACCGATTTCTTCCCCAACAGTAAGTTATTTAAGTGCAGGATTACTAGGCTTATTAACATCAATGGGTACGATGTATCTATTAGAAAGCCGTGATAAATACATTAAGAATATTGACGAAGCCAAGGAATTGATGGAATTAACGTTATTGGGTGTTATTCCATCGTTTAGCAAACCAAAATCATTCCTCCGTGCTAACAACAACGACGATATCGAAGGTTCCAGTCCCAAGATTGTTGTTCGTGATATTCCACGTTCACCATCAAGTGAAGCTTATAGAATGCTGCGCGCAAACCTGAAGTACATCAGTGCGGACAAAGAATTAAAGGTAATTGTTGTTACTAGCTCGGTAGCTAAAGAAGGTAAATCAACTGTTGCAGCTAACTTAGCAATGGCAATAGCTCAGATGGAACGCCGAGTACTGCTAGTCGATGGAGACTTACATCGTCCTGTTCAACATAACATTTGGGATTTACCTAATAGCGAAGGTTTGAGTAACGTAATTGTTGGTCAGTCAGACGCACGAACGGCAATTATACGAGTCATGGATAATTTATACGTTCTCCCCTCCGGAATTGTACCACCTAGCCCAGCATCATTACTTGACTCCAAGCGCATGGCAACTTTAATTGATTCATTTAGAAACAATTATGATTGCGTCATTATAGACACGCCTTGTCTCAGTATCGGCGCCGATGCAGCAGCTTTAGGCCAAATGGCAGATGGTGTGTTATTCGTTGTTCGTCCAGGAGTAGTTGATGTTGTTAATGCCGCATTCGCTAAAGACTTATTAGAAAAATCTGGACAGAATGTGTTGGGACAAGTCGTTAATGGCGTTATTGCCAAGAATGAACCTTACAGTAATTACTACTTCAACAACGAAGACTATTACTCACAAGAAAGTATTGGTCGAGTCGTTAATGAAGATGGCATAGGAATAAGGGGGTAATGCTAAGTATAAAACTAAGTCCTTACCATTAAACGGGCAGGGATGCCCGTTCCACAAGATACACAAGATAAAAAATATTACATAAATGGAGTATAACCAATGCTAATTTTTCCTATCTTTAACTTATTCATTAATTATTTCAAGCGCAAGTCTAGCAAGACTCAAATGCTATAGTTTTTAATCCCCCCTTGCAGCTTTAAACACCAATAATTCAAAATCGGCGCCAATTTCCAAAACACAAGTTTCTCCAACACCAATTATCGAAGCCCAAGGATTTGTCAAAACAGCAGATGGTACTCTTGAACTTGTTGCAATGGCGCCGACTGCCACACCATCAAACACAAACGCACAAATAACTTGTCCACAAACATAACGAATAACTCATCCGTTACATCCGTTACATCCGTTGCCAATTTTACCCCTTGCTAGCCACAATAGTTCGATGACGTGGGTCACTTTCCACCGTCAACGGCGCCTCAAAACCAACTTCTTTCAATTCTGCCTCAATATTAAATGTATAATATTCATCGCTCCAAGGCTCAGTACTTTTCATGAGCGTAAATAAAACTGGTGGCAAATTTTGAATGACTTTAGATTTAGGATTATTATCTACAATCGCAATGGCGCCACCGGGCCGAACTAATCTAAATGCTTCTTTAAAAATTGCTCTTGATGCTTCATGTGGTAGTTCGTGAGTAACAAATTGCAACGTTACTAAATCAAAAGAATTATCAGGTAATTTTGTATTTTCAGCTAATCCATGTAGCCATTGGGATATTTCATTCTTTGTATCTAGTGTTTGGGCAACAGCAAGCATATAAGGTGATAAATCAAGACCAACCGTGCGAACTGAATGGTTTTGTTTTTTTTGGTAATAACGATGTAGTGTCAAAGTTGAAATACCTACCGAACAGCCAATATCTAAAATATCCCGAACTTGTTTTGGCCCATAAATTCCTAAAACATCGTGAAAGCTACCCCTAAGACGGTTGTGAGCAACTTCCCAAGTCAAGGGTTCGTTTTTCCAAACGCGCAGTGCCATTGAGTAAGTCGCACTTGGCGCCTCAAATGCTGCTTGCCAACATAAGTTACCCTCACTATAAGCGTGAAAAGGCACATTGTAATATTTTGGGTAAGTCACTTGTGGGTTGGTTACTGCTGCTAAATTTTGTTTTATTCCTGATTTTTCTAGCTGCTCGTAGTTTTGGCGCCAGGGAATACCGTTTTTTTCAGCAGTCTTAATAATAACTTGCCGAGCTTGGTATTTCATCACCCTGTAGATAGGCTCGGTTTGGATTAACAAATTAACGAACTGGGATAGCAAATCTTCGCCAGCCCAGTCTGGCTTTAACTTTTTATTCATCAGTCTATATCTGAAGCGACGCTGCAATATCCATTGTAAAGCATTGTCATTTCTACGCTTGCTTGTCCCAAAGTTAATGATACTGACTACTATGGTTTTGGTGCGTGACGCTACAAGTCTTATAACTACGTTACAATTTTTTCGTAGCGTCACGCACTCTACATCCTTTAAAATGACTCTAGATATGTTGGCTGATATAAATACTGATATTGTTGTTATTGGTAGTGGGGTAGGTGGTTTAAGCTGTGCTGCTCTTTTAGCATCTTATGGTTTTAATGTTATTGTTTGCGAAAGCCATTCTATCCCAGGAGGTGCCGCTCATGGTTTTGAGCGCAATGGTTTTAAGTTCGATTCGGGTCCTTCGCTTTACTCAGGATTTTCATATAGTCCTTCTCCCAATCCTCTAGCACAGGTACTTGCGGCAATTGGTGAAGAATTACCTTGTGTAACTTATGATACTTGGGGCTGTTGTTTACCTGAAGGTGATTTTGATACTTCTGTTGGCGCCGAACAATTTTGTGAAGTGTTACAAAAACTTCGTGGTCAGCAAGCTGTTGCTGAGTGGCAAAAGTTTCAACGAGTTATGGAACCATATGCACAAGCTGCGGTGGCACTTCCTACTGCTGCTCTTCGTTTAGATTTCGGTGCCGTTCGGACTCTAGGACGCTATGCTCCAACTATGTTGCGTCATGCTGCTAGTATTAATAAACTAACAGGGCCGTTTTCGCAAATTATGAATGGAACTGTTAATGACCCATTTATTCGCAACTGGCTAAATTTATTGTGCTTTCTTTTATCAGGATTACCTGCTTCGGGCACAAATGCAGCAGAAGTTGCTTTTATGTTTGCTGACTGGTACAAACCAAATGTAAAGCTTGATTATCCTGTTGGTGGTAGTGAAGCGTTAGTTAATGCGTTAGTCAAAGGGTTAACAAAGCATAATGGTACGTTAATGCTTAATGCTCATGTCGAAAGTATACTAACAGAAAACAAACGTGCATCTGGTGTGAAGCTGCGTAATGGTCAAATTATCCACGCACATAAAGCTGTAATATCTAATGCGTCTGTGTGGGATACGCTCAAACTAATTCCCGAAGGCGCCATACCATTAAAATATCGCTCATCGAAACAAGCTACACCCGAATGTGATAGCTTTATGCATCTACATCTTGGTATCGATGCTGAAAATATTCGCACTGATTTGGCTTGTCATTATATATATGTCAAAGATTGGGAATTAGGCATCACCGCAGAACAAAATGTTGTACTTGTTTCTATTCCATCATTATTAGACCCTTCACTGGCGCCACCTGGTAAACATGTAATTCACGTTTATACTCCAGGGAATGAGCCATATAAATTATGGCAAGGTATGGATAGACAAAGCGAAGAATACAAACAACAAAAACGAGCGCGTGCCCAAATTATGTGGCAAGCGCTTGAACGTATTATTCCAGATATTAAACAACGCTGTAAAGTCACATTAGTAGGTACACCGCTTACCCACGAACGTTACTTGCGACGACATAACGGTTCTTATGGCCCAGCTATTAAAGCAAGCGAAGGATTATTTCCTAGTGCCGGTACTCCTTTAACTGGGTTATTTTGCTGTGGAGATTCTACTTTTCCTGGTATTGGTTTACCTGCGGTTGCAGCTAGCGGTATGATTACTGCAAATACTTTGGCGCCTGTACAAAAGCATTTGGCTATGCTTGAGAATATCGGTCTTTAAAGCAGAAACCGGGTTTTTTATTGGCATCTTGTAATAAAATAATGATTTTACCTAGAAACCCGGTTTCTTACGCTTGGTGCCTGCTATACCCATACCAGAAGCTACAATCAAAGCAGCAACTGTACCAGGTTCAGGTACACTTTGAGTGCCTCCACTCACAACTTTAATTTGGTAAGCTAACTGAGAATTTTTGGGTGCAGTAGTACCTGTCCAAGAAAATGTAGATTTACCTGTTAACTTAAATGGTGCAGTAATATTGCTAATTTGAAGATAATCAACATTACTAACACTAGTCGCTGTTGAAGTTAAATTTTTACCAACCGCTTTACCATCTAAAACAAGATTAGTTAGTGAAGATGTGCTGTCTTTAAGTGCAAAGGTTCGTAAGAAAATATTGCTTGCGGCGCCTGTAAATGCTGTAGTGCTAAGTAATGCACCACCAACTGTATAATTTACTACAGTGCCATTGTATTCAAGTATGAAATCTACAGGAGTTCCACTTGTCCAAGTGCGGTCTCCTCTAGCAACTGGGTCTCCACCTACAAGGTTTCCATTTGCATTCTTAAGCCAAGGACTATTAATTCCTAATTCCCGTTTACCATTTCCATCAGAACCATTGTTACCCATTCGACTTTCTGCAACGAAAGTTTCAGTATACTCTTTCGTTATGAGCAAATCGTTAAACTGCGTATCAGTCAAACTATCTCTGTTAACGAGAGTAAAAGCGCTTGCTTGACTAGGCGCCGCTATTATTCCAATTGCTGACAAACTTAAAAGTAACAATTTCTGCTGATTTAAAAACTTATTTAAACAAATCATTGTTTTCCTTAGCTATCAAATTCTAGAAACCGGGTTTCTGGGTTTCTTATTTGTACAGCTTAAGGAAAACAGAAAGTACTGTCGATAAAAAATTTTCTAGTTTACTCAATATTTGATATTTGCTTTGAGATGAAACTATCAATTCTTCATGTATAAATACTTATTGTCTGAAATATTTTTATACTTGTAATCAAGAAACTTCTATTTAGAAACCGGGTTTTTTATTGAAATATTGTAATAACAATAATAATTTTGCGTAGAAACCCGGTTTCTTAGACCTGTGCTTAAACTATGCAGGTGTCAGTTCTTTTGTTGGTGCTGGGACTGCGGCTGGTACTGGTGCTGGTTGTCTGATTAAGTCGATATAGAGTTCGCTTAATTGCTCTGCTACACCATCCCAACTGAATTTCTTCTGAACACGAACTTTTGCTGCTGCACCTAGTTTTGCACGCCATTCAGGATTTTCTAAAATTCGGTCTATAGATAAAGCAAATGCTGGTACATCTTGAGGTGGCGCCAGTAAACCTGTTTGTTCGGGAACAACTGTAAACTGAAGTCCACCGACATCACTCGCGATAACTGGTGTACCACTTGCCATTGCTTCTATGGCAACTAATCCAAATGGTTCATAATGACTAGGTACGACACATATATCTGCTGCTGCATAATACGTTGGTAATATTTCTTGACTTAAACGACCTGCAAATGTTGTTATCGAGCGTAATCCTAATTCGTCTACTATTGCTTCGATACGGTCGCGCTCAATTCCATCGCTTTGTCCAGGTACACTACCACCACCAATTATTAGTTGTAATTTCTCATCTCCGTAAAGCTTTGACTCTCGTAACGCGCGTACTAAAGTCTCGATACCTTTACGCGGGTCAAATCGCCCTACATATAATACTAGTTTTGCATCACTGTCTATTTCTAACGCTGCTCTTGCTTCGTCTCTACCTACCGACCCAAAACGTTGAATATCTGTACCACAAGGAATAATATCTATATTTCCTTTTGTGGAAACCAACTGACGCATGTGCGCTTTTTCTTGCGGACTTGTCGCGACTACTCGCTCTGCTGTTTCCAATAGCTGACACTCTACATCTAATCTATTTGCTGCGATTGGTGGAATGTCTTTTTGATCTATTGTTGCGTACTTAACGGCACCGAGCGAATGGTAAGTGTGAACTTGTTTACAGCCTATCTTCTTCTTCAATTGCATTCCTACCCAACTTGAAAGCCAGTAGTTAGTATGCACTAATTCGTAAGTCAGACTGTTTTTTTGCTGGAATCTTAAAAACTTCTCAACAAATTCTGGCAAGTAACCAAACAACTCATCTCGCGGAATAAATTCCAATGGACCTGCACTAAAACGAATGGTTCGGCAGTTTGGCATGTGTTGAACGATTTCCTCTTGCGCTGCGCTAACTCTGCGCGTGTACATATCAACTTGCCATCCGAGTCGAGCGAGAGCTTCACCTACGTTACGCACGTAAACATTTTGCCCTCCAGCCTCTTCTTTACCGAATTCAATCGCTGGGTCGCCGTGGACTGAAATTAAAGCGATGCGCCGTTCTGTTTTAGAGTTCATAGTTTGTTGGTTTTATATGCTACAGAGGTATATAAGTAACTCAGACAACGAGTTTATTCCTAATACCTCAACCTGTGGAAAGTTTCGTAATTTACATTGTAATTTACATTGTGTAGCTTTTAGATACATCTACTCAAGGAAATAGGCTTTTTTTCGTAAGTATTCGCATTTAATTATTTTATACATATCTTATATTTTCTTTATGATTTGTAGAGGTATATCTAAATATATATAGTAGCTCTAATCCTTACTGTACAATACTTATGGTTATAAAAAATGACAACAGTTACAGCTTAGTTGCTAATAAAATTAACATTAAAGCTGTAACTTAAAAAGTTTTTGACTATTCCATTTTATCTATTCCCAAACTGTCAAGAACTCAACGGCATAAATATTCTTTCCGTAATAAATAAATTCTTGAAGTTTGCATTCTTGCTATTTTGTACAACACTAGCATTTTGTTGCTAATTTGTTAGGGATTATACTAACTTTCAATTCAGTAGAGTTTTGTAACAATCAATACAGTTCGTTAAGAAAGTTGACAATTTATATAACATATAGCTATTTGATATTACGCTTTGTAAAAGAAAATTCAATCTGACGTTGGGAATAAGTGTGTTAGCCCATCTTGCCATTTTTACGGTTTGGTGTTCATATAGTAATCGATTGATAGTATTTATAGAAAATTAGTATAAAAAATAACGTACTCACTGAGAGTGAATACGTTAGATTTTAATATTGTTCAGTTAGTACATGTTGTTTTTGCTTTTATGGAACGGGGCTTGCGATGCCCATCCCACAAGACTATTTCACAATAAAAAAGAGTCACGCGCGCGATTGTTGAATGTAGCGAGTAACGCGCAGTGTATGACTATATATATAGATATTTAGATTTTTCGGAAAACTTTTATTTATGGTTGGACGCCCGATGACGAGCGCTTTCCCAACAACATACTCAAGACTTTGTTTTAATGCAAGAAAGCTGTTTTGCCGTTAGAGAAGATAAAAATTAAAAATCAATAAACTTGGCTTTTAATTTTTAATCTTGCTCCGAAACGTATTAGTTTGTGGTTTGTGCCGCAAGACGTTGTTTGAGTGTTTCCAACTGAGCTGCCCAACGTGGGTCTGGACGAATTGCATCGGAGTCTCCACCACTTGATGTTGATACGGTTTCTTTTTGACCGCCACCACCACCACGACGTGATTTTTTCGAGCTTTTTCTTGATTCTCGGTTGCTACCACCACCACCACTGCTTACTGGCGCCGCAGGGCTACCACTACTTTCTTTTCTTTCTTTGACTGGCGCCGCTTGTTGTGGCTGTTCGTCACCCTCTTCACCCTTAGTTCTAGGCAAAGCCTTTTCTAATTTGATGGGGGAATCTTTGAACATCTGACCGTTATATTTCTCAATAATTGCGTCAGCTTGGTCATCATTGTTAACCGTTAAAAAACCGAAACCACGGCATTTACCCGTTTTTCGGTCTTTTATCAACTTAGTTGTTACAGCATCGCCTTCAGCAGCAAATACAGCTTGTAAGTCTTGACGGTCAATTTCTTCTTTTGGCAAATTGCCTATGTATAGGCGAACAGACATGAACAATACCTCCAATCAGAGAATTAATAAAACGTGTGAAGAAACCTGAAGCTTGGCGAGCGGTTATTGATAGATGCTATTTACATCACTACAGCAACCAATTTTGTACTCAAAAATCTCATCCTATACAATACAGTCTTTCCTTCGAGTGAAGCTTATATAATACAAGAGTGTACAAAGCGCCAAAAATTTCTTAATTGTAAGAGCCTTTTATTTTACAACTTTCTCAGTGCCACTATAATTCCATTTAATGCTTTTGCTTTTCAATTCAAACACCATTTTTTAGATTAACATGCCTTGTTGTGCAAAGCTTGCTCAATGCCTACATTTTCATTACTTTATACAAATATCGTAACATAAATTACATTTTTTCCAGCATTGAAGAGCGCGAAACAAAAACCAGCCCACTATGGCTGGTCAATTTTACGCTGTGTTGGGGGAATAGTGTAGGTGGCTTGGGCATACTAATTGACACTTCTTTAGACTTTTTACTTACCAAGTTTATGCACCCAGTTGTACTAACCGCGTTCGTCATCTTTAAAAAACTCTTTATGAAAGTTAACATTATTTTCCTAAAAACGCAACAAAAATTTACAAATAAATAAACTGGTAATCATCCCTTAAGCAAGATGTAAGCACCCCATGCTTGGAAAGCAACGGCAACAACAGTAGCCCAAATTGGGTGTGTACTATTGATTATTTTACCAGTTTGTGTTCTAACCGATTGAATGTCAAGCCAAGGTGTAGCATCTCGTCGTAACCAACCTGTAACAGTGACTTGTCTACCAATAAAATCTTGGGGGTTAACAGGTTGTCCAAATGAAACGTGATGCATCTTTATTAAGGCTGTGTTTGTTTGAAGTATCAAGTCTTGTCCCAAACTATTACTTACACCCCGACGACCGAGAATTTTGCCATGTAGCTTTACTCCATGACTATCAATGCCAATTGCAGCAGGGTTTGTTAGTAAGGCAGGCAAATGCTCGTTAGTTTGTAAACTCGAAGTTGATTTTAGTTCGGGGAAGTAGGCATTGATTCTGATTAAAGTACCAATACTCAAACCAATCGCAATACAACCAGCAGCGAAGCCCCAATCATCATATATCCATTTTAGATTAAGAATTTTCAAAGCGTACAGCGTTTGCCAAACCACCCCAATTAACAACGCAAACGCTAAACCCGTTGGAATCCCCAAAAACGGGGCAATTTGTAAGCTAAATATTTGCTTTCTAACTTTTATCGCGTTTGTGTTGTCAATGTCTAGTTCCCTATCTAGGCGCCATTTGCCCGCAATAGCCAATAAACGTTGAATACGGTCGCCAATTAAAGGATGAGTATTATTTACAGTTAACCAGTAACGATAAGGGTTGAGATAATCCCACATTAAAAGAGATTCAAACGTTACATGCGGTGCCAGACTCCCTAATGTAATACTTTGCTTGAACCCGACTGGCAAACTTATATTCAAACTTTCTAGGCGCCAGTTTATTTGTTCTTGTTTTTGAATGTCGTTGGCAATACCATTTGAAATTTTGAGTAAAGCACGGGTTATACCATTTGGGTTGCCAGTAAAGTTAGTAGCAAACAGGTCTGCATAATAAAGTCTGACCTGAGATAGTGCAATCACGCATCCAGTACATAAACACCAAATACCGTAAATCAAACTTGATATAGCTATATATATATAGCTAACAAAAGTTATATTTACCCTGTCTCCCCAAGTCGAAACCAACTGATATAACTTATAAATTGGAATCGTCACTAACAAAACTAGCGACATTACGCTGGCATCCCAATGAGCAACATGTCCTAATTGCAGCGCTAACATTGCCGCTATTTCATCATCTGTTAGTTGCTGTAACAGTCCCTGACTCATTACAATACGAGACATAGAAGGAAAATGCCCGTATGTAAATGCTATTGGTGCCGCAATTGGTAAAAGTTTAATTTTTATATTACCGCGACGTTGTGTATTAAATCTTTTTAAAATTCTCAATGCTTCTTGACTGTGCATTTCTAGCACTGTAGTTTCCAGCGGCTGTATGCCATACAACGAAGATAATAATTTATCTAGTAACCACGGTGACGTTGGTGTTAGTAATAAAAATAGTAATACTAAAAATGTTGTTGGATCTTGGTATAAAAACTGTATTGGTTCAAGAAATGGCAACCAGACTAAAGTGTTATTTATAGTTGACGTTATAAAAACGATTATTATTTGTACTACCCAAAACAAAGCTACAAAACTTCCAGCCGTTAATAATCGTAATGGAATTAAATCGAGTTTTTTCTCTTGCCAAGTTTTTGCACGTCCACTCCGGCGCCAATGAATTGTTGGTAGCTTATTTATTTTAACTGGTACTATGCTACTATTATATTCATGATTATCATGATTTGGTATATTATTTGGTGAAATTATAGTTTCGTTGATATTTGGTTTAGAATCATTAAAATCTTCAAATGGGACAAAACCTGTACCCGAATCTTCGATACGCGCGTTAATATCGGTACGATTACGTTTGAGTAACTCTTCTAACGAACGGTTAGCCCATTCTTGAATTTCAGGGTTATTACTTTGGGCAAGAATCTCAGAAAGAGTCATGGCGCCTGCAATATCACCTGTTTTTGCATATACTACAACTAAACCAATTTGGGCTTGGACTGCGCGTTGCGGGTTATCGTCCATTGCAACAGTTTCCAAAATCGTCTTAGCTGTTTCCCAATCTTCACTTTTAACAGCTTCTAACCCTGCTTCTAAAGAAGTCTTTGAATCTCTTGACATAACGAGTTTAATATCGCTTGAAGTTGAAGGAATGGGGAATATTCCCCACTCCATCACGCCTGAACTGATGGTTGTATTGAAGTTACTGGTGCAATTGCACTCAATATTAACTCTGGATGGTCGCCTATAAGTTGCTGGCAGTTCCACTCATTGCGGAATAATAGAACTGGGCGCCCCATACTATCTTTTACAGTAGTGGTATTAAACAAGCGTCCAACTTTTTCAAGTGCTTCCCAACCGTTAGTAACCCAACGAGCCACACTGTAAGGTAGTACATCAAGAGTAGTTTCTACACCATACTCGTTTTGTAAGCGGAACTGTACGACCTCAAATTGCAACTGACCAACAGCAGCTAAAATGGGGTCACGTTTGGCTTCATCGGTGGAATACATAATTTGCACCGCTCCTTCTTCGCGCAATTCAGAAACACCTTTTTGAAATTGCTTAAACTTAGAAGGATTTGGGTTTCGTAGATTTGCAAATAACTCAGGCGAAAAATAGGGTATACCTTCGTATTCTATTTTTTGTCCAGTATAAATTGTATCGCCAATGGCAAAAACTCCAGGATTATTTAAACCAATTACATCACCTGCATACGCTTCGTCTATAGACTCACGCTCTTGAGCAAACAGTTTTTGTGGACGTGACAACCGCACAACTTTTCCTGTACGAGCGTGGTTTACCGTCATATCTTTTTCAAACCTACCCGTACAAACTCGGACGAACGCGATACGGTCACGATGTTTCGGATCCATATTCGCTTGTAATTTAAATACAAATCCTGAGAATTCTGGATAAGTTGGTTCAATAGAACCAATATTGCTATCGTGCGAACCTGGTTTTAAAGCATACTCTAGAAAATTTTCTAGAAATAGCTCAACGCCAAAATTGGTCATGGCACTACCGAAAAACACAGGTGTCATTTTACCCGCGTGTACTAAATCTAAATCTAACTCAGGTCCTACCCCATCGAGTAGTTCTAAGTCGTTTTTTAACTGGTAGTACAAATCTTGTTCGAGTAACTCTTCAATGCGGTTATCACCAAGGTCAATAACTGTATCTTGGGCTTCGCGACTACCATGAGCGGTACGTTCAAACAAATGTATTTGCTGTTTAAAACGGTCGTATACTCCTTTAAACCTATCCCCCATACCAATGGGCCAGTTTACAGCATAAGTTTGTAGACCTAGCTCTTGTTCAATTTCATCGAGTAAATCTATAGGTTCGCGTCCTGGACGGTCGAGTTTGTTAACAAATGTAAAAATTGGAATTCCACGCAGTTTACAAACCTCGAATAACTTCCGCGTTTGTGGCTCTAGACCTTTGGCGACATCTATTAACATTACTGCGTTATCAGCAGCCGCTAAAGTTCTATAAGTATCTTCGCTGAAATCTTGGTGTCCTGGTGTATCTAACAAATTGATTTGACAATTGCTGTACTCGAACTGTAACACCGTTGAGGTAATAGAAATACCCCGTTGTTGTTCCATTGCCATCCAGTCTGATGTTGCTTTGCGTTGCGAACGTCGAGCTTTAACGGCGCCTGCTTCGTGAATAGCACCCCCGTACAGCAAGAGTTTTTCGGTCAGCGTTGTTTTTCCCGCATCAGGGTGAGAAATAATCGCAAAATTTCGGCGCCGTTCAACTGCTTGGCTAATTTCTGTCTGAAGTTCAGTTGACATAAATGTATTTGCTTGACTAATCCTAATTTAATTTAACTTTTTTGATTTAAGGCTGAACTTTTAATCTTAAAGCAACAACGCTCATGATAGGGTCTTAATAGCACGATTCCAATCGATTGTTGAGATGTGAGGAAGTAAACGGATGTACGATACTGATAAACGCAAGGTGCTATCAGCACTATGTCACGGCGCCATTTTTTTCAGCATGACATTAGTTTCTGTTGCCGTGCCTATTTTTATCACTTTTGTCACCAATGACCCAGTTGTTAGAGAAAATGCCAAAGAATCTATCAACTTTCATATAAATGTCTGGGTCTATGGATTTATTCTTGGCGTATTGATATCTATGACTTGGGGTGTACTAGTCCCTGTAGCGGGTATCGGCTTTATAATACATTGGGGTTTAACAATCTTGGCTTTATTCTATGTTTTGAGCGACACACGCAAACCTTTCCGTTATCCTTTAATCTTCCGTTTGGTCTAAATTGTAACATCCGTCTAGTAATGATTGTTACTGCTTGCCATTAGTTTCTTTCAATGATGCTTCAGCTTTGACGACAGGGGCGTGTTTTGAGAACTTTTAATAACTTTTGCTTGCATAAATCAGATAAACTCTTCAAGCAATGTAAAATACAAAATTGCCCCACACTACCGGAGCAGCAATAGGGCAGAGGACAGTTAAGCGCTACATGTTAGTTTGCTTTACTGACGTACAATTCTGCCCTCAGTTTGTGACGCTTTGTTGATTGTCCATTATTCGCGCTTTGAGCATTAATAAAAATTTATGTTTCCCATCCATCGCCCTCGTCGTTTGCGTACTCATTCTCAATTACGCCGAATGGTACGTGAAACAGTTTTAACGACAAACGATTTAATTTACCCATTATTTGCTGTACCGGGCGAAGGAATAGCAAAAGAAGTTAAATCGATGCCAGGAGTCTATCAGCTTTCGGTTGATAAAATCGTAGAGGAAGCTAAAGAAGTTTATGATTTGGGAATTCCGGCAATTATATTGTTTGGGATTCCAGCGGATAAAGATGTTGATGCTACAGGGGCATGGCATGATTGTGGCATGATACAAAAAGCTGCAACAGCCGTAAAATCAGCAGTTCCCGATTTGATAGTCATTGCTGATACCTGTTTGTGCGAGTATACAAATCATGGTCATTGTGGTTACTTGCAAGTTGGTGACTTAAGCGGAAGGGTGCTTAATGACCCTACATTAGAGTTATTAAAGAAAACAGCCGTATCTCAGGCCAAAGCTGGTGCCGACATTATAGCTCCTTCGGGAATGATGGATGGTTTCGTGCAAGCCATTCGTAGTGGTTTAGACGAAGCTGGTTTTATTGACACACCAATATTATCCTACGCAGCAAAATACGCATCAGCATATTACGGCCCATTCCGTGATGCCGCAGAGTCGGCGCCACAATTTGGCGACCGTAGAACATATCAAATGGACCCAGGTAACGCGCGTGAAGCGATAAAAGAAATTCAACTTGATGTTGCTGAAGGCGCCGATATGCTAATGGTAAAACCAGCATTATCGTACATGGATATTATTTGGCGTGTAAAAGAAGCCAGTAACCTACCAGTTGCAGCATACAACGTCTCTGGTGAGTACGCGATGGTAAAAGCTGCCGCCTTAAACGGTTGGATTGACGAACAGCGTGTAGTCATGGAAACCTTAACCAGCTTCAAACGCGCAGGTGCAGACTTAATACTGACTTATCACGCCAAAGACGCAGCACGCTGGCTAAGTTAAAAGTTTAAAGTGCTGAGTGTAGAGACGTAATTAATGCGTCTCTACTGGTACGGTTGTGTAGGGATGTAGTTAATTACATCTTCACACAAGCGTACCCCTTTTTATATATTTCGTGAGTTAGAAACTACTTACACTGTTTGCAGATGACAGTGCAATCGTATATGAAATAATATAGGTAAATACAACATTTCAATTTGCGATATTCGCCAATAGTTGTTTCTATAGAACATCTGCTGGCATATATTGGCATGTGTCGCCTTTGTGCTGCGGATGCTTGTTAATTTATAGTTTTCAATTTAAGCTAGGTAATATCCGAAGCTTTAAAATAAACTATGTAACTATCCTAATGAGATAGTTACTTAAAATGGCTAGAAGCAAATAGCCTTGAATTGAAAGTGGAATCAGGTAAATCTATATTAGTAAAAGGGAGCATTGAGATATGGATATGCAAGTTCTGAGAGAACGGGCAGGGTTAAGTCGTGCGGAAGTAGCCTTCAGACTTGCAATCAGCGAAACCAGTGTTCGTAACTGGGAAGCTGGACGTACTGAACCGACCATGACACCAAAGAAATATTTAGACGCGCTGCGATTATTTAAATGCACCCCCGAAGAATTAGCAGCAGCAAGCGAAAAATCTATTAATCAACGACATAAGCGCAAACCTGGAAGACCAAGGCGTTTTCCTGATACTCAAATCAGCCAGGTACCACAAACTATGGCTTTGACTGATACCCCTGTTTTGTACTAATACTCCATTGTTATTAATTTTTGATCAGATGTGGCACAGGCATTCTGCCTCTGTAATAAGTATATTTATCTTTACCACAGAGACACTGAGTACACCGAGAGAAGAGAGTAAAATCACATATTGTAGAGACGTTACATGTAACGTCTTTACATTACGTATTTTTTAGATAACAATGGCAATGAGGCTTCTCAATTAATGATTCAATTAGCGCATTTAATGCCACTGCTGCAAGTAATCCACCACCATTTATACCTACAGTTGTAATATACTCAACACCAGAACGTATCAGGCGCCGTTTTGCAGCAGGTGCATGACTAAAACCAATTGGCATTCCAATAATTAAAGCTGGCTCAAGTTGCTTTTTCTCAACTAAATTACAAATTGATATTAAAACCGATGGTGCATAACCTACTATTAATATACATCCTGGAGTTGCCTGCTGTAATTTTTCTTGCCATTTTATCGATGAACAGTATTCTTGTTCAACTTCTGTAAAACTGGTAATATGAGGGTCATCGATAAGAGTGGTAACTTTGGCACCTAGATGTGCAGCACGAGCTTGGTCAATACCAGCACAGACTGCTGGAACGTCAACAATAATTTCACATTTATTTTGAATAGCACTGCGACTTGATGCAATTGCGTTTTGACTCCAACGTACAAAGTCTACTAAACTAACATCACCAGAAGCTATTACTAACTTTGATAATAAATCTACTTCTATTTGTGAACGTGCAGGTAATGGTAGTAACTGCTGCAATGATTCATTAAAGTTTTCAGGATGAGCATCAGTTGCTGCATCCAAACCATCCCAAAGTTGCTCGAGCTGTTCCAAAGAAGCACTGGTTTCGACTTCTAACTGTTGTAATTGTAACAACGCTTCAGTTTGCACGTTTAAACACGAATGGTCTCTACCCAATAAACCTTCGAGTGCGCTTGCTGTTTGCCGCAGTCTAGTTAATTGCTGCATCACCGACCGATATTGTTGCTGTAAACTATCAAGTAAATCATTGCTCAACGGCGCCTTTGAGCCAGGTTGTAGTAATTTATGAATATGGTCAAGTTGGAAACCTTGCGATTTGAGAGCTACAATTCGTCGCAAGTGCAAAATGTCTTTGTCTGTATATAAACGATAATTACCTTGAGACCTAGATGCTTCTGGTAGTAGTCCTAGTTTATGATAGTGTCTCACCATCCTTGGAGTTAAACCACCACCTACTAATTCCGTTAATTCTTTGATTGTTAAGTTTTGCGCGCGCATGTTTAATTTATTTGACGTTCTTTCTCTCTTGATAAGTATTGATTGAGTGCCTCACGTATTAAATCAGGCACAGTACACTGCTTATCTTCGGCTAACTTCTTAAGTTCTTCTTTGACTTCTGGATATACTTGTGCTTTTACTTGCTCACTTAATGGCATATCTCTACCATAATTTAACCTGTATTTTGTACCGAAATCTGGATTTCCCCCAACTCTTGACATGCCATATTCCTCTTTAATTCTCTAATAAATTATACCGCGACACTCACTAACCTAACTTGAATAAATAATTATTTCTATTAGTAAAGTACGCTACTATTATGCTATTGTATGAAAATCCATTTTGTCAGGGTTCTACTATGGGTGTTTATTACAACTTCAAAAATGCTGGGACTTCAGTTTTCTTACGAGAATCTCAAACACCATACATTAAAAATAAATTTATTAAGCCTGAAGTAACACCCCCCAAATCTGTAGAAGAGTTGTCATATGATGAACAGCGTGAGCGAGAACGCTTGGAAAAAACAGGTAGAACGGTCATTTTATGAAGCAGGACGCTCGTTAAAAATTCTTAGAGATAGCGCGCCTTATATCGCAGTAGTTATGACACTTTCGAGGAGTACTGTAGACATCGGTTTGGATATAATCGCTCCCGGTCATATCAACTTATGGATGCAGCAACTGCTGTGGACATTCTTGGAGAATGTCCACAATTTGTGGACATTTTACCAACTGCCGAAGGACAAGTTCGACCGTTAACAAAGCTTGAACCCAAAGAATTACAAGAATGTTGGTCATCTGCGGTGAAAGTTGCAGGGGGGAAAGTGCCATCTGGCAAAATCGTTAAAAGTATTGTGGACAAAATTCGAGAACGAACAAAAATACCTATACCCTATTCTGAAGGTGAAGCTTGTATAATTATTTCTAAAGATAATCCTGACCTTAGAGGTAAAAATGGGCATTGGTGCATTGTTACCAATGTGCATGAGTTTAGCTGTCAAGTCTGCTCTCTAAAACTTACTCAAACCTATCTACTTTCAAGATTCAATAGATTCAACGTTTAGTTCTTGCTTCAATCTAGGGAGTCGGCTCCTTCTAGTCCACAAGCGTTTTCCCATTTTTATGGCCTTCAACTGCAAGCCACGGTCACTACGATATCTATTCATGTCTAAGAGTGAAAATCTTTATTTAAGCACTCTTTTTTCTAGAAAGAAGCAAAACAAATTACTGAAGATGAACGGGTTATCATTTTGTCTGAAAGAGATGCTGAGAAGGTATTTAGCTTGATTGAAAATCCTCCTGAACCATTGGGAGCGACTAAAAGCAGCAATAAAGAAGCATAAGGAATTTTTGAATAAGAGCAATTGAATAACTGGTAAGTTTTATGATTTTTCTTGTGGGGTAGGCATCCGAAGCTGCCCTGGATATTGGAACTACATTAGAACGGGCAAGGATGCCCATTCCACAAGGGATTTTATTTTCTAAATTAAAAAGCTTGACATTGACATTAATGTCAAGGTTTAGGGTGAGTAGAGGAAATATATTGCTCTACCACTGTTATGACTAGCTACTCTTTTACAAAACTTGATATTAGGCGCCTCACTACTGAACACCCAGATGCTGTAGCTGCGGGTTGTTGTGCTTTGTTTTTATTTTTAGGTTGGCTTGGGCTTTACTTTGGTTGGGTTGGGTTAGCTTTGTTACTGTTGCCTGTTGCTTATGTGGTGGGTGGATATGCGAGTGCGAAGGAAGGTTTGACGACGCTTGTTGAAGAGAAAGAGTTTGATGTTGATTTATTAATGATTGTTGCTGCACTCGGCGCCGCAGCTTTAGGTTTATGGAAGCGTGAGTATCATTTGATTGTTGATGGTGCTGTGCTAATTCTAATTTTTGCGATTAGTGGCGCCTTGGAAGGTTACGCAATACAGCGAACTAACCGCGCTATAACTAGTTTGATGCGTTTAACCCCTGATACCGCAAGGGTTATTTCGCGTGGTCAAGAAAAACAGATTGCCATAAATCAGTTACAAATTGGCGATAAGTTATTAGTTAAACCAGGTGAATTAATTCCTACTGACAGTGTAATAACTGAGGGTGCTAGTAGTTTAAATGAAGCTTCAATTACGGGTGAATCTTTACCTGTAGAAAAAACTATTGGAGATTATGTTTATGCTGGTACAATTAATGGTACTGGCGCATTAGTCGTTCAAGTACACCAACCACCTGAAAGTAGTTTAATTCAAAGAGTAATTCGTTTGGTTGAACAGGCACAAAATGAGGCGCCTGCTTCACAGTTGTTTATCGAACGCTTTGAGCGCGCTTATGCCAAAGTAATTATTCTATGTGGAATAGTATTGATGACTGTACCGTCAATATTTTTAAATCAAGATTGGGAAACTACTATTTATCGCGCGCTGATTTTTTTAGTGGTTGCTTCTCCGTGTGCTTTGATGGCGGCAATTATGCCTGCTTTATTATCTGGTATTGCCACAGGCGCCCGCAACGGTATTTTGTTTAAAAGTGGCGCCGATTTAGAAATGGTTGGCAAGGTCAGAGCAGTAGCTTTCGATAAAACAGGTACTCTTACTACCGGGCAACCACGTGTTCATGAAATTATACCCTCAGATAGATGTAATGTAAATAGTTTATTAATGCTAGCTGCTGCGGTTGAAAGTTTTTCAGAACATCCAATTGGACAAGCCATTGTTACCTATGGGAATGATAATCAATTAGATATTCCATCTGCAACAAATGTGGTGGCACATACAGGTTTTGGAATTAGTGGTGAAGTTAACTCGAAACACGTTTTGGTAGGAAAAGTAAGTTTTATACAAACACAAACGGACATACTAATAAACCAAGACTTGATAGAGCATAGTACACGTCTTGAAGCAGAAGGTAAAACAACTGTTTGGGTAGCTGAGAATGACCAAATACTTGGAATTATTGCAGTCGCTGATACTGTTCGTACAGAAACTGCAATGATGGTAAAACGTTTGAGAAAATTAGGCGCCGAAATAATTATGTTAACAGGCGATAATCAACGCACTGCTTCATATGTAGCCCAACAACTAGGTATAAAAGAAGTATACGCCTCACTGTTACCCGAAGATAAAGTAACCGTGATTAAACGTTTACAACGAGAATATAAAACAGTCGCAATGGTGGGTGATGGAATTAATGATGCACCAGCACTTGCTACCGCATCAGTTGGTATTGCAATGGGTGTGGCAGGTAGTGATGTTGCTCTAGAAACTGCTGATATTGTTTTGATGGCAGATAAGTTAGAAAAATTGGTTGTAGCTATTGAGTTAGGTAAACGCGCAATACGGGTAGTTAAACAAAATATTGCGTTTGCACTTACGTCTGTTTTAATACTGTTAGTGATTAATTTTACTGTTGGTATTACTTTACCTTTGGGTGTGGTTGGACATGAAGGTTCTACAGTGCTTGTAACTTTAAGTGGATTACGATTGCTAAAGAATAGGTCTTAATGTTTATAGCGTACAATTGCTTGTTGTTGTAGGAATGAATTAAGACAATTACCGTCGAGAGCTAGCATTTGGCAAAGTTCTCGAACCTCAGAAATACCAACAATAACGCGAACTCTTAAACCGTATTCAGTTCGATATACTTCGTATGAAAAAGGTTTCTCAGCGTCAGCCGTTAAGGCGCCTGCAAAAATAGGTGTTGTACAAATTATTGCTTTGGAAGAAGGTGGTACGTAGTAATCAACAAAAAAATCTGAGTCTTTTGAGTCTTGTGTCCAGCCGCTTACAACTGGTTCCGAATCCCATGTTAAACAGTTTGCATCTAGTCCCTTGTCATTATTGAAACCTTCTTGGATTACAACTTTTTGTGTTGAACTTTGTTGCAGTGCTTTTAATGGGTCGTTTTGGAACTGGGCTTCAAATTGTTTGACTAAACTTTCTACTTTAATTATGCGCGCTCGTATTATACTGGTGAAGAGGGTGATGTGTAATACAAGTAAAAATGCTCCTAAGTATGTTGTTAGAATTAAGAACTTTTTTGGTGGGATTGGTTTTTTAGTCACAATTGCTAGTTGTTAGTGCGTGACGCTAGAAGAATTATTATATTGAAATTTGTTGTTAGCGTCACGCACCCTACTTTTATGCATCTTTGGATACATTTAGGACTTACGCAAAGAAACCTGGTTTCTACGCATTCATTGTCGCAGACAAATCGCCATTTTTATTACATGATATCAACGTATATTCCAGGTTTCTAGGTTTTCATGCGTAAGTCCTGACATTAATGAAATTAGATAAGGTGAAATTGTGACTCGTAAATGTTTTATTATTGAAATGGGAATGGGAATTGACCAGCATGGTCAGGAACCAACGGTTGCAGCGGCTAGAGCAGTACGGAATGCAATAGCTAATAATGCTTTACTTGGTGTCTGGGATGTGGCTGGTTTAACTGACCCAAACCAAATGATAGTCGAAGTACAAATTGCTGTACCTTATCCTGAACAAGTTCGTGAAGAGGAAGTTTTAGCTGTGCTGCCATTTGGTCAGAAATCACTTCGTGTTGAGGATGGTGGTATGGTAGTTCAGGGTCGCGCTATTCCTGTGCTGAACGATAAAAATGATGAGATGTTAATAGCTGTAGCTGCCGTTACAGTTTATATAGATAATTAAAAATTTTTTATTTTCTTTTTGTACAAGTATCTAGTTATCGTTTCCTCTTTATAAAGCAGATGGTCTAATCGTTTAAAGTTCCATCTTCTTGACACGGGGGCTCGGTGAGAGTTTATTTTATTGCGCTGAGAATTTGTTTATTAACTTTTGCAAAAGTTACTACGTTGACTTGTGAGCGTGCATTCGTTAAAGATGATAAATGTCAGATTGTTAAGCACGGGTTTTTATGGTCTGAAGAAAAAATATCCCTGTTGACCAGTTGAAAGGCGCCCGCATGATAGTTGGTGGACGTAATATTGATTCACATACTTACCAAGTTGTTTTGGTAACGGATAATGGAGATATTGCTTTTTCTCCAAATACTAATTTTAGCGATAAGAAGGAACAGCAGGAAGCAGCATCTCGAATTGATAATTTTGCGCGTTCTAGGAATAAATCGGCTTTAAATATAAGTCTCGATGATAGATGGTGGGTTGTTGTAGGACTAATAAGCTTAACTATTGGTTTGTATCCTTATTTGTTCAGAAAAAACCTTGCTTAAATTTAAGTAATTAGATTCCCAATTTAATTATAATTTGGGAATCTTATGTTACTTATTTATAAAGAATTATCCGTATTTTTTCAAAACTCCTGGCTCTTGCTGCATTGGTAAAACATCTAAAATATCTGTTTGAGAACAGTATTTTAAATCTTCATGACAATCAAGACGCAGTAAACGCTGTCCATGACTAGCATGATGCAACAACCCTAATAGGTTTTTCTCCCACTGCGAATACAACGAAATTGCACTAATCATTTCATCGTTACCAGCTAGTTTTTCAATGGGTAAGTTCGTGTGCTGACAAACACTGTGGGCAATGGCGCCTGCACACACGGTATCTTCAAGAGAGTAAGTACCTTCCCAACCTGAACCAACTATCCAAACATTCTCTGGTTCCTTGTCCACAACATACTTTACTACCGCAGCACGGTTGATTAGTGCTGCTGCAATTACTGCACCAGCATCCTGAATTTTTTGTAAAGTTCGAGTGCCATTAGTAGTGCTAATAAATAAACGCCTTCCTTGTACTAGCTCTGGAGTACAATCGAGAGGAGAATTACCCAGTTCAAAACCAGGAACTTTGCCACCACCCCTTTCTCCAGCGCGTAGCCGTTTAGAGGGATGCCAGTTTTCGCTTTCCTGCATTAATTTATCTAAGTCACTAAAGACTTGCACCGCTTCGCCTCCAGCGGCTAAAACTGTGGCTATAGTGCTTGTAGCTCTCAATACATCAACCGCGATAGCACATTCGGGTACTTCGCTATTAGGAACCTGCTCTGGAGTGTGATAAACAAATAGCTTCACGCTCTGTATACACCTGAATTTTATGTTTACTACCGAATTTACATTCTAAGCTAGTTAATGTAACCAACTAGAAGCGCAATACCCAAACAATATTGTTATGTAGGATATTACTCATGTATCTACCTTATCTCCGCTTGTGCTTTGTGCAACTGCTTTTGAGCGGCTTGACATGTAACCTAAAAAAAGCAGAAATATACTACGTATACGTTTGAAGTGAATTTGCCTCTGACGATAGTAATTTCAAATAGTATGTATAGTGCGCTCGTGCGCTCGTGCTGAGTGAAATTCAAATTCTAAAACTAAAACAGAATCTATAATTCTATGGCGCCTTTACCTGATTACCGTCCGAAACAACTTTCAGTGGGTCCACTGGAAGCAGAAATATTAAACATCGTGTGGCAACTCGGTAGCGTTACAGTTAAAGATGTACACGACCGTATCTTAGCTGACCCCAACCGCGAATTAGCATATACTTCTGTTACTACTGTGCTGCGTCGTCTGACTGATAAAGGTTGGTTAAAGTGTGATAAATGTGGACGTGCATTTTTTTGGCGCCCATTACTTACAAAACAACAAGCTGAAGTCATTAAAGCCCACGAACAGCTACAGCGATTTCTTGCTATTGGAAATCCTGACATAATTGCTGCTTTTGCTGATAGTCTTGATGAAGCAGCTAGCACACAAATTCAAGCAATCGCAAAACGTATACAAGATGCACGTCAAGCAAGAGAGGAACAGTAATAATGCATCTAATTATCATTTTCGCATCCTTAACCACCACCTGGTTTATACGACGTAATGCTTCTATAAATGCTGAATCTTTCCAAAACTTCTCTTCGCGCTGGCACCAAGCTTTATTTTTCTTCCTCTTTCCACCTTTACTAATTTTTACTACCGCCATCGCACTATTGTGTATGGGTACCCAAGGTAAAATGGGTATGTGGCAAACTGGCTGTTTAAGCTATGGCTTTGCTATTGGTAGTTTGGTACTGTTTATTGTTTTATTAGTAAGATTAGCTTATCAAGGGTGGGAATCATTACGTTCTGTAAAAGTCTGTACTGAGACTAAATTAGGTAATCAAAATGTCCGATTACTAGATACAGTAGCACTTTTCGCAGGGCAAATAGGTTTTTGGAAGTCGGAGCTTGTCATTAGTAAAGGTTTATTGCAAAGCCTTTCTCCTGCTCATTTAGAAACAGTTCTTGCTCACGAACAAGGTCATTATTATTACCGCGATACATTTTGGTTTTTTTGGCTTGGTTGGATACGTGAATGCACTGCTTGGTTGCCTAACACTGACGCTTTATGGCAAGAGCTTTTAATTTTGCGTGAACTCCGTGCAGATGCTTATGCTGCGAGTAGAGTTGATAATTTACTTTTAGCTGAGTCACTGTTACTTGTTGTTTCTGGGCAAACGCACTTAGAAAATAACTTTTCATCTTGTGCTGAAATATTTTGTGCTGCTTTAGGTTCGTCCAGTGAGGGTACACGTTTGGAGCAGCGTATCGAAGCTTTACTTAACCATCAACAGCAATTTACTGATGCACAACCGTGTTCGCAATACTGGCATAACTTTTTACTGGCATTGCTACCCTTGATAACTGTATTATTTCATCAATAATTGCTTTAATGATTTATTTTTGAAGCGTCCATTTTCCAAATGCGCTCCAAAAATTCCACCTCTCTTACTCTCTTGGACTTTTTCCCCAACCCTGTTTGAGTTATCATGCGTGTAATTGCTAAAAATATTAGCATAATTGCTAACGCGCCTAAATAATCACATACCGTTAGCGATGCTATGCTATCACTTATTTTTGCTACTGGCGCCTGTTCAGTACGCTGTTGATTTGCTGAAGTGGCACTCTCAAACTGTGAGTTTAAATTAATATTTGTGTTCGATGAATCCATTTTTATCACCTTTTTTTGCAGTATGAATCGCTTGGGTAAAATTACTCCCAAATCGAGCAACCATCCCTTATTTACATCTATAGAGGATGATTGTGGGTTTTATGCGGTTGTTTAGGAAACTTTAAATTTACCAGATTGAAAGAGAAACCCGGTTTCTTTATCGAAATCTTGTAATAAAAATACGATTTGTCTGCGACAATGAATGCGTATAAACCGGGTTTCTATAGACCAAAACGTCGGAGAAACCCCCGTTTCTGGTTTTTTGGCTGTTTATTTCTATTTTGCCCTAATCTAAATCTACTCAAAAATCCTTGACGTTTTTGTTTTTGCTGCACTTTTGACCTACGCTCAGAACGGTTCCGCTTGAACCCAAACCTCTGTAAAAACCCTTTACGCTGTTTCGTTTGTTTTTTCGCCAGTTCTATTAAAATTTGTTGCTGTCTGACATATTCCTCTATTCCTGACTGAATATTGGATTTTCTAATGCTATGCATTGAGTTATCTTTATTCATTACCGCCAATACCGGAGAAGAAACTAAAGAAAATATTAAGATTAAGATTAGTGAGATTTTTCTGGGAAGCTTCATTTTTATGCTTTTACGTAAATTCAATTCGAGTAGTTTAGCAATTATGCCCGTGTAAGTGTATGAAAATACTGGTATTAAATGCTGGTTCTAGCAGTCAGAAAAGCTGTTTATACGAAATTCAGGGTGATATTCCTGAAAATCCACCAAAACCTATTTGGTCTGCACAAGTTGAATGGCGCCCCGAACTTGCTAAAATCAAAATTAAAACAGCAACAGCGCAGTTAGACCAAGAGATATCAGCATCCCATTCTGAAATTATTCCCCATTTACTAAATAGTCTCCATCAAGGCACCACTAAGGTCATAAACGATTTATCAGAAATAGATGTAGTAGGACATAGAGTTGTTCATGGTGGCAAAAAATACCAAAGTAGTGTAGTTATTACACAGGAAGTCATCGATACTATTCAACAGCTAGCAACTCTGGCACCTGCACATAATCCAGTAAACTTAAAAGGCATTGAAGCGATTCAAGAACACTTAGGTGGTATTAAACAAGTTGCAGTATTTGATACAGCCTTCCACAGCCATATACCTGATGCTGCGGCGATTTTTTCAGGTGCTTACGAATGGGTTTCTCAAGATATACGTCGTTATGGCTTTCATGGTATTAGCCATCAATATTGTACACAGCGTGCAGCGAAAATTCTTGGTCAAAATTTAGACTCACTACGGTTAATTAACTGTCACCTTGGTAACGGTTGCTCGCTGGCAGCAGTTAAAAATGGGCGCAGTATAGATACTACAATGGGTTTTACGCCTTTAGATGGTTTAATGATGGGTAGTCGTTCTGGCGCCATCGACCCAGGTCTTTTAATTCATTTACTACGTCAAGAAAATCATACACCTGAAACACTCGATAATCTTCTTAATAAATCATCTGGTTTACTTGGCATTTCTGGTATTTCCGAGGATATGCGGCAAATACTCGGCGCCATCTCTCAAGGTAACAAACGCGCACAGCTAGCCTACGATATATATATACACCGTCTGAGATACTACATTGGTGCCATGCTTGCCAGTTTACAGGGTTTAGACGTTTTAGTATTTACTGCTGGAGTCGGCGAAAACTCTTCAGATGTGCGCTTTTCTGTGTGTGAAGCTTTCGGTTTCTTAGGATTAATACTAGATAACCAGAAAAACCACAATCACCCTATTGATATAGATATTGCGGCACCTGAAAGCAAAGTCAAAGTTTTAGTGATACAAACACAAGAAGATTGGCAAATTGCTTGTGAGTGCTTCAAGCTCTATTAAATAAATATTAATTATTACAAAGGATTGTGAATAAATGTAAATATAATTTAGTCACTATATACACCATATAAATGTAATATGAGGAATTATAAAGACAACATTAAAATATTAAAATTATAATTCACCCTTAAGATGTAAATCACGCAAGTAACTTTTGTTGCATCGGTAGATGGACACATTAGCAGAAAAGTTTTACAATTTGAACAAATTCTGGTAACTGTACTTATTGCTTAATAAATACAACCATAGTAAACATTAGTAAAGATTTAAGGGTTAATAATCTTTAAGCCAGGGTTACATTTTAACAAAACTCAAAACCGCTTATTAACAAAGGAAACAAATCAAATGACCGTAAAGCTAATTTTAGTCGGATTAACAGTAGTGTTTACATTCGCTTGTCTGTTCTTTGGTACCAAGAATGGATTTTACGATACAGACAACTACCACGGTAATGGTTCTGCACACTAAACTTTAGTTTTAAAACGCGACATGTATATAACATCACATGTCGCGTGAGCGCATCAGCAATTAGAGCGATAATTAGAGCGATTTATTTTAGGGAGGGTTCATAATGAGTGAGCGCATCTCGGTATCCTCTCGGTTTGATACTGGGGAACCGATATGTGAATTGGAATGCTTGCCGTATGGTGTTCATCATAACGGTGAAGGCGTTTGTTTGTTGGTACGTCTTGGACAATATCGCATTTTACTTGATTGTGGTTTGGATGATGTTTCTCCTTTAATCAAGGGGTTAAAAAAATCTGCACGTCAAGGTAGTTCACCCTTACCAGCCGATTTCGCTTTAGTTAGTCATGCTCACTCTGACCATGCCAAAGGTTTGTTACAGCTACATGAAACATTCCCACTTTTACCTATTTACGCTAGCGAGGTAACAAGTAAATTACTTCCGCTTAATTGGTTAGAACGCTCAGACAAAGATAATTTGCTTTTTTGTCAAGCTTTGCCGCTGCGTACTCCTATCGAACTTAAAGATGGTTTAGTTGTAGAGTTATTTCCAGCAGGTCATTTACCTGGCGCCGTTGCCACATTACTAACTTACACTACACCACAGCGTATTTATAAGCTTTTATATACGGGTGATTTTTTCCTATCGAATTCGCGTTTGGTAGAAGGTTTACGGTTAGAAGAGTTGCGGGGATTAGAGCTAGATGTTCTAATTATTGAAGGTTCATATGGTACCGCGCGTCATTCGCATCGTCGTAACCAAGAAAATCAACTAGCAGAACGAGTTAATCGGGCAATTGCGGAAGGTTACTCGGTGTTAATGTTGACAGCTGCATTAGGTTTAGGGCAAGAAATGCTAATGCTACTTCGTAGTCATCACCATTTTACTGGACGTGATATAGATATTTGGGTTGATGATACTGTTGCTGTTGGCTGTGATGCTTATTTAGAACTTTTGCCACATTTACCAGCATCCGTCCAAAACTTTGCTCGACATCAACCGTTATTTTGGGATGAACGAGTTCGTCCACGAGTACGACGTTTACATCCTCAGTCACGTTCAATTGTCGGCAAATCTTCTTGTATTGTTCTAACTGATTCTCTTCAAGTTGATATTAACGAGTATTGCCAGCTTGACACAGGCCCTTGGTTAATTTTGACACCTGAAAAAGTTGACATAAAAATTAACTCTCTTTTATCACGATTAGTGCAGGTAGAAAGTTATCTTCTTGCTCAACACAGCGATGGCCCAGGTACCACTCAATTAATTCACAACCTCCGACCGCAACACGTAATGTTCGTTCACGGTTCACCCACTTATCTTGCTGATTTAACAAGTCTTGAAGAATTACAAAATCGTTACCACGTACATTCACCAGCAATTGGTGTATTAGTTGAGCTACCAATTGGTGATACCTTTTTACAGCCAGCCCCTCCAGAAACCAATTATGAAGGCGAACTTACAGAGTTAGGGCACGTAGTATCTATTACATTACCAGAATCTATTGCCGCAGACCCACGCTGGCGCCAGTTTGCTGACACAGGATTAATTGAAGCTCGTTGGCAAGGTGAAGAATTAGTTCTTAGAGGATTGTCGCAACGCGAATTACTGAGTCAAAATAGTGATAAATTTATTTGGCATGACGTTGACTGCTGTGGAACTTGCCGACATCAACGAGGTGGACGCTGCTGGAACCCCACTTCTCCTTTATTTAATTTTAGAGTGACGCTCGAAGGGTATTGTCCCGCTTTTGAAAGTTTAAATAAAGAACGCTCAGATTAAAGAAACCGGGCTTTTTATCAAAATTTTCTTAGAACACGCTATTTATCCTGTAAAAATCCGGTTTCTATAAGATAACCCCTCTTTACAATATCTTTATAAAGATACATAAAAAGGGGTTAGTGCTGTGATTGCGAGGTTTGTGCTGCTTGCGAAAGCAAAAAACTTTTTAGAGAGAGGAGCTTCTTAACTTTTGGTGGAAATGTACTTATCATGGCGCCTGTGCTTTTTACGACGATAATTCATATAAAACATTTATAGGCGCCGTGAGTTATGTTTCAGGATTTGAGTCGGTGTAATTGTTGGGAATACGTTCAGCTTCGGGACAATCTTCTGTCAAAAGTGGCTCAACGTTACCGCGCGGTACAGAAGCCAATTTTTGCGTTACAGCACCAATACTTTCAAGCCGAACCATTTCTTCCCATGAACAAACTTCGTCTTCTTCGTCTGTTTCATATCGGAGAGTCACTAAATCTCCTTCAATGTCTAAAATGCGGGCACGCTCTATCCAGCGTTGCTGGTCTCGCAAGAAAACACAAACCTCACGCCCATCGCAGCACAATTGATAAATCTTGCGGTGTAGCATCTACTGCTTCTGCCTTTGTTAACGAAGTTAATTTTTTATTGAAAATTCGGGTATTAACCCCGTAGATTGCACCATTTGAAAGTCCGAATTATGACACCTCAAAAGGGCTTTTACCTGACCCAAGTCTAAGAGTAGCTCGTTTCTCTTTAAAGCGGGTCTAGAGTAAGAATATCTACCTCGTAGAAATCGTATAAGTCAGGATTTTTCCTTACCAGATTAACCATTACTGGCGAGTCCTTACTTGCGTAACGTAATAAATTATACTCTAAAACAAGAGCGAGTTGCGGTTGCGTGAGTTGCCGACTGGTAGTTTTTGACATCGTTGGGAACTCAGGGGACTATGCTTGAGTAAAACCCCTATGTATATGATCTTAGCTCATTAATCGGCTGTGCTGAATGATATTTAGCAACATAAATACAACAGTTTTTAGAGTTCGAGGTTTTTTTGTTAAAGAAGCGTGAAGAATAGGGAGTAAATATAAGCAATTAGATGAATATACCAAGATGATTATACAAAATTCAGATATATCTGGTGTATCGGAGCGGTTTCCCGCTATCTATACGATTATCTGTACTGGGCAATCAGTTTAAATAAAAGGTTTGAGGATGCTTCTCGCTTTACATGACCTGCCTGTAAAGCATCACATAATGTCACCAAAGCTTTTAAGTCTTCGGATTGATAGCTTCTTGTTGCTAACACCTGATGGATAAGGCCTTCGGACTCAACACTCAAATATCCTGTCTGAAAAGCAGACTCAATTAAGGCGCGAATCATAATTGACACAGCACTTCGGTAGTTTGATACTTCTACTGTGGAATATTTTTAGCCGTTCTCAACTGATATGAGTCAGTCAACGTTAGTGATTCAATTAGCTTAGTTTATGTGATTAAAATCACATACATTTCCGTAAAGCAATATATGGTTACAAGCATTACCAATTAGTTTTATATTGTATTACACTAGCCAATTATAGAAGTTACCATGTAGTAAATATAACTTGTTTTTAAGTAATATTGTTTAGAAAAGTTTGGAACATTGCTCATTAATAAAACAGTCGAAAGTCCTCATCCATTTGACTCAAAAGCGATGTAACACCATTACGACTAAACTTTTGCGCTAATTTGCTGCAAGCTGGGCGCTCGGTGGCATAATGTCCAGCGTCTATTAAAATGACTTTATAGTCACGGCTTTCTTGAAAAGCATGAAACTTACAGTCAGAAGTTAAATAAACCTCGGCGCCACACCGTGCAACATCCAAAATATAACTGGCGCCAGAACCCCCCAAAACCGCGACCCGCTCAACAAGACGCTCTAAATTAGCAGGTGAGTACATTAAATTTGGGGGTTCAAGACTAGCTCGAATCTTTCTTAATAAATCTTTCAAAGTCATATTTGGTACCAAAGTACCAACACGTCCATATCCTAAACCGTTTTGAGTAGGCACTATAGGAGTAGTATCTTTCAATTCGAGAATTTGCGCCAAAACATCAGCAGTACCATCTTCAACTTGGTCAAAGTTGGTATGCGCCGAATAAATACCTATATTATTGATAAACGCTAACCGTACCATCTCACCAACTGGGTCGGAAGCACATAGAGACTTGGGAGGGTGAAAAATTAACGGGTGGTGGGCAAATATTAAATTGATATTCGTGCCTGCATTACGAAGCGCAATAGCTTCTTGCATTACCGCCAAAGTTGGCGTCAAACACACTAGTACCGTTGCTGTTTCGTGTAACACCCCTGGTTCAACTTGCCAACCACAATTATCCCATTTTTCCTGCCAAGCTGGACTTGCCCAAGCTTCAAACCAATTGATTAATTCAGAAATTTTCATTTTGCTGTGGATTAAATAATGTCAACGATACCTGTTCACGTAGCTGGTCGAATGGTTTATCCCATACAGTTGTAGCATTCCAATTCCATGCATGTATTGGTATAAGTTGATACCGAGATAGATATGTAAGTAATTTATATTCGTCTTTGGGGTCGCGCGAAAAACGAAAAGGATTACGATAGCTACGTGTGGAAATGTGGTGGTAGCGTTCGTCATCTATACTGATTCTATGTAATAATTCTTTACCTTTATTATGTAAATAATCTAGAAAAGCTAAACTAAAGGGTTGAATATTCGCTCGGTTTACAGGGTCTTTTTGTACCCAACGTGCCCAATCAAATCCATAGATAAAATCGTGTAAGTATGGGAAACGTATTTCGCTTGAACATCCACACATGGACATTAGCTCTACAACTTTATTGCCAAATGCTTCTAAAAATTTTATTGACCCTTCTTTCGCGCTCACTGCTTGCTCGAACATACTATACACAATAAAATCATAATCCCAAAAAATATTCTCTGGAAAACTGCGTACTTGTGCGCGGATAATTATTTCTAGGGTATTAAATAAACATTGCACAAGCTGGGTATCATCTGTTCTTTCTGCTATAATATTCCCGATATCTCGAAAACTCGTAATTATGTTTTTATGTGGATTTAATGACAATGGTGTAATTTTATGCTGCTGTATTATTTGGTCAAGAACTTGAAAGCGAGATGATATTAAAGGTTGTTTAGTCATATTTAAAACACAATTAACAGCTTATATTTGTACTAATTATTTGCACTTGTTTAAATAATTATCCTAATGTGAAAATAAACATAAATATATAAACATTTTTTGAAATATATTTCTAAATCTTAAGAAACCGAGAAACCGGGTTTCTGCCCAAAATATTTGTTTTTATTACAATATCGTAAAAGAAACCCGGTTTCTTTTGCCAAAATAAGCATAGTTCGCATTTTAGGTTTTCATAATGATTCCATTACCAACCATCAACGCTTTAAAGCAACCAACGAGTTCAATTTGGATAGAACAAGCTCTTGCAAACCTCGATACAATTTTGCTCGACCATTCCCACTGCGAGCGTAAAGCTGCTGGTGTGGCGTTAAATTTTATGTTCCGCTACCCATCTAATACCAAAATGGTAAGGGAGCTAACGAAAATAGCTCAAGAAGAACTCGAACACTTTGAGCTAGTCAACCAGTGGCTCGAACGTCGTAATATAGCTTTGGCGCCTTTGCCACCACCACCATATGGAGCTGGTTTAAAAGCACAAGTTCGTCCTCAAGAACCACATAGATTTTTAGATTCATTACTCGTTACAGGTTTAATTGAAGCGCGTAGTCACGAGCGTTTAGGGTTATTAGCAGCACATTGCCCAGAACCTGAGTTAGCCAAGTTCTATAAAGGTTTAATGGCATCGGAAGCGCGACACTTTGGCATGTACTGGGTACTCGCGGATACTTACTTCGACCGTAAAGTTGTAATGCAGCGACTTGATGAGTTAGCTGTAGTTGAGAGCGAGCTATTAGCAACTTTACACCCAGAACCACGAATTCATAGTTAGTTTTTACTTGCCTACATGAATCAATATTATAGAGATTATTTAATTCGCTCTTGGGAAAAACATCATCGTATTCCCGCATCCGAAGTTATCCGGTGTGTACTTGCAGAATATGGTTTAGGTTGGGAACCGGATGGTGCCGATAAAGATGTACTACAAGTTGAGGAATGTTATTTAGCGACTGGTGGTGAGTTCTGGGTGGTTGAATATCAAAACCAAGTAGTGGGTACAGGCGCCTACTATCCTATTCTTCGTGGACAAAAAGCTGTAGAAATTAGAAAAATGTATTTATTACCGCAAGTTCGCGGATTTGGTGTCGGAAAATATTTGTTACAACAGTTAGAAGAAACTATCAAGAAGCATGGTTTCGAGCAAATTTGGATAGAAACCGCTAGCGTTCTCGTTGAAGCTGTCAAACTTTATGAAAATAATGGTTACGAACCAGCTACAGGGGTTGAAACGGCAAGATGCGATAGGGTCTATGTGAAAAAGTTATCGTAGGAGCGGGTTTAGGAAATTTTTCTTTATAACTAGGATATAGTAAACCCGCCCGTACAGGAGGCAGAGGTGCGGAATGTTGATTAAAAGTTTTTTCAATTTATTTCTGAAATCGAATTGTCCAATTTGTCAGCGTGCGACATCGAGCGAATTATGTCCTAACTGTACGAAGCAACTGCAAAAATGTCAGATAAATGACGCAAGTGTTTTTTGGAAGCCACCTGTAAGAGTTTTTGCTTGGGGTGCCTATGGTGGTATTCTCAAACGAGCGATTGCGGTGATGAAATACGAAAAACATCCAGAAGTTGGTCGTTTGCTCGGTCAATGGTTAGGACAACAATGGTTAGAAAACGTACCATTACAGTCGGCAGATCGAAAATTTGTAGTTGTTCCCATACCTATCCACCCTGAAAAATTAAAAAAACGGGGTTTTAACCAAGCTGCGGTAATTGCCAAAGGCTTTTGTGATGTGACTGGATATCACATTAAAGAAGATTTACTGCTAAGAGTGCAAGATACCCAAACAATGCACAGCTTATCGCTTTTCGAGCGCCAAAAAAACTTAACAGGCGCCTTCACAGTTAAAAATTTACACACTCATCCAAAGCGTGTACTAATTATTGATGATATATATACAACAGGCACCACCGCTTCGGAAGCAGTAATAACACTGAATTATGCTGGAATAGAAGTCATCGGTGTTGCAGCAACCGCAATAACAATAAAAGACTCTCTGCGTTCAAGAAATGGTTTGGAGTAATTAAGATAAGAGAAATATTAAGCACCTAGGCAACTCAGGTTGTGAATTATTATAATTAACCAAATATATGCTCTTTATTAGAAAAGGTACTGTAATGATTAGTAAAACTGTAGCGGTGTTCAGGCAATTATTAGTCATGAGTACCACATTACTAACGATTGGGATAAGTGCAACCGCAAGTTTTGCTCAGGTAAATAAAGTCTATAGTCCTTTACCCTTGCCATCAACTTACGAAGTTACAGACTCGCTAACAGACAGAGACATCCCTACAGGTCAAGGTGGTTTTGCACGCGATTATACAGTCAAGTTGAACAAAGGTGAAAATTTAGCGGTAGACCTAGCTTCAGACAGTTTTGACAGCATTATTACTTTACTTGGCCCCAACGGCAGCACTATCGCAGAAAACGACGATGGTCCAGATGGCAGCAGTAATTCATTATTGTTTACTCGGATAAGCGAAACTGGAAGCTATATTGTCCGCGTGCGTTCATTCGGAGAAACCGGAGTTGGTGCATTTAAATTAAAAGTAACGCGATTACAACCGATTAAATAAAGAGTAACTCCTAACTTCTAACTAAATTATTGTGAGCGTACATAAAAATAGTGCTTCTGTCCATTCGACAACTGCACCATAGGTATCGCCTGTGTGTCCACCTAATTTATAGTTAAACCAGGCGCCTGTGATGAAAGATAGAATGATACCAGCTAGTACTGTGAATGGTACAAAAATCCGATTCTGAGGATGTAGAAGCGCTGCCAGGATGGTTATTGCCAAGAGTAATAGTAATCCGGGTAGTAAATCGAATGGTGAATTTATAGCTTCTTTATGAAAAGCTCCTTTCCCAGTCGGTTTTAAATAGCTGTAGCGTAAAATAGTTAATACTTGTGCCCAACGTCCCCAACCACATGCTGCAATAATTGCAAACCATCGATTTTGCGGGTTGAGGTCGGTTAGTGCTGCTGTTTTTAATAGTAATATTAATATACCAGCCATTGCCCCAAAGGCGCCTGTAGCACTATCTGCCATTACTTCTAAGCGTCGTTCTTGGTTTGTCACTGCTAATCCATCGGCAGTGTCCATTGCACCATCTAAATGCAAACCCCCTGTAATGTAAACCCAAAGCGCAACTACCAACACACTGCGGGTGAATGTTGGTACATCTAATAACGTTAAACCAATATCAATTAGCAACAGTAGCATAGCTATTACTAACCCAACTACTGGCGCCAACCGTGCTACCCGTTTAAAATCTAATCCTTCTATGTATGGCAATGGTATTGATGTATAAAATATCATACTAGATACAAAACTTAACAATAAGTCTTTACACCACTGGCAAATATTTGTCATATTAGTTACATTGATAATGCCGTTAATAAATTTCAAGATATGAGTAATTAAACGTATAGTTTATACATGGGTAACAAAATCATTTTTAAAGCTTTCGATAAGATTGTTTTGTAAAAGGAACTCAGCACTGAAAATTTTGTTATGCTTGTGCCATAAGCAAGAACACAATCTAAAGTATAAAAAAATACTTTAGTAAAAGTATGTTGAATGACACACAGTTTTATGTTACTGACTTTGGCTAATAATAAATTACAATTTATTAGGTGAATACCCTACATTTAACAAATTAATATAGATAATAATTAAAGTGCAGGGGGTCAACAAAGCTGTAACATTTTCTTTAGTTAGCATTGTTGTAAATTGTTTTTGAGCGGTCTTATTTTCTACTATGACTCATCATCTACCTGATACTAAAATACCAGCCCCGTGCATAATAGATACGGGCGTAATTGTCAATAAATTGGATATGCGACGACTGCTAACTGATTTAGGTCGCGTCCGCTATATTTACCTTTTGGATGGTGAGGTACATACAGAGGGTGAGGGAGATGTAATGGAGGTATTCGCGAATCCTTCTCGTTCGACCTTGGTAGCAAATCAAGCGCTTTATTTAAATGTTTGCAGCTTTGACTACCTCGAACTCAGACAAACCCCAGAAAAGCAAACTCACTTCGACTTGGTGCAAGAAGGATGGCGCCTGCGTATAATTCCTTTATCGACTCCTTTACAGGAGAGGCGTGACCGTAGTATGAATGTAAATACGATTGAGGCGATGATGGAGCAGGTGCTTTCGGCGCGTTGGATGCAGAATTTGATGATGATAGCTCTGATATGTTTTAAAGCAGATAAAAATAATTAACTTTATACATTTTTTAAAATTCTTTTAAAATAACCTCTGTGTGGACTTCTTTAAGAAGTCTGTTTTTTTATAGAGGTTGATATATTTTGAGTTTTAATTTTTCCTTCGAGTGTGTGGCAGAGTGCAAGCACACGAAAGCACGAGCAGGTATTTTTCATACCCCACACGGTATCGTTGAGACACCAAGGTTTATGCCAGTGGGGACACTAGCTAATGTTAAAACCATAACTCCAGCACAGCTTAAAGATACTGGAGCGCAAATGGTATTATCTAATACATATCATTTACATCTTCAACCAGGTGAAGCGATTGTAGCAGGTGGTGGTGGGCTGCACAAATTCATGGGTTGGAATGGTCCGATGCTGACTGATTCGGGCGGATTTCAGGTTTTTAGCTTGAGTGAAATGCGAAAAATTACAGAAGAGGGTGTAACTTTTCGTTCACCTCACGACGGTCAAATTATTAAGTTAACACCCGAAAAGTCTATCGAAATTCAAAATATTTTAGGCGCCGATGTGATAATGGCGTTTGATGAGTGTCCACCATATCCTGCAACTCGTGAAGAAGTTGAGACAGCAACCGCACGAACATATCGTTGGTTAGAAAGATGTATTGCAGCACATCAACGTACTGACCAAGCATTATTCGGTATCGTTCAAGGTGGAGTATACCTGGATATGCGCTCTAGCGCTGCATCAAGTTTAGCGGCATTTGATTTACCTGGTTATGCCATAGGTGGTGTTAGCGTTGGAGAACCACCTGAATTAATTCATCAAATTGTCGAAGCAACGGCGCCGTTGCTACCCTACCATAAACCTCGTTACTTAATGGGAGTAGGGACATATCAAGAAATGGCAATTGCAATAGCATCAGGTATAGACTTATTTGATTGCGTAATTCCAACACGATGGGCACGTCACGGAACAGCAATGGTACAAGGAGAGCGTTGGAACATCAAGAATGCAAAGTTTCGTGAAGATTTTACACCTTTGGACGAAACTTGTCCTTGTTACACCTGTCAAAATTTTAGTCGTGCTTACCTATCACATTTGGTGCGCTGCCAAGAAATTCTCGCTTACACTTTGCTATCCATCCACAACATCACCGAACTCATCCGCTTTACTCAAAAAATCCGCCAAAGCATAATAAACGGAACTTTTGCCACCGATTTCGCCAAATGGCTCAGTACAAGTAATGTGGTAAAGGATATAACTGATGTAACGGATAGGTTGTTTTAAATAATTAGGCTTTGTTTTATGGAAATAACTTATCCGTTCATCTATGGATTCTTAACTTTTGTAAACTCAACACTCAGCACTTAGCGCTTTGGTACTCATAACATGTTAAGATACATCTCAAATATTAAAGCTGTGTTGGATAGGTGGATTTAATTAACATGGAACCTACATTACTGTTGGCAAAGTTGCCTGAAGCATACCAAATTTTCGACCCATTGGTAGATGTTCTACCAATTATCCCTGTATTCTTCTTACTATTAGCCTTTGTTTGGCAAGCTGCCGTAGGTTTTCGGTAAGTTAGTTTTAAATTAATTTGCATCCAGACAGGTAAATAATGCCTGTCTTATTTTTTAATTTAAATCTTTACATAGGTTAATATTAATTAATATAAGTTAACACTTAGATATAATAGTGTACGAAGTAAAATAGACCGCTTGTGAGGTAATGGGTATGGGTAACATGAATTTCGTGAAGGAGAGTAAAGAAGTAATAGCAGCAAACGGTGCCAATATGCGGCTAAGTGCAATGCAAAATGGGATAGATATATATAAAGTCTGGGGAAAAATGATGAACTGTGGTGGTTATGGACAATGCGGTACATGCATTGTGGAAATCACAGAAGGAATAGAAAATCTATCACCACGTACAGACGCAGAAAATCGGATTTTAAAGAAAAAGCCAGAAAACTACCGTCTAGCTTGTCAAACTTTGGTAAATGGACCAGTTAGCATAATCACCAAGCCGAAATAAAACAAGTCTACTCTTTGAATATATTTTTTACTTCCACATTGTAGTTAATGCTATCCTAAAATTGTTAAGTGGATAACAGAGAGGGGCTTCGCTGCTATGCAAACTAATGATTTGGGGTTTATTGCGAGCATTTTGTTCGTATTGGTTCCTGCGGTCTTTTTAATTCTTCTTTACACCGTCACCGCAAGTCGTGAAGGTGGAAGAAAAGATTCTTAACTAAGAAACCTGGTTTCTTGAAGAAACCAGGTTTCTTATTGGAAATTAAGCTGCTTCTGTGCGTGCGAGTAACACAGGACATGTCGCATTAACACGAACATAGTCTGAAAGAGAGGCGCCTAACAAGCGGTCTAAATCAACAAAGCTTTTAGCAATAGAAGGACGACGGTCAGGAGAACCCATTAGTAATAGGTCTATATTATTTTCTTCTGCCAAGCGACAAATTTCTTGACCTGCTCGACCACTAGTAGTAGCAATTGCCTCTTGTCCAGAAGTACCACTACTCGAAACACAACGAACAGGTACACCATACTTTTTAGCTTCAGCAGCAGCAGCAGCTAAAACAGGGTTATCAGCAGGATTAAAGTCAGGTTTATTAGATTTGCCCATCCAGTCGGTATTAACATTGGCAAGAAACAACTCTGCTCCTTTTAAATCTTGCATTAAAAACAAAGCTAACTTTAAGCAGTGTTTAGCAGAATCAGAACCATTCATTGCCACCATGACCCGGTTAATCTTTTTAACGTATATATCATCTTTAACGAGTAGCATGGGACGTGATGATAATTGAAAAACGTATTGACTAACCGAGTTAGACAAAATTGACTGTAATCGCTTTAACCCACGCGAACCCATAATAATTAAATCCGCTTCGATTTCATCTGCCACTTGACAAACTACATCTTTAGGTTCACCCTGACGTAAAATTGAAGAAACGCGACTAGGGTCTAAGTTGAGATACTGAATTGCATTTGCTAATATTTTGCCACCTTCTTCCCACTTAGCAGTCATAGACTCCGCAGTTGTTTGACCCGGTACTACGTGTAAAACAGTTATTTTCGCGCGCTTTGCAGCAGGCAATTCAGCGAAAGTTTTGAGCATTTCTTCTGCGTGTCCCAATCCGGAGACAGCTAGTAATATTTTTTCTATCATCTTACTTGTTTACGTTCACAGTTTGGGTAGTAATCGGTTTTTTGCGTAAATAAACACTATTAAACAACAGCCAAAGTATTACTGGCTGCTTATTAATACATGTTTTCCTTATATGTTTATTTACGCAGAATTATTGTTTATTTTGTTTAGGTTACAGCAGATAAACTACTTAAATTACAGGAGTAAATAGTGCCTTATAAATGTACTATTCACAAACTGTGTGCATTCATTGTTCAATTATGTTTATCCACTCACTTTTTAGTATACTCTATTATTTTCCACTATTAAGTTTAACAATTGTTATCTACGCTATTAGCCTTAATCTATATTTGCCAATTTTAATTAACCAAAATTATAAAATTTGTTGCAATTTGCACTAATAAAATAGCTAATAATTAACTTTTGTAAAAAATAACTCAAACTTTTCTAGCTTTCTGTTACACAAATGTTAACTTTTCTTTAAAGTGTTTAAGCTAGCTTCATATTAAAATTAATTAACAATACGAATCGCTTCGTTTGTATTGTAGCACAGGCATCTTGCCTGTACAGTTTAAGTAATTATTTTTACCACATAGGTACAGAGGAAGGAGAATTGGCGCCTAATAAATGTAAAAATGTAAGTTGTATGGCGGGCAATGCCCACCATACAGAGGTGTGAGGTTTTTAGGCTGCTTGTGGCACCAACCCATTATGACGAAGTAAAGGTTCGGTGCTTGGTTCGCGTCCTCTAAAGTTTTTGAATACTTCCATTGGGTGTTTGCTTCCACCTAATGCGAGTACGGTTTCGCGGTAGCGTTTTCCTGTATCTTTTACTGCTGCTTCGCTTTCTAAGCCAGCTTCTTCAAATGCGGCGAAAGCGTCTGCACTTAATACTTCTGCCCATTTATAACTGTAGTAACCGGATGCATATCCACCTGCGAAGATGTGACCGAAGGCACATAAAAATGCATCTTCTGGTAAGGGTGGAATAACGGTGGTTGTTTTAGCAAGACGTGCGCGCAAGTCTTTTGCTTTTTCTTCACCACCTGGCTGATAGCTGTTATGAAGTTCTAAGTCTACTAAACTAAAGTGTACTTGGCGTAATGTTGATGTACCACTCATGTAATTCTTGGCGGCGAGTAGCTTTTGGTAGTAATGTTCGGGTAATGTTTCACCTGTTTCGTAGTGTTTCGCCATGCCAAACAATGTTGGACGCTCGTAACACCAGTTTTCCATAAATTGGCTAGGGAGTTCAACGGCATCCCATTCAACGTTGTTAATACCTGCTGCACTTACATAATCTACTTTTGTAAGCATGTGGTGCAAACCGTGTCCAAACTCGTGGAATAAAGTTTCGACTTCGTTAAATGTCATTAAGCTGGGTTTACCATCAATAGGTGGAGTTTGATTACATACCAAGTACGCTACAGGTAAACGAGTTGTGCTTGTACCATTTTGGGTTATCTTTGCCCGGTTAATACAAGTATCCATCCAGGCACCACCACGTTTTTCAGCGGGACGGCTATATGGGTCAAGGTAGAAGTAAGCAATAGGGGAACCTTTATCATCAGCTATTTGGAAGTAGCGAACATCAGGATGCCAAACGGGTGCTTGCCCATCAGCAGGAGTAACAGTTACACCAAATAATCTTTGTACTAACCCAAACAAACCATCAAGAACTTGAGGTAATGGGAAGTAAGGACGCAATTCTTCTGCTGTAAAATCAAATTTAGCTTCGCGCTGACGTTCTGCCCAAAAACTAATATCCCAATGTTTTAAGTCTGATGCTTCGGCGGCGCCTTTTGACGCTGCAAATTCTTTTAATTCTTCTAATTCTTTGACTGCTGCATCATAAGAAGCTGCACGTAGTTCTTCTAGTAATTTTTGTACAGCTTCAACACTTGGCGCCATTTTGCTCTTTAAGCTAACCTCGGCATAATTCTTATAACCCAGTAAATGTGCAAGTTCAGTACGTAATTCTAAAATACGCTCAATAAGAGGATTATTATCTAATTCACCCGAAGACGCACGTGTAGAAAATGCTTTATATACTTTTTCGCGTAAATCACGACGAGTACTATGCTGTAAAAACGGACCATAGCTAGGAAAATCAAGCGTAATTACCCAAGGGCCATCTTCAGGTGTAGCATTTTCTTGTCCCGTAGCACGCGCAGCTTGGGCAGCAAGACTTACTAAACTTGGTGGTAAACCTTGTATCTCGTCTTTGCTTGTCAACTTCAAACTAAAAGCTTTAGTCGCATCAAGCACATGGTTAGAAAACTTCGTCGAAAGTTCCGCTAACTCCATTTGAATAGCATTGAAACGTTCACGTGCTTCACCATTTAGACCAATACCCGATAGTTCAGCGTCACGAATAGCAGAGTCAACAATACGCTTTTGAGCAGGTTCAAGCGTTGCCCATGTATCACTGTTACGTAGAGATTTAAAAGCGCTGTAAACAGGTTGACTTTGGCTCAGTTTGTTAGAAAACTGTACTACTTTTGGTTGAACTGTTTCATAAGCTTCGCGCAACTCATTACTATTTTTAACACCCATAAGGTGACTTACGGCGCCCCAAGTCCAGTACAGACGTTCAGAAATTTTTTCTAATGGTTGAACTAAACCACTCCAAGTTGGCTGTACGTTACTTTCTAACTTAGTAAGTTCTGTATCGAGTTCAGTTATCAACTCAGTTACCGCTGGTACCACGTGTTCGGGTTTAATTTCTGAGAAGGGCGGTAAACCGGAACCTTTCAATAAAGGATTATTAGATATAGTTGCTGTACTCATAGAATTTGTGTGACGAAGCTAGCTCAAAATTGATTATTCTTATAATGTAACGATTATGGCTGAATTTTTAACTACCAGATAGCCGAACCTGGCAACGGATGCAACGGTGAGTCCACTTGGCTGTGTCGGCTTCCGTCCCGCCAAAATGGCGAACCCGAAGGGATGTAACGGATGGTTGTAGCACATTTGTCCTCAGATGTGCAGTGATATATGTATTTTTACCACAGACACACAGAGACACAGAGAGGGACTGCTACTCTGTATTACTGAGTGATATTTATCAAAACGCCTAATGAGTAAGAAACTAAACAAAATAGACATGCTTCTATTAAAATCTTTAGCTGAAAAACCGCTTTATGGGTTAAAGATTGAAGAAGAATTTAACAAACTTTATAATTCTGATTTAACCATTAACAGCCTTTATCCTAACCTTGAGTGGTTAGAGAAAAACGAGTTTATTTCCTCGTGGTGGGTAGAGGAAGAATTTCAGGGAGGAAAAAGGCGCCGATGTTATGAATTGACCGAGAAAGGCAAGCAAGCTTTAGTAAAGTAGCGAGTGGTGCCGATATAAATAATGTTTTTGTACCAGAAGAAGTTATATAAAGCACTTAAAGTAATTAAGTACTTTACATTCACTATTTGAAGAATTTAGCCTCTAATTATAAACATTATGGTGCCAAAAAGATTTTGTACTGGGGTATTACTTTCCTCTGTCCCAAGACATATAAAAGCATTTCTATCTTTTAACAGTGAAATTGGTGAGTCAGATTTTTTAGTCTAGTAATAACAATCAGGTGATTTAAATAACCTACCTGGTTTTAACGACAACGTATTATTAGAGTTTAAATAAATTATGGTTAGAGAAGAAGTGGCGCCTCGTAGTAAGACTATTTCTCGAAAACATCTGATAAATAGTTTACTCACAGGTTTACTAATAGGTACATTAGTAGGGGCGCCGATAGGTTGGTTCGTGCATCGCTTCTACTCTCAGCAAAAGTTAGCACAGTATTTACTCTGTCGCGAACGAAATCTTAATCAGCCAGCAGCAGTTATTGATAATCTTTGCGGGACTTTATACTAGTAGTTTGATTCAATACTTTATATTTCCGTCTTCCTTGATTGATGAGTCGGGAATTTTGCATTTTTACTCTGCATCCCCCTCTGTTCATTTAATTTTTCTTGCGAGCAACGTCTTGCTCAGAAAAACTAATTTCTCCTTTCTGGCTAATGCTTATTTTAGTATTAGGGAAACTGCGTTTTGTTAAAGACTTGACTAAATCAATAGTTTTTCCGTACTTATCTACTTGAGGAATTCCGGTTTTATCTAATTGAATTGAATCAATTTTAGCCGATACAAAATCACCGTCTTGGTTTATTTTAGCTTCGAGAATTAGAGAATCTCCTTTTTCGGCAGTTGTTGAGAATGTTTTATATCCTAGGAAGTTTCCTAATGAGTATGCGATAAATTTACCTTTGTATACTTCCATTGCGCGCGGAACGTGTGGACCGTGACCCAAAATTAAATCGGCGCCTGCATCTACCATACTTCGAGCAAATAATATAGAGTTACCTCGATTTTCTCCATAGAAATATTCGGTTTGATTACGAACATTAAGTGCATCACTACCTTCGGCGCCAACGTGCATTGATATAATAACTATCTTGGCTTTTTGTCTTGCTTGCTTAACGAGTGCTTTGGCTTTTTGAATATCTTGGACAGTATTACAGTACTCGTAAAAACAAAATCCTATCCAAGCAACAGGAATATTTTTAACTTTAGTGTAAAGAATTTGATTTTTGGCGCCTACTGTTTTGACCCCAGCAGTATTCAAATTATTAACTGTATCAGAAAACCCTTTTCTACCAAAATCCATTGCATGGTTATTAGCAACACTCATTACATCAAAGCCAACTTGCGAAAACAAACTTGCATATTCTGGTGGAGAACGGAAAGCAAACACCGCTCCTTTTGTTATATCTTTGGTAGTGTAAGGATGGTTCGTTAAAGTACTTTCATAGTTACCAAATAGAATATCTGAATTTTTCAGCTTGTCTCTAACTTGTTTAGGAAAAAGCTGATTAACATTTCTAGGAAGACGGTAATCTGGAAAATTTGTTCCAGCTACAATATCTCCCACAGCTTTGATTGTTATGTACTTATCTTCAACCTTTTCTGATGGTTTTTTGTTGTTTATGTTAGAACTATTAGAGGGGGTAAATGATGAAGTTAGCAGTGAAATAACTAATAAAGCTGTCAAGTGAATAAAATAGTTTTGTTTAAAAAAAGTCATAGATATACGCAGCTATAGCCAAGCTTCCCAATAGTGTTTAATTGTTAAAACACCCGTAATTTGTTACTTTCCGGAATAATGAATGTAAAGATCATACATGTACGGTCTCAACTATTAAAATTGTATTTAACAAATTTGCAATACGCTTGAGTGAAGATACGTATTCTATTTACTATGATTAGAGAATAATATAAAAACTCTAAATTTTTTTAAGAAAATCTCATTATCTGTAGGGTGGGCAATGCCCACCTTACGTGTTACTAATATCAGGTTCTGTTGTGGGGACTAAACATGTCACGTCTCTACATTTGAACGGATGAAAAATATAGACGGTGCAGTTGACACCTTGGCGCCACTTCATCTTCTAGCGTCTGTACTAAACCAAGACTATGCAATTTGAATTTGATTAAACTTGGTAACTTTACGTAGTTAGAAGCAGTTGCAACCTGTTTCATCGCAGCTAATAACTCTGGCTGTTCGGTAAGAATAAGTAACTGGCGCCGTAAATAGTCTTTATAAATTCCTGTGTCTGTTGCGGCTGTTTGCAAAACTTGTGCTAAGTCAACATCACCACACGCAATATAATAAAGGGCAAGGCGAACTAAAAACGGATGTCCCCCTATCATAGACATTAACTGTTCTACCTCAGTATCACCCCATTCAAGTTGATGGCACCGTGCTAACTCGAATATTTGTTCATGGCTAAATTCTGGTAACTCAATAGGTAAACCCACATTAAAAGGAGATTGGTTAATATCCAAAGGTACGTAAACTTCGGTTGAGTGAACAATAATCAAGCGTAACTTTTTCCAAATATCTCGACGTTTAGCTTCTTCATGCAGCGCGCGTAACAGTCCAAAAAAATCTCTATATATATCTGAATATTCAAAAACCCTATCAACTTCATCTAAACCCAAAGTCAACGGTTTATCAAGACTTGGTAGTAAATACTCTTCAAAATAAGCCTTGCAAGCCATATTACTGCCTAAGATACTAGCTAAGTCCCAATAATTATCTAGCTGGTTTTGAATATTTACACTTTTAGCAACACTTGCACAGAACCAACGCAGGAATTTATCAGCAGTAGTAAAAATTTGTTGTGAAGCAAGTTGAAAATCTAACGTTACAGCATAACTACCATGAGATTGCGATTCATTAAGAATTCTTGCCATTAAAGACGTTTTACCCATTTGTCTAGGCGCCTTAATTCGTATCAAAGAACCAAGTTTCCTAATTTCCTCATAGCAACGTGCTTCTATAGGAGGACGGTTGATATAAAAAGGAGAAGTTAACTCAACTTGACCCTCTGGTAGTTCTAATTGATATTGTGTATTTTGCTGCTGTGAAGGGACAATAGATTCGTTATCGGAAGAAAAATTAGCAACATCCTGCCATTCGAGTCCAAGCGCGCGGCAAATTTCAGTAAAGTTAAGAAAATCTACAGGTCTGCCATTAAGAAAACTGCTAACCGTAGATTGTGATATTTGTAAACTCTCTGCTAAATCAGTTTGACGGATGTAACCATTACGGGGTAATGCTGATTTTACCTGTGATATACACTCTGGACGGACTCGAATTGAACGTGGCATTTTGGCGCCGGGATTTATTTACTTAGACAATGGTATCAATGGACAGGCAGGATGCCTATCCTACAAGATGAATTATAATGTTGTCATGACATTGTCTGTATAATGATGCACAATGAGGCGCCAACTCGTGTTACTAAAGGATTAGCAAAACATCCTATACCAGTAATGATATTGGCTCGTTTGGCAGTATCCAAGCAAAAACAGGGAAAAGGCATAGGTAAAGGATTATTAAAAGATGCATTAAAGCGTACTTATCAAGTAGCTGATATAGCAGGAATAAGAGCATTACTTGTTCATGCCAAAGATGATAAAGCGCGCACATGGTATGAAAAGTTTGATAAAAGTCACAAATCGATACCAAGTCAATAGCAACTCGATATTCTCAACCCTAAACTCAGGCGCCGTTAAGTTCTAATGTAAGTAGTTCATCAACAGAACTACTTATGAGCAATGATTATACATATAAAGTCGGTGGCAGTTTATCGGAAGAGGCGCCTAGTTATGTAGTGCGTCAAGCAGATGACAAGCTGTATCAAAATTTGAAGCTTGGTGGGTTTTGCTATGTTTTAAACTCTCGCCAAATGGGCAAGACTAGCTTACTTGTGCGGACAATGCGTAAGCTAGAGGCTTCGGGTGTATATTGTACAACCATTGATGTTTCTGGACGCGGTAGCCAAAATATTCAACCAGAGCAGTGGTACGCAAGTATTGTTTATACTTTAGTAGCAAACTTTCAGCTAGCTAATGCTAGTGAGTTCATGCGTGGGTGGTGGCAAGAGCGTTTGAGTATTTCACCTGTACAAAGGTTCGGTGAATTTATCGAAGAAGTTTTGCTCAACAAAATTTCAGGCGATATTGTTGTATTTATCGATGAAATTGATAGTATACTTAGCCTTCAATTTGAGAGTGATGACTTTTTTGCTTTAATTAGAAGTTGCTATGAAAAGCGCAGTTTGAATTCTAATTATAAGCGTTTGACTTTTGCTTTAATAGGTGTTGCAACTCCGAGTGACTTAATTTCTGATAAAACACGCACACCCTTTAATATTGGTTGTGCCATTCAATTATATGGTTTTAAAGTCGATGAAGCGGTGCCTCTATTAAAGGGTTTACATTGTGTTGAAAATCCATTAACAGTATTGCAAGAGGTTTTAGCATGGACTAATGGACAACCATTTTTAACGCAAAAGCTATGTAATTCTATTTATAATCAACATCAAAAATTTATCTCAGTTGAAAATATTGTCAAAACTCAAATAATTACCAACTGGGAATCACAAGACGAACCACCGCATCTTAAAACAATTAGGGATAGAATTAGTGCGCGAGAAACACGTGCAGGCTCACTACTGGGATTATATCAAAGCATTTTACGTAATGGCGCCGTGCCAATTGATGATAGTCCAGAACAAATCGAATTGCGTTTATCTGGGTTAGTTGTAGAAGAGTCTGGATATTTAAAGGTTTACAACAAAATTTACGCTTCAATATTTAACTTACATTGGGTAGAAAAAATGCTAAATAACTTACGTCCATATTCCGAAGTATTTACAGCATGGGTAGCTTCAAATTATCAAGATGAATCACGTTTACTACAAGGTAAAGCTTTACAAGATGCACTTTTATGGGCAAATGGTAAAAACTTAAGTAACGATGACTATAGATTTTTATCGGCAAGTCAAGAACTTGAAAAACAAGAATTTGAAAATGCTCTAGCTGTTAAAGAAGAAGAAAGTCGAATATTAGCGCAAGCAAATGATACATTATATAAAGCACAGAATAAAGCTAGAAAGCAAATACGTGTAGGCGCCTCTGTATTAACTATATCTTTAATTGGCACAGTAATTGCTAGCTTCATGTCATTCAAAGCAACTCAACACGCACAATATGTCCAAGAAGTTAGTACATTAGAACAGACAGGTGTAGCAACATTACGTCAATTTGAAAATAAGCAAATTGAACCTTTGATATCAGCAATGGAAACTGGGCAAAAGCTAAGACAACTAGTTAGAAGCCAAAATTTAAGTGATTATCCTACAACTACTCCAATTCTCGCTTTACAAACAATAGTTGATAAAATTACCGAACGTACACAATTAACAGGACATAAAAACAATATTACTGATGCTAACTGGAGCAAAGACGGTAAATATATAGCTACAACTAGTCTAAATAATATAAGTATATGGGATACTTCTGGTAAATTACAAACTGAAATCAATAATTACCAAGGAGGTCTTGTTAATATTCGCTGGAACCCTAACGGAAAATTTATTCTTAGCGCGAATTTAAAAGTTGCACAAATTTGGGATTTATCAAATAAATCTTCACTCAACGTTAAAACTCAAAACATGTTACCTCAAGTTGATTGGAGTTTGGATAGTAATTTTATTTATCTTTCCACAAGTGGCAAAAATATTTATATATCAGATAATACAGGTAAACGTCTAACAACATTAATAGGACACACAGAACTTGTTAACAGTGTAAGATTTATTGCAAACGGAAGAATGATAGCTTCCACTTCACTTGATAAAACTACCCGTATATGGGATATATCTGGTAAAAGTATAGCTATACTGCAAAAGTTCAATACTCTATCTTTGATTCAAATTAGTGCAGATAGAAAATATATAGTTGGTTTTCCTGAAGATAATAGTAGTATCTTCTATATATGGGATGCCAATGGTAAGCTGCTTTCTAAAATACCAAAAGAAAATTTTTACGTATCATTAAATGGCAACTACATAATAAAAAATCCTTTTAATGGAGGTGACAACATTGCTCGTATATTGAATTTCAAAGGTCAACAAATAGCCAAACTAAAAGGACATACGCAACCGATTTTTAATGTAAGTATCAGTCCTGATGGTCAAAATTTTGTTACAACTTCATTCGACAATACTGCCCGTATTTGGGATTTAACAGGAAAACAATTAGCTAAACTTGAAGGTCATCAAGATCATGTAACAGGCGCCGAATTTAGTCCGAACGGAAAACTTATTGTCACTGCTTCCGCCGATACCACAGCGCGCGTTTGGAATATTTCAGGTAAATTTTTATTTGAACTGCCAAATCGAGATTATGTTTCAAGTGCCCAATTTACCAAAGACGGAAAACATATTATTACAAGCGCTGGAAATAAAGTTCGAGTTTGGGATTTATCAGGCAGACAAATAGCAGAATATGAACATGAAACAAGTCTTGCTGGAGTAGAACCAAGTCCCGATGGCAAAAAAATTATGACGATAACTTTACTTAATAATCGTGTTCGTACTTGGCGCCTTGATAACTTAGACACTTTACTTACAAGAGGTTGTGACTGGTTGCAAGATTATCTCGCTACCCATCCTACTGCACGTGAAAGATTAAAAGTGTGTAATACAAAAATCTAGGTGTATTTGTAATATGGATGTATAGCTTTACCTAAGTCACAACAACCCATGACTGATAAGACTCAATACTTGTTGGAATTAGTAAAACACAATGTTAAAGCGTATATAGCTAACCCGAAAACGAAAGCTGTAATGGTTACAGGTTCAGTAGCAGAAGGTTTGTGCGATGAATACTCAGATTGCGATGTGATGCTTTATTACTCGGAATTGCCTTCAGAAGAGGAGTTGACGAGAGCGCGTCAGCAAAATCAGGTAGAGTTTATCGGGATTTTAGGCAACAGACAAGAGGGTGCATTTGGTGAGAGTTTTTTAGTAAACGGGGTTGAATGTCAGTTTGCTCATGCGACGATTGCACAATGGGAAAAGGAAATTTCAAGCATCTTAGAAGAGTTTGATGTTCAATCGCCAATTATTAAAGCAATGTCAGGAACACTAGTCGGAATTCCTTTATACGGCGAAACGCTGATTCAGCAGTGGAAAGCGAGAGTTGCAAATTACCCGGATGGGCTTGCACAAACGATGGTAGAGCATTATCTTAGATTTGTTGCAATTTGGGGAATGCAGTCCAAGCTTGCTAAACGGGATACAACGCTTTGGTACTACCAAATCCTAGTTGAATCAGCCCAAAATATACTTGGTGTGTTGTCTGGGTTAAACCGTTTGTATTACTCAACATTTCAATTTAAGCGAATGGGTAGATTTGTTGAACAAATGAAGATAGCCCCTCTTAATCTTGCCTCTCGTCTCGAAGGTTTATTTTATCATGAAGCTCCTATAGCCGTTAATGAACTTGAAGCATTGGTTCAAGAAACTATAGAACTTGTAGAAATTCATATGCCCCAAGTGGATACTTCCGAAGCAAAACGGAAATTAGGGTGGAGACAGCAACCGGAGAGTTGATTGGCGTAGAAATTCTCAATGCCAGTAATTACATCCGAGATTTTATTTTGGAATCTTTTCAGGGTAAGCTGTTGAACTTGGTCAAGAGCGAAGTATAATACTATCCGCGTGTGGCGCCTCGATAACTTAGATGGGTTAATCACCAGAGGTTGTGACTGGTTGCAAGATTATCTCGCTACTCATCCGACTGCGCGCGAAAGATTAAAAGTGTGTAATACAAAATTTAAGGTGTAGCTACAAAATATAAATCAACTATAAATCTTGTGGGATGGGCATCGTCGCTGTACGGCGCCTGCTCATATCTTGGCAATTACCAAACCTCACAGCAACAGTGCATCTAATTATACAGATCAATTCTTAAATCTCTCTTGTGGAACAGGCTTTCCTGCCTGTTCTTACATCTAGGGCGGGTTTAGTTATATCTTAATAGATAGTACAAAATTTAGGTTAACCCGCCCGTACCAGGCAGATGTTGCAATTTAAATATTCTTCGTTAATTGAGGCGCCTGTTGAAGTTGTTTGGCAATTCCACGAGCGCGCGGATATATTACAATTACTTACTCCACCTTGGCAACCTATTCAAGTCGTGCGTCGTGAAGGTGGTCTGGGTATTGGTGCAATTACGGAGTTCCGAATGTTTCTGGGACTACTACCTTTAACTTGGTTGGCACGACATACTGAGTATGAACAGTACTGTTTTTTTACTGATGAACAGCTTTCGGGGCCATTTGAGTTTTGGCAGCACCGACATTTGTTTGATGCAGAACGTAATAAAACCAGATTAACTGATGCTATCTCGTTTTCTATGCCTGGTGGTGAAACTATTGAATTTATGAGTGGTTGGATAGTACAAGCTCAACTTGAAGCTACGTTTCGCTATCGTCATGAAATAACTAAGCGAGAATGCGAATCTACTTAACCGAAAAATTATATTTTATTTCCTTTTATTAAAGAATATATGAACGTCTGGGGTATTTAGTTGCTCTAGACGCTTTTTTTTACGATACTAACTCAATTATCACAACAGTAAAAACACTTATAAAACCCTGAAGTTCTTTAATCTTGATTTAAATTCGCTCCGTAACATTACTTAAATAAATCTTAAAAATTAATATGTTGAGTAAATCTGCTTGGCGCCTCGGATTCAATCTGACTTACGCTGGTATATTGGCTTTGCTGCTTTTTCCTGTGACTCGAACTATGGCAGAGTCGTCTATATTACAGTTCAATAGAGCAACGGGAATTTGTCCGATTCAAAACTCGTTTCCTAAGCGCAGCTTTGAAACTTCAAAATACAAGCTTTATATCTGTTTAGGAGATACTAAGAATCCTTTAGGTTATTACGTGCGTGTTACAAAGAGCGATGATATTAAAATTACACTGCCTATTGTCCGTAAGAACGGTGAGACTTATATTGCTAAACTAGGAGAAATTAGTCACATCGTCTCGCCTTATGAGTTTATGGTAAGTAAATTGGGGCGTATTCAAAATCGGGAAAGAGTGATTAGCGCAATTTCAGGTGATGGGCAACTTCTTGTCAGCGCTTGTCCACAAGGTGAAAATGTTCTTATTGAGGCTGTGACTAAAAGCTTTATTGTATATATATGTGGCAACGATAAACCCGGAAGTTATGTTGGTGTGGCAAGAATAGGTAACGAAAAAGTCACTATTCCTTTACAGAATCTCAAACCTGATGGCGCCTTTCTTCAACAAAACTATTTAGCAGTTAAGGGTAATACTCGTTTTATCTTAACTCGCGAGACTTTAGAAATAATGGTGGGTGATGCCACTGTTGTTAAAGAAAAAGTAATTCGATGGCAATAACATTGTAGAGACGTGATTAATCCCTACGGGAAATCCTTCGGATTACACGTCTACATTTTATTTGTCTTTGTTTTTGAGGGCTTGTCGCGAAGCCCATTGCACGAAACCTGGCAAAAGACGATACATTCCTTGTGAGACGTTGGCAGAACCTACCATGACCTCTGATTTTTGGTTGCTTACTGCATCCCAAATTGCATTTGCTACATCTTTGGGTTTCTCTACGACTGGAACATTTGTAATTTGACCTAATTGTTCACGACGTTTCCGCGTGTCTTCTTCATCTTTACCGCGAAAAATTGCTCGCTCTAGTAAACTACTGGCTATTAAGTTTGGGTAAATACCACAAACCTGAATACCTTTTGGTTTCAGTTCTGCTTGCAGTGCTTCGGTTAACCCGGTTACAGCAAATTTACTAGTACAGTATGCTGCCATATAAGGTGTAGGTACTTTCCCCCCTATCGAACTCAGATTGACTATTGTTCCTTTTCCGCGTTCGAGGAAATGCGGTAGTAATGCATTTATTGTATGAATATATCCCCACAAATTCGTATCGATGATTTGATGCCAGTCATCTAATGAAAAATCCTCTACTGTTCCTGTTGCGAATATACCAGCATTATTTACCAGTACATCAATAGTGCCAAAATGCGCTAATGCTTTATCTACAAGCGCTTTAACTTGCTCGGAGTCACGAACATCGCAACTAACAGTCAAAACATCATTGTTGTTACCAAGATTTTTTATTTCTTGCGCTGCTGCTTCCAGTACATCAGGTCTACGTGCAGCTAGTACTAAGTTATATCTTTTACGTGCGAACAAAAGTGCAGTCTGTTTACCTATTCCTTGCGAGGCGCCTGTTATTAGTATTGTCGGACTCATAATGATTTTTCTAAAAGTACATCTTTTATAAGTGTGGTGAACTAGCCTATAGAAACCTTCTTACTAAAGTTAGATTAAATCTTAGAAACCGGGTTTCTTCCCTGAAACTTGTAATAAAAATAAAGATTTTGCGTAGAAACCCGGTTTCTTAACGCACAGAGTTTCACGAAGCATTATATATTTATGTTAAATATATTTGATATTTTGAATACTTATTCAAGTTGTCCTATCTAGTTCCCATCAGCTTTAAGAATGACAAAACAGTATCCAAAAGTTACAAATATGTGAGTTTTTTTAAGATAAATCTTGAAACTACAGACAGAGAGTTAAATTCTGGTAAATACTTAGTATTAGACTAAATGTTATTTCTTTTTTATAGTGGGTTATACAAAATACTTAGCCCATCTGCAAAACAATGTTAACATTTTTACTCTCGTACTCAATAATTACCGTACATCAATGCTACAAAAATCAATTGTATACCCATCACAAATACCTTTGGAAAATAGTATACATCCTTACCGAGGCATAACTACAGCTATTGCTATTATGGGTATATGGGCGGTTAGTTTAATTTTATTAATGAACGTAAATGTTCAAGAAACTAATATCATCGCTTTAGTTGCTGGAGTGTTATGCCAAACTTTTTGTTACACAGGACTTTTTATTACGGCACACGACGCAATGCATGGAGCAGTTAACTCTCATAATATTAAATTGAATCATTCTATCGGTTCATTATGTTTATTTTTATACGGTGCTTTATCGTATAAAACACTATTGAAAAAACACTGGCAACATCATCAACATCCTGGTACAGAAAATGACCCAGATTTTCATGATGGAAAACACCAAAATATGATTGCATGGTATTTTCATTTTATGAAGGGGTATTGGAGTTGGAAGCAAATTATTATAATAACGATTGTTTATAATTCACTTGCTTACGTTGCTCATGTACCACAAATAAATCTTATTTTATTTTGGGTAACACCTTCACTACTAAGTTCATTACAATTATTTTATTTTGGTACTTTTGAACCTCATAGTCAACCAATTACTGGATATACAGATTCTTCTCATACCCGTACAATTTCTCGTCCTGCATGGTTATCTTTCTTAACTTGCTATCATTTCGGATACCACAAAGAACATCATCAATACCCGAATGTCCCTTGGTGGCAGTTATCTAAAGTTCATCAACAAACTGACTTGCTACAACTTTTGGACGTAGACAAAGATAAGCAAGAGGTCCAAACAACGGCGCCAGTGCAATAAAAAGATATAATTGTCCCATCTGCTCTTTATTCCAGTTGCGACGAGCTATATCATCATCAAGAATACTCGTTGGAAACAGTAGATAAAATAAGCAGAAAGCAAGACTCATTCCATGAATGAATTTATCCTGCATGAACTGGTCAATAAAAGCATCCCAGTTGCCAAAAATAAAAGCGTAAAGAAATAAACCAAGAGTTGTAACTGTTAGGGAGTAAGCAAAAAAGCGCGAGTCGAGAAAGTTCAAAAATTTATCTTTCTCACCACTAAAGCTTTGATTCGATTCGCGTAACGCCAAATATGGTATTAAACCTATAACACCCGATGCTACCGAAGCAATGGCAAAAGGATAAAATCGTATTGATTGCATTCGACCATCAAAAAATAACAGACTACTATATATAAATAGCCAAATCCCCACAAGAGAAAACAATGATAAAATAACGGGGTTTACCTGCGTCCATTGAAGCGTAACAATATTAACTAGTAGTTTTATAGTCGCTTCTAGATGCAGTGGTGGGGCAAGAAAAACTACATAAAGAATAAATCCTGCCCATAATAACCACAATGCACTCCTATTCATAAGATTTTTTATTTTATGTTATAGCTGGTTTTTGTTGACTTTGATTAATACTGCTACCGACTTCGGGTAAAGGTTTTCTTACACATAAGTATATCAAGGCGCCGAATAAAGGTACTAATGCAGTTAACCAAAATAATCCTTTATTATCTGTCATTCCCCGACGTGCCATGTCGTCTTCAACTAAACTAGAGAACAACAAACATAGCAAGCAAAAGTCTAAACTCATTACATGAATAAATCGACTTGTTTGCCATTGCTGTGCAAAGTCACCCCAGTTTCCTTGGCTAATTCCATAAAAAACTAGAATAATTGCACCAACAGATAGTAAAATTGCTGTGATACGAGAGTCTAATATTTTAATAAAAGCATTTTTCTGACCGATAAATTCAGGGTTCGCTGTACGCAAACCAAGGTAGGGTAGTAATGCAAAGGCGCCTACTCCAAATGAAAACGTTGCAAATGGCCAAGCTGGTACTTTTTGTCCTCTACCATCAATAAATACCAAACACGCATAAATCATGGGCCATACTCCCATGATATTGAATAAGGCAACTATCAAAGGATTGATTCCTTCCCATTGACCAGTCGATAGATTTTTGATTAATTCAAATGTGTCGGGTTGGTCAGGAGGTGCGAATATAAAGGCGTAGCTAGTAAATCCTAGCCAGATTAACCAAAATGTTATTTTTCTTAGCATATATAGATAATACCTTTTAGCAATCAAGGCTTATCTATCTTAAGTAATATTTTGATTCGTATGGTGGGCACTGCCCACCATACACTAACTAATTGCTTCGCTGAGATATTCTGAGGCAGCAGTTACTACGGCAATAGCATTTTCGTAATCTAATCTTGTTGGTCCAAGTACTCCTATACTTCCTACTGGCACAGAACCACGTCGGTAGATGGATGATATTAATGTACACCCACGTATTGGTTCTAATGGATTTTCCGCGCCAATGCGAATTGTGATTTTTGGTTTACCTGGTTCTTCTAACCCGTCGGTTTCTTCAAAAATTAGGCGCCAAAGTTGCTCTTGTTCTTCTTCTAAAAGCTGAATAATCGTTTGTACTTGCTGTAACTGCGAAAATTCAGGTTGACGCAATACCTCAGAGACCCCACGCACCATAATTTGTGTACGTTCAGAAGCAACTTTACGATGGTTTAATTCTGATAGCGATGTTTTTAAGTATTCTCCATAATGATGAAATTCGCGGTCGAGTTGTGTCCAGTCTAAGTTTGCTAACTCAAGCGTGCTTTTTCCACGCAAATGACTGTTCAAGAAATTAGAAACTATCTGCAACTCACGGTCTATTAACTCCAGATCACGCTTGCTTCCATCGGGTGCTGGTGGTATGTCTAATAAAGTGGAGTGCGTCTCATACCCCTCTGTCACCACTATTAACATTACTTTCCCAGCTTCGATTTGTACCAGTTGCAAATGACGCAACACGGCGCCGCCATTTTGTGGCATCGTAATTAATGTTATGCAGCCGCTCAAAGTCGAAAGTATTTGCGCTGCACCATGCAATAGCGCTTCTAAACTCCAATCTTCCCACTTTAAACGTGTTTGTAGCGCTTGCTCAACTTGTAAAGTTATCGCTTCACTTGGCGCCGTTAAATTGTTTACATAAATACGATATCCTGAATCTGAAGGGACTCTACCCGCTGAGGTATGTGGTTGATACAGCAACCCAGCTTTCTCAAGCACCCCCATCACATTCCGAATTGTCGCAGAGCTAACACCAAGATTATACTCTTCTAGCAAGGCTTTTGAACCAACTGGCTCGGCTGTGGCAATGTAGTGTCGCACCGTTGCCCAAAGTATATGCTGTTGTCGATTTGTTAATTGAACTGGCATAGGATGTGTTTACTGAAGGCAAATCTTAATTAAAAGTTTTAAAGCTTAAATCTATCTGAACAATACTTTCGGGTACGTAGAATTTAAAATATTAATTCTAAGATTAATATTTCATTAAGAAAGATACCAAATCTATACCCGATTTTTAAGAAAAGTCAAATAAAGTTACATTTGTATATAGTAATTTAGTTTTTATTGATATATTAAGTATATTATGATACCATGCCTCTGGGAATTTTCTTAGTACTAGTAGATGCAGCAGCTTTACTAGCCCTTAAGTCTAATGTACATATATAGATGAAGAAATGACCATCTACTGAAAGTAAGGTCTTTTTACTTACTGGTATTTAATTGTGCGAATTGGGACTTTAGCCGTTGATATACTCTATATAATTTCATAAGTGGTTACAAAACGCTGTATTGTTAAATACTAAAATACACGTCTGTTTATGCTTGCTGCCTCAGTAATAGTGCTGACTATAACGGAAAGAAGTTAAATATTACACAAGTATAACGTACATAAAATCATTAGTATTGAGGAATAGAAGGGTCAACTAAGCTTGAATAAGCTGCTATACCACCTGTAATATTTTTTACATTGGTAAAACCTTGATTTACAAGCCATTGGCACATTTGAGCAGAACGAACCCCATGATGGCACAGCACAAGGGTTTCCGATTCACAATCAAATTGTGTATGTATCTGCTCTCCCCAAGCTGCAAATTCACTCAAAGGCAAGTTGACAAAACCCTCAATTCGAGCGATATCTATTTCTTGAGGTTCACGAACATCAATCAGCTGAATCTTGTCGGCGCCTGATAACAAGCGTTCTTGTAATTGTTCGACGCTAACTTGAGAAAAGGGTGAGTCTGGATATTGCGCCATCTTGTTACTGAACTTTTTATTAACCACTATTTTTCTTATCTTTACACAAATAGCTTCGTTACTTCGTATCTTTTCCCTACATTTTCTGCTTTCAATACCCCCTTTCCCCTTTTTCCTTTCCCCTTTACCCTTAAAGTTGTTGGCAGTGGGTAATAGAGTATATGACGAAATCATTCCTTCGTCTTTTTGCAGTAAGTTTGGTTATGCTGCTTTTGAATGTGGCATACTGTGCTTCTGTATTAGCAGCAAGTCCATTTGGTAAGGATAGTGTAACAGAAGCATCCCTCTCAATATTCGTATCAAAGCAGGCGCCTGTAATGATATCTATATTGAATCCAGAAAAGTTACAGTCGTTAGACAAAGGTGAGAACTCGTTCCTGAAAAGCGATTTTTTCAAGAATTCTGGCATTGATTTTCGCAAAGACGTTCAACCTTGGCTAGGAAACGAAGTTACACTTGCTGTCACTAGCTTAGATTTTGACCGTGACCCCGATAACGGTAAGTCACCTGGATATTTACTCGCAATGACCACTAAATCACCAGAAAAAAGCCGCGAGTTTGTGCAGTTATTTTTCTCGAAACGAGTTTTAGCAGGTGCAGACTTAAGTGTGGAAGACTTTGCAGGTATAAAAGTTATCACTGATGCACCAAAAGATAAGGAAACGTTAGCGGGTGCAGTAGTTGGTGATAAATATGTTTTGTTTGCGAACGACCCCAAAGTCCTGCGTGAAGCGATAAATAACGCTCAAGCACCCGATTTAAGTTTAACTTCTTCAAAGAAATATCAGGATATTAGTCAGCTATCAGCAAAATCTTATGGTGCAGCGTTTTTAAATCTTCCAATTGTGGCAGAATGGCTTGGTTTAAAGCTACCGATACAAAACTTTGATGAGCAACTTGTAACGTTGGTGCCAGTTTCAAAAGGTTTGCTTGCTCAAACAGTAGCACTACCAACTCAAGAATTGAAGGCGCCGTTAGAGTTATTATCAAAACCTGTAAATGCGCTCAAATATATTCCAGCAAACGTTGGTATTGCTGTTGGGAGTAAAAACTTAAGCACTTTACCCAAAAGTAATTTAGCTTTATTTGAGCAACAACTAGGAAGTGCGTTAGGAATTAAGCTTAATATCAACGATATTGTGCAACAAGACTTCAAAGCTCAGAAGCGTTGGGGAGTAGACTTACCAAAAGATATCTTTGATTGGGTACAAGGTGAATATGCTATTGGCTTGATATCATCACCTCAACAATCACCTGAATGGATTTTTGTTACCGAAAAGGCGCCTTCTACACAAGAGGGTATCGCAAAACTCGATGCAATAGCAGCTAAAAACGGGTTAAGTGTTACTGAGTTCAACCTACTTGACCAACATATTGTTGCTTGGACACAGTTAAAAGCTGCCAACTCCAGTAAAAATGGAACTAAACCATCTTTTAGCCTCGAAGCAAAAGCCTACGGAGTACATACAACTTTAGAGAACTATGAAATTTTCACTTCATCCTTAGAGACTATGTACGAAGTTCTTTCAATCAAGGATAATACATTATTAGAAAACCGCAATTTTAAGAATTGTATCGCTGCGCTTCCTGAAACAAACGCTGGCTATGTTTACATAGATTGGGCAGCTAGTCAAGAAATTTTAGAGCGTCAGCTACCTGTACTTAAACTACTCAAAGTAGTCGCTAAACCTTTCTTCAATAATTTGCGCTCATTAACCGTCACTAACTACGGTGATGATGCTAACTCACTTAAAGGTGATGTGTTTTTTCAACTTGAAGAATAAGTGTAGAAACGCGAGGAACATCGCGTTTCTACATTGTGACAGATACTAATCTGACACAGCCCTTAAGTTCTTCAAGGTGTTTTATAGTTATGATATGTATATAACTTTACTCATACACCGTTGAAGGGCTGCTATGAACAAACGTCAATATCGACTATTGTCAGCCTCGCGAATCAACCAATTTCTGTACAGAAATGCTTGGTCAAAAGGCGGATGGCTTTTGGGTATACTTACGGTCATTATCTCACTTCCAGTAATGGCTGATACGGCAAACTTTGGCACAATTAGTTTGGCGCCAGGTTTTGATAACACTACAGCTTCATTATCAGGGTATACAGGTGGTTCTTATTCGCTATCCGCAATAACAAACCGAGATGCCAACAACAAAGCTTGTATTGGGTTTGCTGACCCAACACCCGACCATATAGTAGTTTTACAAAAAGATTTTTCTAATTTAAGAATTACTGTAGATAGTGATGGTTCAGACACCACACTTTTAGTTCAGGCGCCAGACGGTAAAATTTACTGCGGTGATGACACTGGTAGACGTAAAGATGCCAGCGTCGTATTAACCGGATGGAAACAAGGAAGTTACAAAGTCTGGGTGGGTACTTTTAACCCAGGCGCCAAACTAAATTATACCTTAACTGTACAACAACCTTAATTATATTGTGGGATGGGCGTCCTCGCCCGTCCCCATCAAACACCCAATTCTTTCAATCTAGCTTTCGCATCATTATAATTACCCTCCTCTAAATATTTTTTTTAATATATAATAGGTGGAATTTTTCTCTTCTATATCATCCACAATATAGTTTTCACCTACTTTATCTTGACTCAATACTTGGATAATTCGGTAGCGCAAACCTAAGACTTGAGACATTGGTAATATCTATATAGTTACTTGCTTTCTTATTTTAAGAAACTCTAATAAAATGATAATAATTAGATGTGTTTCTAGAAACAATCTAATTTAATAATTTAGAATATTTAAAATCCCCCCTAATCCTCTTAATAAGGGGGAAAAGAGGTGTTTTTAGCTCCTTAAAATTTAAACATGCTTCACTGCGTTCAGCATGACAACGTTTATTAAGAACAGAAAGAGATATTTTTAGTCCCCCTTATTAAGGGGGGTTGGGAGAATTAAGTAATTATTAGCACAATGTCAATAGAGTTTTTACTTAAATGACAATCAGAAAAAGAATCTTATTGTTTTTCTTGAACAACTGTGGTGCGAAATCGATGGAGAAGCCAAAATAGAAGAACAAGCTTTAATATACAAAGTCTTAGTTCAAATACAGGAGTCTGTACAAAAGTGGTTTTACAAGCACAAACAAGCAATTACGAGACTAAAACTCAAGAAATTGCTAAACAGCTTCTCGCAGCTACCCAAGAAAATCGTTCATTTTTGGCAAATCTCCGCGACCAAATGCGCTGGGATGATAAATTGCTAGCTTGGGCAATGAGTAATCCCGGTTTACGGGTGCAGCTATTCCGTTTTATTGATACTCTACCTGCGTTACATGATAAATCTGAAATTGCCGCGCATTTACAGGAATATCTTGGTGATGAGTCAGTAGAACTACCTGCTGCGCTCAAAGGCATGTTAAACTTTGCCAATCCCAATTCGGCGCCAGGTCAGTTAGCAGCAACTACAGTTATTACAGCTACCGAAACACTAGCGCATAAGTATATTTCTGGTGAAAACACCAAGCAGGTGTTAAAAACCATTGAACGTTTGCGTAAAGATAAAATGGCGTTCACGGTAGATTTACTCGGTGAAGCTGTTATTACCGAAACCGAAGCTGTATCTTATCTTGAGCGTTACATCGACTTGATGCAGCAGTTAACCGAAGCGTCTAAGAATTGGAATAAAGTTCCATTAATTGACGAAGCTGATGGAATATCAATACCCCAGGTACAAGTATCGGTAAAATTAACCGCGTTTTACTCGCAGTTTGACCCATTAAATGCTACGGGTAGTGAAGAAAAAGTTAGTGAGCGTATCCGAATTTTACTACGACGTGCAGCACAACTAGGCGCCTCTGTTCACTTTGATATGGAACAGTACGCTTACAAGGATATTACTTTTAGTATCCTCAAGAAGATTTTGATGGAAGACGAATTTCGCTCTCGAACTGATGTTGGGATGACGGTTCAAGCTTACCTTCGCGACAGTGAGCAAGATGCACGTGATTTAATCGCTTGGGCAAAACAGCGAGGATATCCGGTTACAATTCGTTTAGTGAAAGGCGCCTATTGGGATCAAGAAACGATAAAGTCGATGCAAAAGCATTGGCAACAACCAGTTTACAACGATAAAGCCGCAACTGATGCCAATTTTGAAGCAATAACTCAGTTGCTGCTCGAAAACCATCAATATATATATGCTGCTATCGGTAGTCATAACGTTCGTTCACTTTCCCGTGCCATAGCTATTGCCGAAAGCTTAAACGTAAAGAAACGCAGCTTTGAAATGCAGGTTCTTTACGGTATGGGAGATAAAATTGCCAAATCCCTCGCTGATAAAGGCTATAGAGTACGAGTGTATTGCCCTTATGGCGAATTACTGCCTGGAATGGCGTATTTAATTCGTAGGTTACTAGAAAACACTGCGAATAGTTCGTTTTTACGCCAAAACATGGAAAACCGACCAGCAGAGGAATTATTAGCGGCACCTAAAGTTAATCTAGAAAAAGACACAATACATAATACCAATACAAACGGGTTTGTTGGCGCCGCAGATACAGACTATTCGCTTGTAGATACGAGAGAACGTGCGTCATCAGATTTGACTAAAGTCAAAAATAACCTTGGAAAAACTTATTTACCTTTAATTAACGGTGAGTACGTGCAAACCGACGAAGTTGTTGACTCGGTGAACCCATCGAACAAAAGCGAAGTTGTTGGTAAAATTGGACTTGCCAGCGTTGAACAAGCTGAAACTGCTATGAAAGCTGCCGCAAATGCATTTAAAGTGTGGCGAAAAACACCCGTAAGTGAGCGTGCAGCAATATTGCGGAAAGCAGCAGATTTAATGGAAAATCGGCGCCCAGAATTATCAGCATGGATAGTCTTAGAAGTCGGTAAACCTGTTCGAGAAGCCGATGGTGAGGTTTCAGAAGCAATTGATTTCTGCCGCTATTACGCGCTAGAAATGGAGCGGTTAGATAAAGGTGTTAATTATGACATCGCAGGTGAAACAAATAGATATATCTATCAACCCCGTGGTATTACGGTAGTTATTTCACCGTGGAATTTCCCACTTGCTATTGCCGCAGGAATGACATTAGCTGCGCTAGTAGCTGGAAATTCAACCATACTCAAACCAGCAGAAACATCTTCGATAATCGCTGCGAAATTCGCCGAAATTATGGTTGAAGCAGGAATACCCAAAGGTGTATTTCAATATTTACCTGGTAAAGGTTCTAAAGTTGGTGCCTATTTAGTCAATCATATAGGTACACACATCATTGCTTTTACTGGTTCACAAGAAGTAGGGTGCCGTATATACGCAGACGCTGCAACTGTAAAACCTGGGCAAAAGCACATGAAGCGTGTTATCGCTGAAATGGGAGGCAAAAACGCCATTATTGTCGATGAAAGTGCCGATTTAGATGCTGCTGTCGTTGGTGTTGTGCAATCAGCATTTGGTTATAGTGGACAAAAATGTTCTGCTTGTTCACGAGTCATAGTTCTAGAACCAGTATACGAAACCTTTGTACAGCGATTTGTTGAAGCTACCAAATCATTAAACATCGGTGCCGCAGAATTGCCAAGTACCCAAGTAGGTCCAGTCATCGACGCAAATGCTCAAGCACGTATCTTAGAATATATCGAAAAAGGAAAAGCCGAATCGAGCATCGCACTAGAAATGGAGGCGCCGGATAATGGATACTACATAGGTCCCGTCATCTTTAAAGACGTACCTGCTAATGGTATCACCGCTCAACAAGAAATATTTGGCCCAGTAGTAGCAGTAATTAAAGCCAAAGACTTCCAAGAAGCATTACAAATAGCCAACGGTACCGACTATGCTTTAACAGGTGGAATATACTCCCGTACACCCTCACATATCGAACAAGCACAAACCGACTTTGAAGTAGGAAACTTATACATCAACCGCACCATTACAGGAGCAATAGTAGCAAGACAACCATTCGGAGGATTCAAACTATCAGGAGTTGGTTCCAAAGCAGGAGGTCCCGATTACCTATTACAATTTCTAGAACCAAAAACTGTAACCGAAAACATTCAGCGTCAAGGTTTCGCACCAATAGAAGGAGCAGATTAACAAACATCGCCATTACCGTAGGGGCGGGTTAACCCATATCCTCCAATAATACTAAATCTCCTAAACCCCCCCTAAACCCGCCCCCATCACAAGGCGGGTTTACAAACATTCAAACATCCCCTTTAGCACAAATGACCAACATCATCATCAAACAAGCAAATTCCCCCAAAGAATTTGAAGCAATTCGTCAAATTAGAGAAATAGTGTTTCAAAAAGAACAAGGAGTTGATGCCAAATTAGATTTCGACGGTAAAGACGAAACTTCCGACCGATTAATTGCGTCATTGAACGGTAACTTTATCGGTACTGTTAGAATTCGATATTTAGGCGCCAATCTTGCCAAAATCGAAAGATTAGCAGTATTAGAAACAGCACGAGGATACGGAATTGGAAAGAAACTAATGCTACACGCTCTCGATATTATCAAGAGTAAAAATATACCAGAAGTTGTAATTCACGCTCAAGAATATATTAAAAGTTTGCATGAACAAATCGGATTTCAAATTGAAGGTGATGTCTTTGAAGAAGCGGGCATTCGTCATGTAAAAATGAGAAAATTGCTCGAATAAATGTAATCATCTTAGGTGATGCAGTGATTAAACGTTTTGTGATTCCTAGAAATGCCTTAATATTACTAATTATTTGGGGTTTAGGCGCCATATGCGACCGAGTATGGTTATCATTAGACACCTCAATTCCAGGATGGGACCAATCTGAATATTTGACGGGAACGTTAAATTATTTGCGCGCATTACAAAATATTCATTTGGACAGTAGTGAATGGTGGCAAAGCTTCTGGCTACTATCTTCAAAAATTCCACCGCTCACTTATATTATTACAGGCTTTACACAAATCATTTTCGGAGCCGGACAAGACGAAGCTATGTTGGTAATGCTGCTGTTTAGTGCAGTATTAATTGTTTCAGTATATAGTTTAGGCAAAGTATTATTTAATGCCACTATTGGACTTTGGGCAGCTGCTTTATGTCAACTTTTACCTGGACTATACAGGCTCAGACTTCAATTTCTTTTAGATTACCCAGTTGCTGCGACTGTTACTTTTTGTTTCTTTTGCTTGACTTGGTGGAATCATCCATCACAGTCTGGGAAACTAACTATTTTATCGTTTGCTAAAAGCTGGTGTAAAGTCATTTTATTTGGTGCCTCACTCGGATTCGCATTATTAATCAAACAAACTGCACTATTATTTCTAATTGTTCCAATTATATGGGTAGTAATTGGCACCTTACGTAAGCATCAGTGGGGTAAATCAATCGAATTAGCTGGTGGGATCTGGATATCTAGCTTGATATTTGGTGGTTGGTACCGCACTAACTGGTTAATAATTTTGACAGCAGGGAAACGGGCAACTATTGACTCAGCAATCGCAGAAGGAGACCCACCATTAAATACTCTCCAAGCTTGGATGTTTTACTGGCAGCAATTACCCTATCAAGTATCATTACCTTTATTACTAGTACCCATATTCTGTTTATTACTTTACTGGGCAAGGTTTGCGGAAAAAAATATTAAAGACTCAGAAAGGCTAAAAATAGGTTATTCGCTACGTTGGTTAAGTATATTTATAGTAGCTGCATATTTGCTGACTTCTTTAAATATCAATAAAGATGAACGCTATATAGTACCGTATTTACCTGTACTATCTATACTTTTGGCATATGGGTTGACAAGAACTCAAAGTATTTTAGGAAAACGTATTCGTTGGGGAACTTTGGGTTTAGCAGTTTTATTAATGTTGTCTAATTTATTTCCTGTAGTTAGTACATCAGTGCTAACTACAACTTTGAGTCCAAACGGTAAATATCGTCCTGACTCGCAACCTCCATTACCCCATAAAGAAGTAATTGCAGAAATTATCCGTACTGAACCATATTTACGTTCGACCTTGGGAGTGTTGCCTTCGACATCGAAAATAAACCAACATAATCTTAATTATTATGGGGCCTTAGCAAAATTTCAAGTATATGGGCGCCAAGTCGGAGTAAGAAAAAGACAAATAGAGCAAGATACTCGCTCACTGGGATGGTTTATTACAAAAACAGGTGAACAAGGTTCTGTACCATCATCACAAAAAGATATTGTTCAGGCAGTAGAAACATCACCTGACTTTGAACTGCACTCACAATGGCAGTTGAGTGACGGTAGTTTGCGACTATATCATCGAAAATCTCCATCCGTCGAAGTCATATCACGACCACTTGAATATTCATCGCTAGATATATATCGAGAAAAAAGTGTTGCTCCAGTTCCCATAACTTTAACGAATGTTACCCTTCCTAAAACTGCTCCTGCTGGAGTGAGTGTACCAGTTACCTACAAATGGTCAGGTTCTTGGGATGAATTCAAAAACGGATTAGTACTACTGACTTGGCACAAGCAAGATAAAACCATTAATACAAATACAAGCTTTTCACATGACCATGCATTAGGTATGGGAAATTTATATACAGGAATCAAAAAACCCGAAGGTACTTTCCAAGTAATTGAACGTACAGCAATGTTGCCACCTGCTGGTATTGAACCAGGTAATTACATTCTGCAAGCGACCTTCTTAAATATAATTTCTGGAGAAACTTATCCAATTTATACACCAGGTATTAATTTCAATATTGACCCTAACTCTCAAAGTACACAGGCGCCTGAATTAGATTTAGTAACACAACTAAATAATTTGTCAGCAAATTTACCTAAAGGTACTGAAGCAGTAGAAAAAATATTTGCTGAAGTTGCACGCATCAATCAATACGACCCCATACAAGATTACTTATCGCAAGCACGACTTGCTGCTGAGTATCGATTAGACCATATAGGCGCCAATTCTAACTTAGCGTATTCAGTTGCGCTCACAAACGTGCTACAAAGAAGGATAAAAGGCGCCATTTCATCTTTACAAAGAGTAACTCAAATCGATGCACAAAATCCATTTGCATGGGCATATCTAGCATTTGTGCGTCTGTATAATTGGCAACCTAAACAAGCAGAAGCAGCATTGAAACCAGCATTAGAAATGAATCCCAACCAACGTGAATTTAAAGCATTAGCAGGAGTAGCAGCACTTATGCGACTCAACATCATCAAAGCTTGGCAAAACTTAAAAGAGTTAGTTGTTTAACTCAGCACGAGCGCACTTTTAACTTAAATACTTAACTAGGACTGACTCTAATTGAAAAATACCGATAGGTTTGCTCAAACAGTCCACAGCACCTGCTTGTAAAAATCTTTCCCTATCCCCCATTCCCATTGTTGTCATCACAACTACAGGAATTTCTTGTAAACCTTGCTGTCGCTTTAAACTTATTAGTAAATCAAGTCCGTTTACATCTCCAGGTAAATGCACATCAAGTAAAATTAAATTGGGTTTAAATATATGAACTCGTGTAATAAATCTTTCTGCTGTCAGCATTAATTCGACTTCATAGCCTATTGTTTGTAAGTAATCTTGCACTAATATAGCTGTATGTCCATCGTCTTCTACTAACAAAATGCGTTTAACAGCTTGTCCTGAAGATGTATTTGGGTAAACATAATCTTTATGTGCTGAATCTGATTCCAATGTTACATCAGGAACTGAGTCATTTTGCACATTGCTTTGTTGCGGTTGTGCTGGTAGTAATAAAGTAAACCTACTTCCTACACCTAAAGTTGATTCTACCGTCAAATCCCCACCATGTAAACGCGCCAGCTTTCGTGTTAATGCTAATCCTAAACCAGTACCTTCATACTGGCGATTAAGTTGATTATCAAGTTGCCTAAATGGTTCAAACAATGATTGAAAATTGCTAGGTTCTATACCTATACCAGTATCAGTAACAATAAATGCAATTCCATGCTCTACTTGTTTTACTTCTAATGATATTGTACCGGATTGAGTAAACTTAATTGCATTTGTTAATAAGTTTAACAGCATTTGCTTGAGGCGCCGTTCATCTGCTATACAAGTTTCTAAACCTGTTTCTATATTATCGACAAGTTGTAACTTTCTGATATTCGCACTTTCTAACACTGTTGAAATAACGTTTCTGACAATATCGGATATAGATAAAGAAATCAATATCAATTCTTCTCTACCCGCTTCGACTTTCGACAAATCTAAAATATCATTAATTAATGCAAGCAAATGTTCACCGCTTGTATATATACAATTAATATACTCATGCTGCTTCTCATTTAATGTCCCTACCACTTCTTGCTGAAGTAATTGTGATAACCCCATAATTGCATTTAAAGGAGTTCGTAGTTCATGACTCATAGTAGCTAAAAAAGCACTTTTTGCCTTACTGCCAGCTTCAGCAGCTTCTTTACTTTCTCTAAGTTTTAATTCAGTTCTTTTACGTTCTGTAACATCTTCAACCATTGCCAGAAAAAAACTTGCCTCGTTCGTTGTAGTGTTAACTAAAGAAACATTAAGATGTGCCCAAACTAAGCGACCATCTTTATGTAAAAACTGTTGCTCCATTTCAAAGCGTTCTTGACTATTTGTAAACAATTGATAATTTAGCTTAGTTTGTGCCGTAATATCTTCTTCACAAATAAAATCTACTAACTCTTTAGAGCAAAGTTCTTTGTAGTTATACCCTAATATATGGCAAAGCGCGGGATTTACATCAATTATCCGTGCGTTCATATCTAATAAACCTATTCCAATCGAAGAACGCTCAAAAATAGCTCTTAACTGCGCTTCATTTTTGGATAAAAACTTTAATGATCTTGAAGAGCGTTGTTCAACAGCACGTAATAAAGTACGTCGTAAAGATTGTGGAGTTATCTCACTTTTAATTAAATAATCATCTGCTCCTGCTGCAATTGCTCTTTGTAACAGATTTTCATCATCCTTATCACTTATCACAATAATTACTATGTTTGTATTAAATGCATTTATCAGTTCTATATAATCTAAATCAGAAATATTATTGAAATATAAATCTAATATAACAGCATCAATATTGAAATTCATATTTTCTAATATTGATAAAATGTTACTAAAATTATTGTCTTTTTCTATAATCTCTATGTAACTATTGGCGCCTGCTTGTTCAAAAATATCTTCCAATTTATTAGATTGGGTGCGAGAATTTTCAACGCTAGCAAACAGTATTATTTTTATTGGTTGATACACCATGCTTTTCACCAACGGAACAATAGTATAAAGCAATTTAGAAATTATGTTAATATTTCTTCATTAAAATAATTTGTCGATAAACAGATAGTATCAATAATTACATGAAAACTATATTACTCCAAGAAACCGGGTTTCTAGGATTTTGATAGTACTCCGGCGCCACAGCTTGATATTTTTGAAGTAACATGCCTGAAGAAAGATATACAAGAGATATAATTTTGGCACAATTAAATAAATAATAGCTGTCGTGGAGGTGTTGCAATGAAGGAAAGCGTTAGAATCGTATCGCTAATTCCTAGTGGTACAGAAATACTGGCTTCACTCGGACTTATAGACAAAATTGTTGGCAGATCCCACGAGTGCGACTATCCAGAAGAAGTGCAAAATCTTCCTGTTTGTACCCAAGCACGACTGAATACAAATGCTCAGAGTCAAGAAATTCACTCAGAAGTCAATAATTTGCTACAAAATGCTCTGAGTATTTACCAAATTAAAACAGATATTTTAGAGAAATTACAGCCTACTCACATTGTGACTCAAGACCAATGCGATATTTGTGCTGTCAGTTTGAACGATGTAGAGAAAGCAGTTGCAAACTTAACCAATAGTCCACCAAAAATTATTTCCCTACAACCCAATGTTCTTAAAGATGTTTGGACCGATATTGAAAATGTAGGACATGTGTTCGATGTTGATTCGCTCAAAGTTATTGAAAATTTAGAAGCGCGCGTTAAAATAGTTCAACAACGTACTAAAGGTCTTTCTGCGACTGAAGTGTTACCAAGTGTGGCATGTATTGAATGGACAGACCCACTAATGGTAGCTGCAAACTGGATTCCAGAATTAGTTGAATTAGCTGGTGGAAGACCATTATTTGGTGTAACGGGTCAAGACTCTACTCAACTAAAGTGGGAGAATTTGATAGAAAGTAACCCAGATATAGTTATTTTCATGCCTTGTGGATTTGATTTGAATCGAACTCGAACAGAAACGCAGCTACTTATAAGTCGTCCCGAATGGCAAAAATTACATTGTGCCAAATCTGGAAGAGTCTATATTACAGATGGAAATGCTTACTTTAACCGTCCTGGTCCAAGGTTAGTTGAGTCGTTAGAAGTTCTAGCTGAAATATTACACCCAGAGATATTCCAATATGGCTATAAAGGAAAAGCCTGGGATGTTTTACAGTAAACGCAAGTTGGTTACGCGCTTCGCGTAACCCAACAATTAACTCATAGCTCCTAAATCTTAACTTTTAACTTAAGTTTTGACTTACTGCTGCGGTATTAACCCATTCAATTAAAGGTTTTAAGTTATTTGGAACAGCGGATTCACCGACACTTACAGTATGAGTTTCTCCGTTGTTTTCTACTGTTAAACGATAAAAAAAACTATCTGGTTTAGGGGAAGATGAATCGATATAATCAGGCAAGTTATAAAAATCTGAGTCTTGCAGTAGTTGCGGAAGTTGCTTTGCTGTCTCTTGGGGAATAGCTGTTGTATCAACTTTTGTGGTTTTTGACATACCAGCGAAGCCACCAGTACGCTCTAAATAAACTCGCATATTATATAATGACAGTGTTTTATGATAAAAAACTGGGAAGATAGGTTCATTATCTCCCAGCTAAATAACACAAAGCAAACACAATAATAAAATTTAGCAATTCTGACTTATTTTAGAGATACACCTACTTGTTCCCATGCATTTTGTACAGCTTTTTGTTCGTTGCTGCCTTCTCCATAAAGTTCTGCTGCAACTTGAGATATCAGAAGTGCAGCACTTTTAAAATCTGAACTTGAACGAAGACGGTCACGCAAAGCGATATACCAAATTTTTCCTGCTTTTTCCCAAGCATAACCACCAATAGCTGTTGCCGCTAGATAAAATGCTCTGTTGGGAATTCCAGAATTAATGTGTACTCCACCATTATCCTTGATGCCAGAGTAAAGGTCTTTGTAGTGTGCAGGTTGAGGGTCTTTGCCTAAAACAGGGTCATCATAAGCTGTTCCAGGTTCTTTCATCGAACGAATGCCAACACCCTTAACTTTTTCGGTAAATAAACCCTCACCAATAATCCAATCTGCTTGGTCTGCGGTTTGTTTTTTCACCCATTGTTTAACTAAGGTGCCAAAAACATCTGACATTGACTCATTCAAGGCGCCTGATTCACCAAAATACTTAAGACTAGCTTCACATTGCGTTACACCATGCGTTAACTCATGAGCTATAACATCTATACATTTAGTAAAACGCTGAAATATTTCGCCATCACCATCACCATACACCATTTGGTCGCCATTCCAAAAAGCGTTATCGTACTTTACGCCATAATGTACAGTTGAATCAAGACGTAAGCCTTTATCATCAATTGAGTTACGCTCTAATACCTCGTAGTAAAAATCGTAAGTCGAACCTGCTGAGTCATACGCTTCGTTTACTGCTTCGTCGCTACTTGGTGGGTCTCCTTCTGCACGTACCAGTTTACCTGGAAGTAGTTGCATTGTTGCTGCATCATATACAGTACGGCGTTTTTCTCCAGGTGATACCGCAAAATTGACGTTACCTACAACTCGGCGCCGTCCACGAAATTCTGATGATAAATTTAATGTATGAAATGCCCAGTCACGCATTTGCTCACTACCGTTAACCACTAAATTTTCCAGCATGTGTGGTGGAACAACACAGTAGATAGAGCAATATGTATTATTTTTATGCTTTTGGCACCCAATCCAACCAAATCCTAATTTTTTACTTTTAGCCATTTGATTAAATTCTCCTTATAATCCAAACTCAATTAACAGCCTGATTTTAGGCACAGGTGTCCCCTAATACCAAGCTTCGGTTAGAAAACGTAATTATAAACTTGACCTTAACTGGCCGCCTGGGGGTCAGACCCATCAGTGTAAAAGTCTTTTCTTCAAATCATCATATTTATCTTGACTAAGACGATATACCTCTGGTTGAGGTTTTCCAACTAAATGCCCTTGGATATAACTAACACCGACTTCCCTAAGTGAGCGTAAGCTAATAGGTGTAGTTTCATCAATTCCTTCTACAATAACTTTAGCTGGGTTCAAATTATTTGCTCCAACTAAATCGTGAACAAAGCGGATAATAATATCGCTAGAATGGTTATAAAGAAGTTCACGGTCAATTTTAACGTGGGATGGATTTAAACCTGCTAATCTTGATACAGAAGCATAACCAACACCAAAATCATCGATCGCAAAGCGAATTTTGAGTTTGCTTACATATTCTATTAATTGATTTTTAAAATTTTGAAGTGGATTTTTTAATCTTATTCCATCAGCCAATTGTGGTAAATCTGTTTTTTCAGAAATTTCTAAAACTAAATTTCTTGGGGATATTACTTTATCTTTAATGATTTTTCTTACGGTTTCAAAATATTCCATTCGCATTAACGACTCTGGGTAAACATTTACTGATAAAGGAACAACTTCACCTGCACGTCTTTGCACTGATTTCCGAGCATGACGATAACGTTCTGTTGCGACATCTAGAAAATGCTGGTCAAGCACAACGGTAAAATTAGAACCCCATAGCTCTGCTGCTGTAAATAAATCTGAAGGCACCATATGGTTTTTAGGATTGCGTGCTAAAGCTTCCCAACCACTTATAAATAAATCCTCTGGTTCAATATGTAAAACTGGCTCAAAATACATCACCATTTGTTTTAACCGCTGACTAAATAGGTCAAATCTTCTGTGATATAATGATGATGATACAAAGCCATAATTAAATTTTAAGCTATCTAATATACTTGCTTCAAGGAGTTCGGCTTCGTTATATAATAAACTAGCTTCATAAAAACTCGAAATAATTTTACCGAATACTTCTGTTAAATATTCAGATACAACTAATCCATAGACTACCATTATCTCAGCTTTAGGTACTGTTTTAATAGGTAATGCTATAAATACTTTTAAGGCGCCTTGATTATCATTGTACCTACTATATATACCGAATTGGGCTGGATTAAAAATATACTCGTCATTAATTACAGGTAAAATGCTATGAGTTATAACATCTTCACAATCTTTTGCTTCTATCTCAGTAGAATTACTTTGCGACTTAACACCCCAAGTTAATTGATGATTTTCAAGTATAAAACAATTGGAGGCGCCTGAAGCAGCAACAATAGCATTAAGGGCTGTAATTGATGCACTCGAATGGGCATTCGATTTAAATTTAACAATCAATTCATCAATAAAGTCTTCGTAATACTCTAAATGGCTATGTAAATATTTAGGTTGCTGGTTAAAAATACTTACCTCTTCTGATTCGTCAAGAAAGTCTAATCTTATATTACCCAAATCTTTTTCACCTGTAGACTGTTGAGAATGTTGCAATTGATTCATAACTTTTATAAGTGCTAGCACTATTTTATACTATCCCTCTTAGTTAACACAGGAAACTCAAGGGGTAAAGTACAACTAAAAAGAAGTTACTTGACGGAAAAATCGAACCTATTGCCATCTAACGTACTTAGTTCTAATAATATCTTAGCTATTTAGGTATAGATTTGAATTTGAATCAAATTATTTGCAACAATACAATAAAATGTAATATTATTTGAATCAAAAACTTAAAATTGAGTTTATAATCTCAATTATGGTTTATTGCAGATTTTAGCTTTATGTACAGCAAAGATACAGAAAAATCGATTACTATCAGGATTGATCAAGGTTTAATTTGTTTGTTAATACCCGAACAATGAAATAACCGTAAGCAAGTAAGGTTAGCTCTAGGTTTGCCTGATACTCCAGAAGGGCACGGTTTATTGGACAAATTTTGTAAAAAATAGACATGTCCAATTATTAAGTCATGGGTTCCAGTCCAGAAACAACGCGCCATACCATTATCACTTCTATGATCAATGCTGAAATGGAAATTAGGTATTTAGCTCAATTGGTTTGCAATTCACCAGAAATAATTTATAAACATTATATTGGGTAAAACATGGAGGCTTAATAATTACTCCACTAAACTTAGATGTTTAGCTCTTAGCTAGACTTTATCCATTTTTATGCGACGTTCTAAACGTAGGCTGAAACCTTTATGGGACAGTAGTTTTACTTTTTCGATGGAGAGCGTAAACTAGTGACATTGAAAAAGTTTTTGCCGTCATCTAGGTTTTTTGCCGATAAAGGAAACAAAGTTTTTAATTTTGGATAAAGTCGAGTTTAGATATAACATTGCACAGGCAAGATGCCTGTGCTACAAGTCAATTACAATAGATTGTATAAATTCGGAGAGAGAGGGATTCGAACCCTCGTTAAAGTTTCCCCTAAACAACATTTCCAGTGTTGCGCCTTCAACCACTCGGCCATCTCTCCAAGATGCCACAAGTTAATACTATACAATTGAAATTGAAAAACTGCAATAATATTTTGACTGAAATGCAAAAATTTCTATAAATCGCCCAAAACTCAAGATTACAATGTCGCAAAAACACACTATTACGGTACATGACCGCCAAAAAGGCGTTACTCATACCTTTCAGGTTCCCGATGACCGTTATATTCTTCACACTGCTGAACATCAAGGTAACTCGCTACCGTTTTCTTGCCGTAACGGCGCCTGTACAACTTGTGCGGTGCGTGTATTATCAGGAGATATTCATCAGCCAGAGGCAATAGGTTTATCGCTGGAGCTACAAAACAAAGGTTATGCTTTGTTATGTGTTAGCTATGCACGCTCTGATTTGGAAGTTGAAACTCAAGATGAAGATGAGGTATATGAGCTTCAATTTGGACGCTTCTTTGCCAAAGGTAAAGTACGTGCAGGTTTACCTTTAGATGAAGACTAGTACGCATGACTATTATTAAAAGATTACTTTTAGTTTGCCTTTTGCTTTTGGTTGTAGGATGTCAGCCAGAGAAAAAGGCTGAAAGTACACCAATACAGGTTAAAGTTGTACGGGTGGTTAGCGGGCAAACTTTTGAAGTATTGGGAATGGGGGAACAGCCGAATTTGATTTCTCAAGTTCGTTTGATAGGTATTGATGCTCCCGACTTGCGTCAGCGTCCTTGGGGAAGTAATGCTAAGGAACATTTTGAAGCGTTGATTGGTGAGGCGCCTGTCAATTTAGAATTTGATATTGAAGCGCGCGATAAGATTGGTCGTGTTCTTGCTTACGTATGGAAGGACAAAATCTTGTTGAACGAGCAAATGATTAAAGATGGTCATGCTTTATATGCTCCACGCTTCCCCAACCATAAATATGACTTAAAACTCGAACGCGCTCAACAATGGTCACGATTAATGGGACTTAGTATTTGGAACCCCGAAAAGCCTCTGCGTACTTCTCCATCTGAATTTAGGCGTGCTAACAGGTAATTATGAAAGGATATTAATGAACGATTTACAAATTTTTCTTGATATTGCTACAGAAGCGGCACTCTCTGCTGGCACCGTTTTACAATCTTTTCTAGGTAAAATTGAGGATTCAGTTGTTGAAAAAGGGCGCCCAGGTGATTTAGTTACTGCTGCTGATAAAGCTGCTGAAGACGTAATACTCGCACATTTTCAGCGTCACCTACCTGAACATGGGATTCTTTCAGAAGAGTCTGGGGAATTGGGAAATCAAAAGGATAAGTATCTTTGGGCAATTGACCCGCTTGATGGTACAACTAACTTCGCTCATCAATATCCTATGTTTGCTGTTTCAATTGGGCTTTTAGTTGATGGTGTACCTGAAGTTGGCGTAATTTATGACCCGTGGCATAATGAATTGTTTCGTGCGGGTACTGGTTTAGGAGCAACGCGCAACCGTCATCCAATCCGGGTTTCCAACACTTCGGAATTGAGTAAAAGTTTATTAGTAACTGGTTTTGCTTATGACCGTCGTGAAACTACTGATAATAACTACGCAGAGTTTTGTCACTTTACTCACTTAACTCAGGGTGTTAGACGTAGTGGCGCCGCTTCGATTGATTTAGCATACGTAGCCTGTGGGCGTGTTGACGGTTACTGGGAACGTGGTCTCTCACCTTGGGATATGGTGGCGGGTGTGGCTATACTGCGTGAGGCTGGAGGAGAGGTTACAGCGTATGATGGTTCAGACTTCAAAGTCGAGTCTGGCAGGATTCTTGCGACTAACGGGCGTATACATGATGCAATGAGTGATTCGCTTCAGAAGGTACCTGCTTTATCCGCATGGTAGCTATAAACCGTGTCAAATTTATAGCCATTTTAGAGAAGAGAAGTAAACTAGAAAGATTAATGTAAACTTTTTTCTTATGGCGCTATATGTCTATAAAAATAGAACGTGGTTTATTTAAATTTGACTCTATAGACTACCATGCTGTGTTATGTGTTGCGGTTGATGCGGATGTTAAAGAGATTCGCAAACGATACTTAAACATTGCACGACGCTTGCACCCAGATAGCTGTGCATCTGCTAGTGCTGAAGAAAAGCAACTAGCAGGTGAGTTATTGTCGAAGCTCGTAAATCCTGCTTACGAAAAGTTATCGCAAGAACGAACTCGGACTGAGTACATGGTTGTGCTATCGCAAATGGGTAAGCGTTTAGTGCAAGAGTCTGCTTCTGTTGATTTAAGTAGCGACCCAGCACGTCAACTTGCAGGTTCTCCTAACGTTGAGCAACTGTATAGAACAATGATTTTAAAAATCGCCGAAACTCAGTATGATTCATTAACTAAAGCTGTACAGATTATTAGTTATGTCAGCGAGCTAAATTTAGTATATTTGATGCGGACTGCGGGTAAAAAATTTGATAAGGCGCCACCACCACCTCCAGCGCCGAGTAAAGTCACAAGTAAGAATAGTGAAAATGCTGATACAAAAATTTTGCAAAGTGCTGCAAGTAAAGAAGAAGCAAGCATTAATAATTATTTGCGTCGTGCCCAAGAGTTAATGACGAAGAATCAATTCGCACAAGCAAGGGTAGAACTTCAAGACGCGATTAAACTTGCTCCAAATAATAGTCGCTGTCATAGCTTGATCGGAGTGGTCTATTTAAAGCAAAATCAAACAACAATGGCGAAAGTCCATTTTGACCGTGCCTTGCAGTTAGACCCGAATGACCAAATGGCATCTGAGGGTAAACGCAAAATCGAACAAGTTATGGGGCAGAAATCTGGGACAGCGGTAAAAACAGCACCGCCAACTCAGGCTTCTAAGCAACCAGAAAAGTCCGGGGGCGGTTTGTTTGGTGGTTTGTTTGGTGGGAAGAAAAAATAATTTATGGTTTACCAACCAGCAGCGGGAGCTAGGGATTTACTCCCCCTTGATGTAGCTCAAAAACGCTGGATTGAAGATAGGTTACAACAGGTTTTTCACCGTTGGGGCTATCACCAAATTATCACTTCGACGCTGGAGCGTATGGATACGCTGATGGCTGGAGGTGCAATTGGGCGCCGCGCGGTGTTGAAACTCCAAAATGATGAACTGGAAGAGTTAGGGTTACGGCCGGAATTAACTGCTTCGATTGCTCGCACTGCCGTAACACGTATGGCAGGTGCGGCATATCCGCAGCGTTTGTATTACAATGCAAACGTATTTCAGCGACGAGAATCGAAGCATAATCGGCAGCAAGAGTTTTACCAATCGGGGGTCGAGTTACTTGGCAGTAGTGGATTATTGGCAAATGCGGAAATACTATTACTAGTATCAGAAAGCCTCGCTGCTTTGAGTTTAAACAATTGGCATCTAGTTTTGGGTGAAGCGGGGATTACACGCTCTTTACTCGAAGCATTTCCTGCTAAGTTGCTTGATAGTGTTCGTAATGCTATTGCAAATCTTGATCGAGTAGCCCTTGATGAACTGCCTTTAACTGATGAACTACACGAACGCGCGCGGTTGATGCTTGATTTACGTGGGCGCCCAGAGGTAGTGTTTGCTTCTTTGGCAAACTTAGCATTAGAACCAGCACAACTTGAAGCGGTCGATGGGTTAAAATCTTTAGTTGAGTTGCTTGAATCGAGTGGGAATTTTTCGATTATTCTTGATCTAAGTTTGATTCAGACTTTTGATTATTACACGGGTATTGTGTTTGAAGTTGTTACAAATGCAGACGGTCAATCCATTTCGATTGGTCGGGGTGGTCGCTATGACAATCTTTTAGGGCTTTATCATCCGCAAGGAGAAAACATCCCTGGTATTGGTTTTGTTTTTTTACTAGATGGTTTATATCAGATATTATCAGTGTCGCAACAGTTGCCACAGACAACACCAGCGACGAACTGGTTGGTAGTGGCTTTAAGTCCACAAGCGTATAATACAGCTTTTGCTTACAGTGCCAAACTTCGTAACTCCGCGCATTTGGTACGAGTTGAGATGGACTTAGGGGGACGAGACTCTAAAGCAATTAGAGAATATGCGGTACGTCGAGGCATTGGGCAGATCGCTTGGATAAAAGCTGATGCTCCACCCGTTATTGAGTCGGTGTAAAACATCAACAAGATTTTACATAATCTTGCTAATGTATAAAAGCTTTAGTACAGCTTTATCGCTTAAATCGTTCGGAGAGGGAACATTATGCCGCATACAATTGTTACAAATGTCTGTGAAGGTGTTGCTGACTGCGTAAATGCTTGTCCAGTTGCTTGTATTCATGATGGCCCTGGAAAAAATACCAAAGGTACTGATTGGTACTGGATTGATTTTGCTACCTGTATCGACTGCGGTATTTGTCTACAGGTTTGTCCAGTTGAAGGCGCCATTCTTCCTGAAGAGCGTCCAGAGCTACAAAAAACACCATAGCCTCTAATTGTAGATAGCAGTTAATCAATTTCCAGATCACTCTCGACTATTGATTAACTGCTATTCGTCGGTTGGTGTCTAAAGCAGCTTTGTGTAAAGGTTTAAATGGTGCCTGCAAGCAGCATTTACAATGTGCAAAAAAAATTGGAATTTTTTTCCAAAAAAGCTTGACATTCTCTGGTGGACTCGTTATCTTAGATAAGTTGGCGGCAAGAAAGAAACCGCAAACAACCGAACCGAGAAAAAGTAATAGTTTGAAAGCCAAGT
>NZ_MRCD01000149.1 GCF_001904745.1 Calothrix sp. HK-06
AATGTAATTCATCAATATTTAAAGCGCCATAGTTTCTATGAAACTTTAAAAAAGGCTTTTTATTTATTGACTATCTTTTATATGATTGATTGTTATTGATTTAATTTTTATTTGTGTGTAATTACAGAACGAAAAATAATTAAAATTAATTTAAGTTAAAAAATATCCGCTATAAATACAAAATTAATTATATATGCCGTAAAAATGCGTAAAAAAATACGAGTCAGAGTAAAGAACTAAAACTGACTCGTATTTTAAACTTATGCTTAACTAATTCAAAATTCCCTTCTGTAGAATTTTAATTAGGTCAGCATTGATTCAAGAGGGTCGCGATAATTTAATGCGAAGAAGCTGCAAAGTGAATAAGTTGTCCTAAACGCTGACGGAGAGTTTCTAAACCTAAACGATGGGTGGCAGAAATAAACACAGCCATTGGAAACTCTTCGCGCGCTATTTCAAGCGTATCGCTGCTAACTTCATCTATTTTGTTAAACACAACCATTGCAGGGCCAGGTGTAACAGGCATTACAGCCAAAATATCCCGTACTGCACGAATGTGACTTAACCACGCAGGATGCGATAAATCAACCAAATGTATTAAAGCATCGGCTTCGGTCACTTCTTCTAAAGTGGCGCGAAAGGCATCCATTAATGCTTCTGGCAGTTCGTGGATAAATCCTACCGTATCTGTAACTAGAATTTCTTGCGGTAGAGAATCTAAGGCATCGGGAACTACCAAACGGCGAGTGGTTGGGTCAAGCGTTGCAAACAATTGGTCAGCCGTATATACTTCGGCGTTGGTCAACGTATTTAGCAGTGTAGATTTTCCTGCGTTCGTATATCCAACTAAAGCCACAGAGGGAACTTCTTGGTGCTGGCGCCGTTGACGCAGCCGTTCACGATGTGCTTGTAATTGGTTGACTTCTTGTTGCAAACGAGAAATACGGCGGCTAATAGCACGGCGTTCGGTTTCTAATTTAGTTTCACCAGGACCTCGTGTACCAATACCACCCCCCAGTCGAGACATGGCTTGACCTCGACCTGTGAGGCGAGGCAACATGTACTCTAACTGTGCTAACTCAACTTGTAATTTACCAGCACGTGACTGAGCGCGCTGTGCAAAAATATCTAATATGACTTCGGTGCGGTCAACGACGCGAACACCAATTTGAGCTTCTAAGTTGCGAACCTGCGACGGTGTAAGGTCACGGTCGAAAACAACTAAATTTGCTCCTAAAGTTTGTGCTGTTAAGGCAATTTCTTGAACTTTGCCTTCCCCGACGACAGTTTGGGGATGGGTACGGCTGCGTTTTTGCCACATAGTTTGCAAAACTTCGCCGCCTGCGGTATCAACTAACCGCCCTAATTCTTCGACAATATCTTTAAATTGCTGCGCGTTAACGTTGTCGGTCATGACACCAACAATTACAACGCGGTCATTGTCGCTATCAACATCAGTGGCAACATACTCTCGTCGAAATTCTTCTTCGAGTCCTTCTACCAATTCCAGAAAATCTTGATTTGATAGAACATCTAAACTCATTGCTGGCGAGACATTCCAACTTGGGGCTGGAAGTTTGTCCTTCTCACCGTCGGAGGCGCCACTGTTAATTAAAACGCGGCTGTCTTGGGCTGTTAAATGTGCCAAATAAGCTTCTTTAACATATCCAGTTGCACCACCACCACGTTTGGTAAATCCAGTTCCAGTAATATTGAGTACAACCAGGGCATCAAGACGTTGCATAGCCATAGCAGTTAAAGCCCCTTCCGATGGTGGTTCTGGCTTTAAGTGTGTAGCAATACAACGGATACCGCAAAGTCGTTCTGCACCATAACGTGGCAACTCTAAAGGCGGAATCTGCGTTTGACGCGGAGTACCCACCCCAACCCGGATAACTTGTCCGCGACGGTTCACGTAGGCACATACAGGGAAATTGATCTCAGTACTAATTGCTGCCAGACGCTGGGAAAATTCGGGCGTTGTAACGGTATCGCCCGGTAAGCGCTGGTGGTACAGCCGCTGTAGTTGTTTGAGCTGGCTGCTTTTTAAACCTTGGAGATTACCAAAGATAGTCTCGATAGGCGTTTTATACCAGTGAACTGGTCCTCGAATGCTTCCATGTCTATTTTACAACATCGATTTTGTTGTCAAACTCCTACTTTTGGTAGATGCATCTTCACAATTAATTTACATAATCGTCAAACTATGTATAAATAGATGCTTTAAGATTAAGCCAAATTACTATTAACTCTTATTTGAGGTTAAGATGCGATTCTTATTTGGACTACCTTTACTCGTAAGTCTATCATTGGTAATGGCGCCGATAATTACCAATGCGGCAGTAGTCGAATTGGTAGAAGAAGCACAAAGTGCCCAAAATGATTCAAATTACGACGAAGCAGAAAAGTTGTGGCGCCAAGTTATTAAACTACAACCCTCAGACGCTTTAGCATACGCGCGCTTAGGTAGTGTACTATTCTCTCAAAATAGAATTGATGAAGGAATTGCCGCATACCAACAAGCTATCAAAATCAAGCCAAGTGCCAAAATTTACAATAGCTACGGTGATAACTTACGCTCAGAAGACAAGCTAACTGAAGCAATCATAGCCTATGAAGAAGCTTTAAAACTAGATTCCAAAAGCGAAGTAGCACGTAGTGGTTTAGGTACAGTATATCTTAGACAAGAAAAGTATACAGAAGCAATAGCAGAATTTCGTCAGTTGGTTGCTCTAAAACCAGATTGGAATAACTATGAATCATTAGGTGATGCTTTAACAGAAGCCGGAAAGCATGATGAAGCTAGAACAGCTTATCGACTAGCTATTAAATTAGAGCCAACATACTATTCCCTATATAATAAAGTTGCCGAATCTTTTCAGAAACAAGAAAAAATCAATGATGCAATCGACGCTTATCGTCAAGCAATTAATGTTGATTCAACTAATTTTTATGCATACACTGGTCTCGCTGAATTAGTAAAGTTTCCAAAGTCGATTACAGTTTTAACGCAATACGCAAAACAAGAACCTAAAAATGAAGTACCACTCCAAGCTTTAGGTTATATTTACAAGCAAAATCAAAAGTTAAACGAATCAGCAGCTGCATACCGTCAAGCAATAAAAGTCAAACCATCAGCAGAAAACTATTCGAGCTTAGGTGAAGTACTAGTAGAGCAAAATAAACTAGAAGAAGCAGTTGCAGCGTATCGTCAAACTATTAAACTTGAACCGCAAGATTACCGATACGGCGCCTTAGCAGAAGTTTTAATTAAGCAAAATAAATTAAGCGAAGCACTAACATCCTGTCAAACAGTAATAGACCTTTATAAAGACAAAGATACATCTTATATAAACTACTACACTTGTTCCGTAGCAGGTTTTGGCATTTATCAAAAGCAAGGATTAAAAAATGTCATGACAACCTTTCAACAGCTTGCTAAAAAAATTCCTCCCAAAAATATGGCAGAAATATATGTCAACCTTGGTTATCGTATTCAAGGTACTGATAATTTTATCAAAGAAGATGCAATAACCATTTTTGAAGAAGCATTAAAATTCAACCCCAGAAACAAAGAAGCGCAAGACAACCTTCAAGAACTTCAACAAACTCAACAAACCGGATTAGTTCAATAATGTAGGTTGGGTGGAGGAACGGAACCCAACAAATAATTTGTGGAAAATACGTTGGGTTCCGCAAAGCCTCCACCCAACCTACAATTAATTAGCGGGACTGCTACTTGGCGTCACATTTGTTTGTGGTTCAGTAGAGGTAGCAGGTTTATTAGTATCGGGAAAAGAGTTTTCAGGAGTAGTAGTACTGCTGCTACTACTGCTATTATTTGCCTCGCTATTAATTGTACTATTCGAGCTTGGTTTAGGTGCCTGTTTTGGTGTTGAAGAACTAGGTTTTGTTGTACTTTGCTGAGGTGGAACAGTTATATTAATGTTGGGTGTAGTATTAGTTTGTGCAGGTGCCTGTTGAGGAACAACAACTGGAACTGGAACTTCCTTAACAACTGGGACTTCCTTAGTGACTGGAACTGGAACTTCTTTGGTTCGCTCTATAATTTTGGTTTGACTTTGTTGAGTTACTGTTGGAACTGGAGTAGGAGTAATTGCAGGAGCTACAGTCCCCGTAGTAGAAGATGGTGTAGCCGTTTCTGAAGCTGTATTATTTTGGTTGAAATACCAGAAGGCGCCACCAATTAATCCTACCAGCGCAAGTAAAAACCCTAATATCAATCCACGAGAAGTACTATCTTCATCCTGTCGCGCTAGTCTTTCCTCTTGATAACCACGCTCTGTTGCTTGCCCGTGAACATACCCACTTTGGTAGTTAGTAGGTGTACTGTTATTAACTGTCTCACTCGTTCGCTTAATATGAGTGTTTCCGTTGCTATCTGTGTAAGTTTCCTGTTGCTCGCGGTAGTTTTTGTTATCGTTTGGGTTATTCATAAATTTTGGTGTTATTGGCTAAGAGCATTAATCCAAAGTGAATCCGTGCTGCACTTAGATATCAACTACGCAGCTAATTGACGTGTTATTTAAAACTTGTATGATTGTTTCTTCAGAATAACCCCTACGTTCCTCTAAACGTTTCTGTCTAAAGAAATGATATAATCATCTACCATAAGGCTGATAAAGCGCCTTGTATAATAAAATTGTAAAAATTAGATATATTTTCTATAAATCAGTAATAATTTTCACTTTGTATAGTAGAGACGTTACATGTAATGCCTCTACATGGGGTGGTATGTTTCATATTCAAATACAATTGAATTTAAAAGCAGTCGTTATTCGGGAAAAGCTGTATGACTGTCATCACAAAGAAGCGATTTACAATCGACGAGTATCACAAGTTAATTGAACTTGGTTTCCTAAAGGAGCAAGACCGTATTGAATTAATTCGAGGGGAACTAATTGAAATGACAGCGAAGGGGACACCTCACACGTTTTCTACTACACGACTTTGTAGACAACTTGACCGTTTGCTTGGTGACAAAGTAGTAGTGCGGTGTCAAGAGCCAATAATTTTACCTTCAAATAGCGAACCAGAGCCAGATGCAGTTATCGCACGCGGAAATGAGACTGATTATCTTGCTAACCATCCTTTTCCCGAAGATATTTTACTTATAGTTGAGGTTTCCGACTCTACTTTAAATTACGACCAAACAACAAAGCTATCGCTGTATGCAGAAGATGGTATCGCTCATTATTGGATTGTTAATTTAAACGCGCGTCAGCTAGAGTGCTATAGATTGCCATACCAAGATGCTCAAGGTAAGTATAATTATCTCAATAAACAAATTTATTTACCAAATCAATCAGTTATAATTCCTCAATTTCAAGATGCTGCATTAGATTTGAGCAAAATTTTCCCTTAACAAGCTAATTGGTAAGGGATAGCTTGTTTTTTAGAAGCATTTTTGGCTTTCTCTAGCAATTATTTAAAAACTCTCAAGTTGGCATTTTTATATTTCTGATGCTCAACAGCAAATCGAGGATTGGTATACAACCGTAAGAAAAGTAGACTGGCAAAAACTGGATGATGTCCGAAAAATCTATCGTGATGCCGAAGCTGTCGGAAATTTTACTGTATTTAATATTAGAGGAAATAATTATCGCCTAATAGTTGGTATTGATTATGAAACCCAGATGATTTACTACAAGTATTTTTAACACACGCAGAGTATAACAAGGATAGGTGGAAGAATGACCCTTACTTTTGACCAAAGTGTTTATCACAGTTTACTAACAGAAGTTACTCCTGTTGCTATAGAAACAGAGGTAGAGTACCAACGCTTACTGAAAATAGCAGAACAGCTTACATTTAAAAAGAATCGTACAAAAGAGGAATTAGCTTTACATAAGTTGCTGGTAGTCTTAATCGAAGCTTATGAAACAGAGAATTGTCCGATGAAAGAATCTAGACCACATCAAGTTCTTCTACATATTATGGAAGCTAGTGGAACTTCGCAAACTGATTTAGTCGGTCTTATTGGTTCAAGTGAGGTTGTGTCTCAGGTTGTAAATGGCGAACGTGCTATTGATGAATTACAAGCTAAAGCATTAGGTAAGCATTTTAAGGTGGCGCCAAGTTTGTTTATTTGATTATACAAATAAAATGGGCGGGCAGGGAAGCCCACCCCACAAGACTAGGCAATATTTACACTATTGAATTGTGTTGATTTGAAAGTTGCCAACAAATCAGTACCTGCGCTAATTAAAGTATCATTACCGCTAATAGAAACAGATAGCAACGAGTTAGCAGCTAAAGTACTACCGCGACTAATTGAGTCATCACCACTATATCCATATATAGTGACACTTCCTACCCCTGCATCGAGAATAAAGCGGGTGCTACCACTACTCACATAAGCAGTATCGTTACCAATGCCAGTAGATATGGTATTGTTGCCTTCACCTGCATAAATTACATCATCTCCCGCACCTGTTTTAATAATATCGTTTCCGGCGCCCACATAAATCAAATTATTACCATTGCCTGTAATTACTTGATTATTTCCTTCTCCTGCGTAGATGGTTTTATTGCCATTTCCGAGCGTAATAACATCGTTACCTGCACCCGTATATATCAAGTCAATTCCGTTACCTGTAGTAATACGATTATTACCCTCACTTGCATAAATAGTGTTATTGCCGTTACCAAATGCAAAAACATCATTACCACTACCAGCATAAGCTAGATTATTTCCGTTTTCAGCAATAAAAAGATTATCTCCTTCACTACCGTAGAAGGTATTATTCCCATCTCCTGCATAAAAACGGTCGTTACCAGCACCTGCATAAAATATATCGTTTCCGGCGCCACCATATAATATATTATTGCCTTCACCAGCATATATGATGTTATTACCTGCACCAGAGTCGATTACATCATTTCCGCTGTTACCAAATAAAGTATCGTTACCACCAGTTCCGGTTTGAGTGAAGTTTAAAGTAGCAACAGGAAGGTTATCGAGTAGCTGAATAAGACCGAGTTTTTCAGGTGTGTTTGTGCCAGCAACATTAAAATCATTATCGTTGATTAATGCTAGAGTATTTGGCGCCACTAATGCCAAACCTTCTAACTTATCAACTCCGGTGTAACCAACTTGGGCAGCGTTGACGATAAGATTTTTGCTGACGGGGTTAATGTTTGCTGCTGCTAACTCGCTACGTGATAGTTGCTCGATGGTTTTACCAACAGGTGTTAAACCATTTATATTGGTGGCGTCTGCTAGGTCAATTTGGTAAATTAGTTTCTTAGCGTTGACATCACTGTTATCATCGCGTTCAACAACGGCAAATTTACCGTTCCCCAAAGCAACCGCATCGCCAATTTTATCTGCTGTAGTGACATTATCTAATAAATATAGATATTCCCCTGTCACCTTCTTGCTGACGATATCAAATTCGAGAATTCTTAAATTATTTGAACTGCGAGAAACTGTATCACCACCGTTATCAGGGTTATCGATAGCACTTTGAATAAATGCATAAAGCTTGTTACCATCCAAAGCAACGGCTTCAAAGCCTCTGTTATTACGTCTTTGTGCGTATACAGCAGGTAAACTTGGTGTTCCGTAGAATGTGCCGCCATTTTTACTCGCATCTGTAACATCACCCGCAGGAATAAAACGGTCAATCAATCTACCGTTTCTATCAAAGTTATATATTGCTGGACGATATTCATCCACCATCCAATAATCGCCGTTTTCAGCAACAACTATACCCTCTAAATCGGCGCCTAATGGGTCATTCTTTAAGCTATTACCATTTAAATCAATACCAACTTCATCAGTATACGCCGTTCCTCTGGCGCCTGCTTGGATATTTGGAAGTCCAGTTAGTGGTGTAACACCATCTTGACGTAGAAGTTGGGTGCGGTTGGTGATGGAAATTTCACCTGTGTTTTGGTTGAGTTCAAAGTTAATTAACTCTGGTGTAAAGCTTGGTAAAAAGAATGGTCGAAGGTTGCCTTGGTTTTCTCCGTTTGGCCCTCTGTCGGTATTGGTGACAAATTTAAGATTTCCGTTTGCTGCAACTCCTTGGAAAGATAACCCAGAGAAACCACCTAAAAATATATCTTGACCTTTGATGGTTGTTCCTAATTTAGGCAAGTTCTTAAACTCGTAGCTGCTGAGTTTTGGTTGGGGTGTAATATTAAATCTTGCGACTGCTGGGTCATGGTCACTTTGCTGGTCGGCAAATTCTGAGTTGATATGGACAATATCATAACCATTCAACTGGTTAAACAAACCGTTACTTACTAAGATGTGGTCAAGAACTTGTGCATTTCCTTGGAAGTTATAGGTGTAACGTTCGTTTGCTGGTAAAGTATCAACCAAGTTCTTTAACACAGGGTTGCCAACTCCACCTGGTGTTCCCTTCAATATATTCAGAGGTTCGGAAAATTCAAAGTCGTTCAAATCTCCCAAAACGATAATATTCGCGTTGGCATTTACCGCTAAAATACTATCTACAAAATTATTGACTATTTGCGCTTGCTGGCGGCGTTGTGCTTCAGTAGTTAATAAAGGTGGTTGGTTGGGGCCATATAAAGGTTGGTCTCCACCTTTCGAGTTGAAGTGGTTGCCAATGATAAATACTGTTTGTCCCTGGAATACAAACTCACCTACCAATGGTTTGCGACTACTAGCAAATGCATCCCCATCTGATAAGTCTGTATCTACAAGACGACCAGGACTTACAGATAGTTTAGGATTACCAGTTACGTTGTTAATATTGGTGTTAGATGTAGAGCTTCCACTTGAACGATCTACGAAAGTAACGCGCGTGGGATTATATAAGAAACCAACGCGGATATTACCTCCAGCTTGACCCCCATCTTGATTATTTTCTGGGTTGACTTGACGGAATGTATATGTTGGCCCACCTGCTGCTTGAATTGCGGCAATCAAAGTATTATATGTTTGAGCAGCATCAACTACACCATTGTTAGTAGAACCATTATTATCTTGGATTTCCTCTAAACTTATGATGTCGGGTGATTTGAGATTGTTAACTATATTATTTGCTAAAGCTGTAAATTTACCGCTAGCAATATCTGTATCCCCATCTGCATCGTTGGGGTCTAAATTTTCAACGTTAAATGCAGCAACTGTGAGGTTATTTGCATCACCTGTTAAATTAGTAGTTTCTTTGGTGAGAGAACCGGGTGAAGTAACGTTAAGTGATGTGGGAAGAACTTCGTAATTATTAAACTCGTAGCTAACTACACCTGTGATTGTACCAAAGGTGGCGCCAACATTAACTACGGGAGAAGTTCCAGAGGTAAATAAAGTATCGTCAATTTGAATGCGTTCTGGGTTAAAGTCGATAGGAGAAATTAAATTGCCACCGCGTGATGTTCTTCCTGTAGCATTGGCACCATTATCTGCTAAAATCCAAATCTCACCAAAATCATTAGTCGGACTTGTGGCAACAGCGTTATTAACTTGGATAAGCATTCCTTCTAAGCTTTCGTAGAAGTCAATACCTTCGTTTACAGGGTCAAAGTCTCCACCTGTTTCTACATTACCTGTTGCGGTAAAGTCATTTTGAATAAATGTATTAGGTATTGTGCGACCATTTGCACCAAGAACAGTAGGAGTAATTGTTCCAAGAGTTGCAACTTGTGTAACTAAGGCGCCGGAAGCATTAGCATTAATTTGGGTAGTAGTTAAATTATTGGCATTATTACCCGCTCGAAACTCATTGACTCTTCCCGTTACTCTTACAGATTGTCCTACATTTGGTGTCGCAGTAGTTGAGCTACCCAAGAAAACAAAAATACCTTCAGAAGTCGCATTATTATTGTCAGGGTTTGGGTCTTGCATCCAAAAACCGCGACTCGAACCTGTGAGAACACCCGTTACAATACCTTCAACGTTATTTACTGTCTGATTAACTAACGGTGATATATGACTTGCACCTTGAATATCACGAATGCGAGTGCTAGTAGAGTCATTATCGGGTGTTGGTGAGTTAAAATTCCACTGAGTAATTGTTGTTGCCATGTTATTTTGGGGTGAAGTTTATTTGAATAAGCACAAAGAACACAAAGAACTAAGAAACCTTGCGTTACAGTTTATATTTATGATTTCTTTAATGCTTTTTTGTGTTTGTTGTATATTAGTAGGCGCCTAACTTTGAAAAATTTAAGTAAATACACCCATACTAGCTACTTTTCTTTATGTAATTATTTTTCATTCGGGATTGGTGCCAATCCTTCTGTTCAGTATATAGGTAGTAGATTAAGATACCATTAACAAGGTTTATTTTAATAAAAATATAAAATTACAAATTTTAGAGACCGAACATATCCGGTCTTTACATCTAGAAGTTTTATAAATAATTTAAAACTGCTATATTTTACATAATATATATAATTAAACCTGCAAGCAATTCTCGCATAACTTCTTCAGAAACAATTCCTCGGCACCTTACAAATCTTTCAAGCGCAACACTAGGAACTTGTAGTACGTTACCTGCTAATTCTAAATCTAAACTATTTTCTGCTGTTGGCTGTATCTTAATCATGAAAGCACGATTTTCAAATTTTCCTGCCAAGTTGCAATAGGAATGATAATCCGCATCTTAACGAAAGCAAAGGTATTGGAACTTATGACAATCGCAGGACAGTTTTTTTATTTCTTGCCCTCTGGTTGGGTCAAGTTGGACTAACCAAATTTCTCCACGTTTGGGGTTAGTCATATTCATTTTCCCAGTCTTCGCCATCTAGAACAGAGAATTCTGTTAATTCTGGGTCATTTAAAAAATCTTCTGCCATAACTGCGACGTATGGAGGTTGAGCCGAGATACGCGCGAAAACGGAAATGCAGGTTGTCTAGCACTGATTGTTCTATATTCATTGTTTCGTTCATATCAACTTATGTTTTCCCAATTATAGATTGAAACTGTGCGTCATCTCTTATACTAGCAAAGGCAGCTTCACTTTTTGCCTTTCTTGGACACTCGTAACGGTTAATATTGACGGCTTTTTGTAGAGATTCTAGTGCTAGGTCTTTTTTATTTAATAAAGCTAGACATCGAGCGTGGTTATAATATAGTTGATAATCATATGAGTAGTAAGACGGGTGTAGTTTCATCACTTCATTAAAAGATGCTAAAGCTTCTTCTAACTTATTCAAATTCATAAATAGAAGACCTAAGCCATACCAAGCGCTGTAATAATCAGGTTTATATTTAATTGTTTGATGGTAACAATATATAGCGTCTTCGTAACGCTGGAGTTTTTCTAATGCTGTACCTTTATAATACCAAGTTAAATAATCATCTTGTTTAATATCTGTGATTTGATTATAAATTTCTATGGCTTCTTCGTAACGTCCTGAATTACTAAGTTGATTACCAAGCGGGCGCCTTTGCAGTACAAAAGCTGTGTTACGACTCGTTTGTGCTTCGTCAAAGCGTTCTAGTTTGTTAAGGGGATAACTACGATTTTGCCAAGCTACAAAATAATCTGGATTTTCTTCAATTGCTTTATCATAAGAAGCTACGGCTTGTTCGTAACAACCCTGTTTTTCTAAGGCAAGACCTCGATTATTCCATGTATCGTAATATTGATTAAGTTCTAAAGATTTATCGTAACTGGCAACTGCATCTTGATAATTACCTAAGTCAAAATATATATTTCCTCGCAGATACCATACTTCGTAGTCGTTTGGCTGAATTTCTAAAGATTTATTAATGCTTTCAATCGCTTCTGTATATTTGTGCAAACGCTGTAGAATATTTGCTCTAGCTCGCCAAAGTTCTGCATCGTCGTATACTAATTCTAAAGCTTTGTTATAGCAAGCAACTATTTTTTCATCATGACCAAGTTGTTCCCATGCATCTGCGGCTTTTCGGTAATATAGAACAGCTTTTTTATTAAAGTTTAATAAATGTAAAGCTTGCGCGGCTTTTTCGCAGTTCTGTGCGGCTTCTTCGTAGCGGTTTAGTTCCCAAAGTAAAGTATCTAACAATTCATAAGCACAGTCTAAGTCAGGTTTTAGTTCCCATGCTTTACATAGACTGACTATGGCTTCTTCGTATTGTCCTAGTTCTTCAAAAGCTAAACCTCTTTGATACCAAACGTCATGATTATTTGGCTGGATTTGTAGTACTTGGTCAAATGCCACTATTGCTGCGTCGTAGTCTTCTGATTCCATTAACCCTAAACCACGATTTAACCAACCCAAATAATGATCACCGTAGTTTGCGGATTGCTGCTCGTGTTCGTTAGAATTTGACGACATTGTGTAATGTGGTAGCTTTGACGGTTAATTCCAATTCTAACTAATAGTAGGACAGGCGGGGCACCTATCCTACGCATCGAGGGCGCATATACTATGAGTCGGGCGCCTATTTTAAGGGTTGATTAACTTCTGAAAACGAGCGTGGTCGTGAATTTCATCAAATTCAGCTTCAGTTTTGGCTAAGTGACGATATTGGTTTGGACTAAGTTGAATTGCTTGCTGCAAACAATCAATAGCGAGTTCAACATCACCTAGTACTGCATGACAGCAAGCTTTGTTGTACCATGTTGAATCATCATGTGGCTTAAATTTTAATGATTGGTCATAAGATGCTATGGCTGCTTGCAAGTCTCCCATTTCGTACAGTAGCCAACCACGACTGTACCAGGTGTTCTCATCATCAGGGTTGAGTTTCAATACAATATCGTAGCAAACCAGCGCATCTTCATAACGTTCTAATTTTTCTAGTACGTTACCGCGATTGTACCAAGCAAAATCATCCAAATAGTTGATTTGCAAAGCATTTTCAAAACACGTTAACGCTTCAGAGTAGTCTTCAAGCTTGTCGCAAAGCACTGCACCTAGACCTATCCAGGCATCTTTATAGTCTGATTTGATTTTTAACGCTTGTCTATAAGCTCTTACAGCATCTTCATACTGTCCCAAATCATCTAGTGCTTCAGCATGGCAACACCATAATATGTGGTTGTCGGTTTGCGCTGGCAATACCTTGGTATCATAAGCCAACATATCAAAATGTTCTTCACCAGCATTAAGCATACTTCTCGCCCTAGGTTCAAATTTGTTGTTGTTTTATAAGTTTTTTCAGCGAAAATACACCTACTTCCATGAGCAGGCTTATACATTATTTTTTATACATCAAGGCCTATTTTGTTATTGTATAAGCCTTACTTACTTAAAGCCTCGCGTTTTTAAAGATACCTTTAGATTTAATTTCTAACACCTCTCCTTTGAAAGATAAATAACTTGTCTTAGGACTGTTATGGGTATACCCGTGACTCTTCTATAGGAGTATCGCTTTATGACTGGCGCTACTTGTGCCTGCCAACACGGCTTTCGGGTAAGTAATTCACATTTGGCATCTTTACGAGATAAAAACTCGACGCTTAGAATGACAAACTAATATTGTTAACTTCAATTGACAACAGAGTACTTCCGGAATTTTTGATTTTTTCTACTGCCAATATAAGCAAACCCTGATATTATGTTGCCAATGCAGCATCACTGCCTGTATTTTTTTTAACAACTAGCAAATAACATATGTATTATTAATAACTTGGCATAAATTATTACCAGTAAACGGTAATTAATTACAACTATTTTTATAAATATTTTATAAAGATTAAAGACTTAGAGTGCCTCTACATTTTGTAACTGCCGTCTGTAAATGTGGGTTTAACCAGGCATCAAACTGTGGGTAAATAGGTAATCGTGGTTTCAGGCGCCAGTTTGTAGGCTGTAATATTCGTTCCAAGTCATTTTTTTGTAAATGTGGGTAATCTGGGTTTACTTCGTCTTTGGGTCCAATTCCACCTAAATCTCTGGCGCCAGCTTCGATACAAGCAATTAACCACTGCGGGTCTTGAACTAAATTGGGAGGAATTTGGATAGTAATATCAGCAGGCAAAATTTTGCGTGCTTGAGAAATTACATATGGTAGCTGACGGGGATTAAAAGACGGTGCATTAAAGCTTTGGTCTTTTCCAGGACTATGAGGTTGTAAAATAACTTCTTGGATGTGGTGGTAGTCCAAATGAATTTGAGCAATTGCTTCTAATGTCTCCCACCAATCTTGTTCGGTTTCACCAATTCCCAGTAGCAAACCCGTTGTAAAAGGTATTTTTAACTCTCCTGCCCATTGTAATTGTTGCAGTCTTTTAGATGGCAGTTTACTCGGCGCCTGCTTATGGACAGTTTTTAAAAGTTCAGGGGTTAGCTGTTCTAACATTAATCCCATTGAAACGTTGACCTGTTTAAGCTTCTGCATTTCGTCAAAGCTTAATGGTCCGGCATTCGTGTGCGGCAAAAATCCCATGCTAAGTGCCAACTCACATAGCTCGTATATCCGCTCAAACCAAGCTTGGCGCCGCGCCGACTGAGGATGAACTTCACCACTGAGTATCAATATCTCACATATTATTTGAGTATTAACTTGCGTTTTCAATCTTGTAAATATCCCCTCAGCTTGACTTAAACTCATCCAAGGACTTTTGCTTGGTTCTACGCGAAAGTTACAATAACTACATCTATTAAAGCACTCATAAGTAGGAACTATCGTATAAGCAGGACTATAAGTAACAATAGAGCTAAACATAAAACTCATAAATCATGTACGGGCGGGTTAACCCATATCCTAATTGGTAAGATAAAATTTAGTTAAACCCGCCCTCTTTAAGATTCCAACCAGTAGGAACTATCGTATAAGCAGGACTATAAGTAACAATAGAGCTAAACATAAAACTCATAAATCATGTACGGGCAGGTTAACCCATATCCTAATTGGTAAAATAAAATTTAGTTAAACCCGCCCTCTTTAAGATTCCAACCACACCATATCCTGCTGTTTAGCATAAATACTTTTAAGATGCTTTTTAACTGTATTGATTGTAATGTAAAGTCGCGCCGCAATTTCCTTATACGAAAGATTAGCTTTACGCAGTAACCAAACTTGAGTCTCACGCTCTGTCAAGCCATATTTCTTCGCATCTCGTATAGCTATACTCTGATTTGACTCATGGCAATCTTCTAAAGTAACAATCATATATTCGTTCTTGTTATCATCCATCTCTAACCAGCGCGCACGGATTCGGACTTTTTTCGAGTTTTTCTCAACTTCAAGCTCCATAAATATATTACTGTCAGGCAAAAGCTCGCGACTTTCAATTAATGACTCACAAACATTCCAAATTTCTTCGGGAATTATTTCTTCTAAGTATAAACCTGTAAGTTTGTTACATATATTACGAGCATATTCATTTACATGCAGTAATTTCATTTCGGGTGTCAGTATTATTATCCCATCTACAAAACCTTCGATTACAGCTTGCAATAGATATATTTCTTCATTTGTCTGTATACTCTTCATCGAATCATTATCAAAAATATAACTTTCGATAGATGCGGTGATATAATTATTTTTTAATTGAGATTGAGTCATTGTATAGTTCCTTATTAACGATTAAGCAGCATTGTCAAATAAGAGTACCTGTAGGCACAATGACGACGCGGTAATATCTACAACTACCCGGAACAAAATCAACATGCATCTAATCTTGCGGAATTAAGGTGAATTTGGGTGAAGTTTTTAAGTACAGTGTGCAAGGGTTCTTTGCCCTCGAATTAACTTATCTACCAATTCCAATGGATGCTTATAATCTCAACGAATACTTTCCAATATCTGAACAGTATAAATATGTTTCCCAGCTACAGGGACGAGTCGGTTTGACACGTCGTCGGGCTGAGTACTTTGTCAAGTTATGGGCATATTTGTTCCTCAAACAGCAGCACGAATTTGACAGGCGCCTAGAATTACCCTTAAAAGAGCTTGATTTACCATCAGGGTTTGTGCAATGTACACATCGGGAAGCACAATCCGTATTTTACGGAGACTCTGACCGAGGTAGCGATAGGGCTGCGGGTATGATGATTGATAAGTTTGTTGGTTTGGGATTAATTGAGAAGAAATTTGATGGCAACAATATATGTATTCGCGTTAAATCCTTGTTACCACCTAATACCCTAATTGATACTAATACAATTGAATTATTGCCTGATGCCTTCAATCCGCGAGTCGATGCTATACCTGTAGCGACTTTTTTATCACGTTACTACAACTGGATTGATAATAAAAATGTCGTTGTTCCGCAGCGAATAGCCAGAATCTTACGTGAATGGGCAGTACTATATCCAGCGTCCATGCGTGTATTGCGGCGCCGTGACACTCAAAATGCCGTAGGATTTTATATTTTGTACCCAGTAACCAGAGAATCTGAAGACAACTTTTTCATGTCGCCGCGCAAAAGTCTGTATTTAGGTATTGATATCGAAGTAGACCCCATCAAAATGGCGGCGCCTCAAGACCCAGACTGTAACGCCATACAAGTGCGAGCATGGCAAATCGATTTTCCCTACAAAAGTAAACATAATATAGAGATGCTTCTCATCGACGCTCAAAACACCTTAATTAAGATGCAAGCCGACTATCCCAACATGTGCGACATCTACACAATACCCATGCATCCCGCAGACCAGCAACTTGGATACGCACTAGGATTTCAGAACATCAGTCAAGACCAACAAGCATCACTACACTGGATATACATAGCACTCGACAGATTTTTAGCGCTCAACATCCCCAAACAACTTTCAAATCTCAACTTTACTTAAACCATACACCTCTTGTCATACAGAGGAACGTTAACGTAAACGTAGTTTTCCCGCAGGGTAGCATCTTAAATCTTATTAAAACTAAAGTTATAACCAGTTTTTAATATAAACAGTGAGCAATCGCTTCCGTATATGCTTTACATTGCTTAATAATCAACGTAAATTTAACCTTTCAGGCACCTCAAGGGCATCAAAACAAGTATGCCAAAAGTATGAGACTTCGCGTAATTACTGAAAAAAGCTAGAAATTTTTAAGCTTAAAGCCTTACCAAACAAGCCTTTTAGCTAAAATATGTATAAATTATTAAGATGCTTTACAAATAGAAATATATACATTAAGATAATTTACATCGGGTAAATAAATCTACCTGATACATACATAAATCAAGCAATCATAAAGACATGACCGCAACCTTACAACGTCGCGAAAGCGCAAACGTATGGGAACAGTTCTGCAGTTGGATCGCAAGCACCGAAAACCGTCTCTACATCGGTTGGTTCGGCGTATTGATGATTCCTACCTTGTTGGCAGCAACCACCTGCTTCATCATTGCATTCGTAGCAGCACCCCCAGTTGACA
>NZ_MRCD01000150.1 GCF_001904745.1 Calothrix sp. HK-06
GTTGCCCAAACAAAAAAAAAGCAAGCTGGTTTAGAAATTAGACACATGCATAAAAATGGTAGTTATGTATGGATTACATCGAATGCTTCACCTGTTTTGAATGCGGAGGGTGAAGTTATTACTTTTCAAGGTATAACGCGCGATATTACGTCTACTAAACAAACCGAAGCTGCTTTACGTCAATCAGAAGCACAACTTCGTTCTTCAACTATAGAATTGCAAGAAACTCTCGACTCACTTAAACGTACTCAGTCGCAATTAGTCCAAACTGAGAAAATGTCATCACTTGGACAATTAGTTGCAGGAGTTGCACACGAAATCAATAACCCCGTTAACTTTATTTACGGCAACCTCCGTTATGCTCAAGCTTACACCCAAGACCTGTTAAATATACTTGCTCTTTATAACAAGCATTACCCTAAACCAAATATAGAAATACAAAATCAAGCTGAAGCTATAGACCTTGATTTTATTCAAGATGACCTACCAAAACTATATACCTCAATGCAAGTCGGCGCCAGTCGTATACGTGAAATCGTAACATCACTGCGTACTTTTTCACGACTTGACGAAGCTGAGTGTAAAGAAACAGATATTCACGAGGGTATAGATAGTACACTCATGATACTAGAACATCGGCTCAAAGCAAAACAAAATCGTCCAGAAATTACTGTTATTAAAGAATATGGTAATTTACCTTTAGTGGAGTGTTATGCAGGACAACTCAACCAAGTTTTTATGAATTTGATTGCAAACGCCATTGATGCAGTTGAAGAGGAAATTAAAAATAGAAATTTACAATACTTTACTCCCTGTATCCGCATCCGTACAGAAATATCTACATTAAATCAACTTATTATAACCATCGTAGATAATGGTACTGGTGTACCAGAAAAAGTCAAACATCGATTATTCGACCCTTTTTATACAACTAAACCTGTTGGTAAAGGTACTGGTATGGGATTATCAATCAGCTATCAAATAATTACCGAAAGACATAATGGAAGCTTAAAGTGCATCTCGGCGCCAGGTCATGGTGCAGAATTTATTATTACTATTCCTATAAATGCTAAAGCGTAGGTTGGGTGCAACTCAACACACTTCATATCTGTTGGGTTGCGCTTACGCTCCACCCAACCTACATAGTCTTTACTTTTTGTAGATATTCACACCATTTTGCTGCGAGGGGTACTTCAGTAAAAGGTACTCGTACTGATTTTGTGGGTTCAGAAAAATTAAACTCTAGTTCAATGGAACGACCACGTTGGGGTGGTTGCTCGATATCTACTTTGTTGCCATTGACTAATAGCTGGATATTAACCACATCTTTAAGTGAAAAAGTTTCGAGGTTGATTAAACCCTTGGCAGTCGGTTTACCCCAAGTAATATTACTGTCTTTTTGCCCCAGTACTGCGTATATATCATATTTTGCCTTGTCAAACTGCGATGCCCAAGTCTCGTAAGCTTGGACTTTTTTAAATTCCCTTGAACCTTGCCAAGCGAGCCAAAAGAATGCAAATAGTAAAGGCAACCACAAGAGACCACGTTCCATAATGTTTTAATTATCTGTTAAAGTGAAATTTTTGTAACTAATCGCCCAATATAAAGCCAAGCTAGATGTGTATAAGTTATCGTAGTGGCAACTGGCTTTCATCGGTAATCAGTAATATATGAGAAGGCTAATACTAACTTGTTTGTTTGTGATAGGGCTGTGTGCGGCCCTTTTCAATTTCGTTAACTTCCAGGGACTTGGCGCGCAAGGGGAGTTTGATACGCTCCTCCTTGACTTTCGAGAAGATATCCCCTCTACCAAGTTGCAGCAAGATTTGGTTAAAATCTCGCAGCAGTTCAACGTCACGCCAAAGCTGGATAATAAATTTTCCGAAAAGGATAACGTTTATATTATCAAAGGTGACAAAGCGCGTCTTAAGCAGTTGCGCTCTGAATTCGCAAAAGATACCGAATTCATTGAACCTAACTATATTTACAAGATTCCTAAGCAAGGTCAAGTCGCAAGACTTGCAGAATATCTCGACCCCCGACCAGAAGAATCTAAAGAACCTGCACCTTTATTAACTGGTCCAAATGACCCTTATTACAGCAAACAATGGCACTTATACAATATTAATGTTGAAGGCGCCTGGAAACAAACTAAGGGTAGTGGTGTTACCGTTGCTGTCATTGACACGGGTGTTACACAAGTTCGTGATTTGATTGAAACTAAGTTTGTCAAAGGTTACGACTTTGTTAACGACCGTGAAAAAGCAAACGATGACAATGGACATGGGACACACGTAGCCGGAACTATTGCTCAATCTACAAATAATAGTTGGGGTGTTGCGGGTATTGCCTATGAAGCCAGTATTATGCCTTTAAAGGTTCTTAGTGATTACGGTGGTGGTACTGTTGCTGATATTGCCGAAGCTATTCGCTTTGCTGCTGACAACGGCGCCAACGTTATTAATATGAGCTTGGGTGGTGGTGGTGAAAGCCAGTTGATGCGCGATGCAATTGACTATGCACATAGTAAAGGTGTAGTTATTATCGCTGCTGCTGGTAACGAAGACGCTAACGGCGCCGCATATCCTGCACGCTATCCCCACGTTATCGGTGTTTCTGCACTTGGTCCCGATGGAGAAAGGGCGCCTTATTCTAACTATGGTGCAGGTGTTGATATTTCTGCCCCTGGTGGTAGTGATGCTGGTAAGGTTCTCCAAGCAACCGTTGATATGGATAACAAAGGAGAAGAAGTATTCCTTGGTTTGCAAGGTACTAGTATGGCATCTCCTCACGTTGCAGGTGTTGCTGCTTTAGTTCGTGCATCAGGAGTTGAAAATCCTGATGAAATTGAAAACGTACTTCTTGGTTCCGCACGGGCTATTCATGAAGATGGTTTAAACTATTACGGCGCCGGACAACTCAACGCCGAAGCCGCAGTTAGGCAAGCAACTGAAGGTCAAATTACTTTCCAAGACTTTTGGCGCTGGTTACGTGAAAATGGCTATCTCAATCCTCGTTTCTGGATTGATGGTGGTGCATATGCACTGATACCAAAACTTCTCATGGTTGTAGGTTCTTACCTGCTTGCTTGGTTCCTACGAGTTTACTTCCCATTCTCATGGAGTTGGAGTTTATCAGCAGGTTTACTTTTTGGTAGCTCAGGTTTATTTCCTCTCAAAGGACTTTATATCTTTGATTTACCACAGTGGCCCTTCCGTGTACTAGGTAGCTCTATCCCTGAACTTGGTAATGCTATTCAAGGAACTGATGCATTTAATCCTATCTTCGCAAGCGTACTGATTCCTTTAGGTCTAGTTGCTTTGTTGTTAGGACATCCAAAATTGAAGTGGTTTGCTATTGGTTCTTCAATTGGTATCGCCACATGTTTGGCGGTTAGTTCATTCTCTGACCCTGCTGTATGGGGTTTAGGCGCCGGTTGGATATCAAGAATTTTCCTTCTCGTTAATGCCGTCATCTGTTACGGTCTCGCTCACTTTATTGTGACAAACGAAGAAAAAACTGCACAATAATAATGTAGAGACGTGACATGTCGCGTCTCTACACCCCCTAATACATTAATTTATGTCTATTACAGTCACTGGTACTATTCAACGTCGCGATATCGGGATGGGCGCTTGGGCATTCGTTACCGATGAAGGCACTACTTACGAAATTCCTCGTAGTGCCGACAAAAAGTTACTTCAAGCAGGACAAAAAGCTAAAGTTACAGGACAGGTACGTGAAGATGTCATGACGAGTGCAATGATTGGACCCGTCCTAGAAGTCAAGTCTTTTGAAGTTCTTTAAATATCTACTGAGCAGGAACAGAATTTAACACTGCTTGCAAGCGTTCTCGAAACTCTCCTTTGGGATGTCCCCCTTTTACTTCGCCTACAATTTCAAACTCTCCTTCAGGCGCCGAGCATACAATATAAGTTGGCCATCCCATCTCTGACTTATCGGGATATTGCTTCAAAAGTATTTGTCGATATTTACGGTAAGTCGCTGTATCCTGCATCTTGACATCAATAAACTCTAAACCAAGCTCTGCTGATACTTTCTGGTCATAGAAAGCCATTTTGTGACAAATACCGCAATCTTCACTTGAAAACTTAATTACAGAATAAGCCATATCTTTAGTAGTGTATTAGTACTAAACAACGTATAGGTTGTAGCTAAATTTAATATCTAATAATTTATCTTATATTTAATGCTCTTTGATAGTCCAAAAACTTGTAATAGTGCTAGTATATAAAAACGTACTAAAAATCTACCGTTGTCTCACATTCCGGCACCTACTATTAGTCCTTACTAGTTAGTACGAAGAAAAAAGGCTAATTCCGGAACATTTTTGAAGGTTAAGTATTTATTCGACAATTACATCAATAAACAGGCACTCTACCAAGGGAGTGAGTTATTAAGGTGTTGTAAATGTGGCAGCAAGCCATGAAAAAACCCCTAGCGGATGGCAGTCTACTAGGGGAGTAAGTTATTAGGGTGCATCTACCACTTTATTGTTCGCTGCCCAGTAGTCGTTTTCAGGATGAATCTTAGAAACCTGGTTTCTTTAGATAACTTGTAATAGAAATGAGTATTTTACGTAGAGACCAAGTTTCTTTGCTTGAGATAGTTGTCAATTTCGTCTCGTTATGATTACAATAAAAAACCCTAGCGGATGGGAATCTACTAGGGAGTGAGTTATCAGGGTGCATCTACCAACTACTTGTTCGTTATTTAAGGGTCATCTTCAGGACAAATTGGCGTATTACTTCAAAATTTGGTTCAAGGTCGTAAATATAGCCATAAAAAAACCCCTAGCGGATGGCAGTCTACTAGGGGAGTGAGTTATCAGGGTGCATCTACCATTTACTTGTTCTCTTGATAACCAGTGCTGTCCGGATATTTTTGTTGCTATTGATGGGAAAAATTTTAGTAGCACATTAAATGGACAAAAAAATTCCCTCAGTTGGTTGTTACCGTCCGAGGGAGTGAATTATTAGGGTGCATCTACCATCTACTTGTTCGTGCTTACATCTACCAATTCCGGAAAATTTTCATTTCAAGCGAGAAAATTTTTGCATCACCAAAAAATGCCTAAAAAAAACCCCTAATTAGACATTTAGTCAACTAGGGGAGTGGGTTATCAGGGTGCATCTACCATATACTTGTTCTCAAAGTTACTAGCTAGTTCCGGAAAAATTGCATAAAAAAAACCCTCAGCCGTAATTAAACAGCTAAGGGAGTGAGTTATCAGGGTGCATCTACCATATACTTGTTCTATAAATTACAAGCATATTCCGGAAAAATTTTAAAACCTAGAAACCCGGTTTCTTTTTTTACGCACAAAAAACCCCTAGTGGAAAGCTTCCAACTAGGGGTGGTTAATTATCAGGGTGCATCTACCATATACTTGTTCTCAAAATCACAAGCATATCCGGATAAATTAAAAAACGAAAATTCCTAATCATCTTGTACTAGAGTATTTTGCAGCTATTTTCTGTAAAATACTGAGTATTTGTAGTGAAACTATATTGTTTTTGAGATAAATTAGTTACATGGGATTCATAAGTGAGAGCTTTCGGTGCCCATCCGTTATGTATAAATAGAGAAAACCCCCATTTGATTTAAACAAATTGGGGGACTGAAGATTAAGGTGCATCTACCACTAATGATGTTCGGCGCCGAGTCGATGATATCCGGATAAACTGGTAAAAGCTTGGGTAATACCTGAGAGCGTGAAACATTCCGCTATGAGGATGCATCTAAGGTATTAGTAGGGAAGAGAACATTTATAGAGATGTTTATGAATGAATATTCCCATTTCAATCAAGTGATTTAGGAGACGAACAGGAGAAGTTGTGACCCAGGAATTTCACATTTCCGTAACACTGGTAGGGCAAAATGACTACTTGGTACGAACGGAACAAGTCGCGTCTGGGGTGCCATTAGCGGAAGAACTGGTGACTTGGCCTGTAGCTGAATGGTTAGCTGCTGCTGGACATCTTATGAATGACCCGCTTAAGTCCGTGTTGCAGGGAGATGCAATGGTGCGGAACTCGGTCAACTTAGCGGCGCTGGGTCAACAATTATATAACGAACTTTTTCAAGGCACTCTCAGAGATAGTTGGATTACTGCACAAGGCATTGCACAGAACCATCAACAAGTTCTGCATTTGCGTATCGGAATTAAAGATAATCGTTTAGCGCGCTTACCTTGGGAGGTTATGCACGCTGGTGACCGTCCCATTGCCACAGGGCCTTATATTTCATTTTCTCGCTATCAAACAGGAGTGGCAGGTGCCTCACGTCTACCATCAACGAATATGCCTATACCACCTGATGAGGGTGGAATTAAGGTATTGATGGTGCTTGCCTCTCCAACCGATTTAGTGCGATTAGATTTGCTCAAGCAAGAAGCTATTAAACTTCAAGCCGAATTAAATCGTCAAACACCAAACATTACCGAAGGTGGTCATTTTTTCCCAGATATACAGTTGCACTTTCTTGAGCAACCGGGACGGGAAGAATTGACGCAAGCCTTAGAACAAGGACGCTATCATATTTTGCATTACTCAGGTCACAGTAACTTGGGTGCAAACGGTGGTGAAATTTATCTTGTAAATCGACGCACTGGTTTAACAGAGATTTTAACTGGTGATGATTTAGCTGGTTTGCTGGTTAACAATAACATCCAAATGGCAGTGTTTAATTCGTGTTTGGGAGCTTATGGCGCCAGCACAGGCACTACAGAAGCGGGAGAGCAAAGTTTAGCTGAGAGTTTAGTTAAACGGGGTATTCCTAGTGTCTTAGCGATGTCCGAACGAATTCCAGATGAAGTAGCGCTAACACTAACACAACTGTTCTATCGTAATCTCAGCCAAGGATACCCAATTGATTTGTGCGTAAGTCGTGTACGTCAGGGATTAATTTCCGCTTACGGTTCGCACCAAATGTATTGGGCTTTACCAATTTTATATCTCCAATCAGAATTTAATGGTAATCTTAGCCCTGGATTATATGTACAGCAAAGAAGTGAATTATTGCCTGAGTACGGTGAACCACCAAATATAAGGGCAACAAATGCACTATATAGTGGTATCAGTGATGAAGCTCAAATGTCATTACCAATCGATGATGTCATGTCGAGGTCATTGGGACAAAATGACTTAGAACTTGATTGGTTAGGAGAAGAAACTTGGGGTGACTTAGTTGACGAAATCGAAGATTATGATGACCCAAGTTATGCTGATGATTCGGCGATAGTTTCCGATTTATTTCGCCAACTCGACCAGCAAAAAACGGCAAGTGAACAAACTTCAATAGATACTTCTATCCTTGACGATGACGAAGATGATGATAGTATCCCTGGTGTTGAAGTTTCTGATGATTTAACTTCTTTAGACCGCGAAGTCGAAAAATGGCGCCGAGAAAGAGCGGCAAGGGAGTCAGAATCTTTAGTATCAAATAATCTCCAGGGTAGCGAAATGACCGTTGGTAACACTCAGGGGATGGCGACAAACATCGCAACATCTCATGACCCAATTAGCATTATCGAACCAGGCGTACCACGTCGTAAATCAAGAAGATTAATACCACTCATTGGACTTGTAGGGGCAGGTGCGATTGCATTTGCTGTTGGTATTAACTGGTGGCAAAGTCAACCAAACACGTTATCTAACCTACCTCAAATAACGGCACCTGATTACAGTAAAATTAATTTAGAGAGAGAAAAAACTGAAAAAGTTACAGCATTTGCCACTGAGAGACTTAATCAAGGTGATTTAGACACAGCATTAAAAGCCGTCGATGCCTTATTAAATCGTAATGCACTTGCAGAGGCAGAATCTGTACTTAAACAAGTACCCCAGCGAAACATCGATAACGCATCCGTCAGTTTCTCATTCGGGCGCCTTGCATGGCAATCGGTACAAGCAGGTGACAAAAAATATAGTATTGATGATGCTCGTCGTTACTGGAATACAGCATTTAAAGCTAAACCAGACTCTATAGTATATGCTAACGCTTTAGGTTTTGCTTACTACGCAGAAGGTAATATTAATTTAGCTAATGATTCTTGGTTTCAAGCCTTAAGTATTGCTGCAAAAGACCAACAGCCAAAAGTGTCAAACATGGCAGCAGCAAACGCATCGGTAGTACCACAGCAACGCCAAGACTTAATCGCTCATGCTGGACTAGCGCTAGGATTATATAAATCAGCGCGCTCACAACCCCCTGCAAAACGTGAGCGATATCTCGACGAAGCAGTAAAATTACAACAAAAAGTAATAAGCGAAGACCCGGTAAGCTTCCAACCCGATAAACTTAATCAAAATTGGTTGTGGACTCCAAAAATTGCTCAAGACTGGAAATCATTATCGAAAACACCCAGTCCGCGACGGTAATTCAAAATGTATATTCCTGTAGAGACGTTACATGTAACGTCTCTACATTTGTTTTTACATTTATTTTATTTAATTCCTTCAAATTTTCCCAAAAAAGTTGGTAATGGGCGAGTTACATGAACTTCCCACAACGCTTTTAGCGTAGAAACTTGTTCTCTAAAAGTGTAAAAAGAAACAGTCTTTTTGCTATAACTACCCCAGTCAGGAGTTCCTAAACCAGTTGCTTCAATACCAAGTTGACGACAGGTATAAACAGCACGTGGTAAATGGAAATTTTGCGTTACTAAAATAGCTTCTTTGACACCAAAAACCTCTTTTGCACGGTAACAGCTTTCGTAAGTGCTAAACCCCGCATGGTCAAGTGTAATATCTTCTACTGGAACACCCTGTGCAATTGCGTAGTTTTGCATGACCATAACTTCGTTATAATCAACCCTGCTATTATCACCAGTCATCAATAGCTTTTGTACTCGTCCCAATTTATACAAATCAACAGCAGCACTTACTCTATCAGCAAGCATTGGTGTTGGTGTATTATCCGGTCGAATTCCGGCGCCAAACACAACTGCAACTTTTTGTGTCGGAACTTTGTCAGCTTCAGTAAACCGACGAGTGTTAGTAGCTGCATTAACGTACAAACCAACAGTAAAGGGAGAAAGTATAGAGCTTACAATTACAACTCCCAAAAGTAGGCGCCAGTGCAATAGTAACGATAAAGTACGCATATGTTCCTATTTACCGTATGTGAGGATACTTCTATTATCTATAGATTTTCCCCAATCAACTGTAGTTCCTCAGCACAAAAGTATATTTTAATGCTCCCGTAGCACAGGCATCCCTGCCTATGCATTAATCTAGACCTTAACAGCTTCTGTTGATACTTCAAGCGTAAGGCAGTTTTAATTACCAAATTGTAGGTTGGGTTGACAGAAAAGCTGCGCTTTAGGGGTTACGCTGCACGTACTATTGATAATTTATACTTTCTGCAAATTTTCAAATATTTTCTTAGAACTTGTAAAATATTTTATTAATACTGAAGCGAACTACAACAACGCTAAAAGCAAAGGCGCCTTCTTTGTCGCTTCAAAGCTTTTGCGCCATTAATGGGGTACATATCAAGTGTATAAAATTATATAATTTTCTTCTAAAAACTGCCTATATTTACTTAGTTTGCTATAAAACCCTTATACCAATTTCAAGGTGTCGGTACTTGCCTAATAACATTCAGTATTTCTTGAATAGTAAAATAAATGTAGTAAAAAATAGGAGTTCCATTAATATCTATAGTTCCGTATCTACGATAAGGACTACCTTCTCTATCTGTATAAAATGGACGTATTTCATGTTGCGAACCATCAAAATTTGGGTTAATCCAGCCAACTTTAATCGGAGCGCATTTTTCATCAAATGTAATTCCCCATTTAATTTTTGGTAATAATTTACCATCTGCTTGCCTTTCACCAAGGTCATAAAATAAATTATCATAAAAATATTTAATATCGACTGTTTTAAAATCCTGATCAGTAATTATTTTGGGATAAGCAAGTTCAGTTACAGGAACAGTCTTATTTAAAATCTGAGTAAAAAAGAGAGACACCTCATGAGCAACATATTTTTCTGCTAATTGCTTTTGGTGTTTATTTTTAAAACAAATAAAAGGAGTATAAATACTATTAAAATTTAAATTTGATTCTTCTGGAAACAATCCAAAAATTTCAGACATCAATTTTCACCTAAATATTTTTTCTGCAAAATAAAAAAATCCGCTTGAACTACTTGGATGCCTTTAATGTTTATTTTAGTATTGCACAAAACACTCTGATATGTACTGTTGTCTAAATAATTAGGAATTATGAACCAGCTTTTAGAAATTTTTACTTGATTTGTTTGCTGAAGTGCAAGTTCGTAAGTTAGCTGTTTTATAATATCTATTCTAAATTTATCATCAGTTGTTTCTAGCGGCTTATTCCAATTTTTATAATAAAAATCAATTGGAACATCTTTATAATCAATAATATACAAATCATAGTTATCTTCTGATTCATGCTTTAAAATTAAATCCGGGCAAGGAAAACGCCGTTTTGCTTGGCTTCTATCTCTTTGGTTAAAATCATCATAATTTCTATTTGAAAAAATTAAAGTGCCTTGTTGTGTATCAAGTTCAATACAGAGTAACTCATGCCATCTAAAGAAGCCTGGTTTTTTCGGATACGGAATATGCGATTTGTCAGAATATATCCATCTATTTGCATAAGACTTTATATTACTACTATATAAATAGTTACCAACACGGTTTTGCTCTCTCGTTTGCCTTACAGCATTTGAGTAATTTTCCAAAGTTATATCAGCATCTGCAAAACAAATAGCATCACTAAACTTTTTAAAGAAATACGTATGACATATGTCCTCCCAAACTAGTGAAAATCCTTTTACCCCCCAATATTCCCCGTTTTCTTCGTCTGCTTTGAGTTCTCCGTATAAAAATGTTTCAACTGCTTCATAAAGTCCCCAGTAGCCAGCATCTTTATAATGAGTATTTTTGTCTATTTTTTCAAGTATTTCTTTAAGAATAGAAATAGTCTCAGCATAACTACTTTTATCAAAAATTGATTGATTGTTGGTCAAGTATCCATCTTTAAAGCATTGGCTGAGTCCGCGAATCTCATTTCTATGAGCTTGAATATTTTCGGGTACATCACCATCTAACTGTTGAACAACTTCATCAAGAATGTAGCAATACAATTTTACTATAGCATCGCTATCGAAAAGTACTACTGAGCCTGATAAAGCCATCGCTTCTACATATATTACATCATTGTCTAAATATATAGCTCTATCTAAATATTTGTAAATCTGGGAATAATCTATTTCCCCAGTTTTCCTAATTTTTTTGTGTATTGAATTAATCGCAAGGTCATCATAGGCTTCAAGCACACGTTCTATCATCTTAAGTTTACTATATATTACACATGCTTCTCCTTGCTCATTTACTAGACTAAGACCACCCGAATAAATATTTGTTTGGTCTTGCTCTTGCTGGTATTGAGGCTTATTTATTTGAAATCTATTTGTACCTTTGTTGTCGCGTTCAAACTTGCGAAAGGTACGATACATTTTGAAAAATAGCTCTCGTATCTTGTCGAAATCTCCCTCCGGAAAATCCTGAAACCCGTTTGGCAAACAAAACTCGAAGTCATTTCCAGTTTTAGATTTGCGTATACCAACAAAATTATCTTTGGGTTCTTTAACCTTAATCAATTTTAGTTCGGAAAAATTTATCATTTCAGCAGATTAAAGATTAATTTTATATTTGGCAATAAATTAATAAATTAAAAATTATCAAGATTGTCATAGTGATTAATATTTGCATGATTCCCTACATTTTTAAAGTTCATGATTTTGGTTACGAATTTATTATGAAACTTAGTAAAGTCTCCAAAGGTAATTAACTCATCTCCTTTTATGTTCAAAAGCTCTACAAGTGGTTTTTTGTCTCTATTAAATACACTATCCCAAAGAAAGAACATTAACTTATTTTGTATTTTTTCAGAAGTAATAGGCTGCTTAATAAAGTAATAGCCTATTTGCTTATCTTCTATTCCACGAATAGAAGAGTGATTTTTTTTAATAAAAATATTTAAATTTGTGAAAAACGTTTTCCACTGTTCTTTGCTTAAGATACCATTTTGTCCGTATGTTGGAGTGGGAGGTTTGCTGTCATCCCAATCTATAAACTCCCAATCCCAGCGACGCTTAAAGGCACTATCCATAAAGTAAATAGAATTATCGGAAGTATTCATCGTACCCAATATGGATAAGTTTGGCGGAAGCTTAATTGCTTTAGTTTCTGTATCTATACCTAATGGTTCAAATTTATCTCGCAAAGTCTCAAAATGGACATAATGGTCTTCACCTGGAAATTGGTATTTTATTTGTTGTTCAATGGAATTAGGAATAGGGAATAAACCATTTTTAACTCCAATTAACTCCATGATTTTATAAAATTCAATTGTTGTTAAATTCACACTATAGCTAGACCAACCTGTTTCTTCCCTATCTAATAGTTGAAAACAAACACCAAATATTGCAGATGAGTTTCCTCGATTGATTTCATCGATTACTAATGCTATATGCTTAACAGCGCTCCAATTAATTTGTTCTACATTTTTTGGTTTGGTTGCTAATATATTTTTATAAACTTGTGCTAGTGCTTGGAGAAAATGACCTGGATAAAAGTTATACTCTACTTTTCCTGATTTAGTTATTGGAACTAGTTTCCCCATAAAATCGCCGTAAGTATATTCTGGATGAAAAACAGTTTTAATAACATTTTCTGGATTTTTTACTTTATCTATTCCAAGTTGATTTGGAATGATTTCGTTTTCAATTAGATAACTTTTACCTGTACCAGGACTTCCAAAGAGAATTTTTTGAATATGGTTATGGCGTTTGGGATGTGCTGATATTATCTGATTTCTTCTCGGCAATGTAATATCTGACATATTAAATATTTAAATTTATTGATAATGAGAACAATACATAAGAACCACTAACTTGACTTTAAACTCTTCGCTCTAGTGCAAGCCGATACAATACAAATGAAGTTTATTTTGCCAACAGCAGCAAGAGAAGGGCAATTAAGTTGTAGTAGTGGTACTAGGGTCTAATTATAGAATTCCCTTTAACTCGTATAAACTAACAGACATCTTAAAAAGTTTTTTCAGAGAAAAATACGAATGATGGATTGGGATAGGCTGTTTCCGCTCTAGCCGTGTGTTTACGGGCAAGGATGCCCATTCCACAATTGGAGAATTAAATTTTGGGAATTTCCTAAGATTGACACTCTCTATCTAAGCTGCGAACGTAACGACGGGCTTTTACACTACTGTTTTGTTAAAAACCAGCTACGCTTTGTCCAAAATAGCTAAAAAACACAAATTCGTAGGTCAGGTTGAGGGATGCCTGTGCGAATTTATCCCGCTCGTGTTACCCAACATTTTCAGTCCTTTTCGTTGGGTCGAGGAACGAGACCCAACCCACCAAATTTAATCGTAGATTTATCCTACTCCCGTAATATAGTAAAAAAATCCCCCGTGTTTCAACCGGGGGAGAGTTTAATATCTTAAAATTTCCTTCTATTTGTCCTAGTTTTTTAGAGTTAGGGGAAAAGCGAAATGGGATGTAAAAAATTGTTTTCCCCTTTACCCTTTACCCTATTGATTTTGCTATTACTGTTGTCGTTGTTGACGCTTTTGCTGCCATTGCGCGCGTTGTTGTTCGAGTAGCTTTTTCTGGTCATCATTTAAAATGCCTTCCATCTTAGCTTTTTGCGCTTCTCGAATTTGCTTAATTTGAGCTTTTTGACTCTCATCCAAATTCAACGACTGCATTAATTCACGACGATTAATACGTTGTCCTTGTTGACGCTGTGATTTTGCTGCTTGGAGTTTTGCAAGCTGGTCTGGTCTATAAACACCTTCTATCTGCTTTTTAGTATCTTGTTCAATTTGACGCATCTGTTGTTTTTGCGCGTCAGTGAGATTCAATTTTGACCAGAGACCTCCTTTTTTGTGAGGTTTCTGTTGTTGAGCTTGTGCTACTAGTGGATATCCATTATGAATTGCATCAGCTTTAACCATTAAGGGAACTGCGGCAACACTTAAAGCAACGGCGCCAACTAAGAAAGGAATTAATCTGTTAATTTTCATCATACCTGGGAAGTATATCTCTTGTTTACACCATCATCATAAGGATTTCTTACTTATAGCGACATGAGTTAAACGTCATGATTTATACTATGACAAAAGTCATAGCACCCAGGTATGTTAAAAGTTAACTTGCTCCTACAGGTTGGGGTATGTTAGATAGGTTAACTTTTAAGCGTTTTAACATAGCTTCACGTGCTTGCATAGCCAATTCATCTTCTAAAGGTTTTAATAAAATAGGCTGTTGATACTTTAAACGTAATGCTGTTTGAATTAACCAGTCTGCCACAAAAGGATTCTTCGGTAATAACGGGCCATGTGAGTAAGTCGCAATAGCGTTTTGATGAAAAGCTCCTTCGGTACCGTCTTCACCGTTGTTACCCAAACCGTAGATTACTTTACCTAATGCTTCGACTTTTCCTAATTTGGTGCGTCCACCGTGGTTTTCAAACCCAACTAAATAAGGTTTTGTACCAGTCATTTCTTCTAGGTCGCGTGCGAGTTTTGTCGCTGTAACTTCGATAACTAAGTTACCAATACAGCGCTTCGTATTTTCACCTGGATGTATTGATACTAAGTCTAAAATTCCTAATCCTTCGATACGTTGTCCGGCGCCTGGTTCATAGTAATTTCCAAGTAGTTGAGGTGAACCACAGGTAAACACACCAGGTGTACCATTATCTAATTTTTCACGCATTGCCTCAGCTTTGGCGCCAATTAAGTCACGCATTACAAGTTCCTGCTGACGGTCTTGGGCGCCTCCACCAACGATAATATCTACAGACTTGATATCTTCTGGAGTTGCTTCTGAATCGAGATTGACTATTTTAACATCGAATTGGCGCCATTGCGCGCGACGTTGAATCGTAATTACGTTACCTCTATCACCATAAGTACTCATCAACTTAGGATACAGCCAACCGATAACTACTTCGTAATGCGTACTCATAAATTTTTTACCTTATTTTTTAAAACGCTAAACAAATTAGAAGTATTGTAAATGTTGCTTTAATCACCTCAAAGAAAGTATTACCATATTTTCTGTCTGTGTCCGATGTTCCAATCAAATTACAACCGCGAGATACAATGGACTGCAAAACAGCGACTTTGGTTTATCAGGGTGGAAACTACCTCGACAATATCCGTGAGATTTTCCCCGTTGCATGGAAGTTTCTAGAAGAAGTATCGTTTGCTTACGTAGATGGGAAACCCGATAAGTTTGATTCGGATATAAGAGAGATAGTTGGGGAGCAACCATTTAAATTTAGAATGGTTCACCGTGATGATAGAGACCAGTTAACCAAAGATTTATCTGATTTACTGGGTGATATTACCTCACGTTTGTTGCTGGAGAAGCATTTTTCGGAAGTAGTAGGAAAACCCGTATTTTTCAGCACAATTTGTTGTAACAGTCATTTGACTTCTGACCACGAGTTAAGCTTGGAGGAAGTTTTGCCGTTACAGTGTGCAGCAGTGAAACTTCAGTAATAAGCACTTCAGTGCTTGTCTTCAGTGGAAAGCACTGAAGTGCTTACAACGAGTGCTTACAACGAGTTATCTTATTTTTTTACCTGTCAGAACTTCACGTACATCTAACATTGCAGTATACGTTGGTAAAATATGCAACGTCTCATCCGGTTTCGTATGTTCTAGCGCAGTACTAATTGCTTTCTTTAAATCTTCCTCAACAATCAAATTAACTTTACTGTCATAAACATCGCTATATCTTAAACGTAGTGCCATATCATATACCCTGTCTCCACTTACAACAAGGGTTCCACCACGTTGAACTAGCGCTTCTGTATCTACATCCCATATCCAAGATACATCTTCACCATCTTGCACCCTATCATTAAGTATCAACAGCGTTGTCTTATCATTACTTTCCGTAACAACTCGAATCGTTTCGTTTGTCCCTACAGGGTTCTTAGATAGCAAAATTCTGACTCGTTTACCGTCGATTTGCAACTCTTCTGCACGTCCAAATGCAGGTTGAAATGTCGGTATAGTATCCCTGACAGTTGCTTCATCAATACCTAACTCAATTGCTACTGTTGCCGCAGCCAAAGTATTGTACTTGTTATACAGTCCAACTAGCACCTGCGACCACTCGCTACTGTTCAAAGCTGGTTTACTACGCTTAAAACCACATTGAGGACAACTAAATTCTCCTAAGTGCGATAAATACACACCTTCGTAGTCAAGCGAATGTCCACAGTTAGGACAATATATAGAGTCTACAGCGTGAGGAATTTCTTCGAGGTATTTATTTGGTTCATTTAAACCAAAAAATACGACTTTCTGTGATAACTGCTGACCTAGATATGATAATGTCGGGTCGTCAGCGTTAGAAATAACGGTAGTATTTGGGGAATTCGTCGATATAGCTTTTGTCCACCGTTTACTGATTGTATCTACCTCGCCGTATCTATCCAACTGGTCGCGAAATAGATTTAAGCACAAAATTGCTTTCGGTTGAATCGGCGCCAGTACTTTTGGCACAATATTCTCATCAACCTCTAAAATCGCATAGTCAACATTCAACCCACCAAAGGCATCAGTACTTTCCATTAAAGCAGTTACCAAGCCGTTTTCGAGATTGGCGCCAGTTGAGTTATGTGCGACACGGTACCCCTTACGCTCAAGAATTTCTCGTAATAATAGCGAAGTAGTGGTTTTACCGTTGGTGCCAGCAATTAGAATAACTCCATTTTTAACCTGTTGGCTGAGTAACTCTAATAAACGAGGTTCAATTTTGCGCGCTATTGAACCAGGAAGCACCGAAGCAGCACCTAAACGCAGCGTGCGTACAGCAAAAGTTACACTTTTTGCCGCTGATACTGCCACTCCAAGTTTTACTCTATCAATCAAATTTATATTCTTACCCACATCCGTACCTTTGTTTTCAGGCAAATGCTAACAGCTAGCATAAAAAGAAAAATTAATAAGCGAAAGTTTAGCGAATCTTTGTAAAAAAAGCCAGCAACTTATATACAAAGTGCTGAGTGCTGAGTAGTAACTCCTAACTCCTAACTCTTAACTCCACTTAGCACTCGTTACTCTTTAGAGTTATCTTAAAAATGGTGCAGGCACAAATGATTTTTCTCGTCT